>NZ_JBWKPS010000006.1:0-339259 GCF_059418365.1 Acidovorax sp. GW821-FHT09A11
GCGGTGGCGTGCAGCTGGATGGGGTCGGGGGTGCCCGTGATGGGCGAGGTGGTGCGCGCGATCAATGCGCGTGCGGGCGTACGGTCAGCCATGAAGGCCTCCAGAAGGTTCGGTTTGCAAAAACCGCCACCCTCGACGCCAATCGGGGGCGGCAGCTCGAACAGGTTGGCGTACCGGGAACCTCCTGCGAGAACCGGCGAGCCTTGCGGCTCCCTGTCCGAGCCGCCAAAAAATGGGGCACGAACGAACAAGCCGCAGGGACTCTGCGGGAGTAACTGCGGCTTGCGTCGCAGAAAGTTCAACGGGACGCCAATCCCGATCACGCCTTTTTTTGACGTGACTGGGCTAGTGTACGCGTTGGTATCCTTACTGGTCAACCAAGAGAGGCGCTCATTGTGAATTGGATAAAGACATACAAAGAGGCAATACAGTGGATAGTGATTGGAATGCTGTCCATCGTCTACGTGGCGTTCCTTTTCAGACCCAAAGATACCGAGTGGCCCGGGTGGATACAAGCTCTGGGATCGGTCATTGCAATTGCGGCAAGCCTTCGCGTCGCACAAGTTAGTTTTGACAAGGCCGAGGTTCGCCATACTCAAGAAGCGGTTGAGCGGGAGACTCGCCGCATAGTAGAGGCGACAGAACGAGAAGCCGAGAAGCAGAAGCTTTTGCAAGACGCCATCCATGAAACTGAACGAATCGCCTTGCAACTGATGCTTAAAGCTCATGAAGCAGCCAAGCGATTGAAAAGCGGTCTGAACCACACGCAACACGTCTCGAGTCCGGCATTTACCGCCAAAGGAGAGTTCAACGCCATTGCCTTCGGTCTCAAAGCATTGAACAGCCAATACCTCACCACTTTTGACAAGTTTGAGCAGTATGTGAACGTGCTGGGCGCGTGCATGGCGTTGTCGGAGCACGCGTCTGACTGGGCCGACAAAGGACTGCCGTCTAGTGGCCCTGTGGTACTCAACGAGCAATCCTCGACGATTGAGCGGAGCGCTCAGCGATTCCGCGAGTTGACCAACATCCAGCCGGTGGAAAGAACTCACACCCCGCTGACTGTAAGCGCCTACAGAGACGGGGACGGCCCAATCGTGCACGGATCGCATACGCAACGCCCCTAGCGCTGCGGTTCCGCATTGATGGCCCAACAGCGTGCGGCCATCTCCAGAGCCCGACATCATGAGGTGCAAGGTCATTCCCCTCCCTCCCTAAGAGAATGCAACGGACCGGTCTTCTGTACTGCCGCACGAGTGCCGAAGGGCAAGTTGATTTCGGGATCAGGCTTCCCGGATGGCGACAGAGTGCGCACGGCTTCGGCCTGCACCACGAAGCTGTAGCCGCATTCCGGGTCTTCGCATTGGTAGATCAGCTCGCGCAGCGTGGGCGACAGGCCCCGGCTGGTGCGGGTCTTGGTCTTGCCCTTGCAGTGGGGGCACAGGAACATCATGCGGGTGGCCATCAGATTGCTCCCATGGCTGCTGCGCGTGCGGGACGGGGCGCGCGGCTTGCCCTGCCTGGCTTGGCGGGCTGGGCTGGTGGAACTGGCGGCGCTGCACCCACGGCGGGGCGTGAGGCAATCCAGGCGTCCACCTGAGTTTCGCGCCACGCCACGCTGGTGCCGTGCAGTTGCACGGCGCTGGGGAAGTCTCCGGCCTTGACCTTGGCGTAGATGGTGCTGCGGCCCAGGCCGGTCATGAAGCACACATCGTCAATGCGTAGCAAGCGCTCGCGGTACGGGCGCACATCGGACGGGCCGGGACCGGCCTGGATGGGTGTGGTTTGCGTGGCTGTTCTTTGCATGTCCCTATGGTCTTGTGTGGACTGCTGAAAGCCAAGAAACCTATGTTGTGGCTGCGCTCCCCACAGTTAGTGGCGGGGAAAGTGAGCGCGAAAACGACGGGCGCGCCATGGCGCCGCGTGGAATGGTGCGGTTCAAAGTACGAGAGGCTAAGAAGGAGCGCTAGGACGCTATCACCCTGCGATCACCGCTACAGCGCCAATGCCGATGCCGATGCTGCACAGCAGTTGGTCAAGCGAAACCATATCAGTAGGCAACGCCGACAGACCTGCACTCACCGGCTCAGTAGCCAGCAGTGTCAGAAAGTCTTTGATCTTCAGTTGCCCATCTCTCGCGGATGCAGTACGCCGGGATATTTCACAAGCAAGCACAGTCGTTGTACGCATGCCTACTCCATGCAGGCTATAGTATTTGTAACGAATTTGCTCACGGACCTGTTTCAGCAACGTGCAGTAGACATCCAGGAGGATCGACTTATGACTGAAGCCAATACTGCGTGCTTATACAAACAATGCTATACAAGGCTAGATAGCAAGTATTTTTCACCATTATCCCCATACCAATTTAGATCATAAACCAAAGATGTAAGCAAAAGCTTTCGCGGCCTGCATTAAATTACCTATCCAGGGATTCGCCTCTCAACAAACAAAAAAGTAACGGAGAACAAATGTCTATTTTTGGCGTTAGCAAGGAAGATTTTGATTCATTTCAATCAACCATAATATCTCGGCTATCCAATGTTGAATCAGAGGTTCGGCAACGCCCAACGGATGCAGAACAGCAAGCAAGAGTCGCAGCGGAAAACACCGTAGCCTTGGAGGTGCAGGCTCGTTCTAGCGCAGGGGCAATTCAAGCTGCTCTAGACGAACTCAATCAATACAAGGTGAGAGCACTTGAGGAACTTCAAGCGCTTCAGGCGGAAAAGGCTCAGGCAGCGACGAGAAGTGAAACGCTCACACAACAAATCGACGCTAGTTTAGCGGCCTACAATCAATTTGTAGAAGCAAAAAATCTTACTGACGCACAAATTGCAGAGCTTACACAGAATGTTGTACAGTCAAAAGCACTCCTAGACCAAACGGCTGAATTACCTAGCACACTGGAAAACACCCAAGGACTGCTAGTTGAATCTAAAGCACTTTCAGAAAGCATCAAGGCGGTTCTTTCTCATGCGACATCAAGAAAATCAGAAATTGATGAATTACACAAACGCATACTAGGTCAAGATATCACCAATGAAGAAGAAGGAAAGACTGAGCATATTGACGGCTTGAAGGACGATCTAGACAAATCTTATAGAGCACTAAGTGAGCAAGCACAAAATCTGAGCATATCGATCGAAACGCTTGCATCATCGATCTCTAGCAGGTACGAAAAAACACTCGACGAGCGAAACAAAAAATTCGAAGAGCTTTTATCAAAATCAGCAGCTCGCTATGAATCGGTCAATGAACAACTAATAGGCCTACTGCCTGGTTCAATGGCGGCAGGATTGAGTGCCGCTTATGAAAAAAAGAAAGAAGAAGAGTCTGCATCTCTCGCAAATTTCGAGAAAAATTTCAATAATGCAATCCTGGGATTAGTCTGCATATCATTAATACCACTTTCGGTAGATATTTACTTGCTCGCATTCGAAGGCAAAAGTCTTGTTCAGGTAATTCAAGACACGCCAAAGTTGATAATGGCAATTCTCCCAATTTATTTTCCTGTACTCTGGCTCGCCTACTCTACAAACAAGAAATTAAATTTATCAAAACGTCTAATTGAGGAATACACACACAAATCTGTCCTGGGCAAAACATTCTCTGGCCTCTCCAATCAAATCGAAACACTTCCTCATCAAAGTGCAGTCAAAGAAGAACTTAGGACTCGACTTCTATTCAACGTTCTTCAAGTCAGCGCCGAAAACCCTGGCAAGCTCATCACTGACTACAACAAAGCCGATCATCCAATCATGGAAGCGCTTGAAAATAGCGGCAAGCTTTCCGACTCAATGGATGCTCTCGCCAAAATACCAGGTTTTTCATTAATTGCAAAGAAGCTAACCGAGAGAAGTGATCGAATAATTTCCACTCAAGTGGAGAGAATTGAAAAGGGAATACTTGATAAAATTTCCGCAAATGCAACCACGGAAGAAATTTCAGACAGTGAGCGCCCAAAAGAAAAATCATGAAATGCGCACGTAGCTAGCCGTAGTTTCAGCACTGGCTCCGACAATGGTAATGCTATCGGTACTTTTTATGATCAGTGGCACTGCAATCAGCACTTCAAGCTGGGGGTGTAAAGGGTTACCTACTTTTCCTGTTATCAAAAATTAATAGCGAATAGCAAATACCACCAGTCCCCATAGCCTAATTTTGAGGCGCACGTATTCACGTACTTACCATTTACTCAGCCCCTATTTTCGAACCAGGAGCCGTGCACCTCAAACCACTCACAACCTTGCCCATTGATACCAAACCGTGCGGTGACAGCAGCCCCTTCACGTCAGGGCCCGGTGGTTGTGCTTCACTCAAGCCATCCAACCCAATACCCAATACGCGCCCAGTGAGCATGGCGTAGAGGTACGTAACAAGAACTCAAGCGCCAGATAGCCAATAGGCCTTAGCCCGCCACGATGACGAAAGCGCTCAATTAAAGAGATCGTATTCCGATGACTGGTTGGTGGGTTTTGGAGGGTTCTTTTTGGACGAAACGCGCGCATGTAAAAAACAGTGCGCGTTCTTCTTTGAGGTCGTCGGGCGCGTAGCTTGGTGGGGTTTGTAGGCTTTGAAGGGTTTACCGACCGTCGAAGCGCGAGCAAGTGTTTTGCCCAGGGGCGTCGGCCTGCACCCCGCTGAACCGCCTACCAATTCAAATTTGAGATACCCGGAAACGCCATCTACAAAGTCTCCCTGGCGGTCGCCGCTTGGTGGGGTTTGTAGGCTTTGAAGGGTTTACCGACCGTCGAAGCGCGAGCAAGTGTTTTGCCCACGGCACCGGCTCGCACCCTGCTGAAACACGCACCAAATCAAATTCGGAACAAGCGCAGGCACCGTCCGCAACCCCTTCCGGGTGGTCGCTGTTTGGTGGGGTTTGTAGGCTTTGAAGGGTTTACCGACCGTCGAAGCGCGAGCAAGCGTTTTGCCTCAGTCACCAGCCTGCACCCTGCTGGAACCATACCAATCCAAATTTGAGATACCCGAAACGAACTACCTACAAAGCCTACAAACTGGTCTTCATTGGTGGGTTTGTAGGTAGTCGATTCCAAGCATCTCTAGTTTGAAAAAGGTTCTTTCCGTTACGTCACAGGTTCCGCAGCCACCCGGCCCGCGGCCTCAAAACTCCGTCGATTCCCGGCAGTGAAAGCGGCACTGCAGCGCCCCGTGAGCCCGCATCAGGCTTGGCTGTGCACCCAGGCGGCAACCCCGGCGAAATCAACGCACGAAGCGAGCAGGCGCGGCGGGGTCTCGACAGCGCGCCAGGGCATGGGGTCGTCTTGCATGGCTGCTGGGCAGGCCACCACATGCCACCGGCCGCAGCGCGTGGCGTCGGCCGCAGGACTGCGGGTGGCAAGTGCAGGCGCAGCATCGGCGCGCGCCCGCTCAGAACGGGGCGGTGTAGCTCAGCCCTTGCGGGCGCCTGCTGCCTGCAGGTAGTCGGCCCACCACTGCATCAGCTTCGTGCGGTCGGCCATGTACGTGGTGCGGTGGTATGCGGCCCGTATCTCGTTGCGCTCCTTGTGCGCGAGCTGCCGCTCTATCACGTCGGGGTTCCATCCGTGTTCGTTGGCCACTGTTGAGAACAGGGCACGGAAGCCATGGGCTGTGGCCATGGTCTTGTAGCCCATGCGAGCCAGGGCTGAATTGAAGGTGTTTTCGCTCAGCGATTTGCTGGGGTAGTAGGGACTGGGGAACACCAGCTCGCGGCCGCCGCTGATGGCGACGATCTTGTCCAGCACTTCGAGGGCCTGCTGGGACAGGGGCACGCGGTGTTCCTCGCGCATCTTCATGCGTTCGGCCGGGATGGTCCACAGCGCTGCCTTGAGGTCGAATTCAGCCCAGCGCGCGCCCCGCACTTCGCCCGGCCTGCAGGCCGTGAGCATCAGCAGCCGCAGGCCCAACACGATGGCGGGCGCGCCCTCATAGGCGGCGAGCCTTCGCATGAACTCGGGCAGCTCTTTCTCGGACAACGCGGCCCGGTGCTGCACGGTTCGCGGCTTGAGGATTTCAGAGGGCACCAGATCGAGCATGGGGTTGCTGTCGATGCGCTGGTGCGTGACTGCCCAGCGGTAGATGGCCTTCACCCGCTGCAGCACCCGGCCGGCCTGGTCGGCCGCACCGCGCGCCTCGATGGCCTTTACTGCCTCCATTACGTCGCGCGCCTTCAACGTGGCCATGGGCCTTGAACCCAGCGCCGGAAAAATGTCGTTCTCCAGCGATGCCTGAATGCGGCCCATCGTCACGGGCTCCCAGCGGCCGCGCTGGTGCTCCAGCCAGTCGCGGGCGACCACCTCCAGCGTGTTGCGGCTTTCGTGGATAACCCGCGCCTTTTCCTCCTTGCGGGCTTCGCCTGGGTCTTGGTTGTCTTGCAGCAGGCGGCGGGCCTTGGTGGCCGCTTCACGTGCCGCCTTCAAGGTCACATCCGGGTAAACGCCGAAGGCGAGGCGCTTTTCTTTCCCGGCGAAGCGGTACTTCATGCGCCAGTAGCGCCCGCCCGCCTTGGTGACTTCAAGATAGAGGCCCAGGCCGTCTGAATGTTTGCCGGGCTCGGTGAGGGTGCGTAGCTTCGTGTCGGTGAGTTTCAAGGGGCACCAGAAATGGCAGGGGGCACAAGTGGGGGCACATTCTGTCACCACGCAGCATGAATCTAGAGCCCATGCGGTCTAGCGGCCAGAATTTGATAGCTGTCGAGGACCACGAGCCCTTTACGAATCAACGACTTACACCCAACGATCCGTTCCCGGGGACATTGTGGGAGCACGGTACGGCAGGGTGATCGCCCCGTAACCTCCCACCGCTGCAGCCCGCTTGCGCCTGCCCTCGCCGCTTGGCTGGCCCCGCGCCTACGGGCATTGAGACGGCGCTCCTTCCCCCAGCCCGCCATGGATTCATGCGGCGTTGTCTGACAAAAGCAGGCCGTCAGCCCCCGTACGATTGCTCCGTCGCCCTCCTCTGCGACAACCCTCCCCTCCTTGCCTTGAGCAAGTTAAAGCCCGCTGAGTGCGGGCTTTTTTTTCTTCCGGGTTTCATGGGCAAAATCGAACCCATGGCAGCCCAGAACATTGTTGACCTCCCCCCTTATCGCCCAGGCATGCTGGATGTATTCCGCCGCCTCTCGAACGCGTTCCGCACCCACTGGCGTGACCACGAAAACAAGTACCCCCAGAAGATCATCCTGACAGCCCAGCAGGCAGAGGACTTGTACATCACCCGATGCTATGGCGCCGTTGCGGACCAGAATCGGAAGGAGCCACCTCCCAAGACCGAGTTCTGGAGCCGTCCGATTGAGATTTCCGATTCCACGGCAGGCGTGGTGGTCGCTCATGACGGGACGGAAATGCCGCTCTCGGCTTTCGACCAGATGCCGCCAGCTCGAACCTAGGCACGCGGGCGCCGCACCGTTCGTCATCGGGCAGAATCCGGCCAGGAGCGGACCTGGCGTTGCGCCAGTCGATCCGGATGGCTCATCTGTTCATGTGCTGATTCGTTAGTGGAGGCGATTTTGACCCCAGCTGATTTCGACGGCCGCAAAGAGCTTCACGCCAGTTGCCATTGCGGCGCCGTGAAGTTCACTCTGCTGTTGACCGATGGATTGCGCAGCGCGCGCCGGTGCAACTGCTCGTATTGCGGCATGCGGGGCGCGGTAGCAGTCTCTGTCAACCTGGATGACGTTCATGTGCATGCGGGTGAGGACAAACTGACGCTCTATCAATTCAACACCGGACAGGCCAAGCACTATTTCTGCTCCGTGTGCGGGATATACACCTTTCACTCCCGGCGTTCCGTGCCCACGCAGTATGGTGTGAACGTCGCCTGCATCGATGGGCTCAGCCCGTTCGACTTTGACGAGGTGCCTGTGCTGGAAGGTCGCAGCCATCCAAAAGATCGTCCGGGCGGCGTGCCGACCACCGCGGGCTGGATCACTTACCGCGCCAACTCCGATCACCACAGCTGAAGGCCTGCCCCTGCATCAGCCGCCTGGCAGCTGACAGCCCGCCATTCTTCGAGAGCGGGGCCGCTCCCTGCCGCGGTCTACGGTGCAAGATTGCTTTAGGCCTCACCGTACGCATGGCGTCGCCCACACCCAGCGTCACAGTCGCCCGAAGAGAGGCATGTGCCCTGGTTGCCGAGATACAAGCGCCGTCAGGGCTGCGCAGGCTTGGTGGAGCCGGCCCCCTCGCTCAGGCGGAGCGCCAGGGCGGCTATCGGCTCACATCCTCGGCGGCTTGCCGACCGGGTCATCGTCCTCGTTCTCAACTTCGCCCTGGTAGGGATCTGGACCGGAGCCATCGGGCAGCTGCGGTTGTGGTGGCAGGGTCGGCGGTTCGGTGCTGGGCGGCAGATCGCCCGGGGGCAGAGGAAATTCCTCGGGGACTCGGTGGGCGGGGTGTTCGTTGGGGTCTGTGGCCATGGTGCGCTCCTTGGGCAGAAAGCCCATTGGGCGCCGTACCGTGGCCTGCTGCCGTAGGAGGCGGGCCACAAACCAAGCCCGCCAGAGGATGCACTCCGATGGGAGAGCCGTAGCTGAAAGCACCACGCGCCAGGCCGGATGCCGTGCTCGACCCGGCCCATCGCGCGCATTTGAACCCGGACACTCGCAACCAAGGCACGGCCCCAGGCGTGAAAGACGTCCGGGCGGGGGCCGATCTTGGACCACCGCGCCCTGCTTCCGGCCACGAAGGCGTCCTCTAAGATAGCCGCGTGTCCACACCGCCACCATCCCCTCCTCTGCCCGCCGCTTCCTTTTCAGAGCCTTCCGCCAGCGTGCTGGCGCAAGCGCTCGGGTTGCCCGTCTTCACATCGCCCTGGCACACGCCGCACTACCCTGATGGTGCCGTGGGCCCCTGGCGGATCAGGCGTGGCGGCGTCGGGCTGGACTGCGGCTACCACAGCGGCCCGTGTGTCGCCTCGGGTTCAGCCGTGCTGATGCGCGAGAACGACGAGGGCGGGTGGGACACCTGGATGTCGCTCTCGCCCATGGAAATCGAAAGCCAGGAGCTGCCCTTGCGCCATGTCCGCGGCCACGTCGTCGTGATGGGGCTGGGCATGGGCTGGGTTGCGGCCAACATGGCGCTGCAGCCGGCGGTGGACCGCGTGACGGTGGTCGAGCGGGACCAGGACGTGCTGCAGCTGTTTGGCCTGTGCCGTGTGCTGGAGGGGCTGCCCGATGCCGCCGCGCGCAAGGTGGCACTGGTTCAGTCCGATGCGCTGCAATGGCAACCCCAGGGCGCGCCCGTCGATTTTCTGTATGCCGACATCTGGCTCGGGCTGGCCGAACCCCAGGCCCTGGCGGATGTGCAGCGCATGCAATCGAACGTGCACGCGCAGCAGGTGTACTTCTGGGGCCAGGAACTGGTGCTGGCAAAGATGGCCCGCAGCCAGGCAGAACCTGGAACCCCGCAGTGGGCCCCGGCAGTCGGGCACGCGGTGCGAGAGACGGGCTTGCCCTTGCTGGCGCACGCCGAGCCCGGCTATGCCGAACTGGTGGCGCGTGTGCTGCAGTGGCGCGAAGGCCGG
Organism: Acidovorax sp. GW821-FHT09A11; assembly: GCF_059418365.1. NCBI lineage: Bacteria > Pseudomonadati > Pseudomonadota > Betaproteobacteria > Burkholderiales > Comamonadaceae > Acidovorax > Acidovorax sp. GW821-FHT09A11. The sequence goes on from NZ_JBWKPS010000006.1 coordinate 9,523, forward strand.
GGTTCGGCCACCGGGTGACCGGCGGGCAGGCAGGCCCACCGCAGGCCACCCATCTCCTGGGGCGTGGTCGTCATTTGAGCCACTTGCGCCGGGCACGCGGCTGGACGGTGATGTCCACGGTCTGGTGCACGGCGGGTTTGCCGCTGGCGGTATCGGTTTCCACGACGTCTTCCAGGTCGATGTCCTTGACATCGGAATCGGTGGTTTCTTCGAGGTCTTCCAGGATGGCGCTGACCTTGCGTTCAGCCTCGTCGACTTCGGATTGGGGCAGCGGGGGAATGCGCATGGGCGACTCCTGTAGGGGCTGTGGTGGGTATATCGATCGGTGCAGCGTCCAGCGGACGGCCACCGCTCCTGCCCCCGGCGCGGGGCCGCGCCCGGGCGGGCATCGGGGATGCCAGCGTGCCATCCCTCCATGGCTTCCACGGTAGAAAAGGCGGCGGCGCGATGACGTAGGCCGCCGCGAGGTTCGGGTGTGGGAATCGCGGTAGCACAACCCAGGCATCGCCCGCGCCGGGCCGCCATCGGGTGGGCAAGGGATCGGAGAGAGGGGCCGCGCCCGCCAGACTGGAGCCTGTCCGCGACGGAACCGTCGCGGCGGGCATCGCCCGCCGTGTCAGGCCGGATGCGGCGCGGCGTGCCCCGGTGCGGCGGACCGCCCCGCCGTGAACGCGCTTCCCATCGACGCCGCCACGATGCAGCCGATGGCCAGCCATTGCAGCAGGCTCAGGTGCTCGTCCAGCAGGCCCACGGCCAGCACGGCGGCCACGGCGGGCTCCATGCTGATCATGATGCCGAAAGCCTCCTTGGGCAGGCGCTTGAGCGCCATCATCTCCAGCGAGATCGGAATGGCGCTGGAGACCGCCGCCACCGCCACCCCGATGAGCAGCAAGGCCGGCGACAGCAGCGCAGCGCCCGCATGCGCCACGCCCACCGGCACCACCACCAGCGCCGCCACCAGAAGACCCAGCGATACCGAATGCCCCGCGTGCAGGTGCCCGGCGCGCTTGCCGAACACGATGTACAGCGCCCAGAACACGGCCGCGCCCAGGGCATACAGCACCCCCACCGGGTCCAGCGTGCTGCCGTTGAGCCCCAGCGGCAGCAGCATGCCCAGCCCGGCCATCGCCAGGGCCACCCACACGAAATCCACCGCGCGGCGCGACGACCAGATGGCCACCGCCAGGGGCCCCGAGAATTCGATGGCCACGGCCAGGCCAAACGGCAGCGTGCGCAGCGACATGTAGAACATCAGGTTCATCCCCCCGAGCGCCGCGCCATAGCAGGCAAGGGCTGCGGCATCCGCGCGCGACAGCCGCCAGCGCCACGGCCGCCACAGCAGCAGCACCAGCACGGCGGAAAAACCCACGCGCAAGGCGGTCGTGCCCTGCGCGCCCACGGCGGGAAACAGCAGCTGCTTGGCCCAGGACGTGCCAATGCCCAGGGCGGTGACGGAGCCCAGAACAGCCAGGAAGGGAAAGAATCGTTGAAAGCGCGACGCGGTCATGGGTAAAAATATAGTTCGACCCGTGCGTGCTTTTTTCTCTTATTTCGGGCCGTGCACGCAACTTTCGCTCGCTGCTTGAGAGGATTCCATGCCCACCCCGCCCCCGCTCGACCGCTTCGACCTCGCGATCCTGGACATCCTGCAGACCGACAACACCACGCCCCAGCGGGTGATTGCGCAGGCGGTGAACCTGTCGGCGCCCGCCGTGCAGCGGCGCATCCGGCGGCTGCACGACAGCGGCGTCATCCGCGCCAACGTGGCCGTGCTCGACCCGGTGAAAGTGGGCATGCCGCTGACCATCGTGCTGGAGGTGCACCTGGAGAACGAGCGCCCCGACCGCACCGCCCCGCTGCGCGCGCGCATCGCGGCCGAGGGCGCGGTGCAGCAGTGCTACAGCGTGACGGGGGAGGCCGACTACCTGCTGGTGGTCACCGTGGCGTCGATGGCGGACTACGAGGCCCTGACGCAGCGGCTGTTCGAGGGGGATGACAATGTGCGGCGCTTTCGCACCTCGGTGGCGCTGGGCAGCCTCAAGTCGGGGCTGCGGGTGCCGCTGGACAAGGCGCTGGCCTGACTGGTCACAGCCCCAGCGCCTGCCGCATCTGCTTGCCGCTCAGCCGCTGGCGCGGGCCGCCGAGCAGTTCGCACATGCGCGCGTTGAGCGGTGCCCGTGCCCCATGCTGCGCCGCCAGCCGCACCACCGCGCCGCTGAGCGCATCGATCTCGGTCACGCGCCCGGCTTCCAGGTCGTCCCACATCGACGAGCGCGCCTTGGCGTCGATCTGCAGCATGCGTTTGGCCAGCCGGGTGAACAGCCAGTTGGGCAGGCGCAGCACATGGGGCAGCAGCGTGGGCGACACGGCGGTGACCTGGGCGGGGGTGATGCCCGCGCGCGCCATCACGCGCAGCGCCTCGGTCTGCAGGGCGGCGAAGACGCGGCGGCAGTCGCGGTCGAGCAGTTCCTGCCGCAAGGGCAGGTCCGACAGCGCATTGACCGGGTTGTTCAGGTTGAGCAGCAGCTTGCCCCACTGCACCGCGCGGATATCGGCGGGCAGCACGGTGGCCAGGCCCGCCGCATCGAACACCGGCGCGATGCGCTCGGTGGCGGCGTCGCGCTGCAGCTGCAGATGCCCCGCGGTGGCGCGGTGCACCTGGGCGCCACGCAGCACCACGTTGTACGGCACCATGCCCGCCAGCACGTTCAGGCCGGGGGCCAGCGCCGCCACGCGGGCCACGTTGTCCACGCCGTTCTGCAGCGAGATGACGGGGGTGCCGGGCGCGCAGGCCGCCGCCAGTTCGCGCGCGGCGGACTCGGTGGCGCCGCTCTTGACGCACAGCAGGATGATGCTGTCGGCGCCGGGGGCGGCGTCGGCCAGCGTGGGGGCCAGCCGCAGCGCAGACACGGGCACGGTGCGGTCGAACCCGTCCAGGTCCGTCACCTTCAAGCCCTGCTGGGCGATGGGCTCCAGCGCATGCGGGCGCCCCACCAGGCAGACCGGCTGGCCGTGCGCTGCCAGGCGCCCCCCCACATAACAGCCAATGGCGCCTGCGCCGAGAACGATGAAGTGCATGCGGGTGCTTCCTTGGGCAATGGGAGACAGGGGCGCCACAGTGGGTGCGGCGCCTGCGCATTGTGCGGCGGCGCGCCCACGGGGCCTGGCGCAGAGGCGACGGTGTCTGCAGACACCTCCAGCCTTCAGATTTTGAGTGTTTTTGGCCTCCAGCGCTTATCCATCAAGCGCCAAAAGCTATCAAATTTGAAGCACCATCAACCCATGTCGCCTGCGTCCAGGGGGTTTGCCGCCAGCAGACCTGCACCAAACCGCACGGTCACCAGCAAGCCGCCCAGGCGCGGCGAGGCCCCCAGTTGCACGGTGGCGCCATGGCCTTGCGCGATGGCCTGCACGATGGCCAGGCCCAGGCCGCTGCCGGGAGCGCCATCGGCGGTTTCGCGCACAAAACGCTGCATCACGCGCTCGCGGTGTTCGGGGGCGATGCCCGGGCCGCTGTCTTCCACCGTGAGCACGGCATGGCCATTGCCGGCGCGCACCTGCAGGTCCACCCGGCCGCCGGGCGGAGTGTATTTGATGGCGTTGTCGAGCAGGTTGCGCGCCAGCATGCGCAGGGCCTCGGCGTTGCCGGGCACGGTGGCGGCGTCGGAATCGAGCAGGCCCACATCCATGCCGCGCACCTGGGCGGCGGGGGCCACGTCGGCCAGGGCCAGCTGCGCCACGGCGCGCAGGTCCACGGGGTCGGTGGCGGCCGTTCCGGCCTCTTGCCGGGCGAGGGTGAGCAGTTGCTCCACCAGGCGCGTGGCACGGTCGATGCCGGCGGACAGGCGTTCGATGGCGGCGGCGCGCGCCACATCGTCGCCCGCGCGCTGCAGGCCCTGCAGCTGCAGGCGCAGCGCGGCCAGGGGCGAGCGCAGCTCGTGCGCCGCATCGGCCACAAAGTGCTGCTGGGCGGTGAAGGCGCGCTGCACGCGTTCGAACAGCAGGTTGAGTTCGCTCACCAGCGGCTGCACTTCGTCGGGCAGCTGCGCGTCGTTCACCGGCGAGAGGTCGTCGGCCTGCCGCTGGGCCAGTTGTCGGCGCACGCGCTCCACCGGGGCCAGCGAGCGGCTCACGCCCCACCACACGGCCAGCACCAGCAGCGGCGCCATGATGGCCAGCGGCGCCAGCGTGCGCAGCGCCAGGCTGCGGGCCATGTCGCGCCGCGCGGCCATGTTCTGCGCCACCTGGATGACCTGCGAGCGCGTCTGCATCGAAAACACCCGGTAGGTGCCGCCGCGCGCCTGCACGTCGGTGAAGCCCAGCACGGCGATCTGCGGCAGGGCCGCGCCCACGGCCGATTCAAAGATGCGCAGGCCCTCGTTGGTCCACACCTGCACGATGAATTCGTGGTTCTCGTCCTCGGGGTCCAGGCCCGGCCCCAGGCCCTGCGCATCCACCGGCAGGCCCGAACGCAGGGCCAGCGCGGTCTGCTGCATGTGGTAATCGAACAGCGCATCGGCCTCGGCCAGCGCGCCCCGGTAGGCCAGCGCGCCCTGCACCGCCCCGGCCAGCACGATGGCCGCGAGCAGAAACACCAGCAGCCGCATGCGCAGGGATCGGGGAAGCAGCCCCTGGAGGGCCTGGGTGAGCTTGCGGGTCATGCCTTGGGTACGAGATAGCCGACGCCGCGCACGTTGAGCAGCACCTCCGCGCCGAGCTTCTTGCGCAGGCCGTGGATGTAGACCTCCACCGCGTTGCTGCTCACCTCGTCGCCCCAGCCGTAGAGCTTGTCTTCGAGCTGCTGGCGCGACAGCACCATGCCGGGCCGGGCGATGAGCGGCTCCAGCACCGCCCATTCGCGCGCCGAGAGCACGACGGGAACACCCTGCACCGTGGCCTCGCGCGTGGCGGGGTTGATGCACACGCCCTTGTGCTCGTACACCGGCTCGGCCCGCCCGGCGGCGCGGCGCAGCAGCGCGCGGATGCGGGCGAGCAGCTCGTCCAGGTCATAGGGCTTGAGCACGTAGTCGTCGGCCCCGGCGTCGAGCCCTTCGATGCGCTGCGCCACGGCGTCGCGCGCGGTGGCCACCAGCACGGGGGTGCGGTTCTTGCGGGCCCGCAGGTCGCGCAGCACGGCCAGGCCGTCGCGCTTGGGCAGGCCCAGGTCCAGCAGCACAAGGTCGTAGGGCTGGGTGCGCAAGGCGGTGTCGGCCGCATCGCCGTCGCGCGCCCAGTCCACGGCGTAGTGCTCGGCGCGCAGCAGGTCCTGCACGGCTTCGCCGATCATGGGGTCGTCTTCAACAAGCAAGAGGCGCATGGCAATGGGTTCAATGGATCGAGGGGAATCGCCCCTCAAAGGATAGCGGTGGCGCCACGGCCCACCGCCATGCGGAGCATCCCGTTCGCCGTTTTTCTGTCACATCACTGTCACAATCATCGTGCGTCGGGCCCACTGCCCGACCCTCAGTTCGATCCATACCAACAGAGAACAAGGAGCAAGATCGATGGCATTCCACAAGATTCGGTTCATTTCCGCCGCGGCCGTGCTGGCCTCGCTGTCGGCAGGCGCCCAGGCACAGGGCGCGGTCAACGCGCTGTGCAGCACCGACGCCCCCTGGTGCGAAGCCGCCGCCAAGGAGTTCACCAGGAAGACCGGCATCAAGGTCAACCAGGCCCACAAAGGCACGGGCGAGATCGCGGCCCAATTGCGCGCCGAGGCCAACAACCCCAAGACCGACATCTGGTGGGGCGGCACGGGCGACCCTTTCCTGCAAGCGGCCGAGCAGGGCCTGCTGGCCGAATACCGCCCGGCCTACCTGCATGACCTGCACGGCTGGAGCGTGCGCCAGTACGCGATGTCGGGCCACCAGGTGGGGGGCTTCTACAGCTCGGCCATCGGCTTTGGCTACAACACCGAGACGCTCAAGAAGAAAAAGCTGCCCGAGCCGCAGTGCTGGGCCGATGTGATCAAGCCCCAGTACAAGGGCGAAGTGGAAATCTCGCACCCTGCCTCCAGCGGCACGGCCTACACGGTGATCGCGGGGCTGGTGCAGCTCATGGGCGAGGAGAAGGCCTTCGACTACCTCAAGGCGCTGCACAAGAACACCACCACCTACACCCGCAGCGGCCAGGCGCAGGCACCCAACGTGGCCAAGGGCGAGGTGGGCGTGGGCATCACCTTCATGTTCAACTTCGAGAAGTGGAAGGCCGACAAGTACCCGGTCAAGACCCAGGCGCCTTGCGAAGGCACCAGCTACGAGGTGGGCGGCATCGCGCTGGTGAAAGGCGCGCGCAACATGGAGAACGCCAAGAAATACTACGACTGGCTGATGAGCCCCGAAGGCCAGGCCGTGGGCGCCCAGGTCGGCAGCTACCAGGTGCCCGCCAACAAGAGCTTCAAGATGGACCCGCGCATCCCGACGCTGGACAACGTCAAGCTCATCAAATACGACTTCGAGAAATACGGCAAGGCCGCAGAGCGCAGGCGCCTGATCGACCGCTGGACCAAGGAAGTGGAGGCGCTGCCGCGCTGATGCGCGCAGCCCGCCGCAGGGTCTTTTCCGACGGCGGGCCTCCCCCACGGCCTACCCCAGGCGCACCGGCACGAAGATCTTGTCGCCGTTGCGCTCGATGAGCAGCGCCACCGACTTGCCCGCCTTGGCCATGGCCGTGCGCACCTGCTCGATGTTCCGGGCCGGCGCGCCGTTGATGGCCAGCAGCACGTCGCCGGGCTGCACGCCGGCCGCGGCGGCGGGGCCTCGCGCCTGCTCGATCACCAGGCCCTCGCTCACGCCCACCTCGCGGCGCTCCTCGGGGTCCAGCGGGCGCAGCGACAGCCCCAGCTGGCCCTTGCCCACGGCATCGTCGTTGCGCGCCTGCTTGCTGGCCTTGTCGCTGGAATCACCCAGCGTGGCGGTCAGCTCCAGCGGCTTGCCCTGGCGCCACACCGAGAGCCTGGCCTGCTGGCCCGGCTGCGCCTGCCCCACCCAGGCGGGCAGGTCGCCCGAGGCCACGATGGGCTGGCCGTCCACCTGGCGGATCACGTCGCCGGCCTGCAGGCCCGCCTTGTCGGCCGGACTGCCCTTGCTGACGCTGGCGACCAGGGCGCCCTCGGGCTTGTCGAGCGCGAACGATTCGGCAAACGCCTGGTTCACCTCCTGCACGGCCACACCGAGCTGCGCGTGGCGCACCTTGCCGGTGGCGACGATCTGGTCCTTGATCTTGGCCGCCAGCTCGATGGGGATGGAGAAGGACACGCCCTGGTAGCCGCCCGAGCGGCTGTAGATCTGCGAGTTGATGCCCACCACCTCGCCGCGCGCATTGAACAGCGGCCCGCCCGAGTTGCCGGGGTTCACGGCCACATCGGTCTGGATGAAGGGCACCAGGCTGTCGTCGGGCAGCGAGCGGCCCTTGGCGCTGACCACGCCCGCCGTCACGCTGTTCTCGAAGCCGAAGGGCGAGCCGATGGCCAGCACCCATTCGCCCACCTGCAGGTCGCGCGTGCTGCCCAGGCGCACGGTGGGCAGGTTCTTGGCGTCGATCCTGAGCACGGCCACGTCGGTCTTGGGATCGGAGCCCAGCACCTTGGCCCGGAACTCGCGCCGGTCGGTGAGCTTGACGATGACCTCGCTCGCGCCCTTGACCACATGGGCGTTGGTCAGCACCAGGCCGTCGGGGCTCACGATGAAGCCCGAGCCCTGGCCGTGCGTGGGCACGTTGGGCTGGCCCTGCGCACCCCCGCCGGGAAAACCGAACTGGCGGAAGAACTCGTAGAACGGATCGTTCGGGTCGATCTGCGGGCCCCGGCGCTGGCGCGCTGTGGGCCGCCCTTCGTCATCGTCCTCGTCGTCATTGGCCATCGCCGTCTTGGTGCTGCCCGTCACGCTGATGTTGACGACGGCAGGGCCGTTCTGCGCGGTGATCTGCGCGAAGCTGGGCAGCGCGCCGCCCGGGGCCGCCGGGGTCTGGGCCACGATGGGCGCGGAGGGAGTCAGGGCCCGGGCCTGGTGCCCCGTGATGAGGCCCGCGCCGGTGGCACCCACCGCGCCTGCGGCCACCAGGGCCAGGATGAGGCGGCGGGGGGTGGAGGTCAGCGTCGTGGTGTTCATGGTGTGGTGCCTTTCCCATCGGAGTTGCGATGGAGGGCAGTGTGGGCACCAACACTTAGACGAAACTTAGAGCCGGGAACGCGCCAGGCTCGGCGCGTCGAACGTTGCCGCCTGTTGTGGTGCTCCTCCTCGTGCTGCCTGCGACACGGCGCCCGGCCAGAACCGCTTCGGCGGGCTTTGCGAGCCGCTTCGGGGCGACCCAGGCTACACCGCCCCGCGCCCCTTCTGGCTCTCGAAGTACACCACCTTGCGGGCGCGCATCACGTCGCCCAGCGGCCGGTGCGCCGCCAGTGCCTGCCAGGGGTCGAACACGGCGGCCTCCACCTCGGCGGCCAGCGCGGGGTCGGCCGCAGGATCCTGCCGGGGCAGGGTCAGCCGGGCCACGGTGGTGTAGGGTGTGGGCCAGTCCACGCTGGCATCTTCGATCGGGGTGGTGGCCTCGTCCACGAAGGGCTGCAGTTGCAGGTCCCACACCAGGTCCTGCTGGCGCAGGCGGGCCGAAAACTCGGCGTTCCAATCGTCCTGCACCTGGGTGACCGGTGCTCCATTGGCGACATGGGGCAGCAGGCGCACACGCACCGCATAGGGCCCACACGCGATGGGCGCGGCACTGTGCACGGCATGGGCGGCAAAGCCGCCGAAGGGCCGGCCGAAAGTCTTGGCCGTCTTGGCGATCTGCCTGGCGGCCCCCAGCAGCCCGTGGCGCTGCACCAGGAACTTGATCAGCGCGCCGCCGCCATGCGAGGCAGCCACCACAAAGTCCACGAACTCGCCGCTTTGGGGAAAGGCGAACTTCTCCTGGTTGATGAGCGTGAAGTCCTGGCTTTTGGCGGGCCCGTTGCCCAGGGCGGAATCGCCCTTCACCCCCAGCACGCTGAACGAAAAGCCCCGGATGTCGGGCTTGCGGTCGGAGGCCTTGTCCATGCCGCCATTGCTCAGCCGCACCCGCACGTCGTACTGTGCGGGCTGGGCAAACAGCCCGTGGGACGCAAACGCAGGCAGATCGCCCAGCACCTGCAGCTGGCCCCGCGCGGCGGTGAGCTGCTTGCGGTGCAGGCCACGGCCATTGCCGTACTTGTGCGACTTGCGCGCCTGTAGTTCGGCGAACTGGCGGGCATACCCGGCAAAGCGCCGGGCTTCGTCGGGCGCCACCACTTCCTTCCAGTCAGTGCTGGGTGCAACGGTTGTATCCATGAGCGACCTCGGTTGAAAGCCAGGTGGCATGGTAGCGCGACCTGCCGAAAATCGGGGCCCTCGCCGGCCACCGCGCTCAGAGGCCGCGAAACCGGTACACGATCGCGCCCCGCACCACCTCCCCGGGCGCCAACCAGCGCATGGGAAAGGCGGCGTGGTTGGGCGCATCGGGGTACTCCATGGGTTCCAGGCAGATACCGTCACCCGGCTGCCAGAGCCAGTTGCCCTGCTGCGCGCCACGGCCCCGGTCCCGCGCCGGGTCCGCCTTCAGGCCATGGCCCGCATAGACCTGCACGCCGGGCGCTGTGCTCCAGACCTCCATCGCACGGCGGCTGACGGGCTCGCTCAGCAGCGCGGCCAGCCGAAGGCCTGACGGGGTGATGGATGACACGGGCGGCGCACGGGATGCATCCGGCTCGTCCAGCACCAGGTAGTGGTCCAGCCCGCCGGCCTGGGCCAGTTGTTCGCTGGGCGCCGCCACAGCATCGCCCACATGGCGGGCCTCGCGAAAGTCGAATGGCGTGCCCTGCACCGCAGCCAGCGCACCGGTGGGGCACACGTCGGCGGCCAGCGGCACATAGCGGCTGGCGGGCACCTGCAGGGTGTGGCCGTGGGTGCTGCCACGGCCCGCCAGGTTGAAGAACGCATGCCCAGTGAGGTTCAGCACGGTGGGTGCGTCCAGCGCCTCGGCCGTCCAGGCCATGTGCAGCGCGTTGTCGGCCGTGACCTGCAAGCGAAGCTGCAGGCGCACCGTGCCCGGCACACCGTCGTCTTCGGTGCGAAAGGTGTGGCCCAGGGTGAGCGCATCGGCCCCCACCTCCTCCAACGTGAACACCTGGAAGCGGCTGCCCCGGGGACCACCATGGTGGTGGTGGGGACCGCTGTTGGTGGGCAATTGCAAAGGCGAACCCTCCGGCAGAGTGAGCGTGCCCGCACGCAACCGCCCGGCCCAGCGCCCGATCAATGCGCCCATGGAGAGCTGGCCGTCCAGGTAGCCCTGCAGGCTGTCGTAGCCCAGCGCCACATCGGCCAGGCCGCCCTGCCCGTCGGGCACCGCCACCTGCACCAGGCGGGCGCCGTAGTTGCTCACGGCCACCTGCAGCCCGCCCGCGCCACGCAAGGTGAACAGGTCGGTGCGCTGGCCGTGGAGCTCTTGTTGAAACGCTTCGCGGGAAAGGGAGTAAGCCATGGCCGCAAGTTTAGGGGGCATCTATTTGGCGGCTGGCGCATCGCGCGTCACCAGCCAGATGCCCGCGCACACCAGCACCAGGGCCAGCAGGTTCTTCCACTCCCACAGCGCCTCGCCCAAAAACAGTGCCGACAGCGCCGCGCCAAAGATCGGCACGGTGAAGTTGAACACCGTGACCTGGCTCACGCGGTTGTGTTTGAGCAGGATGCTCCACAGCGAGAACGCGGCCGACGACAACAGCGCCAGGTACACCAGCAGCGCGGCCGAGCCCCAGGTGAAGCCCGAGAGCGAGCCCCCCAGGCCCCAGCCGAGGGCCAGCAGCGCGGCGCCACCCAGTCCCAGTTGCCAGCCTGTCATCACCACAGAGTCCATGCGCTGCGACACCTGCTTGCCGTAGATGCTGGCCGCGGCCAGCACGAAGGCGGCGATCACCACGAAGCCTTCGCCCAGCAGCGTGAAGTCCAGGTCCAGCGTGCCGCGCCCCAGGTTGACCACCATCACGCCCACAAAGCCCACCAGGCAGCCCCAGAGCTTGGCGTGGCTCAGCCGGTCGTTGTGATAGACCCAGTGCGCCAGCAGCACGCTGAAGAAGGTGCCGGTGGCGTTCATGATCGAGCCCTTGACCCCGGTGGTGTGCGCCAGCCCCACGTAGAAGAACACGTACTGCAGCGTGGTCTGCGCCAGGCCCAGCACCACCAGCTGTCGCCCTGCTGCAAAGCCCAGGCTCCAGACAGCCTTGCGCATGGCCACGGCCCAGGCCAGCAGGATCAGCCCCGCCCCCAGGAAGCGCCAACCGGCGAATACCAGCTGCGAGGGAATGTCGCTCCTGGCAATGCCAAACCAGGCGTAGCCGGTCTTGATGGCAGGGTACGAGCTGCCCCAGAGCAGGCAGCACAGCAGCGCCAGCGCCACGACGACCTTGCGGTCGGAAAATCGGGTGTGACCCATGTGAAATCGTGTCTCTCTAGTGAAACAGCCCGCGTTAAGACGGGCTGTTGAGGGGTGTTCAAGCGCTCAGGGACGCAGGCTGCAAGAACGACATTTCAATGATTCATTTACCTATGCCTCACCCCGCCGCATGCAACGGGCGCGGGCCAAGCCAGAGCTCCCGTGCAAGGGCCGCCCCGCCGCGCTGGGAGCGTCCCCCTCCCGGATTGCGCAGCAATGCGAGAGAGGGGGAAGGCGCGAAGCGACTCAGGGGGTGTCACTTCAAGTCACCGGCGCGGGGTTGAACAGCACCAGCGCGTTGTGCAGCTTCCACTGCTCGGCCCAGGTCTTCTTGCGGCCGCTGGCCACGTCGAGCAGCAAGTGGAACATCTCCCAGCCCAGGTCTTCAATGCTGGCCTCGCCGTCGGCGATCTTGCCGGCGTTGATGTCCATCAGGTCATTCCAGCGGCGGGCCAGGTCGGTGCGCGTGGCCACCTTGACCACGGGGCATTCGGCCAGGCCGTAGGGCGTGCCCCGGCCGGTGGTGAACACATGCAGGTTCATGCCAGCGGCCAGCTGCAGCGTGCCGCAGATGAAGTCGCTGGCGGGCGTGGCGGCGTACACCAGGCCGCGCTGGTCACGGCGCAGCTTCTCGCCCGGGGCCAGCACGTGCGAGATCGGAGCGGTGCCGCTCTTGATGATGGAGCCCATGGCCTTCTCGGCGATGTTGGACAAGCCACCGGCCTTGTTGCCCGGCGTGGTGTTGGCGGCGCGGTCCACACGGCCCCGGTCGAGGTACTGGTCGTACCAGCCCAGTTCGCGCACGATGGACTGGGCCACTTCGGGCGTGGCGGCGCGGCTGGTGAGCTGCTCCACGGCATCGCGCACCTCGGTGTTTTCACTGAACATCACGGTGGCGCCGGCGCGCACCAGCAGGTCGGCGCAAAAGCCCACGGCTGGGTTGGCGGTGACGCCCGAGAACGCATCGCTGCCGCCGCACTGCACGCCCAGCACCAGCTCGCTGGCGGGGATGGTCTCGCGGCGGCGGGCATTCAGCCGCGTGAGGTGCGGGCGCGCGCTTTGCACGATGTGGTCGAGCATGGACATGAAGCCCACATGCTCTTCGGCCTGCAGGCACACGGTCTCCGGGCCCAGCGCCGCATCACGCTCGTCGGTGATGGGAAAGCTGCCCGGGGGCAGTAGGCGGTCGGGCTGGAGCTTTTCGCAGCCCAGGCTCACCACCATGACCTCACCCCCAAAGTTGGGATTGAGGCTGATGTTGCGCAGGGTGCGGATGGGGATGATGGCGTCGGGCGCATCGATGGCCACGCCGCAGCCATAGGTGTGCTCCAGGCCGATCACGTCATCCACCTGCGGGTACAGCGGCAGCAGCTCCGCCTTGATGCGGCGCACCGCCAGGGCCACGACCCCCGCCACACACTGCACGGTGGTGGTGATGGCCAGGATGTTGCGCGTGCCCACCGAGCCGTCTGCGTTGCGGTAGCCCTCGAAGGTGTAGCCCGTGAGGGGTTCGAGCACGGGCGGCTTCACGGTGGCCATGGGCAGACCTTCGAGCGCGCGGGCCGAAGGCATCTGCAGCAGGCGCTCGTGCACCCAGCTGCCTGCCGGGATGGGCTTGAGCGCGTAGCCGATGGGCACGTTGTAGCGGCGCACCACATCCCCTTCGGCCATGTCCGTCAACGCCACCTTGTGGCCTTGGGGCACCTTGTCGCGCAGGGTGACGCCCGCGCCCGGCACGCCCTCGGGCAGCACCGTGCCTGCGGGCAGGCCACCGTCGTTGGCGACGATGGCGACGTTGTCGTCCGCGTGCATGCGGATGGTGAGGGGTTCTCGCATCGGGTCGTTCACTTCATGTCCGCTTCGTGTTTTGCACGGCCGTGCTCATCCACCGGCCTTCAGCACCAGGTCCGGCAACCACATCGAAAACTGTGGCACGTAGGTCACCAGCATCAGCGCCACGATGAGTGCGCTGTAGAACGGCCAGATGGTCTTCATCACCTCGCCCACGGAGATGCCGCCGATGGTGCAGCCGATGAACTGCGTGGTGCCCACCGGCGGCGTGTTCAGGCCCAGCGCGCAGTTGATGAGCATGACGATGCCGAACTGCTCGGTGGTCATGCCGAATTGCTGGCAGATGGGCAGGAAGATGGGCGTGCAGATGAGGATGGTGGCCGCCATGTCCAGGAAGGTGCCGAGCACGAACAGGATGATGTTCACGCACAGGAAGATCACCCAGGGCGAGGTGCTCATGGACTTGAGCGCATCGCCCGTCAGCTCGGCCACGCCGTACAGGCCGATCAGGTAGCCGAACATGGACGAGATGCCGATCAGCAGCAGCACGGTGCCCGTGGTCTTGACGGCCTTGGAGGCGGCCTTGAGGAACTGTTCGCGCGTGAGCTTCTTGTAGACGAAGACCGACAGCACCAGGGCCCACACCACGGCCACCGAGGCTGATTCGGTGGCCGTGAACGCCCCCGACAGAATGCCCGCGATGATGATGACCACCACCGCCAGCCCGGGGACCGACGCTCTGAAGGAGATCCACACGATCTCCCAGCCGGGGAAGGTGCCCGCAGGGTAGCCGCGCTTGACGGCCACCAGGTAGGCCGCCAGCAGATTGCACACCGTGAGCAGCAGCGCCGGCACGATGCCCGCGAGGATCAGCGCCGCGATGCTCACCTTGCCGCCCGCGGCCAAGGTGAAGATGATCAGGTTGTGCGACGTGGGCATGAGCGCGCCCACCAGCGAGGCGTGCGTGGTCACGTTCACCGCGTAGTCGGCGTGGTAGCCCTCTTTCTTCATCTGTGGGATGAGCACGGCGCCCATGGCGGACACGTCGGCCACGGGCGAACCCGACACACCGCCGAACAGCGTGCAGGCGAGCACATTGCTCATGCCCAGGCCGCCGCGCACATGGCCGGCCACGCTCTTGGCAAAGTCCACGATGCGGTCGGCGATGCCGCCGTACATCATGATCTCGCCCGCGAAGATGAAGAACGGGATCGCCAGGAACGAAAACGGATTCATGCCCGAAATCATCTGCTGGAAGCCCACGGCCAGCGGCAGGCCTTCATACAGGATGGTGGCCAGCGACGACAGGCCGATGGAAAACGCCACGGGCACGCCCAGCAGCAGCAGGAGCGTGAAGGTCACGCACAGAATGGTCAACGCCATGATGGTGGAATCTTTACAGGAACGTTAGGGTGCTGGGCGGTACGCTGGGATTGCTTCGATCGTCCCCGGGGCGCTCCGCATGCGGCGGGCGTGACCCAGGCCAGGGCAGCCGAGCCAGGGCCGCCCCGCCGCGAGGGCTGCGTCCCCCTGCCCGCGTGGCGCAGCCATGCGAGAGCGGGGGGAAGCGCTGAAAGCGCTCAGGGGGGTGTGCTTCATCTCAATGCCAGGCGGGCTCGACCTCTGTGCCGCGGACCAGGGCAATGATGTGCTCCAGGGAGAACATCGCCACCAGCACGCCAGCGAGCGCGGGGGGAACGTACTTGAACGCTTCGGAGATGCCGAGCGTGGGAATCTTGTAGGGCGCCACGGACTCGGCCAGCACGCCGCAGTTCCAGGCCATGACCACGCCGAAGACCAGCACCAGCACGTGGATCACGATTTCCAGCTTGTGGCGCAGCCAGTCGGGCGCCAGTACCAGGAACGATTCGAGGCCGATATGGCCCGCGTCACGCACACCCACCGCCATGCCCAGCATGGTGACGTACAACACCAGCAGCACCGCGCCGCTTTCGGCCCAGGTCGGCGTGTTGTTGAAGATGTAGCGGCCGATGACCTGGTAAAGCACGGCGCAGACCAGCAGCACCAGCCCCGCCACCCCCAGTTGCAGACAAGAGCGCGCGATGAAGGCGCAAAGACGCGTGTACATAGAGAACATTCAGAAGACGGAAGGAGGGACCCGCCGCAGGACGCACGGCCCTGCGGCATGGAACGCCAGGATTACTGCACCGCGTCGATGCGCTTGACCATGTCCTGGAGCTTGGGGTCCTTCAGGAACTTGTCATACACCGGCTTCATCGCGGTCTTGAAGGCCGCCTTGTCGATCTCCACGATCTGTGCGCCGCCGGCCTTGACGGTGGCCAGGGACTTTTCTTCACGCTCGTCCCAGATCTTGCGCATGAAGCCCACCGATTCCTTGGCGGCGGCGCGGATGGCCTTCTGGTCGTCGGCGCTCAGCGTGTCCCACACGCGCTTGCTGAACAGCAGGATCTCGGGCGCCATCGAGTGCTCGGTCTTGTTGAAGTACTTGGCCACTTCGAAGTGGCGCGAGCTTTCGTAGCTGGGGTAGTTGTTTTCGGCGGCGTCCACCAGGCCGGTCTTGAGCGCGGTGTAGACCTCGCCGAAGGGCATGGGGGTGGCGTTGGCGCCCATGGCCTCGAGCAGGGACACCCACAGGTCGCTCTGCTGCACGCGCACCTTCAGGCCCTTGACGTCGGCCAGGGTCTTGACGGGCTTCTTCACGGTGTAGATCGAGCGCGCGCCGCTGTCGTAGAAGGCCAGGCCCACGAAGCCCTGCGATTCGCAGTCCTTCAGGATCTCGTTACCGATGGCGCCATCGAGCACCTTGCGCATGTGTTCCTTGTCGCGGAACAGGAAGGGCATGGTGGGCACCATGGTGGCGGGGCAGATGTTGTTCATGGGCGCGACGTTCACGCGCGTCATGGCGATGGCGCCCAGCTTGGTCTGCTCGATGGTGTCCTTCTCGATGCCCAGGGAGCCCTTGGCGTACACCTTGATGCTGTGCTTGCCGCCCGTGGCCTTGGACAGCGTCTCGCCCATGTGGCGCACGGCCAGAACGGTGGGGTAGTCCTCGGGGTGGATGTCCGACGAGCGGAATTCCGTGGCCTGCGCGGTGAGGCCGCCGAGCACGATGCTGGCGGCAAACGCCACGCGGCCCATCAATTGGGGAATTTTCATGGTTGTCTCCTGGGTTGAAGTGTTGTGAATGGGGGAGAGTTCCGAAGCCTGTTGTCTTCAGGCGCTCCGATAGGGTGTTTCCGGCAACCCCGCCACGCCGGGGCGGGTGGCAAAAATGGCGCCGCCCAGCGCCACGTCGTCGCCCTGGGGCTGCCCGGGGCGGATGGAGGTGATGAACAGCACGTCCAGCCCCGGGCCGCCGAAGCTGCACATCGAGGGCTTGCTGGTGGGCACGGCGATGGACCGGTCCAGGCGGCCGTCGGGCGTGAAGCGGTGCACCACGCCGGCGTCGTTGCCGCAGATCCAGTAGCAGCCGTCGGCATCCACCGCGCCGCCGTCGGGCCGGCCGGGCAGATCGCGCATGTCCACGAACAGCGAGCGTTCGCCCAGGGACCCATCGTCGTGCAATGGCAGCTGCCAGATCTGCTGCACGCTCGGGTGGCTGTCGCTCAGGTACAGGGTCTTGCCGTCGGGGCTGAAGCCCAGGCCGTTCTGCGTGACCAGTCCCTGCACCTGCGGTGCCGACAGGCCGCGCTGTCCGTCCATGCGGTACAGGCTGCCCGCGGCCTGCGCCAGCGACATGTCGCGCACCATGGTGCCCGCCCAGAAGCGGCCCTGGCGGTCGCAGCGGCCGTCGTTGAAGCGCATGCCGGGCCGGGGGTGGTCCACGCCGGCCAGCAGGGTGGCGGCCAGGGTGCCTCCCACTTGGGGCTGCAGGTGAAAGACGCCCGTGTCCATGCCTGCGATCAGCCCGCCGGCCGCATGCAGCGCGATGCAGGCGGGGCGCTCCACCGTCTCCCAGCTTTGCACGCGCTGGTCCGCATAGGTCCAGCGGTGCAGCTGGCGGCCTTCGATGTCCACCCAGTAGAGCGCCTGCTCGGCGGGGCTCCAGACGGGGCTTTCGCCCACCTGGTCGCGGTGGTCGGGCAGCAGCAGGTCCACGGGGGGCGTCATCGGGGCGCTCATTCGAAAGGACCCGTGCGCACGAACGGGCCGCCCTGGTAGATCACGGCGGGGTCGGTCAGGTCGGGGTGCGGGTCGGCCGCCTCGACCTTGGCGCGGAAGGGCTCGGAGCTGTCCTGCGGCCGGTAGCCGATGTGGCGCGCCAGCGTGTTGTCCCACCAGGTGGTGGTGTTGTCGCCCATGCCGTAGATGGTGCTGTGGCCCACCACCGGAGCGGTCAGGCTGGCGACCACCAGGCGCTCCAGGTCGTCATAGCTCATCCAGGTGGCGAGCATCCGGCGGTTGCGGGGTTCCGGGAACGAGGAGCCGATGCGCAGGCACACCGTCTCGATGCCATGGCGGTCGAAGTAAAAACGGGAGAGGTCTTCGCCAAACGCCTTGGACAGGCCGTACAGGCCGTCGGGCCGGGCCGGGTCCTTGAGGCCCACCACCTCGTCTTGCCGGTAGAAGCCGGTGACGTGGTTGGAACTGGCGAACACCACCCGCTTGACGCCCTGCTTGCGCGCCGCCTCATACAGGTTGTAGGCACCGATGATGTTGGCCTGCAGGATTGGCTCCCAGGGCTGTTCGGTGGACACGCCGCCCAGGTGCACCACGGCATCGACCCCCTCCAGCAGCGCGAGCATGGCACCGGCATCCTCCAGCCGCGCGGGGCGCACCTCTTCCCCCGCGCCTTCCTGGCCCAGGTCGGCCACGTCGGACAGGCGCAAGGTGCCGCAGTAGGCTTTCAGGCGCGTGCGCAGCTCGCGCCCCAGCCCCCCAGCCGCCCCGGTCAGTAACAAGCGTTGGAAACGGATGGGGGTGGGATGGCAAGGCATGGCGGTTACAAAGGCGGGGGTTCTTGGTACAGTGGCAACAGATTCTGTTGAACGTCATCAGTTGTCGTACAACAAAAATGCAATGTACTGCTTCTCCCCACGGCGCCACATAGGGATAACACCAAGAGATGAACACCGATACCGCGCTTCGCCGCAAGCCCCGCACCCTGGCCCTGGAACTGGTCGATTCCCTGGGGGACCGCATCCGCGATGGCAGCCTGGCACTGGGCGACAAGCTCCCCACCGAAGCGGCCATCATGGCCGAGTTCAGCGTCAGCCGCACCGTCGTGCGCGAGGCGATTTCCAAGCTGCAGGCCTCCGGCCTGGTGGAAACACGGCACGGCATCGGCACCTTTGTGCTGGGGCTGGGGCAGGCACCGGGCTTCAAGATCACCCCCGACCAGTTCAGCACGCTGCGCGACGTGATCGCGGTGCTGGAGCTGCGCATCGGCGTGGAAACCGAGGCGGCCGCATTGGCCGCCCAGCGCCGCACCGAGGCCAACCTGAAGGCCATGCGCGAGGCGCTTGATGCGGTGGCCGCCGCCGTGGATGCCGGCCGCGACGCGGTGGCGGCGGATTTCCAGTTCCACCTGGAAATTGCGCGCGCCACGCAGAACAGCCATTTCGCCGAACTGATGGGCACGCTGGGCAGCATGATCATCCCGCGCGCGCGGCTGGCCTCACCGGATTCGGGGGACGATGAACGGCGCCAGTACCTGCGCCGCGTCAATGGCGAACACGAAAGCATCTACGACGCCATCGTGGGCCAGGACCCCGACGCCGCGCGGGCCGCCATGCGCACCCATCTGGCCAACAGCCGCGAGCGCAGGCGGCGCGCGCAGGCCGAGGCGAGTTGACGCGCCCGCGCCGTGGGCATCGGCCCTCTCCTCTGCCTGATGCGAAGTGCCCGGTTGTCTCATCAGTACTAACCCGCGGGTCTGTGAGGTCTGATATGTTGTACGATGACATACAACAAGACTTTCAAACCCGTTGGCCGCACGACGGCAGATGGCGGCGGGCACCTGCGGGCGAGCTGCCCGCGCCGCGCCACCGCCACCCGGCCTTGCGGTACGCTGCGCAGCCACAGCCCGTCGGCGCCCCGCCACGGGCCCTGGGTGCGGCGCGGCATTCCGCCGAGGGCAGGCACTGCCTTCCGCACACCCTTTTCACTTCACTCACCAACCCACCACAGCCATGCATGCAAACCTGATCGGCGGCGCCTGGACAGACGGCGTCCGCACCTATAGCAACACCAACCCCTCGGACACCCGCGACGTGATCGGCGACTACGCCGTGGCCAGTCGCGAGCAGGCGCTGGAGGCCGTGTCGGCAGCCCACGCGGCCTTCCCGGCCTGGAGCGTGTCCACGCCCCAGCAGCGTTTTGACATCCTGGACGCGGTGGGCAACGAGATCATCGCCCGCAAGGCCGAGCTCGGTGACCTGCTGGCACGCGAAGAAGGCAAGACCCTGCCCGAGGCGATTGGCGAAGTGGGCCGCGCGGCCGCCATCTTCAAGTTCTTCGCCGGCGAGGCGCTGCGCCCCGGTGGCGAAGTGATGCCGTCCGTGCGCCCCGGCGTGGGCATCGAGATCACGCGCGAGCCCCTGGGGGTGATCGGCATCATCACGCCGTGGAACTTCCCCATCGCCATCCCGGCCTGGAAGATCGCCCCGGCACTGGCCTATGGCAACTGCGTGGTGTTCAAGCCCGCCGAAGTGGTGCCCGGCTCCGCCTGGGCGCTGGCCGACATCCTGCACCGCGCGGGCCTGCCGGCCGGCGTGTTCAACCTGGTGATGGGCCGCGGCTCGGACGTGGGCCAGGTGCTGCTGGAAGATGAGCGCATCGCGGGCGTGAGCTTCACCGGATCGGTGGGCACGGGCCAGCGCGTGGCGGCGGCCTGCGTGCCGCGCGGCGCCAAGGTGCAGCTGGAGATGGGCGGCAAGAACCCCTTCGTGGTGCTGGACGACGCCGACCTGGCCGTGGCCGTGGGCGCTGCGGTGAACAGCGGCTTCTTCTCCACCGGCCAGCGCTGCACCGCCAGCAGCCGCGTGATCGTGACCGAGGGCATCCACGACCGTTTCGTGGCCGCCATGGTCGAGAAGATGAAGACCCTGAAGGTGGACGACGCGCGCAAGGCCGGCACCGACATCGGCCCCGTGGTGGACGACCGCCAGCTGGCGCAGGACCTGGAATACATCGGCATCGGCCGGCAGGAGGGGGCCAAGCTCGCCTACGGCGGCGAGGCCCTGGAGAAGAACGCCGACGGCGCACCCGGCTTCTACCTGCGCCCGGCCCTGTTCACCGAGACCACGCCTGGCATGCGCATCAACCGCGAAGAGATCTTCGGCCCCGTGGTGAGCGTGTTGCGCGCGAAGAACTACGACGAAGCGCTGGCCCTGGCCAACGACACGCCCTTCGGCCTGGCCAGCGGCATCGCCACCACCAGCCTCAAGCACGCCACGCACTTCAAGCGCCACGCGCAAGCCGGCATGGTGATGGTGAACCTGCCCACGGCGGGCGTGGACTACCACGTGCCCTTCGGCGGCCGCAAGAGCAGCAGCTACGGCCCGCGCGAGCAGGGCCGCTACGCCGCCGAGTTCTACACGACGGTGAAGACCGCCTACACGCAGGCCTGAACCGGGGGCCTTCCCGCATCACCGGCCCTGCGGACGGTGGTGCGCGGGCACGGCGCACCACCCGCCGGGTTTTGAGCAAAATGGCTCGCAAGCGCTCATGGGTAAAACGCTGACAGCTATTCTATTGATAGCAACCAATGCCCATGCTGGTGGTGGTGTGCCCGGCAACCGGGAGCGAGAACATGCCAGGGGCGGCACGCCCACCGTCCGCGAGCCGCCACGCGGCAGGGCCCGGCAAAGATAAAGCCGCAGGGCGGACTCCAAAAATGTATCCAATGGTTACACTGACGATGCCGCCTTGTTTCACGGGCGGCAGTGTCCATCCCTGCCCTCTCTTCTTCATCCCCCGCACGGGGAATCTGCGCCATGAAAATCTCCCCCCTCTTCGCCGCCCTGGCCCTTGTTCTTTCGGCCAGCAGCGCGGTGCACGCCGCAGATGACTACAACCGCCCACCCGCGGGCGACGCGCAGTTTCGCCAGTGCCTGAGCCATTCCGCCAAGGTCTACCAGGGTGGCAACGAAGCCAGCCCCATCAAGGGCCAGACCAAGGCCCAGGCGTGGTGCACCTGCATGTGGAACGAAACGCCCGAGGACTTCAAGGGCAACCTGGTGACCTTCTCCGAAACCCGCAAGGGCAAGGAAACCAACAAGCTGTGCGAGAAGCACGCCGACTGGAGCGAATGAACGAGCGCCCGGGCACTGCTCACAGGCCCCATGAACAAAGCCGCCCTCGGGCGGCTTTGTTCATTGCGCAGATGACCGGAACATGCTGACGGTCTCAGGCCCGGCTGCGCAGGGTGCGGCTGAGCAAAATCACGGGAACCAGCCCCACCGCCACCAGCGCCAGCGACGGCAAGGCCGCCTCGCCCAGCCGCTCGTCGCGCGCCAGCTGGTAGGCCACCACGGCGAGGGTGTCGCTGTTGAAGGGGCGCAGCACCATCGTGGCGGGCAGCTCCTTCATCACGTCCACGAACACCAGTAGCGCGGCGGCGGCGGTGGAACGCTTGAGCAGCGGCCAGTGCACGCGCGCCAGCAGCCCGCGGCTGCCGACACCCAGCATGCGGGCCGAGTCGTCCAGGCTGAGCGGAATGCGCGCGTAGCCGCTCTGCATGGACTGCAGGGCCACCGCGCAGAACCGCACGAGGTAGGCCCAGACGATGCCAAACGCCGTGGCGGTGACGAGCGCGCCCACGCCCCACTGCGGCATGGCCGCCTGCAGCCAGCCCACGGGCAGCAGCAGGCCCACCACGATGACGGCGCCCGGCACCGCATAGCCGACGCTGGCCAGCTGCACCACGCCGCGCGTGACGGGGTCGGGCTGGCGGCGCACCGCAAAGGCCAGCGCCAGCGCGATGGCCACCGCCAGCGCGGCCGTGATGCCGCCCAGGCGCACGCTGTGCCAGGCCCATTCCATGAAGCGCTCCCACGGCAGCACCGACCAGTCGGCCGCCAGCGGCCGCAGCATGAAGGCCACTGGCGCCACGAAACCCATGACCACCGGCACCGTGCAGACCGCCCATGCCGCCCAGCGGCGCGCTCCGCGCAGCGCCAGGGGCTGCGCCTCGGCCGAGCCCGCTCGCCCGCCGCCGGTGGCAAAACGCATGCGCTTTTGCGCACGGTGCTCCATGTGCAGCAGCACCATCACCACCACCAGCAGCATGGTGGCCAGTTGCGCGGCCGCCAGGCGGTTGTCCATGGACAGCCAGGCCTTGTAGATGCCGGTAGTGAAGGTCTGGATGCCGAAATAGCTCGCCACGCCGAAGTCGGCCAGGGTTTCCATCAGCACCAGCGCCACGCCGGCGGCGACGGCGGGGCGCGCCAGCGGCAGGGCCACCGCGCGGATGCGGCGCGGCAGCGGCGCGCCCAGCAGGCGCGCGGCCTCCATGAGGTGCGCGGCACGCTCGCCCAGCGCCGTGCGCGCCAGCAGGTAGACATACGGGTACAGCGAGAAGATGAACACCCACACCGCGCCGCCCAGGCTGCGCACTTCGGGCAGGAGGCGGCCTTCGAGGCCAAAGGTGCTGCGCAGGCCCACCTGCAGGGGGCCGCTGAACTGCAGGAAGTCGGTGTACGCGTAGGCCGTCACATAGGCGGGCATGGCCAGCGGCAGCAGCAGCAGCCACTCCAGGGTGCGGCGGCCGGGAAAGTCGAACAGCGTCACGGCCGCCGCGGCGCTGGTGCCCACGATGGCGGCGCCCAGCGCTACCATCACGCTCAGCTGCAATGTGGTCCACACATAGCCGGGCAGCACGGTGGCGGCCATCTCGCGCAGGATGGCCCCGGCCTGGGCGTCGCCCGGGCCCGAGGGCGAGAACGGAAGCCACGAGGCCAGCACCGCCAGCACGGGCAATGCCAGAAAGCCTGCGAACAGGACCAGGGGAATGGTGCGAAAGGCGAAGGGCGTGCGGCGCAAGGGGCGGGAGCTCGGCAGAGGGGGTGGGAAGAAAACGCACACCCGCACGGACGGCAACCGGGCAACGCTCAGGAATGCAAATGCGAATTTTAAGCATTCACTCCCCTACCCCATAAAATGCAGACATGTTTCTTGAGGTCTCCCAACTCGAAGTGCGCTATGCGGGCCGTGCGCAGGCCGCGGTGCAAGGTGTCACGCTGGGCCTGCACGCAGGCGATATCGGCGTGCTGATCGGCCCCTCGGGCTGCGGCAAGACGACGCTGCTGCGCGCGGTGGCGGGGCTGGAGCCGGTGAGCGGCGGCGAAATCCGGCTGACCAAGGGCCTCGTGAGCAGTGCCGCGCTGAGCGTGCCGCCCGAACTGCGGCGCATCGGCATGGTGTTCCAGGACTACGCCCTGTTTCCGCACCTGTCGGTGGGCCGCAACGTGGCGTTCGGCATCCACGCGCTGCCCCGGGCCGAGCAGGCCGCGCGCGTGACCGAGGTGCTTCAGCTGGTGGGGCTGGAAGGCAGCGAGAACCGCTTTCCGCACGAACTCTCCGGAGGCCAGCAACAGCGCGTGGCGCTGGCACGCGCCCTGGCGCCGCGCCCGCAGCTCATGCTGCTGGACGAGCCCTTCTCCAACCTCGACGTGGACCTGCGCGAGCGCCTCGCGCACGAGGTGCGCGGCATCCTCAAGGCCGCGGGCGCCACGGCGCTGTTCGTCACGCACGACCAGTTCGAGGCCTTTGCCATCGGCGATGTGATCGGCGTGATGCACGAGGGCCGCCTGCACCAGTGGGACGACGCGTACACCCTGTACCACCGCCCCGCCACGCGCTTCGTGGCCGACTTCATCGGGCACGGCGTGTTCGCCCCCGCCACGCTGGTGCAGCGCGGCAACAACGTGGTGGCGCAAACGCCCCTGGGCGAACTGACCGACCTGGACGAATGCCCCCTGCCCGGCAGCTACCCCGGCGGCGAATGCGATGTGCTGCTGCGCGCCGACGACATCGTGCACGACGACGATGCGCCGGTGCAGGCGCAGATCGTGCGCAAGTCGTTCCGGGGCGCCGAATTCCTCTACACGCTGCGCCTGGCCAGCGGCCAGACCATGCTGGCCCACGTGCCCAGCCACCACGACCACGCCCTGGGCGAATGGATCGGCATCCGCGCGCAGGTGGACCATGTGGTGACCTTTCCCCGCGAGTGACGGCGTGCGCGGCCCGATGCCGCGTCAGTCCAGGAACCGTGTGGCCATCCCGGGCGCGGGCACCAGGCAGGTCTCGGAGCGCCCCCATATCCGGTAGCGATTGCGCGCCACCCGGCGGTAGAGCGCGTCGCGCACGGGCGCGGGCACCAGCCATCCCAACCAGGCCAGGCGCCAGGGCCACCCCAGGCGGTGCAGCACGCGCAGGATGGCCGCCGTGTGCTGCCAGCTGCGGCCATCCTCGATGACGAGCAGGGTCTGCAGCCCATCCACCTGCAGGCCCGCGCCGGCCAGCAGCCGCCGGCCGGTGGCGCCCTGCATGGAGGCGAAACGGATGCGCCCCGCGCGGTCGTGCCGCAGCAGGAACCGCACCCAGCCGTTGCACAGCAGGCACTGCGCGTCGAACACCACGATCATGGAGGAAGCCCCTCGGTGGCTGGCACGACCAGGTGGCCCCGGTAGTGAACCACCCGCCCCACCCACGGCACGGTGGCCTGCACGTGGAAATGCAGGGTATCGCCCCGCCCGGTCTCCTCGGCCACCACGCGCGGGCGCAGCCACGCGGGGCAAGGGATGCCCAGGAAATGCAGGTCCTGCAAGCGCATGACCAGCCGGCCCTGCTGTTCATCGAGCACGAAGCCCAGCCGCGCGGCCCCCAGATGCTCCACCACCCGGCCGCCGGATTCGCGCAGGGTGGAGCGCATGGTCCGCGCGGGGAAGCAACGCGTCCACACCTCGGCGCCGGGAGTGGCATCCAGCTCGAAGACGATGTCGCCCTGGACCGGGCGCAGTGGCGCCCCCAGCGCCCACGCGAGCAGGCGGCCCATCGCGCCCGCCGGAGCCTCGACCACCACCTTGCCCCGAAGCCTGTGCCGGCCCGACAGGCTGTGAAACCGCGCCAGCGCAGGCGCCAGGCGCTCGAAGGCCGGGCCCATGGCGCGCTGGTACAGGGAAGCAAGGGTGGGAGCAGGCATGGGAAGGGGCAGGAAGATCTGGCGGCGCGCAGCGTCCGGCCGCACCGGCAAGGGAAACGAACCGGCAGGGCCCGCGCCTGCCCGCCAGTCTAGCGCGCGGACACCGGTTGCTTCGCAGGCCCGGACACGAAAAAAGCCGGCGCGTGCCGGCTTGCCTGTGCAGGGGGCACGGTGCCCATGCCCGGGGCGTGGGCCGCGTACGCCGGGGCGTCAGGACTTGCCCTTGCGCTGCAGGCCCTCCAGGCCATTGAGGTCCACCTGGCCCAGGATGCCCCGCAAGTCCTTGACGCCCATGTGGTCGCCCTCGACGCTGACCACCAGCCCGTTCTTCAGGATGGCCTTGAACTCGGCATGGCTGCCGTCCTTCTCGTAGCGCTGGTGCAGCGTGCGGCCGCCCTCCTGCCACGTCTTCTCGGCGCTGGTCTGGTCTTCCTTCTCGCCCTGGGCCATGCCCATGGCCATCACCGCCATCTGACCCAGGCCGCCGATGTCGGTGATCTCCAGGCGCACCTGCTTGCTGTCGCTGCCGTATTGCGCGCTGGCCTGGCTGGTGGGCAGGCCCAGCGCCGCGCCGTCCTGCACGTCGAAGCCGGTGCGCGGCAGGCCCGCCAGGCTTTCGGGCAGCGCGGCCTTGAGCGATTGCGCGGCAATGGCCTGGCCGCCCCCCAGCGCGCCCGCCGCGGCCGCTGCGGCCTTGCCGGTGGCGGCCGCGATGGCGGCGGGGTCCTGGCCCTTCTGGGCCTGCTCCAGCTGGCGCGCGGCTTCTTCCATCTTCTTGCCGGCAGCTTCCAGGCCGGCGGTGTCGATGGACACCTGCCCCTTGGGCGTGTTCAGGGTGACGGCAGGCGCCGCGGCGCCGCCGAACAGGCTTCCGCCACCGGGCATGAAGACCGAGCTGACGGCACCGATGACCACGCCCATGACGATGGCCGCGATGATGACGACCACGGTGTATGCCACCGACTTCTCCGGTGCGCTCTTCATCAGCACGGGCAGGCCGGTGTAGAGCAGGTAGATGGAATACAGCGCCGCCAGCAAACCCAGCATGGCCAGCGCCGGCAGCAGGCTGAACACCCCGCCCAGCATGGCGGCCGTGCTGGCATAGACCGCCACCTTGAGGGCCTGGATCTGGTTCTTCTGCCCCCCGAACGCAGGGGCGAGCGCATCAATGATGAGCGCGAGCACGAATACGCCCACCAGGCTGAGCACGTACGACACCACCATGTTCACCAGGCCGGAAACCAGGGGCACGCGAACGGTCACGCCAAAGCCGCCGAAGCCGATCAGCGACAGGCCGATGAAGCCGCAGACCACCGGGATCGCGGCCAGGATCATGTAGTAGCGGGTGAACAGGGTCGCCGCATCGGTGGATTCGGATTCGATGGCGACCCAGGTCTCCTTGGGTTGCAGAAGAATGCTCTTGGCGCGCTCAATCAGGTTCATGGTGCCCTCCCGGCAGTGTGAGTGGTGCCTGCTGCCGTCGTGCCGCAGGCCGAAAGACGCGGACGATACGGGAAATTGCCCGCAATTGGGCGCTGTTGCCACACCGTCGCCGCCGCAAACGTGGAATATGCACGTTTTTGGGCCGCAGAACCACCCCGCTTGCGCGCCGCGCACGCGGGAGGAGCGGCGCGCCTGGCCCGCCCGCCGCTGCCGCCGCCTCAGGTTTTCCGCAACTGGTCGACGGTGTCGTGCAGGTGCTGCGCCCATGCGCGCCGGTCGCGGCCTTCGGCCGGCTGCGGGTCGCCGTAGTGCACCACGGCGTCGATGGACGGCGCGCACAGCGTGCGCCAGATCGAGCCCACCAGGGTCTCGTCGCCGATGTAGCTGGGCGCGAAACTGGTGGCGCCGGTGGCCCTGTCGGCAAAGCGCAGGCCCACGGGCTGCACCGGCGCGCTGGCGGTGACGGCGGCCTGCAGCAGGTTGGCATGAAACGGCAGCATCTCGCGGCCATCGCCCGTGGTGCCCTCGGGAAACACCGCGAGCACCTCGCCGCGCTCCAGCGCCTCGTGCATGGACCGCACCATGCGCAGCGCATCGCGGCGCGAACTGCGCTCGATGTAGAGGGTGCCGGCGGCGGTGGCCAGCGTGCCGATCAGCGGCCAGCCCTGCACGTCGGACTTGGACACGAAGCGGCAATGCCGGGCCGCGTGCATCACGGGAATGTCAAGCCACGAGATGTGGTTCGCGACCAGCATCACCGGCCCCGCCACTGGCGGCTGCCCCACGATGCGCAGGCTGATGCCGGCATGGGCCAGCAGTTGCAGCGACCACACCTGCACCCGCGCATGCTGCTGATCGGGCGACAGCGCCGGAAAACGCAGCGCCACGATGGCCAGCCCCTTGGCGATGTGGCCCAGCAGGCGCAGCAGGCGCCAGCAGGCGCGCAGATGCCTCATCTCAGCCGTCCGTGGCGATTCGCCATGCCCATGGCCCACGCAACGGGCCTGGCCGATGCGGGTGCCACCGTGGAACCGGCCCTGCCGGACCACCGGTGGCGTGCCCCTCGGGGGATGGCGCAAAGCGGCACAGGGGGGTCACCCGTACGCCACCTGCCCGCCCACCAGCGTCATGCGCACCTGGCCTGGCAGCTCGTAGCCGGAAAACGGCGTGTGCTTGCCCTGGCTGCGCAGCGCATCGTCCTGCACGGTCCACGCGGCCTGGGGGTCGAAGATGCACAGGTCGCCCACGCCGCCTTCGACGATCTGGCCCACGCTGGCCTGCAGCGTGCCCAGGGCACTGCCCAGCACGCGCGCGGGTTCGGACGTGACCGTGGCCAGCGCGCGCACGAGCGGCACGCCGCTGTCCTGCGACCACTTGAGCGCCAGGCTCAGCAGCAGCTCCAGGCCCGTGGCACCGGGTTCGGCCTCGGCGAACGGCAGGGTCTTGGCGTCTTCATCAACAGGGGTGTGGTCGGACACCAGCGCATCGACGGTGCCATCCAGTAGCGCCGCGCTCAGGGCATCGCGGTCGCGCTGCTGGCGCAGCGGGGGCGTCAAGCGCGCACGGCTGTCGAAGAAGCCAATGTCGTTTTCGGTCAGGTGCAGCGTGTTGATGCTGATGTCGCAGGTCACGTTGAGTCCCTCGGCCTTGGCCCGGCGCACCAGCTCGACACCGGCCGCGCTGCTGAGGCGGCACAGGTGCACGCGCGCACCGGTGGTCTTGAGCAGCTCGAAGATGGTGTGCAGCGCAATGGTCTCGGCTGCCACGGGCACGCCCGACAGGCCCAGGCGCGTGGCCAGCGCACCGCTGGCGGCCACGCCTTTGCCGAGGTGCATTTCCTGCGGGCGCAGCCACACGGTGTAGCCAAAGGTGGCGGCGTACTGCAGCGCGCGCTGCAGCACCTGGGTGCTGGCCAGGGGCACTTCGGCCTGGCCGAAGCCCACGCAGCCCGATTCGGTCAACTCGGCCATCTCGGTCAGCACCTCGCCGGCGAGGCCACGCGTGAGCGCACCCAGCGGGAACAGGCGCGACTGGTGCAGCTTCTCGGCGCGGAACTTGAGCATCTCCACCAGCCCCGGCTCGTCCAGCACCGGGTCGGTGTCGGGCGGGCACACCAGGCTGGTCACGCCGCCAGCCACGGCGGCCGCCATCTCGGATTCGAGCATGCCCTCGTGCTCGTGGCCGGGCTCGCGCAGGCGCGCGGCCAGGTCCACCAGGCCGGGCAGCACGATGCAGCCCGTGGCGTCCACCACGCGCTTGGGCGCAAAGTCGGGCGGCACGCGGTTGACGCCGACGATGCGGCCCGCCGCGATGGCGATGTCACAGGTCTGGTCGAGGCCCGAAGCGGGGTCGATCACACGGCCGTTCTGGATCAGTATCTTCATGATTTGAAGCCAAATTGGCTGCTAGCGCTTATTGGATAAGCGCTAGCAGCTATGAAAACAGGAGCATTCATTCCGGGCATCACGCCTCGTTCCCCGCCACTATGGACATGACGGCCATGCGCACAGCGATGCCGAAAGTCACCTGCGGCAGGATCACGCTCTGCTTGCCATCGACCACGGCGGAGTCAATCTCGACCCCCCGGTTGATGGGGCCGGGGTGCATCACGATGGCATCGGGCTTGGCCAGCTGCAGCTTGTCCTGCGTGAGGCCGAAGCTCTTGAAATACTCCTGGCTCGACGGCAGCAGCGCGCCGCTCATGCGCTCGTTCTGCAGGCGCAGCGTGATGATCACGTCCGCGTCCTTGATGCCTTCTTCGAGCGTGTGGCACACACGCACGCCCATCTGCGCCATGTCGGACGGCACCAGCGTGCGCGGCCCCACCACGCGCACTTCGGCGCAGCCCAGCGTGGTCAGGCCGTGGATGTCGGAGCGCGCCACGCGCGAGTGCAGCACGTCGCCCACGATGGCCACGGTGAGGTTGGAAAAATCCTTCTTGTAGTGGCGGATGGTGTACATGTCCAGCAGCCCCTGCGTGGGATGGGCATGCCGGCCGTCGCCCGCGTTGATCACGTGCACATGCGGTGCCACGTGCTGGGCAATGAGGTAGGGCGCGCCCGATTCGCTGTGCCGCACCACGAAGATGTCAGCCGCCATCGCGCTGAGGTTGGCGATGGTGTCGAGCAGGGATTCGCCTTTGCTGGCCGAGCTGCGCGCGATGTCGAGGTTGATCACGTCGGCCGACAGGCGCTTGGCCGCGATCTCGAACGTGGTGCGCGTGCGCGTGCTGTTCTCGAAGAACAGGTTGAACACGCTCTTGCCGCGCAAGAGCGGCACCTTCTTGACCTCGCGGTCGTTGACGGAGACGAAGTTGGCGGCCGTGTCGAGGATGTGCGTGACGATGTCGCGCGGCAGGCCCTCGATGGACAGCAGGTGGATGAGTTCGCCGTTGCCGTTGAGTTGGGGGTTGCGCTTCTTCAGCACGGTCAGGCCTCTTTGACTTGGAAGTGGAAGGTACCGCTGTCGTCACGCGCCAGCGTCAGCGACTGGGCGGCAGGCAGGGCCACGCGGGCCGCGGCGAAGTCGGCCTGCACGGGCAGCTCGCGCCCGCCCCGGTCCACCAGCACGGCCAGGCGCACGCTGGCGGGGCGGCCGTAGTCGAACAGCTCATTGACCACCGCGCGGATGGTGCGGCCCGTGTAGAGCACGTCGTCGAGCACCAGCACGTCGGCGCCGTTCACGTCGAACGGCAGCGAGGTCTGCGCGCTGGCCGAGAGGCCGCGCTGGGCGAAATCGTCGCGGTGCATCACGGAAGACAGCACGCCGGGCGCGCCCTCCAGGCCCAGGTCCTTCTGCAGGCGCTCGGCCAGCCAGGCACCGCCCGAGGCGATGCCCGCCAGGCGCGTCGTGGGGGTCCACAGGCTGCGCACGCCGCGCAAAAGCTCGCGGTACAGGGCCTCGGCATCCAGCACGAGACTGCCGGACGCGCCGGGGGATGGGTTGCTGCTCATGGGAGGTTCCTCAAAAACTGTTCCAGGATGATGCAGGCCGAAGCGGCGTCCGCATCCTTGGCACCGCCGGCGATGGCCTCGGTGGTGCTGTAGCGCTCGTCCACCTCGAACACCGGCAGGCCGAAGCGGCCGCGCAGCTGGCGCCCGAACTTGAGCGCACGTTCGGTGTTCTCGTGGCTCGCGCCATCGGGGTGGTAGGGCACGCCGATCACCAGCGCGTCGGGCTGCCATTCCTTGATGCGCTGCGCGACCTGAACGAAACGCGCGTCGCCTTCGGCCTTGATCGTGGCTTGCGGCGTGGCGCTGCGCAGCATGCGGTTGCCCGTGGCCACGCCCGTGCGCTTGAGGCCAAAGTCGAAAGCAAGAAAGGTCTGGAAGTGCGCGGGAACGGCGGGCTGAGCGGGCAAGCCGGTCATGCGTGCCCCGCCTCGGGCGACAGCATCCAGGCCTTGAGGCCCAGCAGCGACAAGGCGCGGTCGTAGCGCTCGGGCACCGGGGTGTCGAAGATCACCGACAGGTCGGCCGCCACGGTGAGCCAGGCGTTTTCGGCCAGCTCGGACTCGAGCTGGCCCTCGCCCCACGACGAGTAGCCCAGCGTGATGAGCACCCTGCGGGGCCCCGCGCCCGTGGACAGGGCCTCGAGCACGTCCTTGGAGGTCGTCATCTCCAGCCCGCCCGGAATGGTCATGGTGGAAGCGTAGGCGGATTCGTCCGTTTCGGCCGTGTCCATGAGCATGGGCTCGTGCAGCACGAAGCCGCGCTCGGTCTGCACGGGGCCGCCCTGGAACACGGGTTCCCGGCTCAGGTCCTCGCGCCGCAGGGACAGGTCGACCTTGTCGAAAAGTCCCTTGAGCGTGATGTCGGTCGGCTTGTTGATGATGAGCCCGAGCGCGCCGCGCTCGCTGTGTTCGCACAGGTAGACGACGCTGCGCGCAAAAGACTCATCCTCCAGACCGGGCATCGCGATCAGGAAGTGATGCGTCAGGTTGATGGGCGCAGAATCGGAAGACATCTGCCAATTTTAACGGTGAACATGGCGCACTCTCCAGAGCCTTCCTACCCCAGCGGCCTTGTCTGGTTCCGGCGCGACCTGCGGGCCCATGACCAGGCGGCCCTGCACCACGCGCTGACGCAGTGCCGGCAGGTGCATTGCCTCTTCGTTTTCGACCGCGAGATTCTCGATGCCCTGCCCCGGGCCGACCGGCGCGTGGAGTTCATCCGGGAGGCGCTGGTGGAGCTGGACGAGGCCCTGCGCGCGCTGTCGGGCCACGCGCAGGGAGGGCTCATCGTGGCCCACGCGGCGGCCAGCGAGTCCGTTCCCGCATTCGCGCGCGCGCTGAACGTTCAGGCGGTGTTCGCCAACCACGACGACGAGCCGCAGGCGCTCGCGCGCGACAGCCTCGTGCGCACCCGGCTGGCGGCCATGGGCAAGGCCTTCCACACGTCCAAGGACCACACGATCCTTGAGCGCAGCGAGGTGCTGACACAGAGCGGCACGCCCTACAGCGTGTTCACGCCCTACAAGAACGCGTGGCTGAAGAAGATCGACGCGTTCCACCTGACGGGCTACCCGGTGGAGCGCCACGCGCACCGGCTGGCGCCCCGGCCCGCGGAGCACTGCAAGCCCATTCCCGGCCTGGCGGCACTGGGCTTCGTGCCCGCCGCAGGCACAACAGCGCAGCCAGGGCTGCCCACCGGCGCCAGCGGGGCCCGGCAGCTGTTCGACGACTTTCTGGGCCGCATCGCGCGGTATGGGGTCACCCGAGATTTCCCGGCGGTCAAGGGCCCGAGCTACCTGAGCGTGCACCTGCGGTTTGGCACCATCTCGCCGCGCCTGCTGGCGCACGCGGCCCACCAGCTCGCGGCCCAGGGCAATCCGGGCGCCGCCACCTGGCTCAACGAGCTGATCTGGCGGGACTTCTACTTCCAGATCCTGCACCACCACCCGCACGTGGTGGGGCATGCCTTCAAGCCGGCCTACGACGCCATCGACTGGGAAACCGGCCCCCACGCGGACGCCCTGTTCGCGGCCTGGTGCGCGGGCCGCACCGGCTACCCGCTGGTCGACGCCGCCATGGCGCAGATCAACCAGACGGGCTACATGCACAACCGCCTGCGCATGGTGGTGGCCAGTTTTCTGGTGAAGGACCTGGGGATCGACTGGCGCCGGGGCGAGGCCTATTTTGCAACCCACCTCAACGACTTCGACCTGGCCGCCAACAATGGGGGATGGCAATGGGCCAGCTCCAGCGGCTGCGATGCGCAGCCGTACTTCCGGATCTTCAACCCTGTCAGCCAGAGCGAAAAGTTCGACCCGCAGGGCAAGTTCATCCGCCGCTACCTGCCGCAGCTCGCCGGATTGCCCGACAAGGCCCTGCATGCGCCCTGGACGGCGCGGCCCCTGGAGCTGCAGGAGGCGGCCGTGCAGCTTGGCCAGAACTACCCCCTGCCGATCGTGGACCACGCGGCGGCACGCCAAAGAACGCAGGAGCGCTACGCGGTGGTCACCTCGGCGGCGGCCTGAGAGGCCGCCCCGCGCCAGCGCGGCCCAGCCCCCGCGCGGCGTGGCATAGCGCACACGGTCGGCTCTGCCATGTTCAGGGGGTGCAGCGCTCTGCCGGGCACCACGGCTGCACCAGGAAGGGCAGGAAGTGCGCCACGGGCCCGCCCCGGGAAGGGCAGGCCGCGAGACGCGCGATGGGTCAGGCCTCCACCGCGGCTGCGATGCGTGCGTAGTGCTGAATGAGGCTCAGCAACTCTTCGTCGGAGTACGGCTTGCCCAGGTAGTGGTTGACGCCCAGCTCCATGGCATGTTCGCGGTGCTTCTCGGCGATGCGCGACGTGATCATGATGATGGGGAGGTCGCGCAACGCACCGTCCGCGCGGATGTTGCGCGCCAGGTCGAAGCCGTCCATGCGGGGCATTTCGATGTCCGACAGCACCACCGTGGGACGCTCTTCCTGCAGCCGCTCGAGCGCCTGCAGGCCGTCGGCGGCCAGCGCCACACGGTAGCCTTCGCGCTGCAGCAGGCGCTGCGTGACGCGGCGCACCGTGATCGAATCGTCCACCACCAGCACCAGGGGCACCTGGCTGGGGCCCGCCAGCTGGAGCGACACCACGGATTTGCCGCCAGCGCCCGAACCATCGGCCTCCAGCACGGGAGGCAGATCCACATGGGCTGCCCGCACCTGATCGCCGTACACCGTGGCCAGCGCCACGGGGTTGTAGATCAGCACCACGGCACCCGAGGCCAGCACCGACATGCCCGCCAGGCCCGGCAGGCGGGACAACTGGGGCCCGAGGTTCTTCACCACGACTTCTTGGTTGCCCAGCACTTCGTCCACGTGCATGGCGATGCGCTGCGATGCGCTGCGGAAAATCACCACAGGTCGCGTCTTGCCAGCCGGCTCGTTGCTGCGCGCAGAAGCCTGCAGCAGCGCCCCGGCCCAGAAGAACGGCAGCTGCTCCGTGCCATCGTCGAAATGGCCGGTACGGTATGCAACTTCAAGGTCTGCCGCCGAGGTGCGCCGCACGATCTCGACCACGTTGGCGGGCACGCCGATCGCCAGATCACCGGCACGCAGCATCACCACCTGCGTCACCGCCGTGGTCAGTGGCAGCACCATGCGGAAGGCAGCGCCCTTGCCGGCCTCGGTCGAGGTCTCGATGCGCCCGCCCAGTGCATTGATCTCCGAGCGCACCACGTCCATGCCGATGCCCCGGCCCGCCAGGCCGGTCACTTCGCTGGCGGTACTGAAACCGGGCGTGAAGATCAGGTTGGCCGCTTCGGCATCGCTCAACTGCGCATCGGGTTCGATCAGGCCCTGGGACAGTGCCTTTTCCCGGATGCGCGGCAGGTTCAGGCCAGCGCCATCGTCACGGAACTCCACCGACACGTCGTTGCCTTCGTGGTGCAGATCCACCGTGATGGTGCCGGACGCCGGTTTGCCCGCGGCGACCCGGTCCTCGGGGTTCTCGATCCCGTGGGCCACGCAGTTGCGCAGCAGATGTTCGAACGCCGGGGTCATGCGGTCCAGCACGCCACGGTCCATCTCGATGGAGCCGCCGGTGATATCGAGCTTGATCTGCTTGCCGGTTTCCTTGGAGGCCTGGCGCACCACGGCGTACAGGCGCTCGGCAATGCCTTCGAACTCCACCATGCGGGTGCGCAACAGGTCGCGCTGCAGTTCGCGCGCCTGGCGGCCCTGGGCGATCAGGTCGTCTTCGGCGCCTTCCATGGTGCGCTGCAGGTTGCGCTGCACGGTGGCCACGTCGTTCACCGACTCGGCCATCATGCGCGTGAGTTCCTGCACGCGGGTGAAGCGGTCGAACTCCAGCGGATCGAAACCAGCGGCCGAATCCTTGGACAGGGCCAGGCGCGACTGCATCTGCGATTCGGCCTGCACCTCGATGTCCCGCAGCTGCTGGCGCAGGCGGTCCAGATTGCCCGACAGGTCGGCCAGCGAACTGCGGAACTGGCCCAGCCGCACGTCCAGGCGCGATCGGCTGATCATCACTTCGCCCGCCTGGTTCACCAGGCGGTCCAGCAGCTGCGCACGCACACGCACCGACTGGTTGGACGCCACGCGCAGCGGCGCAAGCTGGGAGGGTGCCGGCAGGCGCACGGCAGGCGCCGATGGCGGCGTTGCCAGCGCCTGTGCAGGCGCATCCACCGGCACTGCCGACAGGTCCACCGGGGAACTAGCGCGCACGGCCTCGACCGGCAGCGACACCACCGTGTCGGCGGGGCTCTGCCCAATGGTCCGCAGGGCTTCGAAGTTGGCCTGCAGGCCGTCAAAGCTGGCCTGCAGGGGCTCGATCTGGTCGGAGGTGACGGTCTCGGCGTCCAGCTGCTCGATGGCGGATTCGAGGCGGTGGGCCATTTCGCCCAAACGCATGGCACCCGCCAGGCGCGAGCTGCCCTTGAGGGTGTGCAATGCCCGCAGCACCTCGCTGCGCGCACCCAGGTTGTCCGGGCGCGAAGCCCACTGGCGCAGGGCTCCACCGAGCTGCGGCAGCAGTTCCGCGGCCTCTTCCTCGAAGATCGGGAACAGGTCCGGATCGATGACGTCGATCGCATCGATGTCGTCATCCACGTCCGAACCCAGCGCCACGGCATGGGCAATCGCGTCGTCGACCATCTGGTCGTGGTCGTGCACCACGGCGGACAGCGCGGGCGCCACATGCCCCTTTGGAACCGGCACGGGCGTCAGCTCGGCGGGGACATCGGGTACGGGTTCGGCTGGGGGCAGCGGCTGCGCGGCTTCCGCGCCGATCGGTGCCACCGGCTCCATCGCCAGCCCGTCTGCGGCTTCCGCATCTTCTTCGGGCGGCGACAGGGTGTTGTCCACCTCGGTCTGCAAGATCTGGCGCAGTTGCTCCAGCACTTCCTGGCTGGGCTCCTTGAGGAAACCGGCCGCGAACTGGTGCAGCAACCGGCGGATATCTTCCGCCGCCGCCATGAAGGCCTGGGCCTGTTCCTGGGTGCCGCCGGACTGCAACGTCACATGCTGGAGCGCATGCTCCAGTACGCGCGCCATTTCGGACAGGGCATTGAAGCCCACGGTGGCGGAGCTGCCCGCGAGCGAGTGCGACAACGCCACCGCGATGTCCGGCAGGGGCTCGTGCAGTTCCAGCGACCATTCCTGCAGGCAGGTCACCAGGCGGCGGGACCATTCATCGGCTTCGTTCAGATAGACGTTGTAGAGCGGAATGCCAATGCGCAGCGTGTCGATCACCTTGACCGCTTCGTCGCTGCTGCTGTCTTCCAGCGGCAGGGCCTCGGCCAGTTCCGGCGTTGCAGCAACGGGCTCGGCGTCCACGGTTTCCACCGCTTCGGCAGGCACGAGGACTTCGGGCTCGGGCGCACCGGCCTCCGGCAATGGCTCCAGCGCCTCCAGTTCCACCGGCTCCGGGGCTTCCAGCGGCTCGGCGGCATCCAGGGACTGCGCCGACAGCAGCCCGGCCACTTCGTCCTCAGTCAGTTCGTCGGACAACGCGGTCGCTGGCGCCGGAAGTTCGGCTTCAGGCGCCACCACGGTGGGTTCCAGGTCGGGCAGTTCGAGATCCAGCACGAAGTCGGCACTGGAAGGATCGATCACCGCGGCGTCTGCGGGCGCTTCGTCCAGCGCGGCTGCAAACACGGAGAAATCGATCTCCTCGGCCACCTCGGGGGAGGCCACGGCCTGATCCGCCGGCACTTCGGGTGCGTGGTCGAAGATTTCGGTGGCTTCGAAGTCGGGGATGGCCAGCGCCTCTTCCACCGCCTGTGGTGCGTCTGCAGCTTCTGGCTCCAGCGATTCGATGGGCACGCCGTCCAGGGCTGCAGCTTCCTGCATCTGCTCCTGCACGGGCGCAGCCTGCGGGGGGCTGTCCTCGCTGGCGAACGGGGTGGCCAGCGGCAGCAAGGTGCCGTCGAGCCGCATGGCATCCGCGGACTTGCGGAATGCGTCTGGCTGCCAGCCCGAAGCCTGGCCAGAGGCGATATCGTCCGCCCAACGGCTGAATGCCCGCAGCGCGTCCGAGGACAGCTGCAGCAGGCTGGGCTGCATCGGCTTTTGCTCTGCCAACCAAGCGTTGAGCACCTGTTCCATGGACCAGGCCGCTTCACCGAAATCGTTCAGCCCGACCATCCGCGAACTGCCCTTGAGCGTGTGGAAGGCACGGCGCAGCGTGGTCTGTTCGCTGAGGTTGCCCGGCTCATCCTGAAGCACGTCGATGGCGGCCAGGCCATTGACCACCACTTCGCGGGCCTCCTCCAGGAAGACCTCCAGCAGTTCATCCTCGATCTCCGGTGCCTGCGCCGCTGCGGGCGCGGGCGCTGCCGCCTGGGGCACCGGCGCGCCGCCACCTTCTGTGGCGACGGGCAGATCAAAGGAAATGTCGGGTGCGAGCGACCCCGGATCCACCGGCGCCAGCTGCGCAGGGGCCACCTCGGACGGCATGTCCGGCAGGGAAGGCAGGGATCCGAAATCCGTGGGCTCGCCGAAGGGTTCCGGCACGGGAAAACGTGGCACCACGTCGGGCAATGGGATGGCGGCCCGCTCTTCCAGCTTGGCCGGCGCCTCTTCCACGGCATCCGACGCACGCGGACGGGTCTTGCCCATGAGGATGCGCAGTTCACCGAGCTCTTCGTCGTACACGAACAGCTTGCGGGCCATGGTGCGCTGGTAGCTGAGCATGTCGATCAGGAACCCCAGCGCGCCGAGGCTGTTGCCCAGCTTCTCGAAGACACCCTGGCGATCGGCCTCGGGCACCTCGTTGATGAGCAGGCGCTCCACCATGTCGCGCATGCGAACCACCGCGAGCGACGCCTGGTCCAGGCCCAGCACGGACAGCACACCGCGCATCTGCGCGAGATGGCCGGGGACGGTCGCCAGGACCGCCGTGTCCTGCGGATTGCGGAAAAACTGATCCAGCGCCTTCTCGGCTTCGCCCAGCGTGGAGCGCAGTTCGTCGACAACGCTGCCCATGGTCTGGTTGTCGCTGACCCGGCGGTACAGCTCCTCCATCCACTGTTCCAGGGGCTCGGGCTCCGCGCCCGCGCCGACGGCATCCAGGCGCTGCGCGAGCCTGCCCGCGCGGATTTCCATTTGGTCGTCGCCCGCATCCAGCTCTTCAAAGGCCGCCTGCAGGTACAGGACCGAGGTTGCCACTTCCATGGCCAAGGCGGCCGAGGGCGGTTCGCCGGAACGGGTGGTGGATTCCAGTGCGCGCGTCAGGGCCTGCGCAAGGCTTTCGCTTCCGGGATGCAGCTTGCGCAGCGAGTCGCACACCAGGCTGAATTGATCCGCCGCGGGCTTGAGCTTGTTGCGGTCCCCGCCGGCCAGCGCGGACCAGGTCTCGGTGGCCGCGGCGATCCGCTTGCGTGCCTGCGCCAGCATGGCGGGGTCAAAACGGCCGAAACGCGCAGCCTCATAGTCGACCGGCTTGAACCGGTCCAGCGCGAAGGCCTGCCGCACGGCCTGCAGCGAGGGCACGTCGCTGGCGGCCGCATCGGCCGGCCTGGCCTGGGAACAGAAGAACAGCAGGTCCTGCACCAGGCGGTCTGCAATGGTCGTGTCGCCCTTGGCCAGGGTGGCGTACTGCATCAGCACACGGGACGCCACGCGCTTGACGTAGACATCCGCGGGCAACAGGCCGGAGCCAAAGGCCTCGAAGAAGCCCGCGCAGATCTTCCAGAAAGCGCGGGACTGGCGGTCCGGCTGGGCCGCCACGAAGCCCAGGCAGGTGTCCCTCAGGCTCAACGAGGCCCGCAGATCACCGGATTTGACGATTCGCAGCACCGCGGCGTCCAGGCGCGCGCGCGCTTCAGGACCGTACGGCAGCGGCGTGACCGACACTGCACCCTCGGGCTCGCGAAACCTGCGCTCCACAGGCCACAGGTCGGCAGGATGGACGCGGTCCGCGCCGGCCAGCGCCTGCGCGTCGCGGTACTGGGGGAACAGCGCAACGGGCGAAGCCGCCTTGCCAGCCAGAACGGTTTCCAGGTATTCGATCAGCGCAAAGCTCGCACGCTCGATGACGGCCGCGGCGTCGTCGCTGCAGGTCTCGGGCCGCTGCACGAACTTCTGGACGGCAGACTCCATG
This sequence comes from Acidovorax sp. GW821-FHT09A11, assembly GCF_059418365.1. Taxonomy (NCBI): domain Bacteria; kingdom Pseudomonadati; phylum Pseudomonadota; class Betaproteobacteria; order Burkholderiales; family Comamonadaceae; genus Acidovorax; species Acidovorax sp. GW821-FHT09A11. The sequence continues at coordinate 48,865 of NZ_JBWKPS010000006.1, forward strand.
GCCCGCAGGACCAGCGCCGGCGGGCCCATGCCCACCATTTCCAGCGCGCCGCACGCCTGGTGCAGCTGCTGCCGGGCAATGCGCAGCGGGCCGGCATCGAGCGCCGCGAGATCCGATTCGCGGGCGGCTTCCGCATCGCGCACAAAGCGGCGCATGGCCTTGACAGCACCGTCAAGGGATTTGCGCAGTTCGTCAAGCACCCACGCCAAAGGACCCAGGTCCTGATCTCCCTGGGTCCCATCCGCGGCCGGTGCATTGTTGACATCAATAGATGACATGGATTCGTCCCCGGCTGCTATGAGCCAGCTGGTTGATGACTACAGCGTCAGGCGATTTTGAACCGTGCCACCGATTGGCGCAGTTCTTCAGCCATGTGCGAGAGCTCGCGCACCTGCTGCGCTGTGGTTCGGGTACCTTCACCCGTTTGCTCGGTCACCGCAAAAATGTGCTGGATGTTGTCGGCCACTTCGTTGGCCAGAACGGCTTCCCGGGATGTCGAGGACGAAATCTGCTCAATAAGTTCGGCAAGGCGGCGCGACACGCGGTCGATCTCGGTCAGTGCGGTACCGGCGCTGTCGGACAGGCGCGCCCCTTCCACCACACCCTGCGTGGAGCGTTCCATAGCGGCCACGGCATCCTGCGTGTCGGTCTGAATGGCCTTCACGAGTGCCGAGATCTGGCGCGTGGCGTCTGCGGAACGTTCAGCCAGCCGCTGCACTTCTTCGGCCACCACCGAGAAGCCTCGGCCGGCTTCACCGGCGGACGCTGCCTGGATGGCAGCGTTCAGGGCCAGCACGTTCGTCTGCTCGGTAATGTCGGAAATCAGCTCGGTGATTTCACCGATCTCCTGCGACGATTCGCCCAGGCGCTTGATCCGCTTGGAGGTGTCCTGGATCTGGTCGCGGATGGAGTTCATACCGCCGATGGCGTTCTGCACGGCCTGCAGGCCCGAGTCGGCAGCTTGCAGCGATTGACGGGCCACCGTGGCGGACTCTTGCGCTTGTGTGGACACCTCGTTGATTCGGGTGGCCATGTCGAGCACCGAACGGCCGGTTTCACGAATTTCGCGCAGCTGCTCGGTGGATGCCGCCAGCAGCTCCGTGGACGTGTTGTCCACCTGGGCCGTCGTCTGCGCCACCCGCGTGGCCGTGTTCTGCACGCTGCCCACCAGCTGGCGCAGTTCTTCCACCGTGTAGTTCACCGAGTCGGCGATGGCGCCCGTGATGTCTTCCGTCACGGTGGCTTCCTGGGTCAGGTCACCTTCAGCGACCGACTGCAGTTCGTTCATCAGCCGCAAAATGGCGGCCTGGTTGGCGTCATTGACGCGCTTGGCTTCCTGCTCCTGGCGCTTGGCGTCCTTCTGCTGCATTTCGGCAGCAGCCTGGCGGCCACGGCTGTCCAGCAGCTGCACGCGCGAGATGCCCACGCCGCAAAAGATCACGAACAGGCCGGCGAGGGCCAGGGCAGCGAGCTGTCCACCGCCCACACCCGTCTGGGCGGACAGCTTGCTCTGCAGGCCTTCGAGCTGGCGGCGCAGGGGCTCGCTGTCGGCAATGATCGCCGACTGGGCTTCACGGGCAGACACCAGACCTTGCAGGTTGCCCAGAATGGCGCTGGCTTGCGTGCGGGTCTGCTCATAGAGCTTGACCAGGGCTTCGAGCTGTTCGCGGGTCTGGGCATCCTTGGTGGCGGCCAGGCGCAGTTCAGGGCTGCCATCGAGCAGGCCCTGGGCGATTTCCTTGAACGAATTCAAGTCCTTGCCCAGCAGGAACACGGCCTCGGGGCTCACGCCTTCCATGGTCTGGAATTCGTTGGCCGACTTGCCGATACGCTGGGTCAGCATCACGAGCTGGCCGGCGGCGGAAATCTCGGCGGCAGGCGCGTTCTGCTGCAGCTTGAGGGACGACACCGTCTCGGCGATTTCCAGCAGGTCGGACGATTGGCGGTTGATGGTGCGCAGAGCGTCCCCCACCTGCGTCAGGATCTTCTGCTGGCCCATCACCACGCTGGCATTGCGCTCGGCACGTTCCATGAGCGGGTTCACGGCGTCCAGATCGGGCTTGTAGGGCTCGCCCAGCGATTCCACGCCGAGTTCGCCATCACCCGCATTCAGGGCGCGCACATTGCGCGCCAGCACGCCGGAGCTTTCCACCACGTCCGGGAAGGCCTGCGGACTTCCCACCAGCGCCTGCGACACCGACTTCGCCAGGCGCTGCGACTGCATGAGGGACTGGCCCGTTGCAGCAAGCTGCTGCGCGGAGCGGTCGGCCTGCCGCAGCACCCAGGCAGCGATCAAGGCGAGGACGATCACGCCCACAGCCAGCAGGCCGAGCAGGCGGCGCTGGTGGGCTGCAGCGGTCGAGCGGCCCAGCAGTGGCAGGGAGATGAGGTCTTCCTCCGCGTCCTGGGCAGACTGCTCGGGGGCATAGCCGTCCGGGTCACCCTGAACACTGTTCATGGCTTCGGCCTGGTACGCGTCGCGCAATTGCGCGCCGTCCAGCGAACCCGTGGCAAGAATATCCTGCCCGTCGTCGGCCGTGCCGGCAATCGCGCCTGCATCCGGTGTGGCAGGTTTCCGGTTGAACAGTTTTCCAAATTGATTGACGACGGACATGGTGCAGCCTTACAGAAAAACTCAAGCACTGATGCTCAGGAAAGCGGGATGTTGGGACAGGATCTGCAAGTTCAGTTCCTGCCAGCGCGCGCCGCTGGAATCGATATACGTGGTGCCGAAGAATGCAGGGGAATCCTCGGCCGGAGGCTCGGAGGACACGAACGCATCGGTCCCGCGCAGGCCGGCCAGGCGGTCCACCAGCAAAGCGGCATTGACTTCGAGGGCCGCGTTGAAAGCCAGGAGGCTGGCCTCCGACAGGGCCTGTTCGGTGCGGGGCGCCGCGGAGCCCAGGAGCCCCGCGAGATCCACCACGCCGACCAGCCCGCCGCGCAGGTTGGCAACGCCCAGGAACCAGCTTTGGGTATAGGGCACCGCCTGGATCGAGACCCAGGGGAAAATCTCCCCCGACTGTCCAAGGGGCAGCAAATAGAAACTCCCGGCGGACTCGACAGCCAGCCAGGATGACACAGAGGTCCCTTCGGTTCTTGCGGCCTGAAGGCGGCTGGCAAGTCGGGTCTGGAGCTCTCGCAGGGCTTCGCGGTTGGCCATGAACGCGCCGCAGCCTCAGTTCAGGGCGTCGATTTTGGCCTGCAGTTCGGCGGGATCGACGGGCTTGGTGATGTAGCCCCGCGCACCCTGCCGCATCCCCCAGACGCGATCCGTTTCCTGGTTCTTGCTGGTGCACATGATGATGGGCACGTCGGCATACAGCGGGTCGCGGGTGATGGCGCGCGTGAGTTGAAAGCCATTCTGGCCGGGCATCACGACATCCATGAGGATCAGATCGGGCTTTTCTTCCGCCAGGCGGCGAAAGGCTTCATCGGCATTTTCAGCGGTGCGTACCTGCATGCCTTTTTTCTGAAGCAGGTCCGTCAAAAACATCAACTCGGTCTTCGAGTCGTCGACGACCAGTACTTTCTGGATGGGCATTTACATCGCTCCTTGTTGGGAATTGCCAAACTGCTGCACTGCCTGCAGCAGCTGGTCTTTGGTAAACGGTTTGGTGAGATATTCCTGGCAGCCGACCATGCGCCCGCGCGCCTTGTCGAATACGCCGTCCTTGGAAGACAGCATTACCACCGGAGTATCTGCAAAACGGGCGTTGCGCTTGATGATGGCGCAGGTCTGGTACCCGTCGAGCTTGGGCATGAGGATGTCGCAGAAAATCAGCTGAGGCTGGTAATCGTTGACTTTGGCCAAAGCATCAAAGCCGTCGTCGGCCAACAAGACTTCGTGCCCCCCCTGCTTGAGAAAAATCTCGGCGCTTCGACGGATGGTGTTGCTGTCATCCACCACTAGCACTTTGAAAGATGCGCCTGTTGTAGTCAATTGTTACTGCTCCCGATGGAAAAATAAACAACGCGGCAGCACATGATGCTGGTGCGCCTCAAATCTGAACCATCTCGAAGTCTTCCTTGCGGGCGCCACATTCAGGGCAGGTCCAATTCATGGGAACCTGATCCCATGGAGTGTTGGGTGCAATGCCGTGCTCAGGTGAACCCTCTGCTTCGTCATAAATCCAACCGCAAATCAAACACATCCAAGTTTTAGAGTCGGTCACAGCTTAAAGGGCCTTCACATAGAATGCAACGATTGTATCTAGTCATCTCCGCGGGCCACGGCGCCGGTGCCGCCCCTCAAGCAGGATCTGGTCCATGACCGCCAAAGCATCCCCTCCCCCCCCAGAAATCATAGATCTCGAAGATGACGGTTCGGAGGACGCAAGCCCTGCGTGCGTGCTCGTCTTCAACGCCAGCGACCCCAGCGGCGCCGGCGGACTGACGGCCGACATCACCACCATCGCCTCCGTGGGCGGGCACCCGATCGCCGTGGTCTGCGGCGCGTACGCCCGCGATACCGCGGAGATTTTCGACCACTTCAGTTTTGACGACGAGGCCGTGGCCGAGCAGGCCCGCGCCGTCCTGGAGGACCTGCCGGTACAGGCCATCAAGGTCGGTTTCGTGGGCAGCCCGGAGAACATCAGCACCATCGCCGAGATCACGACCGACTACGACGAAGTGCCCGTGATCGCCTACATGCCCAACCTGTCCTGGTGGCGCGACGAGCTGATCGACGAGTACCTGGACGCCTTCCGGGAATTGTTGTTACCGCAGACCTCGGTGTTGGTTGGAAACCACAGCACCCTGTGGCGCTGGCTGCTGCCGGACTGGACCAGCGACCGCAGCCCGACCGCGCGCGACATCGCCCGGGCCGCCTCCGAGATGGGTGTGCCCTACACCCTGGTCACCGGTATTCCGCTGCCCGAGCAATTTGTCGAGAACGTGCTGGCCTCGCCCCAGACCGTGCTGGGCAGCGGCAAGTTCGAGTTGTTCGACGCCACCTTCTCCGGCGCTGGCGACACCTTGTCCGCCGCGCTCACCGCCCTGGTGGCCAGCGGCAACGACCTGGGCGAGGCCACCAGCGAGGCCCTGGGCTACCTCGACCGCTGCCTGGACGCCGGCTTTCGCCCCGGCATGGGGCACATCGTGCCCGACCGCATGTTCTGGGCCCAGCCCGACGACGACGAGGCCGACGGCGATGAAGAAGAACCCCCGATTGACGAAGCACAGGCCCTCGAAGGCTTTGTGATGCCACCCCATGACACCAAGCACTGACCTCAACATCCCCCTGTTCGAACGCGCCAAGGCGCTGATCCCCGGCGGCGTGAACTCGCCCGTGCGGGCCTTCAAGGCCGTGGGCGGCACGCCGCGTTTCGTGAAGCGCGCCCAGGGCGCCTACTTCTGGGACGCCAACGACCAGCGCTTCATCGACTACATCGGCTCCTGGGGTCCGATGATCCTGGGCCACGGCCACCCCGCCGTGCTCGAAGCCGTGCAGAGCGCAGCGCTCGAAGGCTTCAGTTTTGGCGCGCCGACCGAGCGCGAAGTGGAGCTGGCCGAGGAAATCCTGAGCCTCGTCCCTTCGATGGAGATGATCCGCCTGGTCAGCTCGGGCACCGAAGCGGGCATGAGCGCCATCCGACTGGCGCGCGGTGCCACGGGCCGCAGCAAATTCATCAAGTTCGAGGGCTGCTACCACGGCCATGCCGACTCCCTGCTGGTCAAGGCCGGTTCGGGCCTGGCCACGTTCGGCAACGCCACCAGCGCAGGCGTGCCGCCCGAGGTGGTGCAGCACACCCTGGTGCTCGAATACAACAACGTCGCCCAGCTGGAAGAAGCCTTTGCCCTGCATGGCAAGGAACTGGCCTGCGTGATGATCGAGCCCATCGCGGGCAACATGAACCTGGTGCGCGCCAGCGTTCCGTTCATGAAGCGCTGCCGCGAGCTGTGCACCGAATACGGCGCGCTGCTGGTGCTCGACGAGGTGATGACGGGCTTTCGCGTGGCCCTGGGCAGCGCCCAGAGCGTGTACGCCCGGAGCATCCCGGGCTTCAAGCCCGACATCACGGTGCTGGGCAAGGTGATCGGTGGCGGCATGCCGCTGGCCGCCTTTGGGGGCCCGCGCGCCATCATGGAACACTTGGCACCGCTGGGGGCCGTGTACCAGGCGGGCACGTTGTCGGGCAACCCGGTGGCCACGGCCTGCGGGCTGGCCACGCTGCGCGAGATCAGGAAGCCGGGTTTCTTCGACGCCCTGTCGGCCACCACGCGCTCGCTGGTCGATGGGCTGGCTGCCGCGGCGGCGGCCGAAGGCGTGCCCTTCAGCACCGACAGCGAAGGCGGCATGTTCGGCTTCTTCCTGATGCCCGAACTGCCCCAGAACTACGCCCAGGTGCTCAAGACCGACAGCGCGCGTTTCAACCAGCTGTTCCACGGCCTGCTCGATCGCGGTATCTACATCGCGCCGGCGCTGTACGAGGCGGGCTTCGTGAGCGCGGCACACACCGCCGACGACATCGCCGCCACCGTGGCAGCCGCCCGCGAAGTCTTCAAGGAACTATCAAAATAATAGCTACCAGCGCTTACCCATCAAGCGCTATCGGCCATTTTTATGAATATTCCTGCTTGCTAACTCGACGTTGGCATTCGTTCACAGCAGCCCCCGCAGCTCGCGGGCGGCCTCCTGCAGCAGTGGCAGCATGTCGCGCTGCAGGCTGCGCTCGTCCACCTGCTTGGGCGACGCCACCACATTGAGCGCGGCCACCGTGTCGCCCTGCAGATTGCGCAGGGGCACGGCCAGCGCGTGCACGCCCAGCTCGTGCTCCTCCACCGCCAAGCAATGGTCGTCGCGGCGCGCCTTGGCAATCACCTGCCGCAGCGGGCCGACCTGGGTGATGGTGTGGGGCGTGAGCCGGTGCAGCGGGCAGGCCTTGAGCCACGCCGTCAGCGCCGCCGGTGGCAACGCGGCCAGCAGCACGCGCCCCGTGGACGTGGGGTGCGCCGGCAGCCGCGCCCCCAGGTGCAGGCCATAGGCCAGCACGCGCGAAGGCGCGCCGTACACCCCGCTGCGCGCCACGATCACCACCTCGCCGCCATCCAGCACCACGGCCGAGAATGACTGCTGCGTCTGTGCCGCCAGCCGGTTGAGCGTGGGCTGCAGCACCCGCGGCAGCCGGGCCGATGCCAGGTAGCTGCCCGAAAACCGCAGCACCTTGGGCGCCAGCCAGAAGTAGCTGCCATCCGTCTCCAGATAACCCAGGTGCGCCAGCGTGAGCAGGTGGCGGCGCGCCGCCGCGCGCGTGAGGCCGGTGCGCTGCGCGGCCAGCGTGGCATTGAGCCGCTGGCGCTCGGTGTCGAAACTCTCCAGCACCGCCAGGCCCTTGGCCATGCCTTCGATGAAATCTGCCTTGGCGATGGGAACGGTGGTCATGCGGGGGTCCATGGTCGGCCGGTCGATGCCCGGGGTGCGGGCGCCCGATGCGCCGGGGCTGTGGAAGATTGCGCGATGATCGCACATCACGTCCACCCACCGCGCGCCAGGGCGCCGGGCGGGCGCCGCGTTGACATGGATCAACCTACGCTTGGCGCTGTTGTCTTAGCGCTTTCCAGCGCCCTTGTTTGCTTTGTGAGGTTGTCCACCATGCGTACCCAGGTTGCCATCATCGGCGCAGGCCCCGCCGGCCTGCTGCTCGGCCAGTTGCTTTACAAGTCCGGCATCGACGCCGTCATCATCGAACAGCGCAGCCCCGACTACGTGCTGGGCCGCATCCGCGCCGGCGTGCTGGAGCAGGTCAGCATGGACCTGCTGGACCAGGCGGGTGTCGGCGCCCGCGCCCATGCCGAAGGACTGCCACACGACGGCATCGAGCTGCTGTTCAAGGGCGCGCGGCACCGCATCGACCTGCACGCGCTGACCGGCGGCAGCCGCGTGACGGTGTACGGCCAGACCGAAGTGACCCGCGACCTGATGGACGCCCGCGCCGCCGAAGGCCTGACCACGGTGTACGACGCCCAGAACGTGAGCGTGCACGACTTCGACGGCCAGCAGCCGCGCGTGACCTACGAGAAGGACGGCCAGACGCACGAGGTGCTGTGCGACTTCATCGCAGGCTGCGACGGCTACCACGGCGTGTGCCGCGCCAGCGTGCCCGAGGGTGCGCTGCGCACCTACGAGCGCGTCTACCCCTTCGGCTGGCTGGGCGTGCTGGCCGACGTGAAGCCTGTCTCGCACGAGCTGATCTACGCCAACACCGAGCGCGGCTTCGCGCTGTGCAGCATGCGCAGCAACACGCGCAGCCGCTACTACCTGCAGGTGCCATCGACCGACAAGGTGGAGCAGTGGAGCATCGAGCAGTTCTGGGCCGAACTGGGCAACCGCCTGGACCCCGAGGCGCGCGAGAACCTGGTCACCGGCCCGGCGCTGGAGATGAGCATCGCCCCGCTGCGCAGCTTCGTGGCCGAGCCCATGCGTTTTGGCCGCCTGTTCCTGGCGGGCGACGCGGCCCACATCGTGCCGCCCACCGGCGCCAAGGGCCTGAACCTGGCGGCGAGTGACGTGGGCTACCTGTGGAATGCGTTCGCCGACTACTACGGCGAGAAGTCGAGCGCCGGCATCGACACCTATTCCGACCGCTGCCTGCGCCGCGTGTGGCGCGCCGAGCGTTTCTCGTGGTGGTTCACCTCGTTGATGCACCGTTTTCCAGAGACTGGCGAATTCGGCCAGAAGATTCAGGAGGCCGAGCTGGAATACCTGGTGCACTCGCGCGCAGCCTCGGTCTCACTGGCCGAGAACTATGTAGGGCTGCCGATGAACTTCGGAACCTGACTCTCTCCCCGTTCCGAGAGTACCTCCCAAAAAAAAGCGGCTTCCCAGGAAGCCGCTTTTTGCATGGCGCCCCGCCGCCCGAATCAGTGGCGGAAGTGGCGCACCCCGCTGAACACCATGGCCACGCCGCGCTCGTTGGCGGCATCGATCACTTCGTTGTCGCGCATGGAGCCACCGGGCTGTATCACGCAGGTCGCACCTGCATCGACCACCACATCGAGGCCGTCGCGGAAGGGGAAGAATGCGTCGCTGGCCACCACGGTGCCCTGCAGCGTGAGGCCCGCGTGGCCCGCCTTGATGCTGGCGATGCGGGCCGAGTCCAGGCGGCTCATCTGGCCGGCGCCCACGCCCATGGTCATGCCGCCCTTGCAGAAGACGATGGCATTGCTCTTGACGTACTTGGCCACCTTCCAGGCGAACAGCAGGTCTTCCATCTCTTCCAGCGTGGGCTGCTTGTGCGTGACCACCTTCAGGTCGATGAGCGACAGCTCGTGGTTGTCCGCGGTCTGCAGCAGCAGGCCGGAGCCGATGCGCTTGGCATCCATGGCGTTGCGGCCCCGCTGCCAGTCGGTGAGCTGCTGCGCCTTGCCGGCATGCGGCGGCAGGGCGATCTTGAGCAGGCGCACATTGGCCTTGGCCTTGAACACCTCCAGCGCCTCGGGCGTGAACTCCGGCGCCATCAGCACTTCGACGAACTGCTTGGCGATCTGCTGGGCGGCGGCGCCATCCACCGTGCGGTTGAAGGCGATGATGCCGCCGAAGGCGCTGGTGGGGTCCGTCTGGAAGGCCTTGCCGTAGGCATCGAGCGCGTCCAGGCCCACGGCCACGCCGCAGGGGTTGGCGTGCTTGACGATGACGCAGGCAGGCGCCTCGAAGCTCTTGACGCATTCCCACGCCGCATCGGCGTCGGCGATGTTGTTGTACGACAGCTCCTTGCCCTGCACCTGCTCGGCCGTGACCAGCGAGCCGGGCGCGGGGTACAGGTCGCGGTACAGCGCGGCCTGCTGGTGCGCGTTCTCGCCGTAGCGCAGGTCCTGCACCTTGGTGAAGATGCCGTTGCTCTGGCCGGCGAACTGGGCACGCGCGGGCACGTAGGTTTCGGACAGCTTTTCCTCTTCGAAGGTGACGGACGAGAGGTAGTCGCTGATGGCGCCGTCGTACTGCGCGATGCGGTTGAACGCGGCCACCGACAGCGCGAAGCGCAGCTTGTCGGAAAGCTTGCCCTTTTCCTTCAGCTCGGCCAGCACGGCGGGGTACTGCGAGGCGTCGGTCAGCACGCCTACGTCCTTCCAGTTCTTGGCGGCGCTGCGCACCATGGCCGGGCCGCCGATGTCGATGTTCTCGATGGCGTCGGCCAGCGTGCAGCCCGCCTTGGCCACGGTGGACTCGAAGGGGTACAGGTTGACCACCAGCAGGTCGATGGTGTCGATGCCATGCTCCTGGAGCGCGGCCATGTGCTCGGGCAGCTCGCGGCGCGCCAGCAGGCCGCCATGCACCTTGGGGTGCAGCGTCTTCACGCGGCCGTCCAGCATCTCTGGGAACTGGGTGACCTCGGCCACCTCGGTCACGGGCAGGCCCTGGTCGGCCAGCAGCTTGGCGGTGCCGCCGGTGGACAGCAGCTTGATGCCCAGCGCATGCAGGGCCTGTGCAAATTCGACGATGCCGGTCTTGTCGGAGACGGAAAGAAGTGCGTTCATGGCAGTGGTGGTGGGGAGAGTTTGAATAAAAACAGGGCCTGGCGCTTTATGGATAAGCGCCAACAGCTATACATTTAATAGCAATCGTGCGCCGGTCAGAGCAGCTTGTGCAGGGCCAGCTTCTTGCGCAGCGTGTTGCGGTTCAGGCCCAGCCATTCGGCGGCGCGGGACTGGTTGTTGTCGGCATGGGTCATCACCACTTCCAGCAGCGGTTTCTCGACCACGCGCACCAGCATGTCGTACATGCCGTCGGGCGTCTCTCCGCCCAGGTCGCGAAAGTAGCCTTGCAGGCTCTCGCGCACGCATTCTTCTATGTGTTTCTTGCTCATGCAGCCATTCCCTCTTGTTCTTCTGGTTCTGCGTCCGTGCCGGTGGCGGCGGGCAGCCGGTCCATCTGTTGCGCAAGGGCATCCAGGTGGTCGGCCACGGCCTGCCACTGCGCGGCGCAGTCCTCGATCGTATTGATGTGTTGCCTGAAGGCCTCGCCGCCCGGCAGCGCACGCAGGTACCACGCGATGTGCTTGCGCGCACTGCGCACCCCGGTCAGCTCGCCATACAGGCCGTAGTGGTCTTGCAGGTGGTCCAGCAACAGGCGCCGCACCTCGGCCACCAGCGGTGGCGCCAGGTGCTCGCCCGTGGCCAGGAAGTGGCCGATCTCGCGGAAGATCCACGGCCGGCCCTGTGCGGCACGGCCGATCATGATCGCGTCGGCCCCGGTGGCGGCCAGCACGTCGCGCGCCTTCTCGGGTGAAGTGATGTCGCCATTGGCCACCACGGGCACCCTCACCGCCGCCTTCACCGCCGCGATGGTGTCGTACTCCGCATGGCCCTTGTAGCCTTGCTCGCGCGTGCGGCCGTGCACGGTGAGCATCTGGATGCCCACGCCCTCGAACGCGCGGGCCAGCGCCACGGCGTTCTTGTGCTCCTGGCACCAGCCGGTGCGCATCTTCAGCGTGACGGGCACGTTGAAGGGCGCGCACGCCTGCACCACGGCCTCGGCGATCTCCACGGCCAGCGCCTCGTTCTGCATCAGGGCGGAGCCCGCCCACTTGTTGCAGACCTTCTTGGCCGGGCAACCCATGTTGATGTCGATGATCTGCGCGCCGCGCTCCACGTTGTAGACCGCGGCCTCGGCCATCATCGGCGCATCGGTGCCTGCGATCTGCACGGCGATGGGCCCGGGCTCCCCTTCATGGTTGGCCCGGCGCGAGGTCTTGAGGCTGTTCCACAAGTCCTTGCGCGAGGTCACCATCTCGCTCACCGCGTAGCCCGCGCCCAGCGCCTTGCACAGCTGGCGAAACGGCCGGTCCGTGACGCCCGCCATCGGGGCGACGAACAAGCGGTTCGCCAGAGGAATGTGGCCGATGTGCATGAAGGGGCGCGGTAGGTGCAGCAGCGAATGCTGAAAAAGGAGGCAGGATTGTACCTGCTCAAAATTTCAGCAAATGAAATGTTCCGCCCACTGAAATGACGCCCCTGTCCACCCCGATGCTCTCCGGCGCGGCGACGCACGGCCGCCACGGTCAGCGCGCGGCGAGGTCGGTTTCCGCCGTCGGTGCAGGAACCCGGGCACGTTGCGCAAAGCGCCACCAGGCATCGGCGGCATTGTCGAATTCATGGCGCGCCATCAGCGTGCGCAGCCACTGGCGGTTGTGCAGCACATCCGGCGAGAAGCCCCGCGCGGCCAGCTCCGCGCCCCCCTGCCTCACGCCGGCGGGCGTGCCCATGTCCACATCGTAACCATCGGCCAGGGGGCCGCGCACGACCTTGCTGGCCTTCATGCCGTCCACCACCCGAACCCGCACCACCCATTCGCCGGCGGCGACGGGGCAGGTGGCTTCAAGTGCCATGCCTTGCGCCTGCAGCTCCCGGGCCACGCCATCCAGCGCGGCGCGCCCACCGGGCATCTCGCTGCAGCCGCTACCGCTGCCGGCATGTGCGTGCGAAGCCGGCGGCAGTGAAGAAGACACAGGGGGCACCGCCGCCTGCGGGCTGTGCACGCAGGCGGCCAGCAGCAGCGCCAGGGCCGCTGATGACCAGCGGGTGCCCACCGGCACGGCGGCAGGTGCCGGGCGGGCGATGGCAGGGATTGCGAAACAATGCATGAAGCCTCCCGGGGTAAATTCATTCAGGGACGGTGTTGCTTCACGATACAAATAGGCGCCGCCCACGGCCATGCGCGGATGGCGCACCCCTGCGTAGGACAGCGCCCCCTGGCATGAAAGCGATGCCGCCGCCGCCCTACACTTCCTCCCATGGAAATCTGGATGCACCAGCTGCTGGAATGGCTTGCGCTGCCGCAGTTCGGCCTGAGCACGGTCTTTGTCGTTTCGTTCATCTCGGCCACGCTGCTGCCGCTGGGCTCGGAGCCGGCGGTGTTCGGGCTGATCAAGATCAACCCCGAACTGTTCTGGCCCGCGATCCTGGTCGCCACGGTCGGCAACACGCTGGGCGGCGGGGTGAGCTGGTGGATGGGCCTGGGGGCTCACAAGGTCGTGGACAAGGCCCGTGGCAATGCCACCGACGTGCGCGCGCTGCACTGGCTCCAGCGCTTTGGCGCACGCGCCTGCCTGATGAGCTGGCTGCCCGTGGTGGGCGACCCGCTGTGCGCCGTGGCCGGATGGCTGAAACTGCCGTTCTGGCCCTGCCTGGCCTATATGGCCGTGGGCAAGTTCTTCCGCTATCTGCTGATGACGAGCGTGCTGCTGCACTTCATGCCGGGGCACCTGGCGCCGTGACTTCTCACCCGGTGTTTCGTTGAGGCCGCTTGGCGCCAGCAATGACAAGGGTGTGCAACTGCCGTCCCCAGGCGCCCCTCTCCCGCATGCCCACGTCTCACGACAGCGGTGCGTATGCGCCGATGTCGGACAACAGCGAATCGCCACGGGCCACCGGCTCCTCGACCACCACCTGGTTGCGCCCGCCTTCCTTGGCCATGTACATCGCGGTATCGGCCCGCGAGAAAAACTCCAGCACCGACTCTCCCAGCACGTACTGGGTCACGCCGATCGACACCGTCACCCGCCCCTTGAGAAGCCCGGCCCATGCATGGATCTCGACCTGGGCGCGGATGCGCTCGCAGGTATTGAGCGCAGGCAGCAGGGATGTGGCGGGAAAGATGAGCAGAAACTCCTCGCCCCCATAGCGCCCGAACACATCGCCTGCGCGCACCCCCTGCTGTGCCACGCGGGCGAACGTGCGCAGCACCTCGTCACCCCCCAGATGCCCCAATTCATCATTGATGCGCTTGAAATGGTCGATATCCACCACGGCGAGGCACAGGGGAATGCCGCTTTCATCCGCCAGCTGCTTTTGCTCCTCCAGCGCGGCCAGCACGTAGCGGCGGTTGAAACATCCGACCAGGGGGTCGCGCTGGGCGTCTTCCTGGATGTTCTTGATCTTCCGGCTGGCGTGGTACAGGCTGCGGTAGAGGCGCTGGACCCTGCCCATCAGGAGGATGTAGGTGGGCAACGATAGCGCCAGGGCCAGCCAGTGCAGCGCTTCCAGGCGCAGCAGCGCGTCATTTTTCTGCTCCACGTAATGGAGCCCCACCACCACGGCGTACAGGCACAGCATGCAGGCCGCCAGCGCCAGCAGCGCGGGCCGCGGCACGGTGAAGATCCCGTAGGCCACCGCCACGAAGGTGAACGGAACCAGCAGGATCTGCGTGACCGGCGCCAGATAGAACACCCCGACCATGCAGGCCAATGCCGTGGCCACAATGGCCAGCTTCAGGTGCCTGTGCCGCACCTTCTTGTGCAGGCCCGAACTGAAAATCCCCCAGAAGGCCCCGCATCCCAGCACCGCCAGCACCACCAGGACGGCGAGCACCTGCACATCCACCATGCCCAGCGCATAGAACCCGGCCATCGCCAATACATACAGGCCGATCAGCCCCCCGGCCAGCCGCCATTTCTGCCCCGCGCTGCGCCCGCTTCGCGGCCCCAGGCCATCCATGGCCCTGCGCGCGGGACGCGCCATGGCCGACGATGAGTCATCGAATTCCATGACGGCGTCGGACAGCGGAAAGGCGTCCGTCGCCGAAAACGGATTCTTGCGGCCAAAGAACATGCGGAGGCAGGCGTGGGCCCGGGTTCGTTCGGGTGACAGGTTCACCGAAATACACAGTCCGCCAGCGCTGACGCCCGGCAGACGGGCCCGCGCATCTTACGCAGAACTGACACGGAAGCGCTCCGTGTTTTCCAGTAGCTCGCGCGCTGCAGCGCACCCTGCGGGCGGCGTTTGGCGCCGCGCACCCCGCCTTGCGGCCACTGTTTGCGCCCGGAAAAAGATGCCTCTTCAGGCCGCCGCAACCTGCCGGCGTGTCCACCAGCCTTCCAGGCTGTAGACCAGCAGCGCAGTCCAGATCAACACAAACCCCACGAGGCGCGCAGGCTGGAAGGGTTCATGGAACAGCCACACGCCCAGCGCAAACTGCAGGCTCGGGGAGATGTACTGCAGGATGCCCAAGGTGGACATCGGGATCAGGCGGGCACCCGCGGCAAACAGCAGCAGCGGAACGGCCGTCATGGGGCCCGCGAGCAACAGCCATCCCACGGCGGCTGGCGGCCCCTGGACCAGTGCGCCCTCGCCCTGCCAGGCCCACCAGCCCAGCATGATGGCGGCCACCGGCGCGAGCACCAGGGTTTCCAGCGCCAGCCCCTCCAGCGCGCCCAGCACGGCAAGCTTGCGCAGCAACCCGTAGAAGCCAAAGCTCAGGGCCAGCACCAGCGCAATCCAGGGCAGGCGGCCCGCCTGCACCGCAAGCCACAGCACTCCCGCAGCAGCCACGGCCACCGCAAGCCACTGGCCCGGGCGAGGCCGCTCTTTCAGGAACACGAAGCCCAGCGCCACGTTCACCAGCGGCAAAATGAAATAGCCCAGGCTGGCATCCACCACATGCTGGTTCTGCACCGCCCACACATAGGTGAGCCAGTTGCCCGACAGCAGCATCGCCGACAGCGCGAACGCGCCCAGCACACGGGGCTGGCGCAGCACGGCGCCCATCCAGGACCATTGCCTGCGCACCATCAGCACGCCAAAGACAAACACCAGCGACCACACCGTGCGGTGCATCACCACCTCCAGCGAGGGCACATCCGCCACCTGCTTGAAATACAGCGGGAACAGGCCCCAGGCGGCATAGGCCAGCGCGGCGTAGAGGATTCCAGTGTTCATAGAAATCGGTGGTGCCAGGGGCGCGAAGGCCCCTTCGAACGGTCGAAAAAAATCCCTGCATGCCAGGGGCCGTGCAGGGATGCGATGCCATCGGGCCCATGGCCCGGCGGAGCTTTCAGCCCCCCAACCCCTAGACGTTGAACAGGAAGTTCAGCACGTCGCCATCCTTGACCACGTACTCCTTGCCTTCGGCTCGCATCTTGCCTGCGTCCTTGGCGCCCTGCTCGCCCTTGAGCGCGATGAAGTCCTCAAACGCAATGGTCTGCGCACGGATGAACCCGCGCTCGAAGTCGCCGTGGATCACGCCGGCCGCCTGCGGCGCCGTGTCGCCGATGTGGATGGTCCAGGCGCGCACTTCCTTCACGCCCGCGGTGAAGTAGGTCTGCAGGCCCAGCAGCTTGAAGGCGCCGCGGATCAGCCGGGCCAGGCCGGGCTCCGTCTGGCCCATCTCGGCCAGGAACATGTCGCGGTCCTCGTCGCTCATCTCGGCCATCTCGGCTTCCATCTTGGCGCAGATGGCCACCACGGGCGCGTTCTGGCTGGCGGCGTATTCCTTCAACCGGTCCAGGAAAGGGTTGTTCTCGAAGCCGTCCTCGCTCACGTTGCCCACGAACATCGCGGGCTTGGCGGTGATCAGGCACAGGGACTTGAGCAGGGGCTGCTCTTCCTTGGTGATCTCCACCGAGCGGGCGGGCTTGCCCTCGTTGAGCGCGGCCTGGATGCGCGTGAGCAGCGCCACCAGCTTGGCGGCATCCTTGTCGTTGCCCGACTTGGCGGCCTTGGTGTAGCGGTTGAGCGCCTTCTCCACGGTGCCCATGTCGGCCAGGCACAGCTCGGTCTGGATGACTTCGATGTCGGAGATCGGGTCCACGCGGCCGGCCACGTGGATCACGTTGTCATCCTCGAAGCAGCGCACCACGTTGACGATGGCGTCCGTCTCGCGGATGTGGGCCAGGAACTGGTTGCCCAGGCCTTCGCCCTGGCTGGCGCCCGCCACCAGGCCGGCGATGTCCACGAACTCGACGATCGCAGGCACGATGCGCTCGGGCGAGATGATGCTGGCCAGCTGCTGCAGGCGGGGGTCCGGCACCTCCACCACGCCCACATTGGGCTCAATGGTGCAGAAGGGATAGTTTTCGGCGGCGATGCCGGCCTTGGTCAGCGCGTTGAAAAGGGTGGACTTGCCGACGTTGGGCAGGCCCACGATGCCGCATTGGAGGCTCATGGCAGGGCTTTCTGGAATTCGGAGACAAACCGCCGATTTTACGGGCCCGCCGGCAACCGCCGTTCGGGGGCCGGTTCACGCCTCAATCGAAGCGCAGATCCGCCCCCACCCGCTGCCCCACGCGCAGCATCTGGCCCGCGCCCCGGGCCACGATGGCATTCATGCCGAAGGTGATCGCACCATCGAGGCGCTTGTCCTGGCGGTAGGTCCGCAGCATGTCGCCCACCGCGGGGGTGCTTTCGGCCGTGGCGGGGTCGATGTCGGGGATGGGGCATCGTGAACACGGCTTCACGGGCTGCAGGTGGATCCCGCCTTCCGGGGCCTCCACCCGAATCATGTCCACACGGTCTTCGTCATGGGCATCCACGCCGGCCAGCACCACATTGGGCCGGAACCGCTCCATCCCCACGGGGGCATGGCCTGCCGCCTGCAGCCGCGCATTCAGCTCCTGCATGGAAGCCTCGCTGGCCACCAGCACGGGAAACCCGTCGGCGAACTGATTGGGCGCCTCGATCCCCCCCGTCCACTCCATGCTGGACAGGCGGCGGTGCTCAGGGTCGAAACGGACAAGCCGGCACGGCTGGCCCAGGAAATCCGTGAACCACTGGGCGGCCACCGCGCCCATGTCCCAGGCGGGCACCGTATCCCGCCACACGGTCACGGTGGCAGGCGCCTCGACC
Organism: Acidovorax sp. GW821-FHT09A11; assembly: GCF_059418365.1. NCBI lineage: Bacteria > Pseudomonadati > Pseudomonadota > Betaproteobacteria > Burkholderiales > Comamonadaceae > Acidovorax > Acidovorax sp. GW821-FHT09A11. The sequence continues at coordinate 66,424 of NZ_JBWKPS010000006.1, forward strand.
GCATCGATGGACATGTGCAGGGCCAGCATGCCGGGCGCGCGCAAGACCATTTCGTCGCTCTTGAGCTGCGGCCGGATGAGCGCCATGCGGGGCAGGACGCGCTGGGTCAGGAACATGCCCTTGGCATCCACCACCATCCAGGCGCGGTCCAGGTCCAGCCCGGTCTCCGTGAGCAGCGCCTCCTGCACTTCAATGCCGGCGCACGACTTGACGGGATAGACGCACAGCCGTGCGATGGTGCCCGACAGATCGGAATCAGGGTTGAAGCTCACGCCGGGGTACTCCTTGAAAAACGGGCGGGGATGCGGGCCCCGATTCTGCACTGCGCGCGCGGGCACAAGCCCCCTCCTACAATGCCGCCATGGCCCAAACCTTTGATATCTGTATTCGCGGCACCGGCATCGTGGGCAAGACCCTGGCGCTGCTGCTGGCCCGCGAACGGCTGAAAGTGGCCCTGCTGCCGGCCCCCGGCCCCAGAGGCGCCGCAGCCGCCGATGTGCGGGCCTACGCGCTGAATGCGGCCTCGCGCCATCTGCTCGAATCGCTGCGCAGCTGGCCGGACGAGGAACACGCCACGCCGGTGCGGACCATGCAGGTGCAGGGTGACCACGACGGCGCCGTCCATTTCGACGCGGCCACCCAGGGGGTGGATGCCCTGGCCTGGATTGTCGACGTGCCCGCCCTGGAAGCACGCCTCACGGAAGCCGTGCGCTACCAGCCGCAGGTGGAATGGGTGGAGTCGCCCGTGCCCGCGGTGCTGACGGTGGTGTGCGAGGGCCGCGCCAGCAGCACGCGGCAAGAATTTGGCGTGGATTTTCAGGTGACGCCCTATCCCCAGCACGCCATCGCCACCCGCTTGGAGTGCGAACGTGCGCATGGACAGGTGGCGCGCCAGTGGTTCTTGCCCGACGGCATCCTGGCTTTTTTGCCCTTGGGCGGCCCCCAGGGGAACTCCGTGGCGGTTGTATGGTCCGTCTTGCAGGACCATGTGGCGCCGCTGATGGCCTTGCCGCCTGAAGAATTCGCGAAAAAGCTCCAGGCGGCCAGCCAGGAGGTGCTGGGAAAGTTGGTGCTGAGTGCGGAGCGCGCAGCCTGGCCCCTTCAGCTTGCCAAGGCGGACCGCTGGTGCGGGGCCCTGCCCGCCAGCGGCAAGAACCCGCGCAGCTGGGTGCTGGCCGGCGATGCGGCGCACAACGTGCACCCGCTGGCGGGCCAGGGGCTGAACCTGGGCCTGGCCGATGCGCAGGCCCTGGCAGGCATGCTGCAGGGACGCGACTACTGGCGCAGCGTGGCGGATGTGCGGCTGCTTCGGCGCTATGAAAGGGAGCGCAAGGCCGCGCTCCTGCCGATGGGTTTGGCGACGGACGGGCTGCAGCAGCTTTTCTCCCGCCACGAGGGCCCCCTGCAGGCATTGCGCAACTGGGGAATGAAGGGCTTTGAGCTGAGCGGCCCCTTGAAGAACTTCGTGGCCCGCCAGGCCATGGGAATACATTGACCACATTGCGGCCTCCACCGGGAGGCCGACAGATCTCCGGAACAAGAACACCATGAAACTGATTCCCACCCTGCTCGCCGCAGCCGCCCTGGCTTCAGGCATTGCCGCCTCCGCGCAGGAGGCAGATATCCGCAAGGCCCTCGCCGAGCGCATTCCGCAAATGGACAAGATCGACGAAGTGCGCCCCACGCCCATGAAGGGCCTGTACGAAGTGCGCATCGGGACGGATCTGTTCTACACCGATGCCAAGGGCAACTATGTGATCCAGGGAGAGCTGATCGATGCGAAGGCGCGCCGCAACCTGACGGAAGACCGCATCGCCAAACTCACCGCGGTCGAGTTCTCCGCCCTGCCCCTCAAGGATGCCTTCACCATCGTGCGGGGCGACGGGAAACGCAAGGTGGCCGTTTTTGAAGACCCCAATTGCGGGTACTGCAAGCGCTTCGAACGCGACCTGCAGAACGTGGACAACGTGACGGTGTACCTGTTCCTGTACCCCATCCTCAGCCCAGACTCCGCCGAAAAATCGCGCAACATCTGGTGCGCCAAGGACCCTGTGACCGCCTGGCAGGACCTGATGGTGCGGGACAAGCCCGCGGCTGCGGCAAGCTGCGACACCAGTGCCTTGCAGCGCAATCTGGCCTTTGGGCGCAAGCACAAGATCACGGGCACCCCCACGCTGATCTTTGCCAACGGGGCCCGCGTGCCGGGCGCGATCGGTGCGAAGGAAGTGGAAAAGCGCCTGGCCGAGGCCAGCAGCGAACCCTCCGCAGCGAACTGACCCGCGTTGCGCCGCCGTTGACGCCCTCTCCCACGGGCTGTGCCATCTGCCCGCAAGCCTGAACCTGCAGCTGCCCATGCCCTCTTCCCGCACGCCAGAACCCGCCGCCATCCACTACCGCGTCGAGCCCTCCGACCTGTACGCCCATCTCTTTCGCGTGGCACTGACGATCACCCGTCCCCAGGCCCTGCAGGAGGTCTCGCTGCCGGTCTGGATTCCGGGGAGCTATCTGGTGCGCGAATTCTCCAAGAACCTGCAGGAGCTCAAGGCCCACCAGGGCAAGCGCGAGGTGGCGCTGATCCAGTTGGACAAGCACCGGTGGCAGGCGGACTGCAGCGTGGACAAACCCCTGGTGCTGACCTATTGCGTCTGCGCCTACGACACCTCCGTGCGCACGGCCTGGCTCGACACATCCCGGGGCTTTTTCAATGGCACCAGCCTGTGCCTGCGCGTGCATGGACAGGAAAAGCAACGCCACACCCTCGACATCGCCAGCACGCCCGCCACGGCCGGATGGTCGGTCGCCACCGGGCTTGCCGCGCTCAAGGCCGACAAAAAGGGCTTTGGCCTGTATGCCGCCCAAGACTACGACGAGCTGGTCGATTGCCCGGTGGAGATGGGCATGTTCTGGATCGGCCGGTTCACGGCCGGGGGCATTGCGCACCGCTTTGTGGTGGCCGGGGCGGCGCCATCGTTTGATGGCAAGCGCCTGCTGGCGGACACCCAGAAGATCTGCGAAACCGCGATCCGCTTCTGGCATGGCGATGGCAAGGCTCCCTTCAGGAGCTACCTGTTCATGCTCAATGCCGTGGGGGACGGCTACGGGGGGCTGGAGCACCGCAACTCGACCGCGCTCATCTGCGGGCGCCGCGACCTGCCGCGGCTCGGGGAAACACGCGCCGCGGAAGGCTACACCACCCTGCTGGGCCTCATCAGCCATGAGTACTTCCACACGTGGAACGTCAAGCGGCTGCGCCCGTCCGAGTTCACCGAGCACGACTACTCGCGGGAGAACTACACGCAGCTGCTCTGGTTCTTCGAGGGCTTCACCAGCTACTACGATGACCTGCTGCTGCGCCGCGCGGGGCTGATCGATGAGTCCACATACCTGAAGCTCGTCACCAAGACCATCAACCAGGTACTGCAGACTCCCGGCAGGGCCGTACAGACGGTGGCACAGGCCAGCTTCGATGCCTGGGTCAAGTACTACCGCCAGGACGAGAATACGCCCAACGCGACCGTCAGCTACTACACGAAGGGCTCGCTGGTGGCCCTTTGCCTGGACCTCGCCCTGCGCCGCGAAAGCAAGACCAGCCTGGACGAGGTCATGCGCGCGCTCTGGACACGCTGCCATGGCGGCCCCATGGCCGAGGACGATCTGCGCGCGGTATTGGAAGAGCTGGCCGGCCGATCCTTTGATGCCGAACTGGCGCAGTGGGTGCATGGCACCACGGAGCTTCCGCTGACGGAACTGCTGGCGGCCCACGGCGTGCACCTCAAGGCCGAAACACCCCAATGGGCCCAGCGGCTCGGGCTGCGGGTGGGAGAAAGCCACAGCGTGCACATCAAGACCGTATTGCGCGGCGGTGCCGCGGAAAAGGCGGGCATGACGCCAGGCGACGAATGGCTGGGCATCGAGGTGAACCAGCAGGGATGGCGCATCAGCAAGCTGGAGGACGTGGCGTTCTATGCAGGCACCGAGACGGCATTGACGGCCCTGGTGGCGCGCGATGGCCGCCTGCTGCGCCTGGCGCTGGAACTCCCGTCCCGGGGCCCGTCCTCCGCGCCCAGAAAAACCGCCCGCGGCCCCGTGCCAGCCCCTGCCGTTCCGGACACGATCAGCCTGTCGGTTGCCAACGCGGCCGCGGTGGGGCGCTGGCTGAACTGATTCCCGCTGCGCGGTACGGTGTTCTACCTACCTCCGCGCGCTGCAGCCTCGCTTGGGTATATTCGTTCACGCCGTCATAACCACCTATAAATCCAGGAGATTTCCATGTCCTACGAAACCATCGAGGTCCGCACCGAGGCGGACAAGGTTGGCATCATCACGCTCAACCGCCCCAAGCAGCTCAACGCGCTGAATGACCAGCTCATGAACGAACTGGGCACCGCGCTGAAGGCCTTCGACGCGGACGAGAAGATCGGCTGCATCATCGTCACGGGAAGCGAAAAGGCGTTCGCGGCGGGCGCGGACATTGGAGCGATGGCGAAGTACAGCTTTGCGGACACCTACAAGGGCGACTACATCACCCGCAACTGGGAGGCCATCCGGTCCATCCGCAAGCCCGTGATCGCCGCCGTCAGCGGCTTTGCATTGGGGGGCGGCTGCGAGCTGGCCATGATGTGCGACTTCATCATCGCCGCCGACAACGCCCGGTTCGGCCAGCCTGAAATCAAGCTGGGTGTGATCCCTGGCGCGGGTGGCACGCAGCGGCTGCCGCGCGCCGTCGGCAAGGCCAAGGCCATGGACATGGCCCTGACGGGCCGCATGATGGACGCCGCGGAAGCCGAGCGCGCCGGGCTGGTCAGCCGCGTGGTGCCCTACGACAAGCTCATGGACGAGGCGCTGGGCGCCGCGATCATCATTGCAGGCTTCTCGCAAATCGCCGTGATGGCGGCCAAGGAGTCCGTCAACCGCGCCTTCGAAGGCAGCCTGTCGGACGGCGTCATGTTCGAGCGCCGCCTCTTCCACGCCCTGTTCTCGACCCAGGACCAGAAGGAAGGCATGGACGCTTTCATGAACAAACGCACAGCGAACTTCACACACCAATAATTTTTGTTCTATAATCTGGGGCTACGGTCGTATAGCTCAGTTGGTTAGAGCGCAGCATTCATAATGCTGATGTCGGTGGTTCAAGTCCACCTACGACCACCACATCCAACCCACAGTGCGGCAACCCACTGTGGGTTTTTCTTTGGTGCCGGGCTTTCGTGTTGCCTGGGCTGGCCCTGACAATGCGCAGGTCCCTCCACAGCCGATGGGGTCATTTCCCGCCTCGGACGGTTTGCTGGCTCACGCACCCCCAACGGCAGGTCCGCCCTAGAATTCTCCCTTCAGCCCCTGGATGTAAACCATGAATCGCTGCACTGTTCCCCACCGCGTTCCCGCACGGAACCTACGCCACCACATCGTCGCCGGGCTCGCTTGCGCACTCGTGTACGCCGCTCTGCCCGCCACCGCACAGGTACAGCCTGGCCTCGGAGGCATGCGCACCTTCCCTGATGCGGCCCTGCGCGGCACCTTGACCCTCAATACGGTGTCGGAAGCCACGCTCAACGGCCGCACCATCCGCATGGCACCCGGCATGCGCCTGCTGAGCCCGCAGAACACGCTGGTGATGGCGCACACGGTGCTGGGCCAGAGCTACAAGGTGAACTACGTCATCGAAAACAGCACCGGCATGCTGATCACCGCCTGGATCCTGACCCAGGGTGAAGCCGAACAACCCCGCAAGGGCAGTGACACGGTCGAGCGCAACTACCGCGCGGAATCCGACCCCATCAAGAAGTAACACGGCGGCTGCGCCCTGCGCAACCGCGCAGCCGAATGCATGCTTGCGGAGCGCCGGGCGCCCCGCCTTATCCCTTTCCTGATCGCGAGCCCGCCATGGCCAAAAAAGTCTTTATCAAAACCTTCGGCTGCCAGATGAACGAGTACGACTCGGACAAGATGGCCGACGTGCTCAATGCCGCCCAGGGCTACGAGCCCACGCAGAACGTGGACGAAGCCGACCTCATTCTGTTCAACACCTGCTCGGTGCGCGAGAAGGCGCAGGAGAAGGTGTTCAGCGACCTGGGCCGCATCAAGCACCTGAAGGCGCGCGGCGTGAAGATCGGCGTGGGCGGCTGCGTGGCCAGCCAGGAAGGCGCCGAGATCATCAAGCGCGCGCCCTATGTGGACGTGGTGTTCGGCCCGCAGACCCTGCACCGCCTGCCCGAGATGCTGAACCAGCGCGAACGCCTGGACAAGCCCCAAGTGGACATCAGCTTCCCCGAGATCGAGAAGTTCGACCACCTGCCCCCGGCGCGGGTCGAGGGCGCGAGCGCCTTTGTCTCCATCATGGAAGGCTGCAGCAAATACTGCAGCTACTGCGTGGTGCCCTACACGCGCGGCGAAGAGGTCAGCCGCCCGTTCGACGATGTACTGGTGGAAGTGGCGGGCCTGGCCGACCAGGGCGTGAAGGAAATCACCCTGCTGGGCCAGAACGTGAACGCCTACCTGGGCAAGATGGGGGGCACGGCAGAGATCGCCGACTTCGCGCTGCTGCTCGAATACGTGTCCGACATCCCGGGCATCGAGCGCATCCGCTACACCACGAGCCACCCCAACGAATTCACGCCCCGCCTGATCGAGGCCTACGCCAGGCTGCCCAAGCTGGCCAGCCACCTGCACCTGCCCGTGCAGCATGGCAGCGACCGCATCCTGATGGCCATGAAGCGCGGCTACACCGCCATGGAATACAAGAGCACGGTGCGCAAGCTGCGCGCCATCCGCCCCGACCTGGCCATGAGCAGCGACTTCATCGTGGGCTTTCCCGGCGAGACGGAGGACGATTTCAACAAGATGATGAAGCTCATCGACGACATCCACTTCGACAACAGCTTCAGTTTCATCTTCAGCCCGCGCCCCGGCACGCCCGCCGCCGGCCTGCACGACGACACGCCGCACGACGTGAAACTGCGCCGCCTGCAACACCTGCAAGGCGTCATCAACGCCAACATCAAATCCATCAGCGAAAGCCGCGTGGGCTCGGTGCAGCGCATCCTGGTGGAAGGCGCCTCCAAGCGCGACGCCACCGAGCTCATGGGCCGCACCGAATGCAACCGCGTGGTCAACTTTGTGGGCCAGCCCCGCCTGGTGGGGCAGATGGTGGATGTAACGATCACCGAGGCCAAGGCCTATACCCTGCGCGGCGAAGTGCGCACCCACGAGGCGGCATACGCCGCCTGAGACGCAGCAGACACCCGTGGCAATGCCTGAACACCTGCCACACGCGGATTCGCAGAAGGTCGACGGCCCTCTGCACGGCCTCTCGTTTCAGCAACTGCTGCTCCTGGCGTTCCTGCTCATAGCGGGCCTGCTGGGCGTGAGCTCCCTGCGGGCGCTCTATACGCTGGAACAGCTCATGGTGCAAAGCCGCCACGGCGGTGCGGAGGCAACAGCCCTGAGCACGGCCGCCCAGGCGCTGAACCAGCGTGGGCAGGCGCTGGAGCGCGCGGCCCGCCAGTCCCTGGTGCTGCGGGATGCGCCACTGCGCCGCAGCTTCAACGAGATGTCCGTGGAGGCGCTGGCCGTTCTCGACCAACTGCACAAGGGTGGACTCCCCGAAGAGCAGTCCGCGCAATGGCGCAGGCATCTGGACGCCGTCAAGGATCTGCTCGATGCCCCGCCAGAGCGGGCGCTGGAGAACGAGCGGCTGGTGGCGGAAGAATTCGTCACGCTGGAGGCGCTGCACACCACCATTGCGCAATCGGTGCAGGACATCAATGCCCAGCGCAACCGTGAACTGCAGGACCGGGTCGAGGCGAGCCGCCGCAGCGTGACCCACCAGGTGGTGGGGGTGATCGTCCTGGCCCTGGTGCTGGCCCTGGCGCTGGGCATCTGGCTCGCCCGCCCCTTCAAGCGGCTCGAAGGCACGATCCGGCGGCTGGGAGAGAACCAGCTCGAGGCGCCCGTGGTGATCTCGGGCCCCGACGACGTGCGCCGGGTCGGGCAGCAACTGGAATGGCTGCGGCTGCGGCTGCTGGAGCTGGACGCCGACAAGGCCCGCTTTCTTCGCCATGTCTCGCACGAGCTCAAGACCCCCCTGGCCGCGCTGCGGGAAGGCGTGGCGCTGCTGCAGGACGGCGTGACCGGCGAGCTCAACGCCGGCCAGCGCGAAGTGACGCAGATCCTGCACCACAACACGCTGGTGCTGCAGGGGGAGATCGAAGCCTTGCTGCGCTTCAATGCCGCGGCGTTCGAGGCGCGCCAGCTGCAGCGGCGCGACACCGATCTGCTCGCGCTGCTGGAGGCCCAGGTGGAGGCCCAGCGCCTGCAATGGCAGGCCCGTGGCCTGCGCGTGCTGGTGGAGGGACCGGCTGTGTCCCTGCAGATCGATGCCGACAAAATCGCCTCGGCCGTCAGCAACCTGCTGTCCAACGCCATCCGATTCTCCCCCAAGGGCGGAACGGTGCGGCTGTCCCTCTCGCGCCACGCCGACCACGTGCGCGTGGATGTCTCCGACCAGGGGCCCGGGGTGGCCAGCGCCGACCGCGACCGCGTGTTTGAACCCTTTTACCGGGGCATACGCCAGCCCGACGATGCAGTGCGAGGCACCGGCATCGGGCTTTCCATCGTCCACGAGTACGTTGTTGCCCACGGTGGCCGCGTGCGGCTGGTGGAAGACGGCGTCCACTCCTTTTTTCGCATGGAACTACCACATGCCGCCTAGTTGTTTCCCTTGCCGCCCTGCCGGCCAGCAAGCGCTGAATTCCCCTGCATGGATCTTGCCGCTGGCCGCAGCGCTCGTGCTGACGGGCTGCAATGCCACCTCGCCCAAGGCGGCATCAGCGGCGGCAGGAGCGCCCGCCCCCGTCGTGGCGGTTGCCGCCCCGGCCCCGGACGCACCGGAGTCCCTCCCGGCGGGCGAGGCCGCGGCCGCTGGCACAACCCAGGCCGCCGAACCGGTGCTGCAGGTGCTGGCCCAGGCCGACCGGACGCTGCGCATGCCCGCAGCAGAGCTGGCCAGGGAAATCGCCCGCCTCGGCGAGGCGGAAGACGCGACGGCGGAAACCCCGCTTCTCCTGGCTGTTGCGCTTGCGCAGACACGCCAGCCCGTCGATACGGCACGTGCCCTCGGGCTGGTGCAGCGCGTGATGGGCAACACCGCTGCCGCGGCGCAGCCCCTGCATCCCCTGGCGCGCCTCATGGAGGCACGGCTGCTGCAGCAACGCCGGCTTGAAGACCAGCTGGAGCGGCAGGCACAACAACTGCGCGATGCACAGCGCCGCAACGACCAGCTCAACGAACGGCTGGAGGCCGTGCGCGCCATCGAACGCAGCCTGACCACGCGCCCCGCCCCGCTTCCTGCCACACCGGCATCAACCCCGGGCAGCAGCCCGCAGCGCCCGGCCCCCTGAGCTTGCGAGACAACGACCATGGCAGCCACTCCCCGCCCCTCCCGCGCAACGCCCGCCGCCCGCATTCTTGTGGTGGACGATGACGCCGACATGCTGCGGCTGCTGTCCCTGCGGCTCCATGCCGCCGGATACGACGTGGTGGCCGTGGGCTCGGCCGAGGCCGCGCTGGCCCAGCTCGACATGGCGCGCCCCCAGCTCGTGCTGAGCGACGTGCGCCTGCCAGGGCGCGACGGACTCGCGCTGTTCGACGAAGTGCGTGCACGCCACCCCTCGCTGCCGGTCATCCTGCTCACCGCCCACGGCACCATTCCCGATGCGGTGGAAGCCACGTCGCGCGGGGTGTTCACCTACCTCACCAAGCCCTACGACGGCAAGGAGCTGCTCGAGAAAATCGCCCAGGCCCTGGCGCTCAGCGCCCCTGCGGTGGCACATGCCCATGCCAACGAGGCATGGCGCGCCGAGATCGTGAGCCGCTCCAACCGCATGACCGACCTGCTGGCCGAAGCCTACATGGTGGCCCAGTCGGATGCGAGCGTGCTGTTGCTGGGCGACAGCGGCTCGGGCAAGGAGCTGCTGGCCCAGGCCATCCACCGCGCCAGCCCCCGTGCGAGCCACCCCTTTGTGGCGGTCAACTGCGGCGCCATCCCCGAGGCCCTGCTGGAGTCCGAACTGTTTGGCCACGTCAAGGGCGCCTTCACCGACGCGGTGAGCAACCACAAGGGGCTGTTCCAGGCCGCCGAAGGCGGCACCTTGCTGCTGGACGAGATCGGCGACATGCCCCCCGCACTGCAGGTCAAGCTGCTGCGGGTGCTGCAGGAGCGCGCGGTGCGCCCCGTGGGGGCCAGCCAGGCGATCCCGATCAACGTGCGCATCATCTCGGCCACGCACCGCGACCTGGAGGCAGCGATGGCCACGGCCCAGTTCCGCGAAGACCTGTACTACCGCCTGAACGTGGTCACGCTGATGCTGCCCACCCTCGCAGACCGGCGCGAGGACATCGCGCTGCTGGCCAACCACTTTCTGGACAAGCTGGCGCGCAAGTACGACAAGCGCCTGTCGGGCTTTGCGCCCGAGGCGCTCAAGGCCCTGACCCTGGCCGCCTGGCCCGGCAATGTGCGCCAGCTCTACAACGTTGTCGAGCAGGTGTGCGCGCTGTCCACCACCCCTCTGGTGCCCCTGACGCTGGTGCAGCGCGCGCTGCGCACGCCGTCCACCCAGGTGCTGAGCTTTGCCGAAGCCCGGCAACGCTTCGAGCGCGAGTACCTGGTGGGCCTGCTCAAGATGACGGACGGCAACGTGGCCGATGCGGCGCGCCTGGCGCAGCGCAACCGCACGGAGTTCTACCGGCTGCTGCAAAAACACGCGCTGACCCCCGGAAACTTCAAGAATGACGCCCCGGACAACGACGACGTCGCCGATGGGCGACACGACTAAGTATTTGATTTATCTGGGTTTTTTAGCAGCGACCCCATTCGCTGTCGCCAGATGGCGACAAAAAGCCGGCATTTCGGCTCCCATGGCGGGGTTGCACATCTGCTTACATGCAGTTGATGGCCTAAGCATTTGATTTAGAACAGTTTTTTCAAGCTGGCACAGGGTTTGCCCTAGTTCCAGCATGCAAGCTGTTTTTTCTCTCCGTTCACGCGCCATCGGCCGCCTCCCGCGGGCCGTGATGGCGCTGGCCGCCGCCCTGCTCGCAGGCACTGCGCAGGCGCAAGGCTTCGATTTCGACAGCGTCACCCGCCTCGCCCGGGAGCGGGCACAGAAGCCGTATCGCGCATCCAGCGACAAGCTGCCCGCCGACCTCGCAAAACTCAACTACGACCAGGTGCGCGACATCCGCTGGCGCCCCGACCGTGCCCTGTGGCGCACCGAGAAGCTGCCGTTCGAGGCCATGTTCTTCCACCTGGGCCTGTACCAGAAAGAGCCGGTGCTGATCAACGAAGTCACGCCGCAGGGCGCGCGCCACATCGGCTACAGCCGTGCGGACTTCGACTATGGCAAGAACCAGGTGCGGCCTGAGGCCTGGGGCGACCTGGGCTTTGCAGGCTTTCGCCTGCACAACCACCTCAACTCCAGCGCTTACAAGGATGAGCTGGTGGTCTTCCAGGGCGCGAGCTACTTCCGCGCGTTGGGCAAGGGCCAGCAGTACGGCCTGTCGGCCCGGGGGCTGGCCATCGACACCGTAGGCGGCAGTGGCGAGGAGTTCCCGCGCTTCACCGAGTTCTGGCTGGTACGGCCCGACCCCTTGTCCACACAGGTCACGGTGTACGCGCTGCTGGATTCGCCCCGCGCCACCGGCGCCTACCGCTTCGACATCCAGCCCGGCGCGCAGACCACCACCACCGTGCGCAGCCGCATTTTTGTGCGGCCCGGCTCCGGCAAGCCCATCGCCACGCTCGGGGTCGCGCCGCTGACCAGCATGTTCTTCTTTGGCGAGAACCAGCCCCGCAAGGACGACTTCCGGCCCGAAGTGCATGACTCCGACGGCCTGATGATCGCCACGGGCGAGGGCGAATGGCTGTGGCGGCCGCTGCAGAACCCCAGGCAGACACTGGTCACATCGTTTGCCACCCAAAACCCCAAGGGCTTTGGCCTGATGCAGCGCGACCGCCAGTGGTCGAACTATGAGGACGTGGAAGCCCGGTATGAGCGCCGCCCCAGCGCCTGGGTGCGCCCCCTGCACGACTGGGGCGCTGGCCGCGTGGAACTGGTGCAGCTCCACACCCCCGACGAAACGCACGACAACATCGTGGCGTATTGGGTTCCGGCCCAGATGCCGGCCCCCGGCCAGCCCCTGGAATTTGCCTATGAGCTGAGCTGGCAGGGCGACGAGCAGCAGCGCCCCCCCGGGGCCTGGGCCACGCAATCGCGCCGGGGCATGGGCTACACCAAACAAACCGCCGAGGCCCTGCGCCAGCAGGCCCAGTACGTGGTCGATTTCGACGGCCCCGCCCTCAAGGCCCTGCCCGCCGACGCCACCGTGAAGGCCGTGGTGACCAGCGATGCCAACGGCAAGGTGCTTGAAAACATCGTCTACCGCAATCCCGCCACCGAGCAGTGGCGCATGACCGTTCGCGTACAGCGCCAAAAGGCCGATCGCCCGATCGAGCTGCGCGCTTTTCTTCAACACGACAACCACGCTGTGAGTGAAACATGGACGCACATCATTCTTCCCGAGTAAGCCCCCTACAGCAGCACCGGACTGTCGGCATCCCGCGCAGCACGCTGCGCGAGGAACGGCACCCCAATGCCGTGACCGCGCCCCCGGTCAACCGGGGCTCCATGGCACCGCTTCCCTGGCGCGGCTTCTGGAACAGCATGGGCACCGCCCTTTTGCTGCGCCTGACAGGCCGCAGCGCAGCGCCCCACCCGGCCCTGCCCGCGGCCCCCGCCGTGGCCCAGGCCTGGGAGGGCGCCGCGCAGCGCCGCCGCTGGACCTTTGCCGTGCTGACCGCGTTGACCACGGCCCTGGCCAGCTTTCTGTTTGCGGGCGTGCAGCCCGACTATGAAAACGCCTGGCTGGGGTACGGCCAGATCGCGCTGTTTGCGCTGCTCTCCGCCTGGGTGGTCACCGGTTTCCTGACCGGCCTGATGGGTTTCTGGGTGATGCTGCGCGGTGACCGGCACGCGCTGTCCGTGCGCAGCGTGCTGGAGCACGAACTGGCGCCCGACGCGCGCACGGCCATCATCATGCCGATCTGCAACGAAGATGTGGCCACGGTGTTTGCCGGGCTGCGGGCCACGTGCGAGTCGGTCGCATCCACCGGCCACGGTGCCACCTTCGACGTGTTCGTGCTGTCCGACAGCTACGACCCCGCCATCGCCCAGGCCGAGCGTGCCGCATGGAAGGCGCTGCGCGATGCCCTAGCCCAGCACGGCCAGCAGCCGCAAGTGCAGGTGTACTACCGCCTGCGCACCCGCCGCACGCACCGCAAGGCCGGCAATGTGGCCGACTTCTGCCGCCGCTGGGGCAAGGACTACCGCTACATGGTGGTGCTGGACGCCGACAGCGTGATGAGCGGCGACTGCATCGTCTCGATGGCCAAGCTGATGGAAGCCAACCCGGGCGCCGGCATCATCCAGACAGCCACGCAGGCCATCGGCCACGTCACGCTGCACGCCCGCGCACAGCAGTTCGCCTCGCGCGTCACAGGCCGCCTGTTCACCCTGGGCATGCAGTACTGGCAACTGGGCGAATCCCACTACTGGGGCCACAACGCCATCATCCGCGTAGCTCCTTTCATGGAGCATTGCGCACTCGCGCCCATCAAGGGCAAGGGCGGTCTGGCGGGCGGCATCATGTCGCACGATTTCGTGGAAGCAGCCCTGATGCGCCGCGCGGGCTACCAAGTGTGGCTGGTGGCCGACCTGGTCGGCAGCTACGAGCAACAGCCTCCCGACCTGCTGGCCGAACTGCAACGCGACCGCCGCTGGTGCCAGGGCAACCTGCAGAACGCTCGCCTCATGGCCGAGCCCGGCCTCCACGCCGTGCACCGCTCGATGTTCATCACGGGCGCCATGGCCTACCTCTCGGCTCCATTGTGGCTGGCCTTCCTCACCCTGGGCACGGCGCTGTGGCTCTCGGGCGCCAAGCTCGTGGCCGACTGGCACATCCTGCCGGCCGAACTGCTCTCGCTGTGGGCATGGACGCTGTGCATGCTGTTCCTGCCTCGCATCCTGGGCGTGGCCGCAGTGTTCATGCGCCGCGAGCAAAAGGAGTACGGCGGCGCCTTCAGCCTGCTCAAGAGCGCCGCGCTCGAAAGCGTGCTGGCCATCCTGCAGGCCCCCATCCGCATGCTGGCGCATTCGCTGTTCGTACTGATCGCGCTCACGGGCCTGAAGCTGGAATGGAAATCGCCTCCGCGCGAGGCCCACGCCGTGCCCTGGCTCCATGCCGTGCGCCAGCTGGCCCCCATGAGCGTGGTGATCGGCCTGCTGGCGCTGGGTGTTGCGCTGATCGACAGCAGCGCCCTCCTGTGGCTGATGCCCGTGGGCCTGCCCCTGGCGCTGGCGATTCCGCTGGCCGTGCTCACCAGCCAGATCGCGCTGGGCAAGGCGATGCGCGCACAGCGCCTGCTGCTGATTCCCGAGGAGTCCTGGTCGCCCCCCGTGCTGCGCCGCGCATGGCTGCATGCCAGCCGCCTGGCACAGCCGATGCTGAAGGCAGCCTAGTCCGCCGCCTCCTCGCGATCACATCGCCCACAAAAAAAGCCGGCATGCATGCCGGCTTTTTATTTTGCTATATTTTTTATAGCTTTTCGCGCTTTATCCATCAGCGCCAGAGGCCGAAATGCCTCTATCTCAGAAGGGCATCTTGGGCATGCCGCCCCCGCCCAGGCCCTTCATGCCGCCCATCTTCTTCATCATCTTCATCAGGCCGCCGCCCTTCATCTTCTTCATCATGCCCTGCATCTGCTCGAACTCCTTGAGCAGGCGGTTGACTTCCTGCACATGCACGCCCGCGCCGTTGGCGATGCGTTTCTTGCGCGTGGCCTTGATGAGGTCGGGCTTGCGCCGCTCCAGCGGCGTCATGCTCTGGATGATGCCCTCCTTGCGCTTGATGTCCTTCTCGGCCTTGTCCATGTCCATGGCGCCGGCCTTGGCGGTGAGCTGGGACGGGAGCTTGTCCATGAGGCTGGAAAGCCCGCCCATCTGCTTCATCTGCTGGATCTGGGAAAGAAAGTCGTTCAGGTCGAAGCCGTCACCGCTCTTGACCTTGGCCGCCAGCTTTTGCGCCGCCTCCATGTCCACGCCCGCCGTGACCTGCTCCACCAGCGCCACGATGTCGCCCATGCCCAGGATGCGGCCCGCGTGGCGCTCGGCATCGAACACCTCCAGGCCGTCGAGCTTCTCGGACACGCCCGCGAACTTGATCGGCGCGCCCGTGATCTGCCGCACCGACAGCGCCGCACCGCCGCGCGAATCGCCATCGAGCTTGGTGAGCACGATGCCGGTGAGCGGCAGCGCCTCCTTGAAGGCCTTGGCCGTGTTGATCGCATCCTGGCCCTGCATGGCATCGACCACGAACAGGGTCTCGACCGGGTTCAGCGCCGCATGCAGGTCCTTGATTTCCGTCATCAGGGCTTCATCGATGGCCAGGCGGCCCGCGGTATCGACCAGCAGCACATCGAAGTAGTGCTTCTTGGCGTAGTCGAGCGCGGCGTGCGCGATATCGAGCGGCTTCTGGTCCGGCGTGCTCGGGAACCACTCGGCACCGGCCTGCTTCGTCACCGTCTTGAGCTGTTCGATGGCCGCCGGGCGGTACACGTCGCCCGAGACGGTGAGCACCTTCTTCTTGCGTTTTTCGATCAGGTGCTTGGCCAGCTTGGCCGTGGTGGTGGTCTTGCCCGCCCCCTGCAGGCCGGCCATCAGGATCACGGCCGGCGGCTGCGCAGCCAGGTTGATGTCGGCCACGCCTTCGCCCATGGTGGCGGCGAGTTCGCGGTTGACGATGCTCACCAGCGTCTGGCCCGGCTTGAGCGAGCCCAGCACCTCCTGGCCCAGTGCCTTTTCCTTGACGCGCGCGATGAAGTCGCGCACCACGGGCAGGGCCACGTCGGCCTCGAGCAGGGCCATGCGCACCTCGCGCAGCATGTCCGTGACGTTGGACTCGGTGATGCGGGCCTGGCCACGCATCTCCTTGACGAGGCGCGTGAGTTTGTCGGTAAGGGCGGAGGCCATAGGAGAAGTTCCGGTATTGCCTGCGCGCCATCAACGCTGTCGTTGTGCACGCGGGCCCGCCAGGGCGCTGGCGGTGGGGCGAAAGGCTAAACTGTACCCATGATTTTACCCAGTGCTTCCCCCGTCAGCTGGCTGCTGGCCCTGGCCGCGGCCGTGGCATACGCCGTGCCCGCCGCAGCCGCCTCGCGGCTGGGGGCCGCGGCAGCACGCAATGCGCTGCTGGTCGCCTGGATACTGCATGGCGCGGTGCTGGTGTGGGGGCTTTGGGGCGAGGCGCCCCGCTTTGGCTTTGCCCCGGCCCTGTCGATGACAGCCTGGCTCGTGCTCACGGTGTATGCGGTGGAACGGCAGCTGTTTCCGCAGATGCAGGCCCGGTGGATCCTGGCCGCGCTCGGCGCCATCGCCGTGGTGCTGGCCTTGGTTTTCCCGGGCCAGCCCCTGCATGTCGCGGCCTCCGCCTGGCTGCCCCTGCACCTGGCGCTGGGCATCGCCTGCTACGGCCTCTTTGGCGCCGCCGTGGTGCATGCATGGCTCATGACCCGCGCCGAGCGCCATATCCGGCAGGCCGAAGACCCGCACAGCGGCATTCCGTTGCTGACCCTCGAACGCCTGACCTTTCGCTTCGTGACCGCGGGCTTCATCCTGCTGACCGCGACCCTGCTGGCGGGCTGGCTGTTTGGCGACACGCTGTATGGAAGGGCCTGGCGGTGGGACCACAAGGCCGTGTTCTCCCTGCTGTCCTGGCTCACGTTCGCCACCCTCCTGGTGGGGCGTGCGCGCTTCGGGTGGCGGGGCCGCAATGCGGTGCGCGTGCTGTACGCAGGCTCGGCGTTGCTGCTGCTGGCCTACGTGGGATCCCGCTTTGTCATGGAAGTCGTTCTGGGCCGCAACGCATGAAATACCTGGTCTTGCTGGTGGTGCTGGTCGTTGCCATCGGTATCTGGCGCGGACGCCGCGCGACCGGCGCGGAGTCTTCCAGACCCCCGCCCCTGGCGCTTCCGCAAGACATGCTTGCCTGTGCCCACTGCGGCGTTCACGTTCCCCAGGCCGAAGCGCTGATGGTCGGCCCCCAGGCCTACTGCTGCGCCGAGCACCGGCGCTTGGGCCCGGCCTGAGACCGGCCATGCCAGCGCTGTCCGCCAGCACCTTCACATCCGTGGTCGAGGCGCCGTTCGTGCGGCTGTGGCGGGGATTCCTGACCGGCCGCGTCATGGTGGCTCTGGCTCTCCTCGTGCTGCAAGGTGCGGGCCAGGCCATCAACCAGGCCACGGAGCCGGCCGTGCTGGTGGTGTGTGCGCTGTATCTCGCGGCCACCACCTTGCTGCGCATCCTGGCAAGGCACCGCCCGCCGTCGCCGGGGGCCGGCCCGCAATGGCTGCCCTCCATCGGGGTGGACCTTGCCGCCATCGCCGCGCTGCAATTGCTGCATGCGGGCACCATGAACTACACCCCCCTGTTTGGCCTGCCCATCCTGATGGCGGCCGTGCTGGGGACCCTGACCCTGGCACTGGGCACCACGGCGGGCGTGACGCTGCTGCTGCTGGGCTGGGCCTGGTGGATGGGCTCCGGCACGGCGGGCGACGATGCGCCGCGCTACCTGCAAAGCGCGCTGACTGGCACGGGCTACTTCATCGTGAGCTACCTCGTGCACCAGCTCGCGACCCGCCTGGCCCGCGAGCAGGAAGTGGCGCAGCAAAGCCAGGTCGCCGCCCGGGTGCAGACCCAGGTCAGCGCGCTGGTCATCCAGAACCTCACCGACGGGGTGCTGGTGGTGGACGAAAGCGATGTGGTGCGCATTGCCAATCCCGCCGGGCTCCAGCTTCTCGGCGGCGCGGCCCTGCCCGAACTGCCCTTCATCCTGTCGTCCGAGACGCCCTGGAACCCGCTGGTCACCCTGGCACGGAGGACTTTCCGCCAGGAACACTCCCAGACCGCGGACGTGGACCTGCTCCATCCGGGACAGAGCCCCACCGGACTGCATGTGCGCACCTGGCTGACCTCGACGCGCGAAGCCGCGCGCCAGGCGCAGACCGAGCGCCTGTGCGTGATGTTCCTGCACGACCTGCGGGAGATGGAAGCCCGGCTGCGCACGGAAAAGCTCGCCGCCATGGGCCGCATGTCCGCCGCCGTGGCGCATGAGATCCGCAACCCGCTGGCCGCCATCGTGCAGGCCAACGCCCTGCTCGAGGAAGACCTGCACGACCCCGCCCAGAAACGCCTGGCGCGCATGGTGCAGCAGAATGCGGACCGCCTGGCCCGCATCGCCGAAGAGGTTCTGGACATCGCCCGCGTGCAGCACCAGATCAGCCACGCGCCGGCATCCACCTTGCCGCTGGACGAAACCGTGGCGCTGGTCTGGAATGACTGGCAGGCGCAGGACCCCCTGCAGCGCCGCGCGGTGGTGATGCTCGAAGCGGGCAATACCCAGGTGGAGTTCGACACGGAGCATCTGCGCCGCGTGCTCGTGAACCTGCTGGACAATGCGCTGCGCTACATGGGCCAGGAGCCCGATTCGCTCACGGTGACCACCCGGGCCCTGCCGTCGGGACAGATCAGCCTGCAAGTCTGGAGCGACGGCGCCCCCATGGACAAATCGGTGGAGCGCCACCTGTTCGAGCCCTTCTTTTCATCCGAAAGCCGCTCCAGCGGCCTGGGCCTGTATATTTGCCGCGAGCTGTGCCAGCGCCATGGGGCGTCCATCAGCTACCAGCGGCTTACCCGCACCACCCTGCGGGGCGAGGTGGGAGGCAACGCCTTCACCGTGGGCTTTCGCCGCACCACACGCCCCACCGAAGCCGCCACGCTGTTTGACACCATCGTGGTCTGAAACGCATTGCCATGAACGCCCCTGCCGCCTCCATCCTCGTCGTGGACGACGAACCCGACCTGCGCACCTTGTACGAGCTGACGCTGCTGCGCGAAGGCTATCGTGTGGAGACTGCGTCCAGCGTGCAGGAGGCACGCGAGCAGCTCAAGGCCCACCGGTTCGATGCCGTCATCACCGACATGCGCCTGCCCGACGGGTTCGGCATGGAACTGCTGCAGGACCTGCGCGACCAGCAACGCCGCGAACGCTGCGTGGTCATGACGGCCTACGGGTCGGCCGAGAACGCCGTGGAAGCCCTGCGCTCCGGCGCGTTCGACTACATGACCAAGCCGGTGGACCTCAAGCAGTTCCGGTCGGTTGTCGCCTCCGCGGTGCAGGGCACGGGTGGTGTCCCCGCGCCCCGGGCCGCGCGCAGCGGTGGAGTGCAAGGCCGGCCGGCGCCGGCCGGCGCGGATCCCCTGGCAGCGGGCACCGCCCTGGACCGGCTGGTGGGCACCTCCGAGGCGATCCGCAACGTCAAGCAGCGGGTGGCCAAGGTCGCGCGCGGCATGGCGCCCGTGCTGATTCACGGTGAATCAGGCACGGGCAAGGAACTGGTGGCGCAGGCCCTGCATGCCAGCAGCCAGCGCGCGGATGGCCCGCTGGTGGCCGTGAACTGTGGTGCCATTCCCGAGAACCTGCTCGAGGCGGAGTTCTTCGGCGCCCGCAAGGGCTCCTACACCGGCGCCGCCCAGGATCGCGACGGCTACTTTCAGGCAGCCCGTGGCGGCACGCTGTTTCTCGACGAGATCGGCGACCTGCCCCTGGCCATGCAGTCCAAATTGCTGCGTGCGATCCAGGAGCGCAGCGTGCGGCCCCTGGGCTCGACGCAGGAGGAGACGGTGGATGTGCGCATCGTCAGCGCCACGCACCGCGACCTGGCCGCCGATGTGCAATCGGGCCGCTTCCGGCAGGATCTGTACTACCGGCTCAACGTGATCGAGATCCTGATCCCCCCTCTGCGCGAGCGGCGCGAGGACCTGCCGGTGCTGTGCGCCGCGCTGCTCTCGCGCATCGCGCAGGAATCGGGCATGCCGGTCCCGCCCCTGACCGACAGCGCGCTCCACGCCATCGCCGCGCACCCGCTGACCGGCAATGTCCGGGAGCTTGAAAACCTGCTGCACCGGGCCGTGGCGCTCAGCGATGGGGAAGAGCTGCATGTGGACGGGCCCTCGGGGGGGGCCGCCGAGTCCCCGAGGACACGGGCGGCGCCGGCGCCCGCGATGCCGTCCCCCGCCGACCCGCAGAGCGCCTACCCGGCCGCGCCGCCGCCCGGCGCGGGCAGCCTGGTGACGCTGCCCAGCGATCTTCAGGCATGGCTTGACCAGCAGGAGCGCGACATCCTGATCCGCGCCCTGCGCGAGGCGGGCTTCAACCGGACCGCCACCGCCGCCCGGCTGGGCATCAGCCTGCGCCAGATACGCTACAGGATCGCCCGGCTGAACATCGCCGTGCCCAACGACCAGGACCCGCATGACGACGTGGGCTGAGGAGGCAGCGCCGGCGGACCCACCGCCGTGGGACGGCGGATGGCACCGCGCGGCCACGAGGCTCCTATCCCCCAACCATGGCACGCGCCCGGCAGCGGCCAGGTCCGCCATCGACCTGATCGTGGTGCATTCCATCAGCCTGCCGCCGGGCGAGTACGGGGGGGGTGCAGTGCAACAGCTGTTCACCAACACCCTGGACTGGGATGCCCATCCCTACTACCAGAGCATCCGCGGACTGGCGGTGTCGTCGCATTTCTTCATCGAGCGCACCGGTGCGCTCTGGCAGTTCGTGGATTGCGATCTGCGGGCCTGGCACGCAGGCCAGTCGGCCTACCGCGGGCGCAGCCAGTGCAATGACGACTCGATCGGCATCGAGCTGGAGGGCCTGGAGGGCCTGGCGTTCGAACCCGCCCAGTACCGGACGCTGGCCACTCTCTGCCAGGACATCGCGCGGCGCTATCCCATCGCGCACATTGCGGGACATGAGCACATAGCGCCCGGGCGCAAGCAGGATCCCGGCCCTGGCTTCGACTGGGTGAAGGTACAAAAGTCGTTGCGCTGGCCTCCGCACCGTTTTCCCGCGGCGACCCGGCCCGCCATCCTGGCCGCCAGCTGAACGCGCTGTCGCAGCGCCGCGTCACAGCAACTTTTTCTTTGTGCAACCGCACAAAGCCGCATCGCCAAGCTCCACGCGGCTTCGCGAAGAAAAACCGCCCGAATCGCCCACCGCGGCGCGGATTCGCTGCTGCTTTTTCGGTGGGACAAGGGATTCCAGCGGGGTCATCGCAAGAACTCGCAGCATTGAAAACATGCTGTTTCCCTTTTCCCAGGGGTTTGGGGCGGTACACTACCGGTAGTGTCTTGAATGCACCTGACACACCATATATAGTGTGCGGCAGACAGAAGTCCGGCCCATCACTCACACCTTGCGACGGCTTCACGCCCCGCGCCACACATCCCAGACAGCCCACAGAAGAGGACACCCATGCAAGCTGCTTTGACTACGCCTTCCACCACCCACGCCAACCCAGCGCAAGCTCCGGCTTCGCAGCCCGCGCCCACCTCGGCGGCCAACTCGCTGGCGCACTACCAGATCATCCGCCGCAACGGGGCGGTGGTGCCGTTTGAGCCGCAAAAGATCGCGGTGGCGATGATGAAGGCCTTCCTGGCGGTGCATGGCACACAAGGCGCCGCGTCCGCCAGCGTGCGCGAAGTCGTGGACACCCTGACCCAGAATGTCACCCGAGCCCTGGTGCGGTCGCGCCCCGGAGGCGGCACCTTTCATATTGAAGATGTGCAGGACCAGGTGGAACTCGGACTGATGCGTGGCGGCCACCATGAGATTGCCCGCGCCTACGTGCTGTACCGCGAACGCCGCACCCAGGAGCGTGCACGCCAGGTCGAGCAGCAGGCTCCGTCCGCCCCCGCTCCGCTGCTCCACGTGCTGGACGGCGGAGAACGCGTTGCGCTCGACCTCCACCGGCTGCAGGCATTGATCGAGTCGGCCTGCGTGAATCTTGGCGCGGACGTCAGCGCAGACCCCATCGTTGCCGAAACCATGCGCAACCTGTACGACGGCGTTCCCATGGACGAGGTCTACAAGGCCTCCATCCTGGCGGCACGCACGCTCATCGAAAAAGACCCCGACTACACCTACGCCACCGCCCGCCTGCTGCTGCACACGATCGTGCGCGAAGTCCTGGGCCGCGAGGTGACCCAGGGCGCGATGGGACAAGCCTATATCGACTACTTCCCCGAATTCATCAAGAAGGGCGTGGAAAACGAGCTGCTGGACGAGCGCCTGCTGCAATATGACCTGCAGCGCCTGGGCGCCGCCCTGCAGGCGGACCGCGACCTGAAGTTCGACTACCTCGGACTGCAGACCCTGTACGACC
Source organism: Acidovorax sp. GW821-FHT09A11 (assembly GCF_059418365.1). Classification (NCBI taxonomy): domain Bacteria; kingdom Pseudomonadati; phylum Pseudomonadota; class Betaproteobacteria; order Burkholderiales; family Comamonadaceae; genus Acidovorax; species Acidovorax sp. GW821-FHT09A11. Next base: position 88,757 of record NZ_JBWKPS010000006.1, read on the forward strand.
GTTACTTCCTGCACGTCAAAAAGACGCGCATCGAGTTGCCCCAGGCTTTCTTCATGCGCGTGGCCATGGGCCTGGCCCTCAACGAAGTCGACCGCGAAGCCCGCGCCATCGAGTTCTATGAAGTGCTCTCGTCGTTCGACTTCATGTCCAGCACGCCCACGCTGTTCAACAGCGGCACGCTGCGCTCGCAGCTGTCTTCGTGCTACCTGACCACGGTGCCCGACGACCTGGACGGCATCTACGAGTCGATCAAGGAAAACGCCCTGCTGTCCAAGTTCGCGGGCGGCCTGGGCAACGACTGGACCCGGGTGCGCGCGCTGGGCAGCCACATCAAGGGCACCAACGGCGAATCGCAGGGCGTGGTGCCTTTCCTCAAGGTCGTCAACGACACGGCCGTGGCCGTGAACCAGGGCGGCAAGCGCAAGGGCGCTGTCTGCACCTACCTGGAATCCTGGCACCTCGACATCGAAGAATTCCTGGAGCTGCGCAAGAACACGGGCGACGACCGCCGCCGCACGCACGACATGAACACGGCGAACTGGATTCCCGACCTGTTCATGCGCCGCGTGATGGAAAAGGGCACCTGGACCCTGTTCTCCCCTTCCAACGTGCCCGACCTGCACGACCTCTTCGGCGCCGACTTCGAGAAAGCCTACGTGGCCTACGAGGAAAAGGCCGCGCGCGGCGAGATCAAGCCTTCCAAGACGGTGCAGGCCACCGACATGTGGCGCAAGATGCTGACCATGCTGTTCGAGACCGGCCACCCCTGGATCACGTTCAAGGACGCCTGCAACGTGCGCTCGCCCCAGCAGCACGCCGGCGTGGTGCACTCGTCCAACCTGTGCACCGAGATCACGCTGAACACCAGCGACACCGAGACCGCCGTGTGCAACCTCGGCTCGGTCAACCTGCTGCAGCATCTGAAGGACGGCCAGATCGACCACGACAAGCTCAAGAGGACCATCAAGGTCGCCATGCGCATGCTCGACAACGTGATCGACATCAACTACTACGCCGTCAAGAAGGCGCGCGACTCCAACCTGCGCCATCGCCCGGTGGGCCTGGGGGTGATGGCGTTCCAGGACAGCCTGTATGAGCTGCGCATTCCCTACGCGTCGCAAGAGGCCGTGGAGTTCGCCGACAAGTCGATGGAAGCCATCTGCTACTACGCCTACTGGGCCTCCACCGAACTGGCACGGGAACGCGGCCAGTACTCCAGCTACAAGGGCTCGCTGTGGGACCGCGGCATCCTCCCGTTCGACACGCTGGACATGCTGTCGGATGCCCGGGGCGGGTATGTGGAAGTGGACCGCTCTTCCACCCTGGACTGGGACGCCCTGCGCAAGAAGATCGCACAGGACGGCATGCGCAACTCGAATTGCGTGGCCATCGCGCCCACCGCGACCATCTCCAACATCATCGGCGTGGATGCATCGATCGAGCCCTCGTTCGGCAACCTGTCCGTGAAGTCCAACCTGTCGGGCGAATTCACCGTCATCAACGGCGGCCTGGTGCGCGACCTCAAGCGCCTGGGACTGTGGGATGACGTGATGATCATGGATCTCAAGCATTTCAAGGGTTCCCTGCACCCCATCGATCGCGTGCCGCCAGACATCAAGGCGCTGTATTCGACCGCCTTCGAGGTGGAGCCCCACTGGCTGGTGGAGGCCGCATCGCGCCGCCAGAAATGGATCGACCAGGCGCAGAGCCTGAACATCTACATGGCTGGCGCATCGGGCAAGAAGCTTGACGACACCTACAAGCTGGCCTGGGTGCGCGGTCTGAAGACCACCTACTACCTGCGCACGCAGAGCGCCACGCACGTCGAGATGAGCACCGTGAACACGCGCCAGCTCAACGCGGTTTCGTCCGGCAACGACGGCGGTGCGCCACAGGCCTCCGCGTCCCCGCAGGCCAAGCCCAGCGCGCTGGAAGCCGCCGCGGCAGCGGCCGCCGCGCAGGCCGCCGCGCTGCCCGCCACGGACATCAAGTTCTGCGCAATCGACGATCCAACCTGCGAAGCCTGCCAATAAGGACTTCGCGCGCAACGCCTCGACACATCCGAGGCGTTGCGCATGTGCTGTGAAGCAACAAATCGTTGCCACACAACGCTTCAGTGCTTTTCTTTTCGCAGCACTGCTTTCATAATCCGAACACTGGAAAATCTATGTTGACCTGGGACGAAGAAGTCAAGCCCTCATCGCAAAATCAACTGGACGGCGGTCTGCAAAACAACCGCCCGGCGGGGCAACCGCCTCTGTCTTTTCAGTCCCCCTCGCTGCAACCCGTTGCTGCGGCCGCAACGGCCGCGGCCGGCCCGCAAGTGGCGGAGTCCACTGCAGTGCATCGGCGCGTCAATGCCGCCGACAAGCGCATCATCAACGGCCAGACCGACGTCAACCAGCTGGTCCCGTTCAAGTACAAGTGGGCTTGGGAAAAGTACCTCGCCACCTGCGCCAACCACTGGATGCCGCAGGAAGTGAACATGACGCGCGACATCGCATTGTGGAAGGACCCGAACGGCCTGACCGATGACGAGCGCCGCATCATCAAGCGCAATCTCGGCTTCTTCGTGACCGCCGACTCGCTGGCCGCCAACAACATCGTGCTGGGCACCTACCGCCACATCACGGCGCCCGAGTGCCGCCAGTTCCTGCTGCGCCAGGCCTTTGAAGAAGCCATCCACACGCACGCCTACCAGTACATCGTGGAGTCGCTCGGACTGGACGAGTCCGAGATCTTCAACGCCTACAACGAAGTCCAGTCGATCCGTGACAAGGACCAGTTCCTGATCCCTTTCATCGAAGCGATCATGGACCCCAACTTCCACACCGGCACCCCCGAAAACGACCAGACGCTGCTCAAGTCGCTGATCGTTTTCGCCTGCCTGATGGAAGGCCTGTTCTTCTATGTCGGCTTCACGCAGATCCTGGCACTGGGCCGGCAAAACAAGATGACTGGCGCTGCCGAGCAATACCAGTACATCCTGCGCGACGAGTCGATGCACTGCAACTTCGGCATCGACCTGATCAACCAGCTCAAGCTCGAGAACCCGCACCTCTGGACCGCCGAATTCAAGGCCGAGATCAAGGCGCTGTTCCTCAAGGCGGTCGAGCTGGAATACCGCTACGCCGAAGACACCATGCCCCGCGGCGTGCTGGGCATGAACGCGTCCATGTTCAAGGGCTACCTGCGCTACATCGCCAATCGCCGTGCCACGCAGATCGGACTGGAAACGCTGTTCCCCAACGAAGAGAACCCGTTCCCGTGGATGAGCGAGATGATTGACCTCAAGAAGGAACGCAACTTCTTCGAGACCCGGGTTATTGAATACCAGTCCGGTGGTGCGCTGTCCTGGGACTAGCGCCTTTCGCATCACACCACCATGGATTTTTACACCACGCCCCACACAGACAGCGCCGCAGAGCGTTGCCGTGCGGGGCGTTCCCGTGTTCATGGCGATGGGGGTTTTCTCCATCGCCATGGATCGCTTCGTGTCCACTGCAGACACGAAGTGCTCTTTGCAAATTGACCCAAGGAGAACATGATGGCAACTGCGAAAAAAACGGCCGCCAAGAAGGCAGCCCCAGCGAAAAAGGCCGCATCGGCAAAGCCCGTAGCGGCAAAGAAGGCTGCACCGGCCAAGAAGGCCGCTCCCGCCAAGAAGGCAGTAGCAGCGAAGAAGGCTGCACCTGCCAAGAAGGCAGCAGCGCCAGCCAAGAAGGCCGCTCCCGCCAAGAAGGCAGTAGCAGCGAAGAAGGCTGCGCCCGCCAAGAAGGCAGCAGCACCAGCCAAGAAGGCCGCTCCCGCCAAGAAGGCAGTAGCAGCGAAGAAGGCTGCGCCTGCCAAGAAGGCAGCAGCACCAGCCAAGAAGGCCGCTCCCGCCAAGAAGGCAGCAGCAGCAAAGAAGGCTGCACCCGCCAAGGCCGCCCCCGCGAAGAAAGCTGCACCGGCCAAGAAGGCCCCCAAGGCGCCTGCCCCTGCGGCCGCTCCTGCAGCACAGACTACCCTGAACCCTCAGGCAGCCTGGCCCTTCCCTACGGGCAACAAGCCGTAATCAGCACGTATTACGCGCTCAACCCGGTGCCGTTGCACCGGGTTTTTTTATGCCTGCCGAGACACGCGCTTCGGGCAAAGCGGCACCTCGAACCGAAGCCGCCCCCACCCGCCTGCCCCGCAGGCACCGCCCCCTCACGCGGGGGTGAAATCCAGCGTGTAGTTCTGCGGGCCGCGCTGCGCAATCTTGAGGGCCCCGACCCGGTTGCCCAATTCGGCGCAGCGGGCCAACGGCCAGCCCTTTTCCAGGCCGAACAACAGTGCGCCACGCCAGGCATCGCCACAACCCGTGGGCTCGACCACGGCGGCCGGCTTCGCGGCCGGCACATGCTCGCGCTCGCCGTCAATCCAGACTTCGCAGCCTTCCGCAGCCAGGGTCACGACCAGCCCGCGCACGCGCCGGGAGATGTCGGCCAGGCTCCAGCCCGTGCGCTGCGAGAGCATTTTCCCTTCGTAGTCGTTGACCACCACCCAGCTGGCAAGATCCACGAAATGCGCAAGCTCCTTGCCGTCGAACATGGGCAGGCCCTGGCCAGGATCGAACACAAAGGGAATATCCGCCGCCTTGAATTGCTCTGCATGCTGCAGCATCGCCTCACGCCCGTCGGGTGCGACGATGCCAAGGCGGATGTCTCCGCGCGCGGCAACGCGCGTGATGTGCGCCTGCTGCATCGCCCCGGGATGGAAAGCCGTGATCTGGTTGTTGTCACGGTCGTTCATGATCATGGCCTGGGCCGTGAAGCTGTCGTCCACTTGCCGCACAAATTCGGTGCTGATGCCCAGCGTTCGCAGCCGCTGCAAGTAGTCCGCGCCGTCGCTTCCCAATGTCGCCATGGGCAATGGTTCCCCGCCCAGCAGCTTGAGGCTGTACGCGATGTTGCCCGCGCACCCCCCGAAATCACGGCGCAACGAAGGCACCAGGAAAGAGACATTCAGGATGTGCAGCTGGTCCGGCAGTATCTGCTCGGCGAAGCGGCCCTCGAAGGTCATGATGGTGTCGAATGCCAGGGAACCGCAAATAAGGGCAGCCATATCAGAAAAGTAGGTTGGTAGAAATCAGTATCAGGGATAGAACGCCAGCAGCCGATAGCCGGCCACACGCGCCCCGCCAGTGGTCACGATCACCGACACCGAGGCGCTCCATTCACCGCGCGCCGGCAGCTCCATCGGAGCCCCCAGATCGGCCGGCAGCAGGACACGCCGGAGAACGGGCTGGTCCTGCGCGTCCGTCAGGGTCAGCTCCACGGCGGGCATGGCCAGGGGTATCGAGGCCTTGCTCTTCATGGCCAGGGCCAGCTGATAGCTGTCACCCCGGGCCTTGTTGAAGGAGGAGCTGTCGATGACCACATCCGCAATCTGGCGTTGCGGCGCAATCTGGCATTGCAACGGAACGCACAACGCCATCAACCATGGCCTTGTGCGCGGATCCATCGCCGCCACGCGGTCACGCTCCTGAATGGCGACCTGCAGCGCGAGCGCCGCGACCGACAACAACAGCACGAGGGCAAGCCCCACGCGCACCATCGGCTTGCGCCAGAACGCCTTTCGCCGCGCCGCGACGACAAAGCTGACCTCCTGCCCGGCATCCACTCCCTCGTCTTCGTCGTCATCCAGGTCTGGCGCGTCCCGGGGCGAATTGCGCGAGGGCGCCAGCAAGACGGCTGCGGGAGAACGGTCCTCCACGAGCGCCAAGGCCTCCGGCCCGGGCACCACGGACTCCCGCACAAACTCCACTGGCGGCAGGGGCCCTGCGGCGCCCTCCGGCGCGGCGGGTGCCACCTCGACGCCACCGTCCTCCTCCGGCGCGGAGGCGGCCGCCGGTTTCACAGGCAACTCGAGCGCTGGATAGCCCATGTCGGTCAGGGCCGCTGGCGAAACCGGTTCAGGCTCCTCCTCGGGGTCTCGCAACGCGGCGTACGGCAATTCATACCCGCCCGGCACGGACTCAACGGCCACATCCGGCCGTGCGGCGGGCAAGGGATCCGAGACCACGGCGGCGGGAGGCGGCACCGGAGCCGGTGCCGCGCCATCGGGACTGCCAGGCGACGAAGAATCTTCCGGACGCCACGCAAATCGCGTCAGGCGCTCCATGCGGGCGTCCTCGCCGTCAGCCACCTCCCCGCTTGCCGCGGCAAGAAAGGCAGGCACCGCCGGCTGAGGGACATCCAGGACAGGGGTCGCGGGCAATTGCGGAAGCGCGGCCTGCGCGGGCCCGCTTGCCGGCGACACCGCCGGAGACGGTGAAGCAGTCGGTGGAGAGAAAGGCTCGCCCCATGCGCGCTCGGCATCCGCCCTGCGCGCCACGGGCACCGGCGGCGGACGCACGTCGGTCAAGGACACATCCGGCAAAAGCGCGGGAGGGGCCGCTGGCAGCAGATGCGCCGACGCATCGAAAACCTCTTTGCATTGGCCGCAGCGCACCCATCCTTCGGAGATGCGCAATTGGTCTGCCACCACCTTGAAGGAGGTAAGACAGGACGGGCAGCGAGTGATCTGGCTCATCAGCGATGGATTGTAGATAGCGGCGCACGCAACCCCGCCGGGCGTGTGGCTCTGCCTACGCCGCCTCGTCGCGCCGTGCGGTCATCAGGATCCAGCCGTCCTCCAGGTCAGCCACCTCGAGCCGAATCCAGGGTGCATAGGCTTCTTTCAGCTCATCGGCCTGGCGCTCCAGGATGCCCGCCAGCACCAGGTGCCCGCCCGGCATCACATGCCCGCACAGGAGGGGCGCGAGCACCCGCAAGGGGGTGGCAAGTATGTTCGCCAGCACGGTCTGGTATGCGCCCCGGGCCTTGTCGGGCAGGCCGGCATGCAGCTGCACCTCATTGGCTTGCGCGTTCAGCGCCGTGGATTCCACGGCGGCAGGATCGATATCCACCGCATCAATGTCCGTGGCGCCAAACTTCGCCGCGCCAATCGCCAGGATGCCGGAGCCGCAGCCATAGTCCAGAACCCGGCCCAGCGGATTGCCCATGGACGACTCGGTGGCACCGTTGCGGGCAATCCAGCGCAGGCACATGCGTGTCGTGGGATGGGTGCCGGTGCCGAAGGCCAGGCCCGGGTCCAGCCGGATGCTGCGCTTCGCCTGCGCCGGCAGTTCATGCCAGGTGGGAACGATCCAGAAGTCCGGGGTGATGTCCACGGGTGCGAACTGCGATTGCGTCAGGCGCACCCAGTCCTGGTCGGCCACCTGGGACACACCCAGGACCTGGCAGCCGGCAAAGAAGTCCTGCACGGCCAGCAGCTGCTGCGCATCGCGCGCAGCCCCTTCGGAGGGGAAGAGCGCCGTCACCCGGCTGCGCTGCCAGCCATCCTTGGGCGGCGGCATGCCAGGCTCGCCGAACAGGGCCTGTTCGGCATCGGTCTGCGCATCGGCATCCTCCACCGACACGCTCAGTGCATCCAGTGCATCCAGGGCATCGCTGACCGCTTCGATCCGGTCCTCGGGGCACATCAGGCTCAGCTCAAACATAGGCGCCTCTCAGAAAAAATGAAATGCTGGCACCCGTCGCCAGGAGCCAGCATGCGAATGACCGTGCGCAGCCGCAATCTCAGCGCTTGTGCTGCGACAGCCACTCTTCCAGATAGTGGATGTTGGTGCCGCCGGCCATGAACTTGGCGTCCACCATCAGCTCGCGGTGCAGCGGCACGTTGGTGTTGATGCCTTCGATCACGGTCTCGTTCAGCGCCGTGCGCATGCGGGCCAGGGCCTGCTCGCGCGTGTCGCCGTGCACGATGATCTTGCCGATCATCGAGTCGTAGTTGGGCGGCACGAAGTAGTTGGTGTACGCATGTGAATCCACGCGCACGCCGGGGCCGCCCGGTGGGTGCCAGGTGGTGATGCGCCCGGGCGAGGGGATGAACTTGTAGGGGTCTTCCGCATTGATCCGGCACTCGATGGCATGGCCCCGGATCTCGATCTGGCGCTGGGTGAACGGCAGCTTCTCGCCCGCGGCGACCATGATCTGCGTCTTCACGATGTCCACGCCGGTGATCCACTCGGTCACGGGGTGCTCGACCTGCACGCGCGTGTTCATCTCGATGAAGTAGAACTCGCCGTTCTCGTACAGGAACTCGAACGTGCCCGCGCCGCGGTAGCCGATCTTCTTGCAGGCCGCCACGCAGCGCTCGCCGATCTTTTCGATCAGCTTGCGGGGGATGCCGGGTGCCGGCGCCTCTTCGATGACCTTCTGGTGGCGGCGCTGCATGGAGCAGTCCCGCTCGCCCAGGTAGACCGCGTTGCGGTGCTTGTCGGCCAGGATCTGGATCTCGATGTGGCGCGGGTTCTGGAGGAACTTCTCCATGTACACCGCAGGATTGCCGAAGGCGGCGCCCGCTTCGGCCTTGGTCATCTGCACGGCATTGACCAGGGCGGCTTCGGTGTGCACCACGCGCATGCCGCGGCCACCGCCGCCGCCGGCGGCCTTGATGATCACGGGGTAGCCCACGGCCTTGGCAATGCGGCGGATCTGCACCGGGTCATCGGGCAGCTCGCCCTCGGAGCCGGGCACGCAGGGCACGCCCGCGCGGATCATGGCCTGCTTGGCCGAGACCTTGTCGCCCATGATGCGGATGGACTCGGGCGTGGGGCCGATGAACTGGAACCCGCTCTTTTCCACGCGCTCGGCGAAGTCCGCGTTCTCGGACAGGAAGCCGTAGCCGGGGTGGATGGCTTCGGCGTCGGTCACTTCGGCGGCCGAGATGATGGCCGGCATGTTGAGGTAGGACAGCGGGGACGGGGCGGGGCCGATGCACACCGCTTCTTCCGCCAGCTTGACGTACTTGGCGTCGCGGTCGGCCTCGGAGTAGACCATCACCGCCTTCACGCCCAGCTCATGGCAGGCGCGCTGGATGCGCAGCGCGATTTCGCCGCGATTGGCAACAAGAATCTTCTTGAACATGAGCGCCTTATTCGATCACGAACAGCGGCTGTCCGTATTCCACGGCCTGGCCGTTTTCGCCCAGGATGCGGGTGACCGTGCCCGACTTGTCGGCCTCGATCTCGTTGAGGATCTTCATCGCCTCGATGATGCAGATGGTCTCGCCTTCCTTGACCTGGCTGCCCACTTCGACAAAAGCCTTCGCGCCGGGGCTGGAGGAGCGGTAGAACGTACCGACCATGGGCGACTTGACGATGTGGCCCGCAGGGGCTGCGGGTGCGGAAGGCGCAGGCAGCTCGGCCACCTGCGCGGCGGCGGGTGCGGGGGCGGCAGGCGCCTGCACCGGGGCGGGCACATACTGCTGAACCACGCCCCCCACGCTCTTGACGATGCGGACTTTGCCCTCGGCCTCCGTGATTTCGAGTTCGGATACGTTCGACTCGGACACGAGATCGATGAGGGTTTTGAGTTTTCGCAGATCCATGGGAGCTCCAACGGCTATAAAACTGAATAGGGCGCGAATTTACTCCAATTTCGGCCTATCACCGTCTTCCACGGGTATTTTTCATGAACTACATCATGCCAATAACCGCCGGATATCCCAGCGGAACCGCCAGACGGCCGGTGCGAGGGGTCAGCGCAAGGCAGCCCAGCGCTGCAGGTCCTGCGGGGTGATCTGCCCCATTTTACGGTGCAGGACACGGCCGCTGCCGCCCAGGACCACGGTGAACGGCAAGCCTCCCGTGAGATTGCCCAGCGATCTGCCCAGGTCCGTGCCGCCCAGGCCGGCCAGCCCCACAGGGAATTCCAGCGGGATGCGCTGCAGGAATTTGCGCACGGCGGACGGCTGGTCGATGGCCAATCCAAGAACTTGCCATCCGTTCGCTCCATGTTCGCGGTAGAAGGCATTGAGCATGGGAAGCTCCTCCACGCAAGGCGGGCACCACGTCGCCCAGAAGTTCAGCAACAAGGGTTTGCCGGCCAGCGACTTGAGCGCCACCGAGCCGCCTTCCGGTTTTTCGAATTCCATGGTCCAGAGCGCTTGCTCGGCCCCCTGCTCCATCGCGTGGGGCTGGAATTTCCACCAGGCCAGGCCCGCGCCGCCCAGCGCGGCGGCGCCCGCCACGCCCGCATAGAGCAGGCGCCTGCGCGAGGCTGCGGGCGCAATGCCAGGGACGGGGGCCGCAGAGGCGGGGTGATCGGAAGATGGTGTCGTCATGGGGCTGGGGTTTCCTGGAGCAGGCGCCGTACGGCGGTCATGTCGCCCCGCGGCACACGCCCCTTCGCGTCCGGGCGCAAGGCGCCGCGCAGGTCGTCAAGGTCATAGATCAGCAGGTGCACCCCGATCATCTCATTGAGTTCGGGGGATTTGCTGCCCAGGCTCAATGCTTCGACCGACTCGCCATGGAAACCGGTCACCGTGCGCGGTTCATAGTCGACGTGGTGGTCGATCAGGGCTATTTCTGCCGATTTCGGGTCATCGCAGAACAATTGCAGATAAATATCGGACAACCGCGTGGCCGTTCCATGCCAGACCGCGCCCGCCAGGTGGGGGCGGAAGGCCGCCATGCGCTCCATCCACACCAGGGCGAGCTGGCGCAGCGCCCGCAACTCGCGCGGCTGGGTGTCGGCACAGAAAAGCTGGATGTACTCCCGCACCGCGGCCTCGACCTGGTCGTTGTCTGGCAGGGGGGTGCGGGCGGGCAGCCCCATCTGGCGCAGTGCCCGGCGCTTGGCCGGGCCCCATTCAAGCCCTTCCTCCACCACCAGCCGGGCCGTGGTGTGGGCGATTTCGTCGCTCAAAGGTGTGTGCATGGCAGTGGGAAGGCAGCAAGGAACGAAACCGCATTGTGGCCCGAACCGCCCACCAGGACTACGGGTTGACCCTAGTCTCCACTCCGGCCACACCCGCATCTACTATATTTTTCATAGCTTCTTGCGCTTGCCAGCCAAGCGCTGGAGCCCCGTTTTCTGTTGAACCTTAGAATCTGCGCCCATGCATATACACATACTGGGCATTTGCGGCACGTTCATGGGAGGCCTCGCCGCACTCGCACGCGAGGCGGGCCACAAGGTGACGGGCTGCGATGCGGGGGTCTATCCGCCGATGAGCGACCAGCTCCGCGCGCTGGGCATCGACCTGATCGAAGGGTTCGGCGCCGACCAGCTTGCCCTGCAGCCCGATGTGTTTGTGGTCGGCAACGTGGTCAGCCGGGTTCGGCAGCCCGATGGATCGCCAAAGTTTCCCCTGATGGAAGCGATCCTGGACGCCGGCCTGCCCTACACCAGCGGCCCCCAGTGGCTGGCCGAACAGGTGCTGCAAGGCCGCCACGTGCTCGCGGTCGCGGGCACCCATGGCAAGACGACGACAACCTCGATGCTGGCCTGGATCCTGGAAAGCGCGGGCCAGCAGCCGGGCTTTCTGATTGGCGGCGTACCCCTCAATTTCGGGTTGTCGGCCCGGCTGGGCGCACCCCGGCGCCCGGTGCCCGCGCCCTCGCCACTCGGTGCGGCGCCGCTGTTCGTGATCGAGGCGGACGAATACGACACCGCGTTCTTCGACAAGCGCAGCAAATTCGTGCACTACCGGCCCCGCACCGCCGTGCTGAACAACCTGGAGTTCGACCACGCGGACATCTTTGACGACCTGGGAGCCATCGAGCGGCAGTTCCACCACCTCGTGCGCACCGTGCCCCCGTCGGGCCGGGTGGTCGTCAACGGCCTCGAGGAAAGCCTCGCCCGCGTGCTGCACACGGGTTGCTGGAGCGAGGTGGCCAGCTTTGGGGAGGCCGTCAGCGACTTTTCGGCCGAGGGCGATCCCCAGGCGTTTGATGTGCTGCACCAGGGGCGCAAGGTGGCCCGGGTGGAGTGGGCGCTGACCGGCGTGCACAACCAGCTCAACGCGCTGGCGGCCATTGCCGCCGCGCACCATGTGGGCGTCAGCCCCCAGCAGGCGGCCACGGCACTGGCGGCCTTCCAGAATGTGAAGCGGCGCATGGAGCTGCGCGGGACCGTGCACGGGATTGCCGTGTATGACGACTTCGCGCACCACCCCACCGCCCTGAGAACCACCCTGGACGGCCTGCGCCGCAGCCTGGGCCAAGGCGTGCGCATCCTCGCGGTGTTCGAGCCCCGCAGCAACACCATGAAGCTGGGCGCGATGAAGGCGCAGTTGCCGTGGGCGCTGGAACCCGCCGATCTCGCGTTCTGCCACACGGCCGGGCTGGACTGGGATGCAGCCGAAGCCCTCGCCCCCCTGGGCGTGGGCCCCGGCCTGCGGGCACAGACTGCCGGCGACATCGCCACCCTGGTGCAGCAAGTCACCGCGGCAGCCCGCCCGGGTGACCACATCGTGTGCATGAGCAACGGCGGATTTGGCGGAATCCATGCGAAGCTGCTGGATTCGCTACAAAATAAATAGCTGCCTGCGCTTGTATGACAAGCGCTAGGACCCTGTTTTATTCAAAAGGGTCAGAACGACACGGCCATGCCCGGCACGTCCACGCGCACCACCGGCTTGGCCAGGGCGGCGCTGGCGGCCCGCGCAAAGTCGCGGGACCATGCCGGATCGGTCAGGAGCGAGGCCCCTGCCGCGCGTGCGACGGTAAGCACCTTGTCGGCCAGCAGCACCTTGCCGCTGGCGCGCAGGGGTTCGCAATCGAGCGCGGTGAACTGGTCGTCGAGCCAGCGCCTTCCGGCCTCATGGCCCATGGGCTCGGCGCCCTCCAGATCGAAACGGAATTCCTGGTTTCCGGCCAGATGGACCGACACTTCGCTGTGCATGATGGTTTGCCTTTCTTCTGAAGCCGTGGTGCTTCCCGTGCGTCATCGCACGGGCCGCCACAGGCTTGCAGTTTAGGGCCTCCCGCCTGCGGCGCGGACCATCGGCCCGTCCGCTGTCAACGCGCGCGGCGCGCCTTGACCGCGTCGGACAGCTCGGAGAGCGACACCAGCGAGTCATCCCACCCCAGGCAGGCGTCCGTGATGCTCTTGCCGTACTCCAGCGCGCCGGGCTGGTCCTTGCCGGGCGAGAACTTCTGGGCACCGGCGATGAGATGGCTTTCGATCATGAGACCGAACACGCTGCGCGATCCGCCGGCGAGCTGCGCCGCGATGTCGCGTGCCACGTCCAGCTGCTTTTCATGCTGCTTGCTGCTGTTGGCATGGCTGCAGTCCACCATCAGCGTGGCGGGCAGCTTGGCGGCCTCGAGGTCCTTGCAGGCAGCGGCCACGCTGGCGGCGTCATAGTTGGGAGCCTTGCCGCCCCGCAGGATCACATGGCAGTCCTTGTTGCCCTTGGTGTTGACGATGGCCACCTGGCCGTTCTTGTGCACCGACAGGAAGTGGTGGCCCCGGCTGGCCGACTGGATGGCATCGGTGGCGATGCGGATGTTGCCGTCCGTGCCGTTCTTGAAGCCAATGGGCGCCGAGATGCCGGACGCCAGTTCGCGGTGCACCTGGCTCTCGGTGGTGCGGGCACCGATCGCGCCCCAGCTGATGAGATCGCCGATGTACTGGGGCGAGATCACGTCCAGGAACTCGCTGCCCGCCGGCATGCCCAGTCGGTTGATGTCGATCAGCAACTGCCGCGCGATGCGCAGCCCTTCGTCGATGCGGTAGGTCTCGTCCAGGTAGGGATCGTTGATGAGGCCCTTCCACCCCACCGTGGTGCGCGGCTTCTCGAAGTACACGCGCATCACGATTTCCAGGGTGTCGGCGTACTGCGCGCGCACGGCCATCAGGCGGCGTGCATATTCCAGGGCAGCGGCCGGATCGTGGATGGAACACGGCCCGATGACGACCAGCAGGCGGTCGTCCTTGCCCGCCATGATGTTGTGGATGTTCTTGCGGGTCTGGGTGATCAGCGTCTCGACCGGCGTGCCGCGGATCGGGAAAAAGCGGATCAGGTGCTCTGGAGGAGGCAACACGGTGATGTCCTTGATACGTTCGTCGTCGGTCTGGCTGGTTTTCTCGACGCTGCGGTACCAGGCATCGCTGGTGGGGGTGGTAGGGGCCGTCATGGTTGCTTCCTCGTGGAGTCAGTTGAAGTGGATGGAAAAACGGAAGGGCGGAAAAACAAAAACCGCCGGGCTTTGCAGCGTCGGCGGTTGGTATGGGAAGGTTGTGTCAGCTTGCGCGTTTTCCTCTCATCCGCCGGGGACCGAGATAAAAAACCAAAAATAAAACGCGCTGCGAACTTGCATGGCGACCAATGTAGCACAGGAGTGCGGCAGTGCAGCAAGTTTGAAATGTTGTGAATTCACTACAAGCCAGCAGCATGGCCGCGGCCAAGCTTCCGGTTTACCGTCCCCAGCCGCGAAGCCATTCGCGTGCGCGCTGCAAGGCGGACGGCTTGCGCCGTGGCGCGTCTGGCAGATCACTGAGGGGATCGCTTTGGTGTTCATACATATCGATGAGCAAAAGCGCCTCGCCCAGCGTGCGCCAGGCCAGGAGTTCGAAGTGATCGAAGCTAGCGCCTTCTTTGGCACTGCGTCGCTCCAACATCTGCTGCCAGGCTGCAATGGCGTTCCGCAATTCCCGCAACGCACGCTGATAGGCGCCAAACTCATACAGTGCGTGCCAGGCAGATCCCAGGCCGGTAAGAAGCAATTGGTGTTCGCGCAGCGCCCGAACCAGCGTGGCCACACACGAAAGAATCACCTGGGGGTCAGCGCCCCCCCGCCGGGCCCTGACGGCCTCGTCAATGAGTTGCGACATCAGCCCGAGACTTTCGCGCAGCTCCCGCGACTCCTCGTCAGCCACCCCCTCCCGCAAGAAGCGGCTGAGGTCACCGAACGACTGGCCCGAATACTGCGAGCCAAAACGCGTGGAAGTCATGGCCGTATTGTGCGCGAGCCGGGTCGTTTGATTGAATCTCGCAAGAAGCCCACCACTCTGGCCTCAGAACAAACAGACCTGCCCCATGCCGCGAAAACGCGATCCGGCAGAGGCTATGGCGCCCGCCGCATCGCACTCAACTTTTTGGACACTTCAGAAAAAATAGCTTTGGCGATCACGGCATTGCCCTTGTCTCCAAAATGAAACTGATCCAGGAACATATCATCCTTCGCCGAGTACCGGTCGAAGATGCCGGACAAATCCACAAAAGTGAAATTATCCAATTTCAGGTTCGAGAGATTTGAAGACATGGCCTTATAGCAGTCAATGTAATAATCTTTCGAAGCCGAAATGAAGTCTCTTTCACGCTGGGTCAGATCCTTCTTCGTCACGGAAAGAGTGGGCTGCAGGAAAAATATCCAATCCACTTTACCTTCCTGCAGTGCATACGCACCCAAGCGTGCATTCTTTTCAATCCGGCGGGCTACGATTTGCGGCGACACCGGCTGAGCGGCCGGACGCGCATTGACCAACTCGGGCAACTCCTGCCTTCCAGCCACCTTCAGGGCAATGTTCACCAGAGACCGGTAGTAGTCATCGGCGAATGCGCTGAACCACAACACATTTCGCCCCGCATCAGCCCAGAAAACATCGTTATTTCCCGAGAGGGAGATGACCAGATCTGGTTGAAGCTCGGAAAGATAGTTCTCAATGGCAATGCGCTCATGGGTAGAAGACCATGCGGGGTTCGCGAACGTGAAAACCTCGAAGCGGGCCTTGTCCTTCTCCGTTGCATTCGCATTGAGAAGATCACCAAGAATACTGCCAATAGTGTGTTCCTGGCTCGGAGAACCAGAACCAAAAGCGGTTGACCCCCCCGTCAGGAAAATGCGATAGGACCCATTGGGCTTCGGATTCACCAGCTCCTGCTGGCTCCGCATCTGCCAGGAGTTGATATGGGCATTGTGGTGCTGCCCCGGTGCCGGGGCCGTCCCTACAAAAGGCGTGGGCTGATTAGGAACCGACCAGCTGATCTTGCCGGTATCGACAGACGGGTCGCTATAGGCATTGCGATAGTTGTTGCGTTGCTCGTCTGTCAGCTTGGTGGCAGACAACACGCCCGCCAAGGTTTCACCTTGTTCCACCCAGCGAATGGTACGCTCGAATTTTCCCGCCGCGACATACCCTCCTGCCCAGTATCCGACAGCCACCAGCGAACACAGCAAGAATGAAGGAAGGAAGAAATATAGAAATTTCTTCATCATTCAAAATAAAGTATAAATAAACGGAGCTATTACCGAGCCTTGACCGAACACGAGCAGAGCCCCCAGCAGCAACAGGACCGCCAGCACGGGAATCAACACATACCTCTTGTGCTCGCGGAAAAATAAAATAAGCTCCTTGATAAGTTCCAGCATTAGAATTGGCGCTCCATGTGTTCAGGTTTTCGGGGCATCTTGTTAATTCGATATGTCTGCAAATCGCCATTCCACTTCTTCTGCAGCGTATCCTTGCCAAGGATACGCATCAGAAAACCTAGCGGAGAAAATACCAAAATATAAACAATGCCCAGGATGATTCGGGTGTTGATCCAGCCCAGCACTTCGCCGACGCGCATCCAGTATTTATAAACCAGGCTCAACGCAACAGGAAAAAAAGTAGCTACCAGGAAAAATATGCCCGCAACGATCCAGGGCCAGTGGGGCCATCTGGCCGACCACAACCAGGGAAGCAGCAAGCCGAAAATCAGGGCAACGAAGCCCCCCATGACATAGCCGAATTTGCGCAGCTCCTGCTTGCGCTCATTCATGCTTTTTTCCAGAGCTGGTTTCATCATATGAAGAATACTCAATCCAGGGCGAGCGCACCCTTGCGCTGACCTACCAACGCATTGTTCTGCGCATCCTTGGACAGCAGTACATTGCCCAATACGAGATAATCCATGTCCGTTCCCATAAAACAGCGATAGGCGTCCTCCGGCGTGCACACGATGGGCTCGCCCCGGACGTTGAAAGAGGTATTCACCAGAACCGAGCACCCCGTCTGTCGCTCAAAAGCGCTCAGAAGCTGGTAAAACTCGGGGTTGCTCGTCCTGCTCACCGTCTGGACCCGCGCGGAATAATCCACATGGGTTACCGCAGGAATATCCGAACGTACCTGATGCAGCTGCGCCAGGCCTTGCAGGGACTGATCGGGTTTCCGTTGAATATCTTCATTCACCTGTGCAACAAGCAACATGTAGGGGCTGGGTCGGTCAAGATCAAAATATTTTTCTACATTTTCCTCTTTGACGGCAGGTGCAAACGGGCGAAATGATTCGCGGAATTTTATCTTCAGATTCAGTTGCGATTGCATCGCCGTCGAACGGGGGTCCGCCAATATGGATCTGGCGCCCAGCGCCCTTGGTCCAAATTCCATCCTGTTCTGGAACCAACCCACCACCTTTTCATCTGCGAGCAAGCCTGCAACCGTCTCGTACAGGCCCGTCTGATCCAAGACCGTGTAGCTTGCCCCCAGAGCATCCAGTTTTTCAACAATATCCAGCTGCGCGAACTTGGGCCCCAATAGAGACCCCTGCATCTGATCCACTCCGTTGAAATACTTCCGTTCTTCTTTTCTGAATTTGTGGAAGGCGGCATAAGCGGCACCCAGCGCTCCGCCGGCATCCCCTGCGGCTGGCTGAATCCAAATGTCCTTGAAAATACCTTCCCGCAGCAACCGCCCATTCGCAACACAGTTCAGCGCCACGCCCCCCGCCATGCACAAGTACTCCGCGCCGGTTTCTTTCTGCAGCTGCCTCGCCAACTTCAGTACAACCTCTTCCGTCACCACCTGTATGGACGCAGCTATATCCATGTCGCGCTGGGTCGGGGCTGTTTCGGCACCACGGGGCGGGCCACCAAACAAATCGGAGAATTTCCGATTGGTCATCTGCAGGCCCGTGCAGTAATCAAAATACTCCAGATTCAGGCGGAATGACCCATCTTCCTTGACATCGATCAGGTTATCAAAAATCAGATCGACATACGTTGGCTTGCCGTATGGCGCCAAACCCATCAGCTTGTATTCTCCAGAATTCACCTTGAACCCAAGGTAATAGGTGAACGCAGAATACAGCAATCCCAGGGAATGCGGGAAATTGATCTGCCACAAGGGAGTCAATTCTGGACCATCCCCCAGCCAGGCGGACGTCGTTGCCCACTCACCGACCCCATCCAGGCACAATACCGCAGCCTTCTTGTACGGGCTCGGATAAAACGCAGAAGCCGCATGCGATTCATGATGCTCTGCAAACAGGATCGGCGGCAGGTCGGATTCCTTGCACGACAGCAGGCCGGCAAGCTCCCTCTTGAGAGTTTTCTTTAAATACAGCTTTTCTTTCAACCATATCGGCACCGCAGTGACAAATGATTGAAATCCACGGGGTGCATAGCTTAGATACGTATCCAGCAAGCGCTCGAATTTTAAAATAGGCTTATCGTAGAATACGATGGAATCCAGATCATGCGAGCGCACCCCTGCTTCTTGCAGGCAATATTCAATAGCATGCCTGGGAAACTGCGCATCATGCTTTTGCCGCGTGAACCGTTCTTCTTGCGCCGCAGCAATTATCCGACCAGACTGCAACAGCGCGGCGGCACTATCATGGTAGTATGATGATATACCCAATATATTCACAACGTACAAGCCTTTATATCAAAATACCAGAACAAGTGCCGCAAACATAAATAGTGTGCGCATTTTACACATGGCCTTTCAATACACTGGGGCGCATGCGTAGCCTCGGCATGCCCCGCCATATCCGTATGTCCAGGGGAAGTACTTCTGAAGCTGCCGGTCGATCAAATCACCAGGCTTGCAGCAAGGCACTCTCTCGAGCGCTTCCGTGATGGGAGTCGAGTTCTGCCGTTTGGATTTCACTTTTTTCCACACCACACTCTGAAGGTTTCCTATCGCAGCCCTGCCCACAAGCGCCTGATACGCTCTTGCACCCAGGTGAAATTGACCATATTCATTGAAGTGGACCCCTCCGGCCACAAGATGCTCCGCGAAATCGTCCGTGTCCACAATGCCCACTTGCGGCAAGCTCCGCGCCACATCCATCTGAGCGGATCTCACGTATTTTCTATATGTCCAGGCAGGATTGTCTTGGATTCTACCAATAATCACAGGAAATTCCATTTCATCGGAACATCCCATATCACTCACATCCCGCCTTATTCTTGTAATAAAGTTTTTTAGATTATTTTTATAATTTTTCGCCCATACCTCATTTAAAGCATCAGTTTCGCCTTGCATGAAAAAGAGCCCTCCCACCCTGAGCCGCACATTTGCCCGTTTGGAATTATAAGCATCTGCAATCACTGCCAGCAATTCATGATACAAGCGACCTCCGGGCATCCAGCTATCAGCAGATGCAGTGTAGTTCAACGATGTATTTGAAATCGCCAATTTGGCAATATAATGATCGCGTGGCGGCTTGTTGTTTAAGAAATGAGCAAGATACAATTCCGGGCCAAAAAAGTCCGTGGATTTTGTACCAAATGGGAATAATTGAGAATTGCCAGCCAGATTTTTATACCCAAAGCCTGGGCCTGCGACTCTCCATCTGGCAAAGTAACTCCAATTGATCGCCCGGGATCGCGCAGCGTCGTCATTCCCTGCCGCCCCAGGAGGCGCACCATAAATTCCATAAATACTTACATTGGAATAAGTAGTATTCTCTTGGGCATACCTTTCCCCCCTGGAATCAATGTCCTTGACAGATGCCAATCCAACAGCATTCGACTGTCCAGCAACGACATATAGCTGCCTGGGTGGCGCGGACGGATTGGCAGTCTGCGTCATGCATGTTTGAGCATGCGCAGACATAGCGGGAAGGAGCAGCCCAAAAAGGCAAGCCAGGCGCCTCAGGAAATCAGCAGCCTTGCTACTATTCGCCCCCCCGGGTTTCATGCCTTCTTTTAAAAATGCAGCGCGGCCGGATGCCGATATTGACCGATCAGGCAAGGCTACTCCAACCGCAAGCAAACCACTAAATTGCGCATGCATGAGCCGTGGCTACCAGGAATACTGCGGATGTCAGGCCGTGCCGCCCACCGTCAGCCCCTCGATGCGCAAGGTAGGCTGGCCCACGCCCACGGGTACGCTCTGGCCCTCCTTGCCGCAGGTGCCCACGCCGCTGTCCAGGCGCATGTCGTTGCCGATCATGGTCACCTTCTTGAGCGACTCGGGGCCGCTGCCGATGATGGTGGCGCCCTTCACGGGGTAGAGGATCTTGCCGTTCTCGACCCAGTAGGCCTCGCTGGCGGAGAACACGAACTTGCCCGAAGTGATGTCCACCTGGCCGCCGCCGAAGTTGCTCGCGAACAGGCCTTTCTTGATGCTGGCCACGATCTCCTGGGGATCCTTGTCGCCGCCCAGCATGTAGGTGTTGGTCATGCGCGGCATGGGGATGTGGGCGTAGCTCTCGCGACGGCCGTTGCCGGTGGGCGCCACGCCCATCAGGCGTGCGTTGAGGGAATCCTGGATGTAGCCCTTGAGGATGCCGTCCTCGATGAGCACGTTGCGCTGGCTGGCGTGGCCTTCGTCGTCCACGTTGAGCGAGCCGCGGCGGTCGGCGATGGTGCCGTCGTCCAGCACCGTGACGCCCTTGGCCGCCACACGCTGGCCGATCCGCCCGCTGAATGCGCTGGAGCCCTTGCGGTTGAAGTCGCCTTCCAGCCCATGGCCGATGGCCTCGTGCAGCAGGATGCCGGGCCAGCCAGGGCCCAGCACCACGGTCATCTCGCCAGCAGGCGCGGGGCGGGACTCCAGGTTCACCAGCGCGGCATGGACCGCTTCGTCCACGTAGCGGCCCATCTGCTCGTCGTCGAAGTAGGCCAGGCCGAAGCGGCCACCGCCGCCAGCGGACCCCATCTCGCGGCGGCCGTTCTGCTCGGCGATCACCGTCACCGACAGGCGCACCAGGGGGCGCACATCGGCCGCCAGCGTACCGTCGGCCCGGGCCACCAGCACCACGTCGTATTCGCTGGCCAGGCCCGCCATCACCTGCGCCACGCGCGGGTCCTTCGCGCGCGCGCGCTGTTCCAGCTTCTCGAGCAGCGCCACCTTGGCGGTGCTGTCCAGGGAGGCGATCGGGTCCACGCCGGGGTACAGGCTGCGGCCAGCAGCTATCTTTTTAGTAGCTACCCGCGCTTTCCCCGCCTGCGCTGCAGACGAAATGGATCGCACCGTGCGGGCCGCATCCATCAAGGAAGCCTGCGAGATGTCGTCCGAGTAGGCAAACGCCGTCTTTTCCCCGCTGACCGCCCGCACCCCCACCCCCTGGTCGATGCTGAAGGAGCCCGTCTTGACGATGCCCTCTTCCAGGCTCCAGCCCTCGCTGCGCGTGTACTGGAAGTACAGGTCCGCATCGTCCACCTGGTGGGTGCGGATCTCGGCCAATGCCCGTGCGAGATGGCTCTCATCGAGCCCGAAGGGGGTCAGCAGCAGTTCGCGAGCGACGTCGATGCGCTGGCTGGTGGCCGCGCGCTGGGGCGCGGCAGTGGTGGAGCGGGAAGTCATCGGGGCATTTTAGGCGCGCGGCCATGCCCGGCAGGACACGAGGCGGTATGTCCCTATGCCGCATCACGCGGCCGCCCCGATGCTCAGGCTGCCGTCTGATCGTCCAGGCCGGCCTGCGGGGCGTGCGCCTGCACGGATTCGATGCCCGCATCCCGCGCCTTGGCGCCGGAGTACATCTGGCTTTGCCCGATGACCTGGCCATTGCCCGCCTTGAGCGTGAAGTAAGGGGAGCCATCCTTGGCGCTCAGGCGTCCGAACCGGCCGCCCTCCGGCGCGTTCTTGCGCACGGCCTCGATCCCGCCCAGCGCGCTGGCCCGGGATTCGTACAGCTCGCTGGTCAGGATCACCTGGCCGTTGGTGGCCAGCAGGTTGAAGACAAATTTATCGTTCTTCGACTTCTTCAGCTCGAACTTCGCCGCCATGGGGAATCCCTTCGGTTGCTCTGAGGCCAAGGCACAGTTGGCCTGCCGGTTTGTACCCTCTTGCGGCGGCCCACGCAACGCCCGGGCAGAGACCCTGGGCCTTGCCAAGATTCATCCGGGGCCACGCCGCCCCGGCGCGGTGCGCTACAGCGCGGGACGCGCGTCCTTGGGTTCCTGCTTCTGGGCGCGGGCGACCGACATCAGGATGCCCAGTGCCAGGCCCAGCGTGACCATGGCGGTGCCGCCATAGCTGATGAAGGGCAGTGGCACGCCCACCACGGGCAGTATTCCGCTGACCATGCCCATGTTCACGAAGGCGTAGGTGAAGAAGATCATGGAGACCGCCCCGGCCATGAGGCGCCCGAACAGGCTCGTGGCCCCTGCGGCGATGGACAGCCCGCGCCAGACCAGCATCAGGAAGCAGACCAGCAGGAAAAGGTTGCCCGCCAGGCCGAATTCCTCGGAAAACGCGGCAAAGATGAAGTCGGTGGTGCGCTCCGGGATGAACTCCAGGTGCGTCTGCGTGCCCGCCATGAAGCCCTTGCCCCACATGCCCCCGGAGCCGATGGCGATCATGCCCTGGATGATGTGGAATCCCTTGCCCAGCGGATCGCGCGTCGGGTCCAGCAGGGTGCAGATGCGCTGCTGCTGGTAGTCATGCAGCACCGACCAGCGCACGCCGTCCGCGCACAGCTGGTCGCCCAGGAGCACCAGCGCCAGCACGCCAATGCCTCCCAGCAGCACCGGCGGAAGCACCAGTTTCCAGGACAGGCCCGCAAAGAAGATCACCGACAGCCCCGCCGCCAGCACCAGCAGCGAGGTGCCCAGGTCGGGCTGCTTCATGATCAGCCCCACCGGCAGGGCCAGCAGCAGCCCCGCGGCGGCAAAGTCGAGCGGGCGCAGGGTCCCTTCCCGCTTCTGGAACCACCACGCGAGCATCAGCGGCATGGCAATTTTCAGGATTTCGCTGGGCTGGATGACGATACCGACGTTGACCCAGCGCTGCGCGCCTTTTTTGGTGATGCCGAACAGCGCCACCGCCACGAGCAGCGCCACGCCCGCCGCATACAGCGGCACGGCGAACACCATGATCTTCTGCGGCGGCACCTGGGCCACCATGAACAGGATCGCCCCCGCGATGAGCATGTTGCGCCCATGGTCCATGAAGCGCGTGCCGTGGTCGTAGCCCGACGAATACATGGCCAGCAGCCCGGCGCATGCCAGCAGCACCACCACCAGGAGCAGCGGCAGGTCGAACCCGCGAAACAGGGGAAGAAAACGCTGGGCGAGCGTGGGTTTCTCAAAAACAACGGCCATCGCGGGATTATCGTGGCCCCGGGGCCCGCCCGCACCAGGCGGCGTTCACCCCGCCTGGCGAAAGGCCATCACCGCCTGGTTGCGCAGGGTGCGCAGCAGCCCGAGGGCCTTGTCGTCCACGACGATGCCCCCGGCCATGGACTGGTCTGCGTAGATGAGCGCGAAGGTCTGGCCCTTGATCTGCAGCGGAAGCAGCAGGAACGAGGGTGCGTTGAGCCCCGTGCGGTACCACTCGGGCAGGCGGGACTGCATCCTGGGCTCGGTCGCGTCGTTGATGAGCGTGTCGGCGCCGCGCAGGCAGACGGCGGCGAACAGGTCTCCCTGGGCCTTGAGCGGCACTTTCATGGCGCGCACGGCGGCCTCGCTGCCTTCGCCCAGGCCGAAGCGGCCGGTCAGCAGGTCGGTGCGCGCCTCGCGCAGGCAAAACACCATGCGCCGGAACCCCAGCGCGCGAAACATGGTCTCCAGGATCATGCGCAGCACGTCGTTGAGCTGAAAGCTCTCGACCATGGCGTTGGTGACATCCTGGATGCCCGCGGCCAGCACCTCGTTGACCTGCGCCACCGACACCGCGCCGCCGGCCTGGGACTCGAGCACCGCGGGCAGCGGCTGGGTTTCGCTGGCCCGCAGCTCGTGCGAGCCCAGGGGGTCGTCCTGCGGCATGGCGGCACCCGTCGGGGGCGGCAGCTTCAGCAGCCGCGCGGCGGGCGTGCCCGGGTCCACGCGCAGGTCCAGCGCCTCGGCCAGCGCCACCAGCTTGTGGCGGGCACGCAGGGTGGCATCGGAGATCGCGTCGGCGGACAACGCCAGCGTGCGCGAATAGCGCGTGCCGATCTGGCCAAGGCGCCCTTCCAGCGCGGCCGGCTCGCTCAGCAGCAGCGTGCTGGCCACCTCGTTGGCCGCCATGGCCACCCACCGCAGGCGCTCCACCCCCTGCTCCGGGGCGCGCTGCATCGGCGAGCCCAGGGGCTTTCGCATGCAACGCTGCAGGCTCTCGGGCAGCCCCCAGACGCGGGCCACGCCCACACCCAGGTCCTCGAACCCCAGGCCCAGCACCTGCAGCGCGGCGGCTTCTTCGCCGCCTTCCACGCGGCCCGACGCCAGCAGGCTGCGCACCTGCCGCGCCTCTTCCGGAAAATAGAACTCGCACAGCATGCGCCCCAGGTTCTGGAACATGGCCCCGATGAAAGCCTCCTCGGCCGTCTGGGCCGATGCGCACAGTTCGGCCGCCACCGAGCCGGCCATCATGGCGCGCAGGAACTCCTCGCGCATCTGGCTCGCATGGGCCTTGTCCTGCATGTGGTCCAGCAGCACCAGGCTGAGCGCCATGTTGCGCACGGCGTTGAAACCCACCAGGCTCACCGCGCGCGACACGGTGCTGATCGTGCCGCGCCCCGCATGGGCGTAGTGCACGCTGTTGACCAGGCGCAGCAGCTTGTTGGTGAGCGCCACATCCTTCAGGATCTCGTGCGTGAGGTCGCTGATGCTGTCGTCCTCGGAGTTGGCGACGCGCTGGATGCGCGCCACCGAATCGGAGAGCGCCGGGAAATCGCTCTTGTGGCGCATGCGCCGCAGCAGGAAGTCGAGCGTGGCGTTGCTGGCCGCCGTGGGCGCGCTCGCGGGCGCGGCCCAGGCGCGCAGGGCATCGCGAAACTCCGCCGCCGAGGCGTAGCGCCCGCCCGGCTCGCGGGCCAGGGCGCGCTGCAGGATGGCCCGCAGCCCGTCGTCCACGCCCGGGCCCAGGTCCTGCGGCAGCTGCAGGGCTTCATTGGCGATGTGGTACAGCGCCTGCCAGGTGTCCTTCTGGTGGACCAGCGGATGGCCGGTGAGCATCTCCACCAGCACCAGCGCCGCGGAATACACATCCATGGCGGGCGCGGGCGCCGCGCCCGCCGCGGCCTCGGGCGCCAGGTAGGCCGGGGTGCCGCTGGCCATCTGGGCATCCGGCGCGGCCTGCATGGGCGCCGCCATGCCGAAGTCCATGACCCGGGCGTGGCGCTGGGCGTCGATCATGATGTTGGACGGCTTGAGGTCGCGGTGCACGATGCCCGCCTGGTGCGCGGCCTGCAGGCCGTCGAGCACGTCCACCATCAGGGCCACGGCATCGTGGGGCGTGCAGCGCCCCTGCTGCGCCAGGTGTTCGGCCAGTGTCCTGCCCGGCACGTACTCGAAGACGATGTAGGGCTGGCGGCCCTGCACGTCCGCCTCGAACACCGGCACGATGAAGGGGTGCGCGAGGCGCCCCACGTGCCGGGCCTCGCGCAGCCAGTGTTCGAGCACCGACGGGTCCTGGTCCTGCACGGGGCGCATGAGCTTGATGGCCACCTCGCGCTGCAGGCGCGGGTCCAGCGCCAGCCACACCGTGGCCTGGGCGCCCCGGCCCAGAAGCCTTTTCAGCTCGAACCGCCCCAATGAAGCGGGCGGCTTCTCGGCGGATCCCAGGGCCCAGCGTTTGGCGGTGGAAAGCGGGGCAAAATCAGTCATGGTGGGGATCAAGGCTGCGGGCTCCACCGTGTGGCGCCCATGCCACGCATCTTATGTCTGGGCCACCGCCCTTTGCAGCAGTGATTCCCCTGCCTTGTCGTTTTCCCCCTCCATGACCACCACCCACCTCCTGTACCTGCACGGCTTTCGCTCCTCTCCCCAGTCCGCCAAGGCCCGGCAGATGGCGGCGTACGTGGCGCTGCACCATCCGGGCGTCACCTTCTGGTGCCCCCAGCTGCCGCCGTCGCCCCGGGCGGCGATGGCGCTGGTGGCGCAGGGCATCGCCCACTGGCCCGGCGCGGCCATGGCGGTGGTCGGCTCGTCACTCGGCGGTTTCTATGCCAGCTGGGTGGCGCACCACAAGGGCTGCCCCAGCGTGATGCTCAACCCCGCCGTCCACCCGGCGCGCGACCTGGAGCGCCACATCGGCGAGCAGACCTCCTGGCACGACCCGGCACAGCGGTTCTACTTCCAGCCGGAGTACATCGGCGAGCTGCGGGCGCTGGACACTTCGGACCAGCCCCCCGCCGCCCCGGAGATGGCCATCATCGCCAAGGGCGACGAAGTGCTGGACTGGCGGGAAATGGCGGCGCGCTACCCGCATGCGCGGCGGATC
The DNA here is from genome assembly GCF_059418365.1 of Acidovorax sp. GW821-FHT09A11. NCBI lineage: Bacteria > Pseudomonadati > Pseudomonadota > Betaproteobacteria > Burkholderiales > Comamonadaceae > Acidovorax > Acidovorax sp. GW821-FHT09A11. The sequence continues at coordinate 114,937 of NZ_JBWKPS010000006.1, forward strand.
GTGCAGGAGGGGGGCGAACACGCCCTCGCCAATTTCAGCGACCACCTGCCCCAGGTGGCGCAGTTCCTGCGCCTGGCCTGACCGCCAGCGCCACGCGGGCGCCTGTGCTCAGCGGGCGCGGGACGCCCCGGCGCCACCCGCCCCCATCCAGCGGGCATGGTCGTCCGGGTAGGCGATGCGGTAGCGCTTCATGTGGAACGCGGCTTCATCGTCCTTGCCCAGCATCACGGCGCTTTCGATCAGTGCCTCGATGACGCGGGGCTCGGGAGAGTAATGGAGCAGCTCGTGGGCCAGGGCATTCATCTGCTGCGCGTTGTCCCGCGAGAGCGCCATCGTGGTGAGGCGCGCGAAGTCCAGCTGGCTCGCAAACATCACGGAAGAGGACACCCGGCCAGGCAGGTCATCCCGGTACGCCGGGGCCCTTTGCGCGCTGGGCTTGTAGAACTGGCTCACGCGGTGGTAGTCCCAGGCGGCAACGCCGCACACGGCGAGGACCGCCACGGCCACCACCAGCCCCGCAAGCCCCGCCCCCGGCGCGGGGCCGCCCGCCGCCCGCCGCGGCCAGGCCAGCAGCGCCACCGACAGCAGGGCCACCAGCTGAAAAGGCCCGTACCACAGCGGGTACTCCAGCATGCTGTGCAGCCCGATGATCGCCAGGGCACCCCAGGCCAGCTGGCGCGCGGGATCGGTCTCGCGCCACGGCCGGGCGTGCACGCACCAGGCCACGAACGCCCCGCACAGCGCCAGGGCCGCCGGCAGGCCCAGCTCCACGGCCAGGTGCAGGGGCAGGTTGTGCGCGTTGTCCAGCAGCACGCAAAAGCGCTCGCCGGGGAACAGCGTGATGTAGTGCGCATAGTCCAGCTCCCCCCAGCCCCAGCCCAGCCAGGGCTTTTGCGCGATCAGGGTGAACATGTTGGACCACAGCACCCGGCGGCTGGTGCACGCGTGCGCGCCATCGGTGAAGCGATGGAACAGCGCATCTGCACGGACGCCCTGGAACTGCCAGAGCAGCTCGGGCAGCAGCCATGCGGCCGCGAGAAAAATCGAAAGCCCGACCGCGCCCATGCGCAGCGCGCTGCCCCTGCCGGGCCCCCGCCACAGCACCAGCAGCCCCAGGATGAGCAGCCACTGCACGGCGACTGTCCGCGACGCCGTGGCGGCCTCGCCCACGGCGATCCCCGCCAGCGCTGCCACGGCAAGCACGTTCGAGAGCGCGGTGGATGGCGGCCACCGCCCCGGGCCCGGCGCTTCCCCGCCGCGTTCCCCTGCGTGGGACGGCCGGGCATGCAGCGCCCACCACAGCCAGGCCCATGTGCCCAGGCTGAGCAAGGTCGCCTGCTGGTTGCGCTGGCGCAGATTGCCCACGGCCTGCCCGGGCACGGAGGCGTGGATCCAGGGGCCCAGGCCCACATCGCCCGCCACGTACTGGACAAGTCCGATGGCGCTGGCCACGACCGCGGCCGCGCCCAGCCCGCCGGCCAGCAGCATTCCCCACCAGGCGCGCCCTCCGCGCCGGGGTGCCTCCGCGTGCACCGACCAGGCCCCCAGCAGCAGGAGCACGGCCACGCACACCCACGACACCAGCACGGGCCAGAAATTGGAGATCGGGGAGTCGGTGAAGGCGAAGAGGAACGGCAAGACCACTGCGAGCAACGCCAGCGGTGCGGCAATGGCATCAAAAAGCATGTCGATAGAACCGTGCCATCATGAAGGACCCTGGATCATAGGGGCTGGTTTCGCACCCCGCACCCCGCGCGCCGCCGCCTGCCCGCACCTGCCCTGCCGTCCTCCCGCCTGGCGGGAGCTCCCGGGCCGCCGGTAACATCTCCACCAGGCAACTTCCTCGCACACCCCATGAGAATCGCCCTGCTTTCCGACCTGCACCTGTCCGTGCAGCCCCTGGCCCTTGCCGTGCCCGACGCCGACGTGGTGGTGCTGGCCGGAGACCTGCAGCGGCCCGCGCAGGCCATGGCGTGGGCACGGCAGCTGGGACTGCCCACGGTCTTCGTGGCGGGCAACCACGAGTTCTACGGCTCGGACCTCGTGACCACCATGGCGCAGCTGCGCGCGCATGCCGAAGGCAGCGGCGTGCGGGTGCTCGAACGTGGCGAGTGGCGCCACGGCGGCGTGCGTTTCCTGGGGTGCACGCTGTGGTCGGACTACCGGCTTTTTGACTCGGCGCAGCAACGCGACGAGACCCTGGCCAAGGCCGTGGAGCTGGTGCGCGACTTCACCCGCATCCGCGTGGCACCCGAATTTCCCCAGCCGTTCACCCCCGCGGTGTCGCAGATGCTCTTCGACCAGTCGGTCGCCTGGCTGGAAGAGCGTTTTGCCGAGCCGTTTGACGGCCCCAGCGTGGTCGTCACGCACTTCGCGCCGGCGCGCGGCAGCATTGCCAGCCAGTTCGCCGGCTCGCCGCTCAATGCCTGCTTCGTCTCCGACCTGGAGGAGCGCATCCTGCGCTGGCAACCCCGCCTGTGGCTGCACGGCCACGTGCACGACAGCTTCGACTACACCATCGGCGCCACGCGCGTCGTCGCCAATCCACGGGGCTACGCGCCCCAGGGCGTGGTGGAAAACAAGGCGTTCGCTCCCGGACTGGTCCTGGAGATCTGACAATCGGCGCCCGGCACCCATGGGAGAATGCCGGCCATGCATGCATTGTTTGAAGAAGCCGGCAAGTTCATGGCCGGCCGTATCCTGTCCGAAGCCGACACCTCCGCCCAGGTCGAGCTCGACTCGGGCAAACGGGTCAAGGTCAAGGCCGCCAACCTCCTCCTGAAATTCGAGAAACCTGCTCCCGCCGAGCTGGTCGCCCAGGCCCAGGCCGTGGCCGAGACCATTGAGCTGGACCTGGCCTGGGAATTCGCGCCCGAGGACGAATTCGGCTTTGCCGACCTGGCGCGCGACTATTTCTCCGACAACGCCACGCTGGCCCAGCAGGCCGGTGCGCTGTTCCGCCTGTACGACGCGCCCCACTATTTCCGCCGCGCGGGCAAGGGCCGGTTCAAGAAGGCATCGGCCGAGATCCTGCAGCAGGCGCTGGCGGCCATCGAGAAGAAGAAGGCCGTCCTCGCGCAGATCGACGAATGGGCCGCAGCGCTGGGACGCGGCGAATGCCCGCAGCCGATCCGCGACCAGCTCTACAAGATATTGTTCAAGCCCGACAAGAACGCGCCCGAATACAAGGCCGTGGTGGACGCCAGCCGCGCCACGCACACCGCGCCGCTCGATCTGCTGCAAAAGGCCGGCGCCATCGACTCGGCCTACCAGTTCCACTGGAAGCGCTTTCTGTTCGAGAACTTCCCCAAGGGCACGGGCTTTCCGGCCGTCACGGCGCCCGCCATTGCGGACGAGCTGCCGCTGTCGCCCGCGCAGGCGTATTCCATCGACGATTCGCAGACCACCGAAATCGACGATGCGCTGTCGGTGCAGGGCCTGGGTACGGGCACCGTGGTGCTGGGCATCCACATCGCGGCGCCCGGCCTGGCGATCCAGCCGGGCAGCGCCATCGACCAGCTCGGCCGCGCGCGCCTGTCCACGGTGTACATGCCGGGCTACAAGATCACCATGCTGCCCGACGACGTGGTGCAGACCTACACGCTGGACGAGGGCCGCGCCAACCCGGCCGTGTCGCTGTACGTGACCATCGACGAGGCCACGCTGGAGTTCAAGAGCTCCGAGACCAAGCTCGAGCGCGTGCACGTGGTCGCCAACCTGCGCCACGACCAGCTCGATGCGGTGGTGACCGAAGAATGGCTGTCCAACCCGGCGTTCGAGCATCAAAATGACCCCCAGCGCTTGTCCGAACTGCGCCCCCAGCTATCATTTTTGCACCGCCTGGCCAAGGACCTCAAGGCCCGCCGCGAAGTCGTGCGCGGCAAGCCCGAGAACTTCAACCGGCCGGACTACAACTTCCGCCTGGTCGGCAACAACGGCGCCGAGCCCACGGGTGATGAACAAGTGCAGATCAGCGTGCGCCAGCGCGGCGCGCCGCTCGACCTCATCGTGGCCGAGGCCATGATCGTGGCCAACAGCACCTGGGGCAGCTGGATGGCCGAGCTGGGCGTGCCCGGCATCTACCGCAGCCAGGCCAGCATGGCGCCGGGCGTGAAGGTGCGCATGGGCACCAAGGCACTGCCGCATGCGGGCATCGGCGTGAAGGCGTATTCATGGGCCACATCGCCCCTGCGCCGCTACACCGACCTGGTCAACCAGTGGCAGATCATTGCCTGCGCCCGCCACGGCAAGACCGCCGCGCTGGCCGCGCCCTTCAAGCCCAAGGACGCCGACCTGTTCTCCATCATCAGCAGCTTCGACGGCGCCTACAGCGCCTACAACGGCTACCAGGCCGGCATGGAACGCTTCTGGACGCTCAAATATGTAGAGCAGCACGGCATCACCGAACTGAACGCCACCGTCTTCAAGGAAGGCCCGGGCGGCAGCTTTTTGGTGCGGGCGGACGACATTCCGCTGGTCTTCCCGGTGCTGGGCGCGCAGAACCTGCCGCGCGGCGCGCGCCTCCTGGTGAAGCTGGGCGAGGTGGACGAGATCACCCTGGACATCCACGGCACCGTGATCGAGCGCCTGGACGACCCGGCCGATAGCAGCGACGACGGCCCGGTGGAGGACGCCGAGGAAGAAGACGACACCGTGGCGGGGCCCATCGCCATCGCCGTGGATGTGAACGAGGCCGAACCCGCCACCGCTGATAATCCCACCCCGTGAACATGGCCCCCACGCTCCCCGGCCCCGTCTGGCCGCGGCCCCCCGAGGGGGCCGCGTTGGATTCGGGGGCGTCCCTGAAATGAAACTGCCCGCCTTCCTTCGCACCTTCAGCACGCTGCAGCTGGCGCTGGGCGTGTCCATCGCCGTGCACGCCGCGCTGATCTCGGTGCGCTTCATCGACCCCGAAGGTTTCAACCGCGTGTTCCAGGACACGCCGCTCGAAGTCATCCTGGTCAACGCCAAGTCCAACGAACGCCCCGACAAGGCCCAGGCCATCGCCCAGACCAACCTGGCGGGCGGCGGCGATGCCGACAAGGGCCGCGCCACCAGCCCCCTGCCGTATTCGGCGCTCACGGCCATTGGCGACGATTTCGAGGAAGCGCAGCGCAAGATGGATGCGATGCAGGAGCAGCAGGCGCAGCTGCTGGCCCAGCTGCGCAAGCAGCTGGCCACCCTGCCCGAGCCCGACCCGCGCAAGCCCAGCCAGAGCGCCGAGCAGGCCAACGAGCAGGAAAAGCGGCGCCAGCTCGTCAAGCTGCTGGCCGAGATCGAAAAGCGCATCAACGAAGAAAACTCGCGCCCCAAGAAGCGCTACATCAGCCCCGCCACGCGTGAGGAAGCCTACGCCGCCTACTACGACACGCTGCGCCGCAAGGTGGAAGACAAGGGCACCGAGAACTTCCCCGAACAGGGCGGGCGCAAGCTGTACGGCGAGCTCACGATGATCGTCACCGTCAACCACGACGGCCGCGTGCTGGAGACCGAGGTGGTGCAAGGCTCGGGCAACACCACACTCGACCGGCGCGCCGAGGCCATTGCCCGCGCCGCAGGGCCCTTTGGCGCCTTTGGCACCGACATGCGCAAGAAGGCCGACCAGATCGCCATGGTGGCGCGCTTCAAGTTCACGCGGGACCAAACCCTGGAAACCAGTGTTCGGTAACCCCCCTGAGTCGCCTGCGGCGCCTTCCCCCCAGGGCGACGCCGCCAGCCGCCTGGCAAAGCCAGTTCCGCGGCAGCCCCGGCCTGACCCCGCTCCCTGCATGCAGCCCTTGTTGTTCCCATGACACCTTCGCCTCTCGCCCCCGACCTGTACTGCGTGATGGGCAACCCGGTGGCGCACAGCCGCTCGCCCGCCATCCACGCCCGCTTCGCCGAACTGACGGGCGAGCACATCGCCTACGAGCGCCGCCTGGTGCCCATGGATGGTTTTGCGCAGGGCGTGCGCGACTTCGCGGCCCAGGGCGGGCGCGGCTGCAATGTCACCGTGCCTTTCAAGACCGAGGCGCCCGGTCTCGCCACCGAATGCAGCGAACGCGTGCAACTGGCCGGTGCGGCCAACACCCTGACCTTCCGCGCCGACGGCGGCATCTATGCCGACAACACCGACGGCCTGGGCCTGGTGGCCGACATCACGCGCAACGCGGGCATCTCGCTGGCGGGGCGCGATGTGCTGCTGGTGGGCGCCGGTGGCGCCGCTGCGGGCGTGCTGGGCCCACTGCTGCGGGCCGGTGCGCGCCACATCACCGTGGCCAACCGCACGCTGGCCAAGGCACAGGCCCTGGTGCAATCGCACAGCGCACTGGCCTCACTACAAAAATCGGAGCTACTAGCGCTTACCCCACAAGCACTAGATGCCAATTTTGATGTCATCATCAACGCCACGGCCAGCAGCCTTGCCGGTGCCGAGGTGCCGGTGCCCGCCCACGTGCTGCGCCCGGGCTGCCTGGCCTACGACATGATGTATGGCCCCGCAGCGCAGGGTTTTCTGGAATGGGCCCGGCGCCACGGCGCCGTGCCGCGCGACGGCCTGGGCATGCTGGTGGAGCAGGCCGCCGAAGCGTTCCTGCTGTGGCGCGGCGTGCGCCCGCCCTCGGCGCAGGTGCTGGCCGAACTCCAATCCGCCCTCTGACTGAACCCACGGAACAAGGACACGCTGCGATGAAAGCCGTGCTGCGCTGGCTGGGACTGGTGGTGCTCGCCTTCGTGGCGCTGCAGCTGTTCTTCGTGGTCCGCATCGCGGCCATGGTGGCCATCGACCCGGAATCCACCAGCTTCCAGCGCTCCGAGGCCTGGGCGCAGCTGTCCAGCACGGGCCAGGTGCGCTGGCGCCAGCAATGGGTGCCCTACGCGAGCATCTCGGACTCGCTCAAGCGCGCCGTGATCGCGTCGGAAGACGATGGCTTCGTGAGCCACGACGGCGTGGACTGGACGGCCATCGAGAAGGCCTGGGAGCGCAACGCCAAGGCCGAGGCCCAGGCCAGCAAGGCGCAGGCCCGCGCCCCCGACCGCCCCGTGCGCGCCCCGAAGATCCGGGGCGGCTCGACCATCACGCAGCAACTGGCCAAGAACCTGCTGCTCTCGGGCGAGCGCACGCTGCTGCGCAAGGGCCAGGAGTTCGTGCTGACGCTGCTGCTGGAGCAACTGCTCTCCAAGCAGCGCATCCTGGAGATCTACCTCAACAGCGTGGAGTGGGGCGAAGGCGTGTTCGGCGCCGAGGCGGCCGCGCAGCACTACTTTCGCAAGAGCGCCAGCAAACTCACCGCCGGCGAGGCCGCGCGCCTGGCGGTGATGCTCCCGGCCCCCAAGCGCTTCGAGAAAACACCCGGGTCCGCGTATCTGGCGGGCCGGTCGCGGACGATTCTGGCGCGCATGGGCAGCGCGGAGCTGCCGTGACGGGGCGGGCCCTGCGCCACCGCAGGGCCTGGGGGCACCTGGCCCTGCACCCGACCGGGCGGCGCGCCTAGCGCCGCCGCGCCAGCCGCACCATCACCGGCCCGTCAGGCCGCAAGGTCACGTGCAGCCTCGGCGCGCACGCGGGCGCCCCACCCGGCAACCGCAGCTGATAGCGCTGCAGCAGCATGGCCGCGAGCAGCGTCATCTCCAGCATCGCGAAGTGCTGGCCAATGCACACGCGCGGGCCCACGCCGAACGGTATCCATGCACCCTTGGGGATGGCCGGGGCATCGTCCAGAAAACGCTCGGGCACGAACCGGTCGGCCTGGGCAAACCAGCGTTCATCCCGGTGCAGCACCCAGGGGGTGATGCGCAGCATGGCGCCCTGGGGCACGGCCACGCCCCCCAGCGTGATGGGCGCGGTGGTGCGCCGGGTCATCAGCGCGGCAATCGGCGGGTACAGGCGCAGCGCCTCCTTGAGCGTGGCGGCCAAAAAGGGCAGCCGGGCCAGGTGCTCGGGGCCGGGCGTCTGGCCCGGGGGCAGCACGCTGTCCACCTCGGCCTGCGCGCGCTGCGCGGCCTCGGGGTGTTCGGTCATCAGGCGGCTCCACCACAGCAGCGTGGTGGCGCTGGTTTCGTGCCCGGCCTGGAAGCTGACCATGCACTGGTCGAAGACCTCCTGCGGCGACAGCGGCTCGCCCGTGGATTCGTCGCGCAGCGCCAGCAGCATGTGCAGCAGGTCGGTGCGCGGCGGAGCGCCCGCCGGGCCGCCCTCTTCCCGCCTGCGCGCATCGATGTGGCGCTGCACCAGCCCCCGGAGCGCCTTGAGCGCACGCCGCTTGGCGGACTTGCCGGGCAGGGGCAGCCAGTCGGGCAGCGTGAAGGGCATGAACATTTCGCGGAACGCCGTCTCCGACAGCGTCTGCGTGGCCCAGGCGGCGTCGCGCGCATCGGCCTTTGCCGACTCGCTGAATAGCGTGCGCAGGATCACGTCCATCGCCACGCCGGTCCACAGTGTGTCCATGGGCACCAGCGCCTCGGCCTGGCCGGCGGGCACGGCGGCATCGAGCGCGCTGCGGGCGGCATCGGTCATCAGTTGCGCGTAGCCCGCCACGCGCCTGGGGCTGAACGCGGGCATCAGCATGCGGCGCTGGCGCTGCCAGGTGTCGCCCTCGGTGACCAGCACGCTCTGGCCGAACACCTGCTCGAACACGGCAATGCCGCGCTCCCAGCGGATCAGCTGGTCGGCATGGGTGACCAGCGCCTCGCGCACCAGTTCGGGCGACATGAGGTCCCATGCATCCTCATGCACCAGGCGCATGCGGGTGAGGTCGCCATGGCGGCGCTGCAGCCGCACGACAAAGCCCAGGTAGTCGGCGCGCATGTCGCGCAGCAGGGGCAGCCCCCACCAGCGGCTGGCAGGGCCGCCAGGCCGTGCGGCCTGGACGGCGGCGGCGAGGGGTATCGGAGCGGTAGCGGCGGGAGTGGTGGTCGTGGTGTTCATGCCGTGCATGGTGCAATGCAGCAGCCGCCGGGTATTGAACGAATTCGACATCGCCCCTGGCCTACACTCGCGCCCCATGGCAACCCTGGTCCCACCTTCCGCACGGCATCCACAGGGGCTGATCCCCTCGGGCCAGCTGTGGCTGCCGCGCGCCAGCCTGTCGGCCTGCCTGCGCGGTGCCATGGTGCGCAGCACGCTGGGCTACGCGCTCCGTGACGAGCAACGCATCAACCGCTTTCCGGCCACGCCCCTGTGCAGCCTGAGCTGGTGGTTTGAGGGTCGCAGCGAATGCCTGGTGCCCGAGCGCCCCGACACCATGCCCGGCCTGCACAGCCCGCGCGAGGCCTACCCCGGTCGCTGGGTGCTGACGGGCCCGCACACTCGGCCCAGCACCAGCTATTGCGCCCATCCCACCCACGCCATGATGGTGATGTTCATGCCCGATGCGCTGCACCAGCTCATCGGCCTGGAGCCCGAGACGCTGACCGACCGCATGGTGGACGCGCAAACCGTGCTGCCGCCCGACTGGATCGCGATGTGCGAAGCCGTGCAGCACCAGCCCGACGACGCGGCCCGCATGGCGTGCCTGGAAGCATTTCTGGAGCCCCGCTGGCAAGCCTGCCGCCCCGCGCAAGCGCTGCAGGCGCAGCGCTATGGCGACTGGGCCATGCACCTCGCGCAACGCGCCGCCGTGTCGGCCCCAGGCCGCAGCCTGCGCCAGCTGGAGCGCCGCATCAAGCGCTGGGCAGGGCTGCCGCTGCGCGAGCTGCGCGGCTTCGGCAAGGCCGAGCAGGCGTTCTTCGACACCATCGCGGCCGAGGCTGTCCACGGCACGGTGAAATGGGCCGATGTGGCGGCGGGCGCTGGTTTCTCGGACCAGTCGCACCTGTGCCGCGTCACCCGGCGCGTCACCGGCTACGCACCGCAGGCACTGTATGACGGCATCTACGGCGACGAAGCGTTCTGGGCGTACCGCATCTGGGTGTAGGTGCAGCGGGGGTGGCCGCCCGCCCGCAGGGCGCACGCCACGTATCATCCCCGCCATGCTTGCCAAGTTGATGAGTCTTTTTCTGCTGGGGATCGTGCGGTTTCTCACCGGCTCCCAGGCCCGCTGGTATGGCTGCCCGCCCAAGGCCGAACAGCGTATCTACTTCGCCAACCACCAGAGCCATGCCGACATGGTGCTGATCTGGGCCGCGCTGCCCGAGGAGCTGCGCAGCATCACCCGCCCCATCGCGGCCAAGGACTACTGGACCAAGACGCCCTTGCGGCAATGGATCACCACGGCCGTGTTCAACGCCGTCTATGTGGACCGGCAGGCCACGCCCGCGCGGCCGACCGCGGCCGTGGCGGCGGAGCCCGGGGGCGCGCCCGCGGCCCCGGCCGATGCCGACACCGCCATGGCCGGCGGCCCCGACCCCTCGCCCGAAGCCCCGCCCCGCCCGCCCAGCCCCGAGGCGCTGCGCGCCGCGCTGCCCGAGTCGGACCCGCTGGCGCCGCTGGTGCGCGCGCTGGAGAGCGGCGACTCCATCGTGATCTTCCCCGAGGGCACGCGCGGCCATGGCGACGAACCGCAGCCGTTCAAGTCGGGCCTGTTCAAGCTGGCGCAGATGTTCCCGCAGGTGGTGCTGGTGCCCGCCTGGATCAACAACGTGCAGCGCGTGATGCCCAAGGGCGAAGTGGTGCCCGTGCCCATCCTGTGTTCCGTGACCTTTGGCGCACCCGTCCAGCTCGAAGCGGGTGAAGAACGCCGTCCGTTCCTGGACCGCGCACGCCGCGCCGTGATCGCGCTGCGGGAAGTCTGACCATGACGATCCCCAAGCCCCTGCCCTCGCCTATCGCCGCGCCCCCGGGGGCGGCACGGACATGAACAACTTCCTGCGCAACCTCACCGCCACCCAGCAGATCGGGGCCCTGTTCCTGGTCGTGTTCGGCATCCTGTCCATCGTCACCGTCTGGGCCTTCGTGCGCAACCTGCGCGAGCACGCGGGCGACGATCCCGAATCCGAGGCGCGCGCGCTGGAGGCCAAGCGCTTCTGGGGCCTGCTCAAGACCTCGTGGATGATGGCCACCGTGTTCTGGGTGGGCTGGGTGCTGGGCGATACCGTGGCCACCGTGCTCTTCGCGATCGTGGGCTTTTTCGCGCTGCGCGAGTTCATCACGCTCTCGCCCACGCGCCGGGGCGACCACCGCAGCCTGGTGCTGGCCTTCTTCGTGGTGCTGCCGCTGCAGTTCTGGATCGTGGGCAGCAAGCACTTCGACCTGTTCACGGTGTTCATCCCCGTCTACGTGTTCCTGGCCCTGCCCGTGGTGAGCGCGCTGGCCAACGACCCGCAGCGCTTCCTGGAGCGCAACGCCAAGCTGCAGTGGGGCATCATGGTCTGCGTGTACGGCATGAGCCATGTGCCCGCGCTGCTGCTGCTCGACTTTCCGGGCTACCGCGACAAGGGCGCTTTCCTGGTGTTCTTCCTGGTCTTCGTGGTGCAGACCTGCATGGTGGTGCAGCATCTCCTGGGCCGGCGCTTTCCGCACAAGCCCGTGGCGCCGCAGGTCAGCCAGAGCTTCCAGTGGGCGAGCTGGCTGGCGGGCGTGGGCGTGGGCGGGCTGGTGGGCACGCTGCTCACCTTCATCACGCCCTTCAAGCCCGGGCAGGCGCTGGGCATGGCGCTGCTGGCCTGCGTGGCGGGCAGCCTGGGGCACCTGGTGATGAAGGCGCTCAAGCGCGACCGTGGCATCACGAGCTGGGGCATGCAGGGCATGTCCGTCACCGGCGCGGGCGGCCTGCTCGACCGGGTGGACGCCCTGTGCTTCGCGGCGCCGGTGTTCTTCCATTCGGTGCGCTGGTACTTCGGCCTCTGACAATAAAATCGGCCACCAGCGCTTTACCAACAAGCGCCGGTAGCTATCAAATAAATAGCAAATGCGCATTCTCGGCATCGACCCCGGCCTGCAGACCACCGGCTTCGGCGTGGTGGACATGGACGGCCACCAGCTCAGCTACGTGGCCAGCGGCACCATCCGCACCACCACGCTGGCGCTGGGTGACCTGCCCGGGCGCCTGAAGATCCTGTTCGACGGCATCACCGAGGTGGCCGCGCGCTACGAGCCCGATGTGGCCTCGGTCGAGATCGTGTTCGTCAACGTCAATCCACAGTCCACCCTGCTGCTGGGCCAGGCGCGCGGCGCCTGCATCACGGCCCTGGTGGCCAGCAAACTGCCCGTGGCCGAATACACCGCGCTGCAGATGAAAAAGGCCGTGGTCGGCCATGGCCGCGCGGCCAAGAGCCAGGTGCAGGAGATGGTGCGCCGCCTGCTGCGCCTGCCCGGCCTGCCGGGCACCGATGCGGCCGACGGCCTGGGCATGGCCATCACCCACGCGCATGCCGGTGCGGCCATGGGGCGGCTGGGGGAAGCGGCCACGCTCAACCGGCGCCAGCATGCGATGTACAAGGGCGGGCGCAGCTACTGACCCCGGGCGCCCGCAAGACGGCGCCCCGCTGCGGCTTCGACCGGCCACCCGCCGGAATGCCGGCGTGCCACAGGCAAAAAAATACCGCGCCCGAAGGCGCGGTATAGCCCCACCAGGGTTTCTGCGGCAATGACAGGGTCAGGCCACCTGCGTCTTGAGCCGGTCGGCACGCTCCTTGGGCGAGGGGTGCGTGGACAGGAAGCTGGTGGAATCCCCGCCCGACATGGCGGCGAGCTTTTCCAGGGCCGTCACGCAGGCCGCGGGCTGGTAGCGCTTGGCCTTCATGAAGCCCATGGCGTAGTCATCGGCCTCGCGCTCATTGCCTTGCGAGTGCTGGGCGCGTACCACCTTCTCGAACAGGTCACCCAGCTGCGAGCTGGCGATGGCACCGGCCTTGCCGTTGCTCGACGCCACGGCGTTGCGCAGCGCGCTGGTGCGCAGGGCGGTCTGGATGCGGGCCTTGGTGTGGCCGGCCTTGACGTGGCCGATCTCGTGGCCGATCACGTAGCGCACCTCGTCGTCGGTGAACTTGTCCATGAGGCCCGAATACACGCGGATCGTGCCGTTGGCCATGGCGAAGGCGTTGATCTCGGGCGTGAGGTAGACCTTGAAATTCATCTTGAGGCCGTCGTGCGTGCCCAGGCCCGAGGTGAGTTTGGTGAGGCGGGTGGCGTAGGGGTTGCCTGCCGGGGCCACCTTGTTCTGGCGGTCCATCTCGGCGGACATCTGGTCGAACGTGCTCTTGAGTTCCTCGTCCGACAGGCTTTCGGACTTGGCCAGGTCCTTGCCCGCGTCCAGCATCTTGCCCAGGTCGAACTGCGCCCACACGGGCGATACGGCGCTCACGCCGGAAGCCAGGGTCACGAGCGTCAACAATTTACGGCGGTCCATCGGGGTTCCCTCTCTGACGTCAGTCAGTTGATTGATCTTGGTCTGATTGTTTTTTTGCGCAACCAACCGCAAGCAGTGGTGGGCGCGCGCCGAAGGATAGCCACGCCAGTGCCGTTTCCGGCCCCTGGTGATGTCTGCAGATGTAAGAACTGTGTGCCGATGCTGGCGGCGGGCGCGGCGGCGCTGATGGCCGCAGCCATTGCCGTGCCAGAACAGCCGGGAATGTGAAAAAAAACGCTCCAGGCGCTTACTTGTCAATCACATCACGCTGCACAAAACATAGCATTCGACGGTATTGGTCAGCCGCCGTGCCGCGCCCAGTCATGCGGCTGCCCCCGGGATTCAGCGCCCCAGGCCCCGCTTGAGCTCCTTGAGCAGCAGCAGCACCTGGTTGGATGCGTGGCGGCAGCTTCCGTTGAGCAGCTGCACGGCCTTTTGCTGCTCCCCCGCCTGGAACAGGGTCACGACATCGGCCGCCTGCTGGTGGAAGTATTTGTGCCGCGCCACCAGCATGTCGAATGCCGGAAAGTGCCCCAACCGCACGCGCCCCGTGCCGTAGAGCCAGCGGCCCAGGTCGCAGCGATCGTCCTGGCAGATGCGGTCGGGCCGCATGACCTCCTGCGAGCGGCCATTGACCATGTCCTGCAGCTGCAGGCGCCAGCGCTCATGGCTGGCGATGGCCGCGTCGATGTCGATCTCGGTCATCAGCATGGAGGCGTATTCGGCGTCCAGCACCAGTTCGCTGCCGTTGTCTTCCATGGCCCAGGTGGTGTCGGGGCTGGCAGGGTCTTGCTCCCGGATCTTGAACAGGCGGCTGAAAAAACCCATGCTTGGTCCCAGTAAAGGCCTCGTGCGCGAAACCGGAAATCGTCCCGGCAGAAATGCCTTGAAACATTTTGTGGGTGCGGCGCATTTTTGGCTACCAAAAAATCGCCTCTCCGCGCACGCGGCCCAGGGCAACCCTTCAGCCGCTGCCAGCTCTGGCACCCGGCCTGCACGAATGTGGTGGCCGCCGGACAATGCACCCATGACTTCCACCGCCACCCGCCCCGCCCTGTCCATGCTCGACCTGGTCGCCGTCCGCGAAGGCGGCACCGTCGCCGACGCGCTGCAGATTGCCCTGCGCACCGCGCAGCACGCCGAAAAACTGGGCTTTGCCCGCTACTGGCTGGCGGAGCACCACAACATGGCGGGCATCGCCAGCTCGGCCACCGCCGTGCTGGTGGGGCACATCGCGGGGGGCACCTCGCGCATCCGCGTGGGCTCGGGCGGCGTCATGCTGCCCAACCACGCGCCGCTGGTGGTGGCCGAGGCCTTCGGCACCCTGGCCGAGCTGTACCCCGGTCGCATCGACCTGGGCCTGGGCCGCGCGCCGGGCACCGACCCCACCACCATGCGCGCATTGCGCCGCAGCCGGGTGGAGACGGCCGACGACTTTCCGCAGGACGTGGCCGAGCTGCAGCGCCTGCTGGCACCGGCAGAACCCAACCAGCGCCTGATCGCGATGCCCGGCGCAGGCACCAATGTGCCCATCTGGCTGCTGGGCTCCAGCCTGTTCTCGGCGCAACTGGCGGCGGAGCGCGGCCTGCCCTATGCCTTTGCCTCGCACTTCGCGCCGCGCCTGCTGCACCAGGCCATCGACCTGTACCGCAACCTGTACCGCCCGTCCGCCGCCTGGCCCAAGCCCTATGTGGCGATCGGGGTGCCCCTGATTGCAGCGCCCACGGACGAGGAAGCGGAGTTCCTGGCCAGCAGCACCTACCAGCGGGTGCTGGGCATCCTGACGGGCGACCGCCGCCGCCTGCTGCCACCCATCGAAAACTACGCCGCGCGCCTGCAGCCGCAGGAACGTGCGGCCATCGGAGACTTTCTGGCCGCCGCCGTCATCGGCGGGCCTGACACCGTGCGAGCGGGCCTGGAGCAACTGAGCGAGGCCACGGGCGCGGATGAGCTCATGCTGGTGAGCGACGTGTACGACCCGGCGCTGCGGCTGCGCTCGCTGGACATCGCGGCGCAGGCCCACGGCACCCTGCGGGCCACAGGCCTGCCTCTGCCAGCCTGAATCACCACACACCCCCCTGTCGCCCAGGCTTCACCGCGCCAGATATCCGCCATCCACCGGGTAATACGCCCCGGTCACAAATGACGCCTTGGCGGATGCCAGCCAAGCCACCAGCTCGGCCACCTCTTCGGGCTGCCCCAGGCGGCCGATGGGGTGCGCGCCCACCAGCATGGCATTGACGCCTGCGTCCTGCTCCAGACCGCTGATCATCGGCGTGTGGATAAAGGCGGGCCCCACGGCATTGATGCGCACGCCATGGGCACCGTACTCAATGGCTGCCGCCTTGGTCAACCCCACCACACCGTGTTTGGCGGCCGTATAGGCCGGCGCCGTGGCAAACCCCACGGAGCCCAGGATGGACGCCATGTTGATGATGGCGCCACCGCCATTCTTGAGCATGGCCGCGATCTGGTACTTCATGCCGTAGAACACGCCCGACAGGTTGATGTTGATGACCTGCGCCCAGCCCTCCAGCGGATAGTCGGCCGTGGGTGCCTGCGGGCCGCCGATGCCAGCGTTGTTGCAGGCAACGTCCAGACGGCCATAGTGGGCAACCGTGCGGTTGACCAGCGTTTCGCAGTCTGCGGGCTTGCCCACGTCGGCGGCCACAAAAATGGCGTCGCCGCCCGCCGCACGCACCAGCGCAGCCGTTTCCTCGCCCGCCGGCACGTTCACATCCGACGCCACGACCTTGGCGCCTTCGCGCGCCCACACGAGCGCAATGGCACGCCCGATGCCCGACGATGCCCCCGTGACCAACGCCACCTTGTTCTTCAGCATGAAAGACTCCTGGTTCGTTCAGAACACCTGCAACCCGATGCCACAGGTCCGTTTTTTTCATTCTGCGCGCCCGGGGTGCCGGCGCCTTGACCTGGATCACGCCTCCGACAGCAGGACCCACGGCGCGGCAAGTGGCCTCGGGTAGCGGCTACCATCTCGGACTGCAGGGCATTTCTGCCTCCACCCACCGTTGTGTGATTTCCTGACGCCCACGCCTTACCGCCCACGCCCGCATGCCCGCTTTTTCCTTTGAAGCCCTGGACGCCCAGGGCCAGACCCGCAAGGGCCTCATGGAGGCCGACACCGCCAAGGCGGCGCGCAGCCTGCTGCGGGCCCAGGCCCTGGTGCCGCTGGCCGTGGAACTGGTGCAGACCGGACAGTCGCTGGACGGGAGCGCCGCCAGCCTCGGCCAGCGGCTGTTCACCCGGCCGGTGTTCGGTGCCACCGCGCTGGCCATCTGGACGCGCCAGATCGCCGGGCTGGTGTCGTCCGGGCTGCCGCTCGAACGCGCCCTCACCGCCTTGTCGGAAGAGGCCGACGACGAGCGCCAGCGCCACCTGGTGGCCGCGCTGCGCGCCGAGGTGAATGCCGGCGCCACGTTCGCCCGCGCGCTGTCGCAGCACCCGCGCGAGTTCTCGGACATCTACTGCGCCGTGATCGGCGCGGGCGAACACAGCGGCAACCTGGGCCTGGTGCTGGAGCGCCTGGCCGACGACCTGGAAGAGCGCCAGGCGCTCAAGGCCAAGCTGGTGGGCGCTGCGCTGTACCCGGCCATCGTGACCATCGTGGCCATCGTGATCGTGCTCTTCCTCGTCGGCTACGTGGTGCCCCAGGTGGCCAGCGTGTTCGCGGGCACCAAGCGGGCGCTGCCGTTCCTCACGGTGGCCATGCTGGGCATCAGCGCTTTTGTGCGCAGCTATGGCTTGATGGTGCTGATTGCTTTTGTCTTGATGGTTTTTGGCGCACGCTGGGCACTGACCATTGGGCATATCCGTGAAAAATTCGATGCCGCCTGGCTCAACCTGCCCCTCGTGGGCAAGCTGGCGCGCGGCTACAACGCGGCGCGTTTTGCCGGCACGCTGGCCATGCTGGCGGGCGCGGGCGTGCCCATCCTGAAAGCCCTGCAGGCCGCCGCCGAAACCCTGAACAACCGCGCGCTACGCGCCGACGCGCTGGACGCGCTGGTGCTGGTGCGCGAAGGCGCGCCCCTGGCCTCGGCGCTGGCGCAGAAAAAGCGTTTTCCCGGCCTGCTGTCGATGTTCGCGCGCCTGGGCGAGCAGACCGGGCAGTTGCCGGTGATGCTGCAGCGCGCCGCACGGCAGCTTTCCACCGAGGTGCAGCGCCGCGCGATGGCGCTGGCCACCATCCTGGAGCCTTTGCTCATCGTCGGCATGGGCATGATCGTGATGCTGATCGTGCTGGCCGTGTTGCTGCCCATCATCCAGCTGAATCAGTTTGTGAAGTGACTTTATGGCCGTGACCCTGGACGACAAGCTGGTGGTGGCGATCTCCTCGCGCGCGCTGTTCAACTTCGAGGAAGAAAACCGCGTCTTCGAACACGAGAGCGATGACCGCGCCTACGTGGAGCTGCAGCGCCAGCGCCTGGACGTGCCCGCCGCACCTGGCGTGGCGTTCTCGCTGGTGCGCAAGCTGCTCGCCTTCAACACCTCGGAGCACCAGCGGGTGGAGGTGGTGCTGCTCTCGCGCAATGACCCGGTCAGTGGCATGCGCGTGTTCCGCTCCTGCAACGCCCATGGCCTGCCGACCATCCAGCGCGGCGTGTTCACCCAGGGGCGCGACCCGTTTCGCTATCTGCGTCCCCTGGGCGCGCACCTGTTCCTGTCGGCCAACGAGGCCGATGTGCGCGAAGCGCTGCACCTGGGCTACCCCGCCGCGCGGGTGGTCACCGAATCGGTGCGGGCCGGCGACGCGAACCCGCAGGAAGTGCGCATTGCCTTTGACGGCGACGCCGTGCTGTTCTCCGACGAGGCCGAGCGGGTGTACCAGGCCGAGGGCCTGGCGGCGTTCCAGCAGCACGAGACCGACAAGGCGGCCCTGCCTCTGCCCGACGGCCCCTTCAAGCCCCTGCTCGCGGCGCTGCACCGGCTGCAATCCGCCGGAGAATCCGGCGGCACCACCGGCATGCGCATCCGCACGGCCCTGGTCACGGCGCGCAGCGCACCCGCGCACGAACGCGCGATCCGCACGCTGATGGACTGGAACATCGACGTGGACGAAGCCATGTTCCTGGGCGGCCTGCCCAAGGGCGAGTTCCTGCGCGAGTTCGAGCCGGACTTCTTCTTCGACGACCAGACGGGCCATGTGACGTCGGCAGCGCGCCATGTGCCCGCGGGACATGTGAACAGCGGCATCTCCAACCCCCTGCGTGCCGGGGGCGGCTGAGGCAGGGGGTGGCGATGGTCCGGGCTCTTGCCGCGAAAAGTTCTGCAAAGTCCTGCAACGCCGGGTGAAAGCCTGCAAAGCCCCGGTTGCAATCCGCCGGCGGCCCACCAACTGTGCCAACATCGTCCCCCGAACCCCACTGAAGGAAGATGTGTTGCGCAAGAGAATTTCCCTGGCCGCCTGCCTGATGGGCGCCGTGCTGGCCACCATGGGCTCCGCCGCGCTGGCCCAGGCCCCTGCCGCACCGCCGCCAGAGCCTGCGGCGAGCGCGCCCGCCGAGCCCGGCACGGGGCAGACCAAGGGCGAGATCAAGGCCATGCGCGATTTCAAGATGCTGGACTTCAACGGCGACGGCAAGCTGAGCCGCACCGAGGTCAAGCTCTTTCCCCGCCTGGCGGCCGCGTTTGACGAGGCGGACACGGACGGCGACGGCTACGTGTCGTACGAAGAGGTTCGCGTCTTCGCCGCCAAATACCGCGCGGAGCGGAACCGCAACAAGGCAGCCCAGGCCGCCCGCCAGCCCGCCTCCGGCAGCCAGCCCTGAGCCCGCCCGGGTGGACGGCTGACCACCCCCCTCCCGCAGGCAAGCGCGCAGCGCGGGCAGCCAGATCCGGGGTCAAATAGGTGTTTTGCGCTTGCTGGATAAGCGCCTCCAGCTATATTTTCAGGAGCATCACCCCGCAGGCGCCGCTGGGGATGGGAAGCCGATCCGCACAAGGGACGGGCTGCGGGCGGCAGCATTGCGCGCCACCGGCCAAAAAAATGCAAAAGAAGCACGGAACAGCCACTGCGGGCAGCGCGGTACCGGTGCCACCGGCCCAGCACGCAGCGCAGGCGGCGGGCTAGAGGCCGCCCGTGCGCTTGATCTTGGGGTCCGAGTACGTCAGCGGCTCGTTCTTGACCTGCTGGGCCAGGCGCTCCTGCAAGGTCATCCGGTTGATGTCCTGCGCCACTTCCACCGCACTGCCGCTGGCCCGCCACATCGACTGGATGAGCTCCAGCAGCTGCTTGTAGATTGGCTCCTTGGGCGGCTCTGGCGGTTCTTCCACGGTGTCCTTTTTTTTCACCTCGGTCCAGTCCCGGTTCGCCACGTCGGGCGCCGACGGCTTGTCGGGCTCGCGCACGATCGCGCCCTCGCCCATCCGGTCCATGGACTCGACGGGGTTGGATGCGTTGATGGGACGCACCGGTGGCGCGCCAGAGGCGCCAGTGGAATACAAATCAGCGCCCTGAGGACGCCAACTCGGCGATCGATCGACAGGTGGCATTTGCATGGCAATGGCCCGTAGTTGAGATGAATGACAGAGGGTCTTTTGGCCTCTTCGTACATTCATTACGGCAAAAAGAAGGGGAAATTTAGGTCTTTTTCACCGATTGCCCAAAATTAAGGGTTTTCACCTACCTTTTCGCGATTTTCAGGCCGCCAAAGGGCCTGATGAATGGCCGGACGCGCGGATTGAACACGCACGCGGTGGCAACCACGCGGGTTGCGTGTTGCTTTTTGGGGTGGAATGCCGCCGACAGGCGCCAGCGGCGGGCCCGAAACGCCCACCATGGGCTACCGGCGATCCTGTGCGGGAAGGGCCCCGGCATGGCGGGGCTGGCGCGTCAGAGGAAGCGTTCGAGCAGCCGGCGCGAATGCCGGTCCAGCGCGGTGGTGTCCTGGACCCGGAACTGGACCCCGTCCCCGCCCGCGATCAGCAGCCGGGTGCGCCCCCCCAGCCTGCGGATGTCTTCCTCGGCCTTGAGCACCAGCTTGGCGGGTCCGCGATCGGTCTCCACATCCCAGGTGCTGGGGGTCGAAAAGCTCGACACGGCAACGATTTTTTCAATAGTGGGCACAAACTCGCGCACTTCCAGCTCTTCTTCGATGAGCTGGCGCGCGGAGGCCTCCAGCTGGTCGAGCCGGTCGATCCACAGCAGCTCGTGGCCATCCGAACCGATCAAGGAGAGCCCGTGCGCCGGCGCGGCAATGGGGAAGGCCCGCACGGGGGTGATGCTTTCGTGGACGGTGCCATCGGGCAGGGTCAGGACCAGCCGGCCGTGCGGGTTGCGGGCCAGGGTGAATTCAGGCTGCGACACCAGGGTGAAGGTGGTTGTGTTCATGGCGGTTCCCACGGTGGCGGTCACGAATTGCCGGCCGGGTGGGCCGGGTGCAGCAGGCTGCTGTCGATGATGACGCCGGCGGCCTGCGCGTCTTCCTCGGCGCGGCGGGCCTGGGCTTCGTACAGCCGCCAGTAGGCGCCCTGTTTCTCCATGAGTTCGTCGTGGGGGCCCACTTCCACCACCTCGCCGCGGTCCATCACCACCAGGCGGTCGGCCTTGCGCAGGGTGGACAGGCGGTGGGCGATGGCGATGGTGGTGCGGCCCTGCACCAGGTTGTCCAGTGCCTTCTGGATTTCCTTCTCGGTCTCGGTGTCCACGGCCGAGGTGGCCTCGTCGAGGATCAGGATGCGCGGGTCGATCAGCAGCGCACGCGCGATGCTGATGCGCTGGCGCTCACCGCCCGACAGGCCCTGGCCGCGCTCGCCCACCAGCGAGTCGTAGCCGTGCGGCAGGCGCAGGATGAACTCGTGCGCGTGGGCCGCGCGGGCGGCCGCCACGATCTCCTCGCGCGTGGCCTCGGGCTTGCCGTAGGCGATGTTCTCGGCGATGGTGCCGAAGAAAAGGAAGGGCTCCTGCAACACCAGGCCGATGTGGCGCCGGTAGTCGGCCACGGCGAAGCGGCGGATGTCCACGCCATCGACCTGGATGGAGCCGTCGCTCACGTCGTAGAAGCGGCTGATCAGGTTCACCAGGGTGCTCTTGCCCGAGCCGCTGTGGCCCACCAAGCCGATCATCTCGCCGGGGCGGATATCCAGGTCCAGCCCCTTGATGACCGCGCGGCTACCGTAGCGGAAACCCACGTTGCGCATGGCGATGGCGCCCTGCACCTTGTCCACCTTCACCGGCTGGGCCGGGTCGGGCACGTTGCTCACGTGGTCCAGGATGTCGAAGATGCGCTTGGCGCCGGCCGCCGCCTTCTGCGTGACCGAGACGATGCGGCTCATGGAGTCGAGCCGGCTGTAGAAGCGCCCGATGTAGGCGATGAAGGCCGTGAGCACGCCCACCGTGATCTGGTTGCGCGAGACCAGCCAGATGCCGAAGGCCCAGACCACGAGCAGGCCGATCTCGGTGAGCAGCGACACCGTGGGGGTGAACAGCGACCAGGTCTTGTTGAGCTTGTCGTTGACCTCCAGGTTGTGCTGGTTGGCATCACGAAAGCGCTGGGCCTCGCGCTTTTCCTGGGCGAAGGCCTTGACCACGCGGATGCCGGGGATGGTGTCGGCCAGCACGTTGGTGACCTCGGACCAGACGCGGTCGATCTTCTCGAAGCCGGTGCGCAGGCGGTCGCGCACGGTGTGGATCATCCAGGCGATGAAGGGCAGCGGCACCAGCGTGACCAGGGCCAGCCAGGGGTTGATGGAGAACAGGATGGCCGCCGTCATCATGATCATGAGCACGTCGGTCACGAAGTCCAGGGCATGCAACGAAAGGAAAACGTTGATGCGGTCCGTCTCCGAGCCGATGCGCGCCATCAGGTCACCGGTGCGCTTGCCCCCGAAATAGTCGAGCGACAGGCGCAGCAGGTGCTCGTAGGTGGTGGTGCGCAGGTCGGCGCCGATGCGCTCGGACACCAGCGCCAGGATGTAGGTGCGCGCCCAGGACAGGCCCCAGGCCGCCAGGGCGGACAGCAGCAGGCCGCTCAGGTACAGCAGCACCAGGCCCGGTTCGATCTGCTTGCCGTTCTGGAACGGGATGAGGATGTCATCCATCAGCGGGATGGTGAGGTACGGCGGCACCAGTGTGGCGGCGGTGGAGGCCAGCGTCAGCCCGAAGCCGGCCGCCAGCTGCTTGCGGTAGGGCCGGGCAAAGCGCCACAGGCGCAGCAGCACCCAGGTGGAGGTCTGGGGCGGCTGGGCGCGGGCACAGGCCGGGCACTCCTCCGTATCGGGGGGCAGCGGCGTGTGGCAGGTGGGACAGGTGGGCTCGTCGGCCTCCTCGGCGGCGTCCGCCTCGCCCCGCGCGCTTTGCTGCTCGAAACGCTGCACCAGGCGCAGCGCCTGGGCATGCTGTGACAGGGTGAAGCGCCACAGGGCCAGGCGCGCCCGCGCATCGTGCAATTCCAGCGAACCCACGCCCCCGTGGTCCTGCAGGCGCAGGGCCAGGCCGTCGCCCAGGGGCCAGCCGCGCCAGGCGGTGGTACCCGGATCGCAGGCCAGCAGGCGCTCGGACGTCACCACCACCCAGCCCGCCGCGAAACGCAGGGCCGTGCTCAGGTCAACCTGGAGCGCTGCCAGTACGTTCTCTTTGGGAGCGAGCATGGCCCGCAAATCGGCCCCCACGGGGCCGGAAAAGACACCCGAGGCGTCCACAGAATGGTGATGTTGCATTTTTGGTTGGTATTTCCGCCCCCGGCAGCCTGCGGTGACCGATCTCGCGAAAGCGCGAATTCTCCCCCATACTGCGCCCCACGGCGCGGCGGCGTCCCGCTGTAACGTGTGCGGCAGTCATCTGGCTGACACCGCATCCCGGCTCCAGTCTGGCGCACAATCATCGTCCACAAAGTCACCTTTTCCCAGCAAGGCCCGCAAAAGGCCGGAAACACACCCGCTGCAATCCATGGCGAAACTCAACGATATCCAACTGCTTCGCATCAACTACCTGCGCGGCCCCAATATCTGGACCTACCGGCCCGTGCTGGAGGTCTGGCTGGACCTGGGGGAACTGGAGGACCATCCCTCCAACCTCCTCCCCGGCTTCAACGAGCGCCTCACCGCCTGGCTGCCCGCGCTGATCGAGCACCACTGCGGCGTGGGCGAGCGCGGCGGGTTCCTGCAGCGCCTGCAGGAAGGCACCTGGTGCGGCCACGTGCTGGAGCACATCGTGATCGAGCTGCTGAACCTGGCGGGCATGCCCACCGGCTTCGGCCAGACCCGCAGCACCTCGCAGCGCGGCGTGTACCGCATGGTGTTCCGCGCCCGCGACGAGCAGGTGGCGCGCATGGCCCTGGCCCAGGGCCATGGCCTGATCATGGCGGCGATCAACGACGAGCCCTTTGACGTGCAGGCCGCCGTGGCCCGCGTGCGCACCGAGGTCGATGACCAGTACCTGGGCCCCAGCACCGCCTGCATCGTGACGGCCGCCACCGACCGGGGCATCCCGCACATCCGCCTGAACGACGGCAACCTCGTGCAGCTGGGCTATGGCGCCAGCCAGCGCCGAATCTGGACGGCCGAGACCGAATTCACCAGCGCCATCGCCGAGGGCATCGCGAGCGACAAGGACCTGACCAAGAGCCTGCTCAAGTCCTGCGGCGTGCCCATTCCCGAAGGCCGCGTGGTCAACAGCCCCGAGGAAGCCTGGGAAGCGGCCGAGGACATCGGCCTGCCCGTGGTGGTCAAGCCCTCCGACGGCAACCACGGCCGGGGCGTGACGCTGGACCTGCGCAAGAAGGAAGACATCGAGGCGGCCTACCACGTGGCCTACCCCGAGGGCAGCGACGTGATGGTCGAGAGCTTCATCCCCGGCGACGAGCACCGCCTGCTGGTGGTGGGCGGCAAGGTGGTGGCCGCGGCGCGCGGCGAGGTGGTCAGCATCACCGGCAACGGGCGCTCCACCGTCAAGGAACTGATCGACACCCAGCTCAACTCCGACCCGCGCCGGGGCTATGAGGAAGAGTACCCGCTCGAAATCATCGACCTGGCGACCGACACCAAGGTGCAGCTCGAGCTCAAGCGCCAGGACCTCGACGCCAGCTCCGTGCCCGCCGCCGGCCGCCAGGTGGTGGTGCAGCGCAACGGCAACGTGGCCGTGGACTGCACCGACGACGTGCACCCCGAGGTGGCCTACATCGCCCAGCTGGCCGCCAAGGTGGTGGGCCTCGACATCGCCGGCATCGACATGGTGGCCAGGGACATTTCCAAGCCCCTGCATGCCCAGGGCGGCGCCATTGTCGAGGTCAATGCGGGCCCGGGCCTGCTGATGCACCTCAAGCCCGCCGTGGGCGCGCCGCGCCCGGTGGGGCAGGCGATCGCGGAACACCTGTTCCCGTCCGAGGACGGCGATGGCCAGGCCGGCCGCATTCCGGTGGTGGGCGTGGCCGGCACGCGCAGCACCTCGACCATCGCACGCGTGGTGGCGTGGCTGCTGCACCTGGGTGGGCACCACACGGGCCTGGCCTGCCGCGAAGGCCTGTTCCTGGACCGCCGCTGCGTCGAGACCACGGACTGCGCCCACTGGGAAGCCGCCCACCGCCTGCTCATGAACCAGATGGTGCAGGCCGCCGTGATCGAAAGCGACGCGCGCACCATCCTGCGCGACGGCCTCGCCTACGACCGCTGCCAGGTGGGCGTGGTCACCGACATGGACGGCGTGGAAACGCTGGCCGAATTCGACGTGCACGAGCAGGACCAGATGACCAAGGTGATGCGCACCCAGGTCGACGTGGTGCTGGCCGAGGGCGCCGCCGTGCTGAACGCGGCCATCCCCCAGGTGGCAGACCTCGCCCCGCTGTCGGATGGCGCCGTGGTGCTGTACGCCCAGGACGCCACGCTGCCCGTGATCGTGGAGCACCGCGCCACGGACAACGGCCGCGCCGTGGTCGTGAAGAATGGCCGCGTGGTGCTGGCCACCGGCAGCGCCGAGCACGTGCTGGGCTCGCTGTCGGACCTCACCTTCGGGCGCAACGCCGTGGTGCCGGACACCGATGCCCTGCTGGCCGCCATCGGCGCGGCGTGGGCGCTCAACATCGCCCCCGACCTGATCGGCGCGGGCATCAAGACCTTCGAGCCCGACCTGCCGGCGCCAGTGGGCCTGCCTTCCTGATCCGCCCGTAGAGAACCGAACGCCCGCGACTTGAACGGGGCCCGCGAGCCCCGAACGATTACTGAAAGAGACCCCATGGATGTATCCCGCACCCGGGCCCTGCGCGGCCCCAACCTCTGGAGCCGCCACATGGCCATCGAGGCCGTGGTTGCCTGCACCGAAGCCGAACGCGCCGTTGGCCAGATGCCCGGATTCGAAGCGCGGCTGCGGGCGCTGTTCCCCGCCATCGGCGTCCTTCATGCCGAAGGGAGCACCGACATTTCCCTGGCGCACGTGCTGCAGACGGCCGCGCTGAACCTGCAGGCCCAGGCCGGCTGCCCCGTGACCTTCGCGCGCACCACCGCCACCACCGACGCGGGCGTGTACCAGGTCGTGGTCGAGTACAGCGAAGAGGCCGTGGGCCGCCAGGCGTTCGAAGACGCCCAGCAGCTCATCCAGGCCGCGCTCGGCCACGGCGGCTTCGATGCCGACGCGGTGATCGCCAAGCTGCGCGAGCTCGACGAAGACGAGCGCCTGGGCCCGAGCACCGGCTCCATCGTGGATGCGGCCGTGGCGCGCGGCATCCCCTACCGGCGCCTCACGCGCGGCAGCCTGGTGCAGTTCGGCTGGGGCTCCAAGCAGCGCCGCATCCAGGCCGCCGAGGTCGACTCGACCAGCGCCGTGGCCGAATCCATCGGCCAGGACAAGGACCTGACCAAGCGCCTGCTGCATGCGGCCGGCGTGCCGGTGCCGCTGGGCAAGCCGGTCGAGACGCTCGACGAGGCCTGGGAAGTGGCCCAGAAGGTGGGCCTGCCCGTGGTCGTGAAGCCGCAGGACGGCAACCAGGGCAAGGGCGTGACGGTGAACATCACCGACCGCGCGCAGCTCGAGGAAGCCTTCCGCACCGCAGCCGAATACGGCACGGTGATGGTCGAGCGCTTTCTGCCAGGCCACGATTTCCGCCTGCTCGTGGTGGGCGACCAGCTCGTGGCCGCCGCGCGCCGCGAGCCGCCCCAGGTGCTGGGCGACGGCCAGCACACGGTGCGCGAACTGGTCCACCAGGTCAACCTGGACCCGCGCCGTGGCGAAGGCCACGCGACCTCGCTCACCAAGATCCGCCTGGATGACATCGCCGTGGCCCGCCTGGCCATGCAGGGCCTGACGCCCGACTCGGTGCCGCCCAAGGGCCAGCGCGTCATCCTGCGCAACAACGCCAACCTGTCCACCGGCGGCACCGCCACCGACGTGACCGACGACGTGCACCCCGAGGTCGCCGCGCGCGCCGTGGCCGCGGCGCAGATGGTGGGCCTGCACATCTGCGGCGTCGACATGGTGGCCGAAACCGTGCTGCGCCCACTGGAAGAGCAAGGCGGCGGTTTCGTCGAGGTGAATGCCGCCCCCGGCCTGCGCATGCACCTGGCACCCAGCTACGGCAAGCCGCGCAACGTGGGCCAGGCCATGGTGGACAAGCTGTACGCCCATGGCGACGACGGCCGCATTCCGGTCGTGGCGGTCACGGGCACCAATGGCAAGACCACCACGGCGCGCCTGATCGCCCACCTGTTCACGGCCCAGGGCCTGCGCGTGGGCATGACCAACACCGACGGCGTGTACGTGAACGGCCGCCAGATCGACAGCGGCGACTGCAGCGGCCCCAAGAGCGCGCGCAACGTGCTGCTGCACCCCGAGGTGGACGCGGCCGTGTTCGAGACGGCGCGCGGCGGCATCCTGCGCGAAGGCCTGGGCTTCGACCGCTGCCAGGTGGCCGTGGTCACCAACATCGGCGCGGGCGACCACCTGGGCCTGAACTACATCACCACGGTGGAAGACCTCGCCGTGCTCAAGCGCGTGATCGTGCAGAACGTGGCCACCACGGGCTATGGCGTGCTCAACGCCGCCGACCCCATCGTGGCGGCCATGGCGCCCGCCTGCCCCGGCAAGATCATCTTCTTTGCGAGCGACCGCCACCACCCCGTGATGGCCACGCACCGCGCGCAGGGGCACCGCACCGTGTACGTGGACGGCGACTCCATCGTGGCCTCGGAAGGCTCGTGGCGCGAGACCATCCACCTGCGCGACGTGCCCATCACGCGCAACGGCAAGATCGGCTTCCAGGTCGAGAACGTCATGGCCTCCGTGGCCGCCGCCTGGGGCGTGGGCATGCCCTGGCAGACCATCCGCCGCGGCCTGTCGGGCTTTGTGAACGACAGTGACAACGCGCCCGGCCGCTTCAACATCATGGACTACCGGGGTGCCACCGTGATCGCCGACTACGGCCACAACCCCGACGCCATGCGCGCCCTGGTGGGTGCCGTGGACGCGCTGCCCGCCAAGCGCCGCAGCGTGGTCATCAGCGGCGCGGGCGACCGCCGCGACGAGGACATCCGCGACCAGACCGTGATCCTGGGTGCCGCGTTCGACGACGTGATCCTGTACCAGGACGCCGCGCAGCGCGGCCGTGCCGACGGCGAAGTGATGGCCCTGCTGCGCGAAGGCCTGGTGGGCGCATCGCGCACCACGCACGTGGAAGAGATCCGCGGCGAATTCATTGCCATCGACGCCGCCCTGGCGCGCCTGCAGCCCGGCGACCTGTGCCTGGTGCTGGTGGACCAGGTGGAGGAAGCGCTGGCCCATCTGGCACAGCGCTGCGCCGACGCCGGGGCCACGGCGTGACGAAATCATCCACCGCCACCGCCACCGCCACCGGCCTGCGCCGTGCCCGCCGCTGGGCCATGGCGGCGGCGTGCGCACTGGCCGTGGTGCTGCCGGCGCTGGCGGCCACGGGCGAGAAGATCGGCACGGTGGACACCGCCTTCCAGTGGCTGGGCCGCGACCACGACATCATCGTGGAGGCCTACGACGACCCCGGCGTGCAGGGCGTGACCTGCTACGTCTCGCGCGCGCGCACCGGCGGCATCAAGGGATCGCTGGGCCTGGCCGAGGACCGGGCCGAGGCCTCCATCGCCTGCCGCCAGGTCGGGCCCATCAGCTTCCCCGAGCCGCTCAAGAAGCAGGAAGAAGTCTTCAGCGAACGCATGTCCATCCTGTTCAAGCGCCTGCGCATCGTGCGCATGGTGGACGCCCCGCGCAACACGCTGGTGTACCTGACGTATTCAGAAAAGCTGGTGGACGGCTCCCCTCAGAACAGCGTGACCGCCGTGCCCGTGGACCGCGCCACGGCCATCCCGCTGCGCAAGTGACAAGCGGTCGTCGTCCGTCGCCGTAGCGGGACGTACGTCACCACCAACAGAAAAGGGGCCTTGAGCCCCTTTTCTTTTGATAAAACAGCCTCTACCGCTTGACTGGTAATCGTTAGAAGCTATTAATTCAATAGCATCCCCTCATCCAGCCTGCTGCGCCGCAATCTGCCGCAGCGCCTGCTCGAACACCTCCACCGGCTGCCCACCCTGGATCAGGTGCCGCTCATTAATGATGATCGCCGGCACGGAATTAATGCCGCTTTGCAGATACAACTGCTCCCGCTCGCGCACCTCGTCCGTGAAGCGGTCCGACGCCAGCAGCGCACGCGCCTCGGCCACATCCAGCCCCACCTCGCCCGCCACCCGCGCCAGCACCTCGTGGTTGCTCGGGTCTTGCCCATCGGTGAAATAGGCCTTGAACAGTGCCTTCTTCAGCGCGGGCTGCACGCCCTGCTCTTCGGCCCAATGCAGCAGCCGGTGCGCATCGAAGGTGTTGTAGATGCGGCTGCGTTTGTCCATGCTGAAGGTAAAGCCCAGCTCCGCGCCGCGCGCCGCGATGGCCTCGCGGTTTTTCTGGCTCTGCGCAGGCGTCGCGCCGTACTTTTCTTGCAGGTGCTCGCCGATGTCCTGCCCCTCGGGGCCCATCTGCGGGTTCAGCTCGAATGGCTGAAAGTGCAGGTCCAGCGCCACCTCGTCCTTGAGGCGGTCCGCCGCCTGCTCCAGCGACCGCAGGCCGATGATGCACCAGGGGCAGGAGACATCGGAGACGAAATCGATCTTGAGGGTGGTGGGGTTGGGCATGGGAGGGCCTTGGGAAGGGAAGAAGGACGGGATGGTAGGCGGGGTGGGATAACCGTGGTGGGAGGGGGTTTACTGAGCAGGTCGGCGCCGCCGACTGCGAAGCGGCCAGTGATGTCGGCCCCCTGAGCTCACGGTCCAGGTCACGCAGCGGTCATGCATGCACCAGTGACTTCTCGGACCCAGCGGCCGGTTGCAAAGGGCTGCAGGCCCTGCCATCCAGCCGGTACGTTCACCACGCCTGAACGTCCGCTGACCCGGGCCAATCCGGCGTGAACCTGCATGCGGCCTATTGAACCCGCAGCACCTCAAACTGCTGTCGGATTGGAGCGACCTGTATCGACACCTCATCCCCCTCGCATTTGCCCAGCATGGCCCTGCCCAGTGGCGCTTCGCTGCTGATGACCTGAACGGGCTGGGCGCAGTTGACCAGCTTCATGCTGCCCCCATCCGGACCGAGAAAGAGCTGCTGCCGCTTGTCGTCGGAATCGACCAGGCAAACCAGTGCGCCGAGCTGTATACCTTTGCTGGCGTCGTAGGGTCGCGGGCGGAATTGGCGCCAATTGGCCATCGCCTGGCGGATGGCTTCGGCGCGCCGGGCTTGGCCGGTGGCCAGGTAGGCGGCTTCGAGTCCCAATGTGTCGTATTTGTTTTCGGCGATGTTTTCTTCGTGGGTCGCCGTTTCATGGGCCGCACGCACTGCCTGTTCGGCTTGCAGCAGGTCTTCGGCGAGCCGTTCCAGCACCTGCTGCCGCAGCAAGAATTTATCCATGATGAAGGGTCGGCATCTCGACAAGCGGGGGTGGGTCTTGATTGCGAAGGGCTCCGGGCTCCACCAGCCTTGGACGCTTCCGTCGGCTGCG
Organism: Acidovorax sp. GW821-FHT09A11; assembly: GCF_059418365.1. Taxonomy (NCBI): domain Bacteria; kingdom Pseudomonadati; phylum Pseudomonadota; class Betaproteobacteria; order Burkholderiales; family Comamonadaceae; genus Acidovorax; species Acidovorax sp. GW821-FHT09A11. The sequence goes on from NZ_JBWKPS010000006.1 coordinate 145,154, forward strand.
GGTTGACGTCAGCCCTGGGCACTGTCCTGTCGTCCATTTCGGTGCATCGAACGGCAGGAACTGGCCGATGGTACCCATTCGCGAACGCGGGGCGCATGCCCGCAACCCGCCTGAAGCTGCGGCCCGCCAAAGCCGAGCGATCTCTAGGCGCGTCCCCTCAACTCCGTCTTCAACACCTTCCCATAACTATTCTTGGGCAACCCCTCCACCCACCGATACACCTTCGGCCGCTTGAACCGCGCGATGTGCGCCCCGCACAGCGCGTCCAGCACCGCATCCCCCACCGGCCCACCCTCGCCCGCCACCAGGTAGGCCACCACCACCTCGCCCCACTCGGCATCGCGCTGGCCCACCACGGCCACCTCGCGGACCTGGGGGTGCAGCAGCAAAACCTCTTCCACCTCGCGCGGGTAGATGTTGCTGCCGCCGGAGATGATCACGTCCTTCGACCGGTCCTTCAGCGTCAGGAAGCCATCCGCATCCAGCGCGCCCAGGTCGCCGGTGTGCAGCCAGCCGCCCTGCAGCGTGCGCGCGGTGGCGTCGGGGTTGTTCCAGTAGCCGGGCATGACGGTGTCGCCGCGCACCAGCACCTCGCCGGTCTCGCCCGTGGGCAGGGGCTGGCCTTGGGCGTCGGCCACGCGCACCTCCACCAGCGACTGCGCCACGCCGACCGAGGCCATGCGCTCAGGCCAGCGGGGGTGGGTGGTGTCGGCCAGGTGCGCGCGTGACAGCGCGGTGATGGTCATGGGGCTTTCGCCCTGGCCATAGATCTGCACGAAGCGGTCGTTGCCCATCACCGCCATGGCGGTGCGCAGGTCATCGGCGTACATGGGGCCACCGCCGTAGACGATCGTCTTGAACCCCTGCACGTCGGCGCCCGTGGCGCGCACATGCTCCACCAGGCGGTGCACCATGGTGGGCGCGGCAAACAGGGTGAGCTGGCCCACGGATGCAGCCAACTGCACCAGCTCGGCGGGGTCGAAGCCGCCAGACGCCGGCACCACGTGCCGCCCGCCGCGCAGCACCTGGGCGTAGTTGTACAGGCCCGCGCCGTGCGACATGGGCGCGGCGTAGACCATGGCGTCGCCGGGCAGCACGTCGTCCACGTCGGTGAAGTAGCAGGCCGTCGTGGCCAGCAGGTTGCGGTGCGTCTGCATCACGCCCTTGGGCCGGCCGGTGGTGCCGGATGTGTAGAACAGCGATGCGATGTCGTCCGGGGCACGGTCGTGCACGGGCATGGGCGCATCATGCTGTTGCACGGCCTGCTGGTAGTCGGCAGAGCCCAGCAGCAGGGTGGCTGCAGGGTCTGCGCCGGCCTCGCGCGCGGCGGGGTGCAGGGCCTCGGACACCAGCGCCACGCGCGCACCGGAGTCGGCCAGCACGTAGGCCAGCTCCTTGGCGTGCAGCTTGTAGTTGACGGGCACGGACACGGCGCCGGCCCACACGATGGCGTGCAGCGCCTCCAGGTACTCGGGCGCGTTGACGGCGTAGATGGCCACGCGGTCGCCGGGCAACACGCCGTAGCGTGTACGCAGGCTGGCGGCCAGCGCGGCGGTGCGTGCGCCCAGCGTTTGGTAGTCGAAGAGCACACGGTCGCCGTGCAGCACGGCGGGCTGGTGGGCATGCAGTTGCGCGCTGCGGCGCAGCAGGTGGGCGATGTTCATCGGACGCCCCGCGCGCTGGGGATGGCGGTGCCTGCCCTGCTGGTACTGCCCGTACTGCCCGTACTGCTCGTATTGTTTGCCCTGCTGGTCGTCGCCGCTTGCCGCATGCCTTGCCTCCTTGCCATGAGACAGCCACTGTACGCAAGAGAGGCCCGGGCGCACAGTCGCTCCACTACGCAAGGGGAAACCCGGGTGGGCCGCAGGGCTGGCAGCCGGCGCCGCGATGCACCTGGTTACCAGATGCCCGCAATTCCCCACAAGCCGTGGCGTTGAAAGCGCGCACCCTAGACTGCACCTGACTCCGCACGCCGCCCCACCGCCTTCTGGCACGGGCAGCGTGCCAGCCCCCCTCCATTTCACGGCCTTGCAGGCCCGCACCCCATGACTCCAGAACAGCAAAAATCCATTCTCACCATCGCCTTGCTGGCCGCGTTTGCGGACGGCACCAAGGACGACGCCGAGCGTGAAGAGATCCGCCGCATCGCCCAGTCGCTGGCGGGCGACAGCGGCATGGCCGACCTGCCGCGCATCTACCAGGACGTGCTGCTCAAGCGCACCACGGTGCAGGCCGCAGCCGCCGCGCTGACCGACCCCGGCCACCGCCAGCTGGCCTACGAGATGGCGGTGTGCGTGTGCGACGTGGACGGCCGGCAGACGCCGGCGGAGGCGCAGTTCCTGGCCACGCTCAAGTCCGCGCTGCAGCTGGGCGCGCAGCAGACCGCCGCCTTCGAGCACGAGGCCGATGCGCTGGTGGATGTGGCCGAGAAGGCGCCACCCTCGGCCGTGCCCTGGGGGGTGGCGGGTGCTGCCACCGGTGCTGCGGCCTATGCAGCAGCCGCCGCGTCGGCGCCTTCTTCTTCGTCGTCTGCATCCGTGCCGGTGCCCGCACCCGCAGGCCCGGGCGATGCCGAGCTGGACAAGTCCATCCTGAACTACGCGATGCTCAACGGTGCTCTGGAGCTGCTGCCGCAGTCGTGGGCGTCGATGGCCATCATCCCGATGCAGGTGAAGATGGTCTACGGCATCGGCAAGGCGCACGGCGTGGAGCTGGACCAGGGCCACATCAAGGAGTTCATCGCCGCGGCGGGCGTGGGCATGACGTCGCAGTACCTGGAGCAGTTTGGCCGCAAGCTGCTCGGCGGCCTGCTGGGCAAGGTGGCGGGCCGCACCATTGCAGGCGTAGGCAGCGCGGCCACCGGCATGGCGTTTTCGTTTGCCACCACGTATGCGCTGGGCCAGGTGGCCAAGCGCTACTACGCGGGCGGCCGGGTGATGAGCACCGCCATGCTGCGCGACAGCTTTCAGAATCTGCTGGGCCCGGCCAAGCAGATGCAGTCGCAGTACCTGCCGCAGATCCAGCAGAAGGCCGCCACGCTGGATGCGGGCAAGATCATGGCCATGGTGCGCGGCGCCTGACCCACGGGGCCCGGCAAGGTTGCTATATTTTTAATAGCCTCTAGCGCTTGACAGACAAGCGCCAGCGGTTCATTCAAGGCCCGATCCCGGGGCCTGCGGCATGCGCCCAGGGGCGCCGGCGCGCGGCGCGGGCCCGGCGGCGCTGCAGCCGCGCCACGCGCGCGCGCAGGCCCTGTGGCGCCAACACCGGCCCATGACAGAATCGGCCCATGCTCGACCACACGGATCCTGTCGCCTCCATCATCCCGGCCATGTCGCTCGATTCACCGTCCGACAACGCCATGACGGCGCTCTCCCGGCTGGCGCTGGGGCCCGTGAACACCGCGTACTACCTGGCCGTCTTCGAGCGCTTTGACAACACCGGCCGCACCACCACCACCTGGAACTGGGCCGCGTGCCTGGCCACGCTCAACTGGATGCTGTTTCGCCAGTTGTGGAGCGCCGCGCTGGTCTACGTGGCGGCCGCCGAGGGGCTGGCGCTGATCGTGTTCGGCGTCGGCCGCTCCTTCCTGCAGTGGCCGCCGGGGGTGGAACTGGGGGTGCTGGGCGCCTTCGCCGTCCTGGCCTTCGCGGTGCCCGGCCTGTATGGCAACGCCATCCTGTATGCCGACATCCGCAAGCGGGTGGCGCGCGCCCTGGCCGCCTCCCGCACCCTGCCCGAGGCCAGCGCGCTGCTGGAGAAGCAGGCCAGCTCGCGCAAGCGGCTGCAGGCGCTGGTGCTGGCCAACCTGGTGCTGGCGGCCGCGGCGGCGCTGGCCTACCTGGCCTGGGCCCCTTCGGCCACCAGGCCCCTGGCACTGGAACCGGCGGTGACCGTCGCCCAGGCCACCGCGACAGCCGCGTCCAGGCCCGGCGCGGCGGCGTCTTCTGCACCAGCACCAGCACCAGCGCCCGCCCCCGCACCGGCACCGGTACCTGCATCCACGCCCGCTGCCTCGGCCCCCATGCCGAGCACCTCCGCCGCCGCGGCGACGGCGGCGCCCCCCGCCACCGGTGCCGCGTCCACGGCGGCGGCACCGCCCGGGGCACCAGCGGCCGCGCCGGCAGGCAAAACCCCGCCACCGGCCACCCAGGCAGCGCCCGCCACCGCGAGCCCTTCCGTACCCACGGCCCCCACGGCGCCGCCGGCCGCCAGCGCGCCAGTCTCCGTGCCGGCCACCAAGGCCACCTCCAAATCCCCGGCCAAGGCAGCACCCGGCGCGGCCAGCACACCGGCGCCCGCCGCCGAGCCAGCAAGCCGCGCGGCCTCCACCGCGAAGCCTTCCAAGGCGGCCAAGGCACCACCCGCCCCAACCGCTGCTCCAGCGGCCTCCACCACCCTGCCCACCGTGGGCACCGCGGCGGGCTACTACATCAACGTGGGGCTCTTTGCCGACGAAGCCAACGCCCGCAAGGCCCAGGCCCGGCTGCTCAACGAAGGGCTGCCGGCCTTCCGCCAGGAGCTGAACAGCGCCAAGGGCCGCCGCATCCGTGTCCGCGTGGGGCCCTACGAAAGCCGCGCGCAGGCCGACGCGGCGGCCGGGTCGATCCGGGCGATGGCGCTGGAAGCCGTGGTCTTCAGGCAATAGACAAATAAATAGGCGCGGGCCCGCGCGCAGCGGCCCACCCCGGCGCCGGGCGCGCCGTCCTACGCCCCGGGCGCGCTGGCGCCGACGCCCGCACCCCAGGCGCGCCGGTAGGCTGCATGCACCACACCGCCACCGCCATGAACCGCACGCCCCGCCCTGCCCTGCATCTCTCCACGCGCCGCCTGGCCACCATCGCGGCCGTGGCCGCGGGCGCGTTGCTGGCCACCGCCTGTGCGCCATGGCGCATCTGGACGGTGGCGGAGCTGGCCCGTGGCGCGCGGCCCTTCACCGCACACCCCGCCCAGCCGGACAAACGCCTGCTGGTCGTGGGCGACAGCACCGCCGTCGGCACCGGGGCCAGCACGCCCGCGCAAAGCCTGCCGGGCCTGATCGGCCAGCAGCACCCGCGGTGGCGCATCGACAACCTGGCGGCCAATGGCGCACGGTTTGCCGACGCGGCCGCGCAGCTGGAGCGCGCGGACGGTGGCTACGACATGGTGCTCGTGCTCGCGGGCGGGAACGATGTGATCCGCTTCACGCCCGCGGACACGCTGCGCGCCGAGCTGCAAAGGACCATGTCGCTGGCCCTGCAGAAAGGGCGCCGCGTGGTGCTCATGCCCTGCGGCGACGTGGGCCATGCACCGTTCTTCGCGCCGCCACTGTCCTGGGTCATGTCGCGCCGTTCGAAGCGCCTGCACGCCCTGGCGCAGGACGCCGCCGCGGACCACGGCGCGCACTACGTGCGCCTGCTCAGGCCCCGGGACCAGGACCCCTTCGTGTCCCGGCGGGACACCTTGAATGCCGCCGACGGACTGCACCCCAGCAGCGCGGGGTACCAGGAGTGGTACCGCGCGCTGGTGGCCCAGGGCGGACTGCCCGCGCCCTGACGGCACGCGCGGGCGCCGCGCGCACCGGATGCAGGCCGCGCCCGCCGGGGCGGCCCGCGTCAGCGCGCCCCGTCGATTTCCGCCAGCCAGTCCTGGACCTGCCGGATGACCCAGCGCGGGTCGTCCAGCGGCAGATCGTGCCCTGCGCGGGGGTGCAGCACCACGGGCACCCGCCACGCGCTGGCCACGGCCTGCGAGCACTGGCTGCGCACCAGGCCGTCCCCGTGGCTCGCCAGCAGCAGGATGCGCGCCACGGGCCCCACCCGGGGCGCACGGTAGCGGGCCGCCGCCACCAGCTGGCGCAGCGCATTGGCGGCCTGCACCGGGCGGCGCGCGCGCACGGCGGCCCAGTCCCGCACCACCTGCTGGCGCTCAGGCGCGCTGTTGCTGGTCAGGCGCAAGACCACCTGCTCGATCTGTTGCGGCGCGCCGCCCCACAGCGCCAGGCGCAGCAGCGCCGCGTAGTTGCGCGGCCGCAGGCGGTGATAGAAGGGGCTGAAAGGGCGAAAGCTCGTGTTGATCAGCACGCAGCCCGCCACCTCCGCGGGGGCCACCCGCGCCCATTCGGTCGCCACCATGGCTCCCAGCGACACGGCCAGCAGGTGGTAGGGCGGCGCGATGCCGCTCCCGGCCAGCGCCTCGCGGCATGCCCGCACCATGGCGGGCACCGACAGCGGCGAAGGCTGGCGGTGGAGCTGGCCGTTGCCGGGCAGGTCGAGCGGCTGCACCCGGTCCCGGGGCAAGGCACGCTCGAAATCCGCCAGGAAGTCCCCCCAGTGGGCGGACTCCCGCGCCAGGCCCCTGAGCAAGATCCACTGGCGCATGGGCGCAGGCCTTCAGTACCACGCGGCCAGGGCATCCGCCCTGCGCTGCGCGCGCTGCCCCGGTGCGGACACCCAGCGCCCGTGGCTGCAGGCCGCGCGGGCCAGGAAATCGAGCAGCGACAGATGGCGCCGCAGCACGCGCTGCTGCCGGTGGTCGATGAGCGGGTTGAAGATGCCGTTGCGCGAGAACAGCTGGCGCGGATTCTTCTTGATCCACAGCCAGGAGCCCATCTCCAGCGTCAGCGGCAGGAACGTGTGCGCGGGCACATCGCGGCAGGCCTGCAGGTACAGGTGGTCCCACAGGTCGCCGTGCGCCAGGTACTGCGCGCTCTGCGGCTCGATGACGTACGGGTGGTGGCTGTGGGCCTGCAGGAAGATCTCCTGCAGCGCGTACAGCTCGGCCAGGTGCGCGATGGGCTTGCGCGTGTGGGCAAACGGGAACCACAGGCGGTCCCGGGCGCCAAATCCCGAATGGCAGTCGATGGCGATGCTGAAAGGCCGCGCCAGCAGCTCCTCGGACGCCACCTCGCACAGGGCCTGGCTTTCCGGCTCCATGGCATCGCCCGCGCGCCCCCGGTACCAGGGAAGCCCCGCGCTCACCCGCTGCCCGCCGATCCACGGCGGTACCCGGTCGGTGGCGTCCACCGGCGCGTTGCGCATCAGGTCCACGCCGCGCGGATTGGCGCGCGTGGCGGCCCACATGCCGCCCGGATTGACGATGGGCATGAAGACCATGCGCATGTGCTCGAGCTGGCGGTGCAGCGTGGTGTCCCACTGCAGCCGCATCACCACGTTCTGCAGGTAGGCCAGGACCACCTCGGCGCCGATGCGCTCCAGGCCATGCACGCCACCGAAGAACCCGACCGCCGGAACGTCCGGCGCCGGATTGCCCAGGCTAATGGCATGGATCGGAAAGCAGTGGCCCGAGGCCGTCTGCACCTGCCGCACCACCCGCACCTGCAAGTGGGACGCACCGAGTTCGATGATCTTTTCGAGCGCCAGCAACTCGGGCAGCGTGTTCATGGTGGGTGGCAAGGGTGGCGCGAAACCGGGCGGCAGGGCGGCAGTACAACGAAGAGCGAGCATATGCCCGGCCCGCAGGCACCGGCAACGCCATCGCGCGCCCTGTATGAATTCAGCGAAACGACGCGGAACTGTCACACAAGCGCGTTAACTTGCCCGCAGACAACCTGTTCAAAGAGGCACACGATCATGCTCTGGAGATGGCTCGGACTGCAGCGGCTGCTGGATGAACTCTTCGATGCCCCCGGCTGGCCGAGCTTCGACCTGCCCCGCACCGATGGATGGGCGCATGAAGACGCAGCAGCCACGGCGCAGGACTGAAGTGCGCCGCCTGGCCGTGCTGTGCGGCACCCTCGGCTGCGCGCTGGCCTGGGGCCTGGTGGAGCTGCTGGCGCTCCAGCGCCAGCGCTACCACCAGTGGCGCCAGCGCCACCAGACGCCGGCACACCGCTGACGGCGGCCCGCGGCAGCGCCCGCACGCGGCGGCGGCGGGCATGCGGCCGGCCCCACTGGCACCGCTTCGGGCATGCCTTTCACCCGCTGTTTCAGAAGCCTCTGGCGCAGGCGGGTCTTCACATTTGCGGGGTGTGCCACAGTCGCACCTAAAATTGCGCACCTTCCCTTCAATGGGGGGAGGCACACTGCAACTCTGAAGCAAAGAAGAATCATCATCATGGCAACTGCAAAGAAAACCCCAGCGCCCGCAAAGAAGACCGTCAAGGCGGCAGCTCCAGCTGCAGCGAAGAAGGCAGCACCCGCCGCCAAGAAGGCAGCGGCACCCGCGAAGAAAGCCACCGCTCCAGCAGCGAAGAAGGCCGCCACCCCCGTGGCCAAGCCGGTCGCCGTGGGCATCAAGCCGATCAAGACGGCCTTCAACAAGACCACGCTGATCGCCCACCTGGCCGAGCAGGCTGGCGTGGAACCCAAGGCCACCAAGGCCGTGCTGGCCGCGCTGGAAGCGACCATCCTGGGCTCCGTGCACAAGAAGGGTTCCGGCGAATTCACGCTGCCCGGCCTCATGAAGATCGGCCTGCAGCAGATTCCCGCCAAGAAGAAGCGCTTCGGCAAGGACCCTTTCACCGGTGAAGAGCGCTGGTTCCCCGCCAAGCCCGCCGCGGTGAAGATCAAGACCCGCGCGCTGAAGAAGCTCAAGGACGCAACGGCCTGATAAATCAGCCCGCGCTCCCCAGCGACAAGGACCAGATGCCTCCGGGCGTCTGGTCCTTTTTCTTTGCGCGGTCCGTTGCGCTTAGTCAGGCTCAGTTGGGCTGGCAGTGCCCCGTGGCGCCGTCGCAGCCCAGGCAGTCCACCTGCAGCACCAGGCCCGCCACCAGCGGCCGCAGGCCCACCTCGGCCGCGCGCAGCTCCAGTTCGTTGCGCAGCTGTGCGCCGGGCAGCGTGGCCGTGCGCTCGCACCGGCGGCAGGCCATGCGCACATCGGCCGACGGCGGCGGCGCAAAGGGCCGCAGGCGGTACACGGTGTGGCGCCGGTCGCTGCGGTCGTGCAGCAGCACGCCCAGGGTTTGCAGCTCGTGGATGATGCGGTACACCGTGCTGGTGCTCACGTGCGTGCCGCGCAGCAGCATCTGGTGAAAAGCCTCGTCCGCACCCATGCCCGCGCTGCCCGCGGAGTGGATCACCTGCAGCACGCCGATGCGCGCCGTGGTGGGGCGCAGGCCCGCCGTGCGCAGGCGCTGCAGCATGGTCACGGGCTCATTGATGCTTGCGTTCATGGCTGCGCCATGACGGCCACGCGGCGCACGCCAGCGTCGGCATCGGGCTGCCAGCCCCCGCCCAGCGCGCGGTACAGCGCCACCTGCGCCTGCCATTCGGCCTGGTGCAGCTGGGCCGCCATGTCCTGCGCGGCATAGAGGGTGCGCTGCGCATCCAGCAGCGTGAGCAGCGTCTCGGCCCCGGCGCGGTAGCGCGACTGCGCCAGCATGGCCGCCTGCTGCGCCTGCTGCACCACCTGCGCCTGCGCCATGCGCTGGGCCTGCGTGCCCGCCACGGCCTGCAGGGCTTGCTCCACATCGCTCACGGCCGCCACGATGCTGGCGCGGTACTGCGCCAGCAGCTCGGCCTGCCGCGCCTGGGCCGCATCGCGGTCGGCGGCCAGGCGCCCGCCGTTGAAGATGGGCGCGGCCAGCGCGGCGGCCAGGCTGTAGAGCGGGTTGTCGAACACGCGGGGCAGGTTGCTGCCCCCGGTGCCCAGGCTGGCAGTCAGGCTGATGCGCGGCAGCAGCGCCGCGCGGGCTGCGGCCACGTCGGCGTGGGCGGCCTGAAGCCGCGCCTCGGCCCGCGCGATGTCGGGCCGCCGCACCAGCAGGTCGGCGGGCGACCCGGCAGCGGGCACCAGCGCCTGCGTGGCGGGCAATGCGCTGGCCTGCACCACCGGCCACTGCGCCTGGCCCAGCAGCGCGGCCAGCGCCGTGTGCGCGCCCGACACCTGCTGGCGCCGTGCCTCCAGCACCTGCCGCTGCGTGGCCACCAGGCCGCGCTGCTGCGCCTGCTCGAGCTGCGTGGCGGCCCCGGCGCGCGCGCGCGACTCGACCACGGCCAGCACGCGCTCGGCGCTGTGCAGGTTCAGCCCGGCAATCGCCAGGCGCTCGCGCCCGCCCACCAGCTGCAGCCAGGCCTGTGCCACCGCCGCTGTCAGCGTGATCTGCACCGCGCCCCGGTCGTGCACGCTGGCCGTGCGCAGGGCCTGGGCGCTGGTCCGCTCGGCACCCAGGCGGCCCCAGGCATCGAGCTCGTAGCTTGCGGCCAGCCCGGCGCCGATCTGGTTGCCGGCCACCTCGGCCTGCCCGCCGGCACGGGCCTGGCGGCGGGCATCGAGCGTGCCGGTCACGGCAGGCAGCAGGCTGGCGCCAGCGGACCGCGCCACCGCATCGGCCTGCTGCACCCGCGCGATGGCGGCGGCGAGGTCCGGGCTCTGCGCGTGGGCGGCGTGGATGAGCGCGTCGAGCTCTGCGACACCGAGCGCAGAGACACCCGTCGCCACCCCCTGCGCGGGCGGCACCGGGCTGGCCCAGTGCACGGGCAAGGCGGGTGCTGCAGCGGCATCTTCAGGCGGCGGCTGCACCGCGGCGCAGCCACTGAGCAGCAACACACCAGCGGCAAGACAGGACACAGAGGCAATACAAGTGCGCATACCAACCATCACAATCATTCGGAAGCCAGGGCCACCACGGGGTCGAGCCCGGCGGCGCGGCGGGCGGGCATGTAGCCGAACACCAGGCCCGTGGCCACGGCGCAGGCAAAGGCACCGCCCATGGCGGTGAGCGAGAAGATCACGGGCACGCCCGACACGATGAGCACCGCGCCCACGGCCAGGCCGATGGCCAGGCCCGCCGCGCCGCCCACCAGCGTGACGAGCACGGCCTCGGTGAGGAACTGACGCAGGATGTCGCCCTGCCGCGCGCCGGTGGCCATGCGGATGCCGATCTCACGCGTGCGCTCGCGCACCGTCATCAGCATCACGTTCATCACGCCGATGCCGCCCACCACCAGCGACACGGCCGCGATCAGGCCCAGCATCATGGTCATGGCGTTGCGCGTCTGCGCCTCGGCCTGCAGCTTGGCCGCCGCGTTGCCGATGCGAAAGTCCTCGCGCCCGTGGCGCGACAGCAGCAGGGCGTGCATGGCCTTCTCGGCCGCCTGCACCTGCTCCACCGACGCGGCAGCGACCACGGTGTAGTCGGGCTGGGTCTGCACGCGGTACACGCGCGCGCGGCCCGACTGGTAGGGGATGAACACCATGTCGTCGTAGTTCTGCGCGCCCGAGTCGGCGCCGCGCTCGGCCATCACGCCGATCACCTCGAACGGCGCGTTGCCGATCAGCAGGTGGCGGCCCAACGGGTTCGGATGGTCCGGAAAGAACTGCGCGCTGGCCTTGTGCCCCAGCACCACCAGCGGCGCCAGGTCGCGGTCTTCGGCCGCGCTGTAGTAGCGGCCCTGGGCCACCTTCCAGTGGTGCACGCGGGGCATGTCCTCGCTGGCGGCGAACACGTAGATCTGCCGCTCGACGTTGCCATGGCGCACGGGGATGGGGTCGCCGATGACGGGCATCACGTGGCCGATCTCGGGCAGGCGGGCGATGGCCTCCAGGTCCTCTGCGGTGATCTCGCCCTGCGGCCCACCCTCGCGCGGGTGGCTGGCGCCCAGGTACATGATGGTGGTGCCCATGGAGCCCATCTGCTCCACCACGCGCTGCTTGGCGCCCTCGCCCACGCCCATCATCACGATGACCGACGCCACGCCGATCACGATGCCCAGCAGCGTGAGCCCGGTGCGCGCGCGGTTGATGCGCATGCCGCGCCAGGCCGAGCGGGCGGCCTCGGCCAGTTCGGCCCAGAAAGCGCGGCCGGAACGCTTGCTACTATTTTTATAGCTGCTTGCGCTTGCTGGTTGCGCGGTAGAGGCATTTTTTTCTTCCAACGTGCCTGCCACGGCCGCACCGCTGTCCGCCACGATCTCGCCGTCGCGGATCTCGATCACGCGGCGCGCCTGGGCGGCCACTTCGCGATCGTGGGTGATGAGCACGATGGTGTGGCCCGCGTCGGCCAGCTCGTGCAGCAGCGCCATCACCTCGGCGCCGCTGTGGGTGTCCAGCGCGCCGGTGGGCTCGTCGGCCAGGATGATGCGGCCGCCGTTCATCAGCGCCCGCGCGATCGACACGCGCTGCTGCTGCCCGCCCGACAGCTGCGTGGGCCGGTGGTGCAGCTTGTCGGCCAAGCCCAGGCGCGTCAGCAGCGCGGCTGCGCGGCGGGTGCGCTCCTCGCGCGGGGTGCCGGCGTAGATGGCGGGCACCTCGACGTTCTCGCACGCCGACTCGGCGCGGATCAGGTGGTAGCCCTGAAAGACGAAGCCGAAGGCCTCGCGCCGCAGCCAAGCCAGCTGGTCGGCGTCGAAGCCCGCCACGTCTTCGCCCTGGAAGCGGTAGCTGCCGCTGCTGGGCTTGTCCAGGCAGCCGAGCAGGTTCATCAGCGTGGACTTGCCCGAGCCCGACGCGCCCACGATGGCGACGAATTCGCCCGCGTGGATGGACAGCGAGATGCCGCGCAGCACCTCCACCTCGGGCTGCTCGCCACCGCCGTAGCGGCGGCGCACGCCGCGCAGCTCGATCAGCGGCACACCAGGGGCGTCATGCAAGACGCCGTGCAGGGTGTCGCGTTGGATGCCGGTGCCTGCGGTCACAGCTTGAACCTTTGCGGGCCGCTGCGCGCGGGGCGCTCGCCGGTGACCAGCTGCTCGCCCTCCTGCAGGCCCGAGCGCACCTCGGCCAGGTGGCGGCTTTTCACGGCGACGACAACGGCGCGCTGCTCCACCACGCCATCGGCGCGCAGCACGCGGGCGCTGTGGGTGGCTGCGGCGGCCTTCTCGCCAGGGCCGGCACCAGCGCTGTCACCGTCGCCCTCCGCATCAGCTGCCTTGCCACCAGCCGCCTTGCCGCCGGCCGGGCTGGCAGGGCTTGCCAGTGCCGACAGCGGCACGGCGATCACGCCCTGCGCCTGCGCGGTGACGAAGCTCGTCTGCGCGGTCATCTGCGGCATCAGCTCGCCGTCGGCGTTGTCCACATCAAACAGCACGGTGTACGACACGGCCTTGCTCGCGGCGGCCTGCGCGTTGGCGCCGCCCGCGGCCTTGGCCTCGGGCGTGGGCGGCGCGGGCAGCACCTGGCGCACGGTGCTGCGCCAGCGGCGCGCGGCGGCGTCGGCCTGCCCGCCCAGCGTGGTGAAGTACACCGGCAGGCCGGCCCGCACGCGGCGGATGTCGGCCTCGGAGACTTCGGTCCACACCGTCATGGTCGACAGGTCGGCCACGCGCAGGATATTGGGCGTCTGGTAGGTGGCGTTCAGGGTCTGGCCCTCGCGCGCTTCCAGCGCCACCACGGTGCCGGCCATGGGCGCGTAGATGCGGGTGTAACCCAGGCGCGCCTCATCGGCCTTCAGGCTCGCCTGGGTCTGGTCGATCTGCGCCTTGAGGTGGTCGATGCGCGCCGCCGCCGATGCCAGCGCGGCCTCGGCCGTCTGCAAATCTTCGAGGCGCGTGGCGCCTTCGCGCTCCATCTGCTGCTGGCGCGCCTGCTGCTGCTGGGCCAGGCGGTGCTGGGCCTGCTGCTCGGCCAGCTGCGCCCGCAGGCCGGCGAGTGCGGCGCGCGCGCCGTCCACCGTGGCCTGCTGCACGCTGGGGTCTATCTCCACCAGCAACTGGCCCTTCTTGACCTCGGTGCCGGGCTGCACGTGCAGGCGCGTTATCTGCCCCGACACCTGCGCGCCCACGTCCACATAGCGGCGCGGCTGCAGCGTGCCGATGGCGCTGACCGTGGCCTCGATGTCGCCGCGCGCCACGGGCACGGTGTCGTAGACCATGGCGGGCTGCCGCGTCCACCACCAGGCGCCGGCGGCGATGGCACCCGCCAGCACCACCAGGGCGCCCACGCTCAGGGTTGTGCGTGCGGTGCGTGTATGGGGTGGGGTCGGGGCCATCAGCGGGGCACCTCGAAGCTGAGCGTGGCGGTGTGGCGCACGTCGTCGTATTTCTTGCCGTCCACGGTGACGGAGCCGTTGACCTTGGCGCTCACCTCCAGCACGTAGAGGCCGGGGAACGGCGTCTCCAGTTGCACAGTGCCGTCGGCCGCCGGGGCCAGCGTGCGGCGCCAGCCGGCGCTGGTGTCCACGTTCACCTGCGACGCTGCCACGGTCTGCCCCTTCCACACCAGCTTGAAGGTGTTGCCGCCGGGCGTGGTGGGCACCAGCTCCAGGTCGTTGGTGGCGCGGGTCTCGCTGCGGCCGGCGCGGGCCTGGTAGTAGGTGACCGCGCCGTGGCCGGTGACGTGCAAGGTGCTCAGGCGCAGATCGTCCCCGCCCGGTGCGGTGATGTCGATGTGGCCGGCCTGCGGCGCCACGGGCAGGTCCTTGCCGTCGGCCAGGTAGGCGCGTGGGGCCTGGAGGGGCGGCAGCGCCGCGCTGCGGCGGGGCAGCTCGCCGGCGTAGGCGCGGGCCTGGGCCCCGTCGCGCTGCAGCCACACGTAGTCGGCATGGGCGTGGCCTGCCCAGGCGCAGGCGGCCAGCGCAAGGATGGCACCGGCGGCGGAAGGTGAGGCAAAGAGTGAAGACATGGCTGGGTCGAAAAACGAAGATGAAAAAAACGCAGGCCGCCAACGGCGCAGGCTGCAGGGCCGCGCACTGCACCTACTGCCTATGACCAACGAGACGGAAAAAAGCGCACGCTGTTCGGGACTTTTTTGCCAACGCCCCCCAAAGCGGCGGCGCCGGTGCCTACAGCCCGGCAGCGGACCCCACAAGGCACACGCCCGCCACCAGCACCGTGGCCGCCGACACCCGCACCGCCAGGTGCGGCGCGTAGGTCAGCAGCACACCCACCAGCAGGCCGCCCGCCGTGAGAAGGCCGCACCAGGCGGTCAGCCCCACGGTGGCGCCCCAGGCCCCGATGCAGGCGGCCAGGGACAGCGCCAGCAGCAGGCTGCCCGCCCAGCGCAGCACCCGGCGCCGTGTGCGCGGCACCTCGGCGCGGCCGGTGACCTGTTCGTGGTGGCGGTCCATGGCCAGCGCCAGGCCCGCCATGCCGCTGAACGACAGCGTGAGCGCGGCCAGCGGTGCCGCCCAGAGCGTCGCCGTCATGCGCCCGCCTTCAGCGCCCAGAGCGCAGCGGCCAGCACGGCCGACGGCACGGCGATCCCGGCCCAGGCGCGCAGCGCGCTGCGTGCGCTGAAGGCCCAGATCACCGCCGCCGCATACACCGCAAAGCTGAGCAGGGTGGCCGTGAGCAGCGCGCTGGCGCGGCTGGTGTCCGACACGCGGGGCAGCCCCACGGCCAGCACCGCGGTGAACAGCGACGCCAGCGCATAGCCGCCCAGGGCCGCCGCCAGGGCGCGGCTGGCCACCATGCAGCGGTAGCGCGCGGCAGAGCCTGCGTGTGCGGTGGCCATGGCGGCTTACTGCGCGACGAAGGTCAGCGTGGTGGTGTAGCCCAGCTTGGCCACCTTCTGGCCGGCAATGACCACATCGCCCACGGCAGGTGCCTCGTGGGTGCTGACGAGCACGTAGCGGCCCTTGCCGTTGACCGGCACGTCGACGCGGCCGGACGCATCGGTCTTGAAGCCCTTGGTCCACTTGTCGGGCGTGATCACCGTGACGGTCTTGTTCGCCACGGGCTGGCCCTTGAACACCAGCGTGAAGGTGTTGCCACCCGCCGTGACGGGCACCAGTTCGTAGTCGAGCACGGCCTGCGTCTCGCTGCGGCCGGCGCGCGCGTTGAACACGGCGGCCTGGAAGCTGCCGTCCTTGGCCTTCCAGGGCTTCCAGACCTGGTCGTTGGACAGGCGCACGTCGCCGGCAGCGGCCACGTCCGCCTCCAGGAATTCCTCCTTGGCGGTGAGTTTGGCGGTTTGCCGGCGGTCGGTGGTGAAGACCTGGGTGGTGGCGGCCAGCTTGGCCACTTCGGCGCCCTTGTCGTGCTCGCTGTCGGCATCGCCCACGTACACACGCACCGGGCCGGTGGCATCACGCTCCAGCCACAGCTGGTGGGCAGTGGCGGACAGGGCGATGCCGGACAGGGCGACGGCGAGCAGGTTTTTCTTGAACATGGAGACTCCTTTGAAAATCGAGAAGAAGAAAGAAAAAAACGGGAAAGAAGCACTGCGGCGCGCTAGAGGGCGGCACCGGCGACCACGGCACCACGGGCGCGCGCGGGCGCCACCGCAGCGCGCTGCCGGCGGTGCACGCGGCGGGCCGCGACCGCAAGGCAGGCGCCCAGCGCCAGCATGGTCAGGTCGAACCCGGCCAGCACCCAGTCGCCCGCAGGCAGGGTGACGCCCAGGTGGCGGTCGGAGGTCAGTGCGTTGAGCAGGGGCAGCAGCGCGAAGGCGGCGGCGGCCAGCCACAGCGATTCGAGCCACGCGCGCAGCGGCGTGCGCAAGGCCGGGTACAGCAGCAGCACGCCCCAGGTGATGAAGAGCACGTGTGCCTCCCACTCGCGGCGGGTGGCGAAGTCCGCCGGGATCAGGCGGTTGGCCCAGAAGTACGCGGCCACGGCCACGGGCAGGCCGGCCACGGTGCCGATGTTCAGGCACTCCACCAGCCGAAAGCCGAACTCGGGCTTGCCGCCCGCCTTGGCTCGCTTGTCCTGTTGGGCGCGGCGCTTGGCCGTCCAGAGCACGAGGCCGGTGGCGATCATCGCGCAGCCCAAGAGGCCACTCGCAAAGTACAGCCAGCGCAGCACGGGCCCTGCAAAGCGGCCTTCGTGCAGGGCCAGCAGGACGTCTTGCGTCTCGCGGGCCGCGCCGTCCTCGGCCTTGGGCGGCAGGGCCTCGCCCGTGCGGGCATGAAAGCGCAGCCGGTCGCTGCCGGCAATCTGCCCGCCCGCCACGCGCACCAGCTGCACATCGGCATCGGCGCGCCCGGGCTGCTGCACACCCACGCGCGCCACCTGGCCCGCGCCCCACTGCGCCTCGGCCCGGGCCACCAGCGGCGCCAAAGCGGTGAGCGGCTGCGCGGAAACAGTGGCATCCACAGCGGCCGGTCGCTGCAGCAGGTCGTCGTAGAACACCTGCGCGTTCCCCGCATAGTGGCTGGCCGCCAGGCCCGCCGGCATGTACTGGAACAGGAAGAACACCAGCCCGCTGTACGTGATCATCAGAAAGAACGGCAGCGCCGTCACGCTGATGATGTTGTGCGCGTCCAGCCACGAGCGCTGCCCCTTGCCCGGCCGGAAGGTGAAGAAGTCCACGAAGATCTTCTTGTGCGTGATGACCCCTGTCACCACGGCCATGAGCATCAGCATGGTGCACACGCCCACCAGGCGGATCGCCACGTCGTACGGCACGTAGTGCAGCATGTAGTGCATGCGGTACAGCAGGTGGCCGCCGCCGGTCTTGCGCACCACGGGCTCGGCGGCTGCCTGGCCCGTGGCGGGGTCGAGCGTTCGGCGCACGAAGCGGCCGCGCGCGCCGGGCTTGCCGTCTGCGGGCGGCTCGCGCCAGCTCACGCTCAGTGCGCTGCTGCCGCGCTGGCCGGGCAGCTGCACCGACCAGTCCTGCGACGGCTGCGGCGCGTTGGCCTGCAGGTAGGCTTGCGCCAGCGCCACCGCCCGGTGCGGGTCCACCGTCGCGGGATCGGTCGCCAGGGGCAGCTCGGGGCGCATCCACCGGTCGATCTCATACGCAAAGTAGCCGACCGTGCCCGTCACGAACACGAAGAACAGCACCCAGCCCACCACCAGCCCGACCCAGGTGTGCAGCCAGGCCATGCACTGGCGAAAGCCCTCTTTCATGGCAGATCACTCCGGTTGCAGAGATGCGATGGCATGCACCACTCCCTGCCGGTAAAACTGGCGCAACACAGGCCAGGGCTCCCGCGCAAGGGCCGGCCCGCCGCGCTGGGAGCGTCCCCCTTCCAGGGGGCAGGCGCAAAGCGACTCAGGGGGTGCATCAGAACCGCACGTCCACCGCCACCTGCAGGCTGCGCGGCGCGCCGTAGTACGAGTTGCCGACCGAGGTGTAGTACACCTTGTCGAGGGCGTTGCGCAGGTTGGCCGTGACGGCCACCGTGTCGGTGATGGCGTAGCGCACCATGAGGTCGACCACCGCATACGCCGGCTGCGTGAAGCGCACCCGCGCGGCGCCCTGGTTGTCGCGGTAGATCTGGTTTTGCCAGCGCAGGCCGCCGCCCACGGTCAGGCCCTTGCCGATGCCCGCGATGCGGTAGCTGGTGAACAGCTTGGCCGTGTTCTGCGGCACGTCGGTGAGCAGGCGTGTGCGCAGGCGGTCCTGTGTGAGGTTGCGCGAGAAGCCCGCCGCGACCTGCCAGCCCGGGCGCACCTCGCCCGTGGCCTCGACCTCGAAGCCGCGCGTGCTGGTGCCCGAGACGGCCTCGTACGCCTGGCTGCCGTCCGGCGCGAACACGTTGGGAATGGCCACGCCCAGGTTGTCCTGCCGCGCCTTGTAGATGGCGCCCGAGACGTTGAGGCGGTCGTTCAGGAACGCGCCCTTCACGCCCAGCTCGAAGCTGTCGCCCGTCTGCGGGTCCATGTAGTCGCCGTTGGCCAGGCGCAGGCTTTGCGGCGTGAAGATGGTGGTGAAGCTGGTATAGGCCGACCAGTTGCGGTCGATGTCGTAGACCAGGCCCAGGTACGGGGTCACCTCGCCGCTTTCGTAGCGGTTGTTGGCGGTGGTGGCGCCGGTGGAAAAGCGGGTGCTGGTCTGCGCGCGGCTCCAGTCCACCACGCGCGCGCCGGCCAGCACGGCCAGCGCGTCCGTGGGCTTGAAGCGCACGGTGGCATAGGCGCTGTTCAGGCGTTCGTCCGAGGTGTTGCGGCCGATGCTGGGGTTGGGCGGCGCGGCGGGCGAAGTGCCGTCCCAGGTGAAGATGTTGCCGATGGCACTGCTCCAGCCCGCGTGCGTCCAGTTGGTGTACGACGGCGCGTCGTAGCTGGTGCGCGACATCTGCGCACCGAAGGCCACGTCGTGCTTGCGCCCCAGCAGGTCGAAGCGGCCCGTGGTCTGCACGTCCAGGCTGTCCTGGCGCGGCGTGGCGCTCCAGCGGCCCGCCCACAGCGTGACACCCGCGCCCGTCGCGCGCACCGGCGCGCCGCCGCTGGCGTAGCCGATCAGCTCGTCGTAGAAGTTGTTGGTGCGGGTGGCCGTGGCCCTGACCTTCCAGTCGTCGCTGAAGCGGTGCTCCAGCGCCGCGAACACCGAGGTGTAGTGGCGCTTGGAATACGCCCAGGGCGGCGCGGCCGAAGCCGAGCGGCTCCACTGCGTGCGCGTGCCGTCGGAGTAGTAGGCCGGCAAGCCGCCGCGCGCGTGGCCCGTGGCGTCGTGGTGCTGCACCGACGCGCCGGCGAACAGCTGCGTCTGCGCCGTGAGGTCGGCCTCGACCGCGCCGTAGAGCAGCTTCTTGCGCTCTTTCAGGCGGTCGATGTAGGAGTCGTTGTCCTGCGCGGCGGCCACCAGGCGGCCCCGCACGCTGCCCGACGCGTTGATGGGCCCGGCGATGTCCGCCTCGGTCCGCACATGGTTCCACGAGCCCGCCTCGGCCCGCACCGAGGCCTGGAAGTCGGCGGTGGGCCGCTTGCGGATCATGTTGATCGCCGCGCCCGGCGTGCCGATGCCGTTCATCAGGCCCGAGGCGCCGCGCACCACTTCCACGCGGTCGAACATCGCCATGTCGTTGGTCTGGAAGATGCTCGAATAGTTGGAGTCCGTCTGGCGGACGCCGTCGATCATGTAGGTATTGACAGAGAAGCCGCGCGAGTAGATGGGCGAGGTGTCCGAGCCCTGGTTGCCGCTCTGGCTGAAGACCAGCCCGGGCGTCTGCGCGACCACGTCGGACAGCTGCGTCAGCCCCTGGTCTTCCATGCGCTGGCGCGTGATGACGCTGACCGACTGGGGCGTCTCGCGCAGCGACAGGCCCAGCGGCGTGGACGTGCCCGCCTGGCGCGTGGTGTAGGAGCCGCTGTGCTCGGTGAGCGCGCTGGGCTCGGCCTGGGCCTGCACCCGCACTTCGGCCAGGCTGGTCTCGCCCGCTGCACCCGCAGCACCAGATGACGCCGCCGCGGGCGGCCTGCGCACCACGATGCTGGTGCCTTCGATCACGCCCACCAGGCCCGAGCCCGCGAGCAGCCGGTCCAGCGCCTCGCGCACCGTGAGCGACCCGTTCACGGCCTGGGCCGAGCGCCCCGCCACCAGCGCGGGCTGGACCATGAGCTCCATGCGTGACTGGCGCGCCAGATCGTTGAGCGCCTGGGCCAGTGGCTGCGCGGCAATGCTGAGCGCCACGGCGGGCTGCCCGGCGGCGGGCGCCACCTGGGCGCTGGCGCCCATGGCCGCCAGGCTGAGTGCGACGGCCAGGGCCAGCGGGGCGGGCCGGAATCGGGTGCGGGGCATGTGAGAGATCTCCCTGGAAACGGATGTTGGAATGGATTTTTGAATAAGACGCCTTCTCATGTAGACGCAGGCCGAAGCCATCCCCCTAGGTCGGTGGGCCAAGTTTTTTGAAAAAAAGATGCGGGGCCCTGTGCAGGGCAGGCGGGGCGCGCGGGGCCCACAGGCGCGCAGACCCATCCGCCGGCGGCGGACGGCCAGCAACGGCCTGCTGCCGGCCGCTACCGGGGGTGGCTACTGAGGCTGAGGGTGGGGAGCAGCCACGATCTCGGTGACCGCGCCGTGCGCGCGCAGTTGCACAGGCAGCACACTGGGCAGGGACCGGGTGAAGTTATCGAGCCGCCGCGGGTCGAACGTGCCGGTCAGGCGCAGCGCGCCCACGCCGGGGTCGCGCACCACCAGCTGCGTGGAGCCGTACCGGGCGAACTCGGCCAGCGCCTGCGACAAAGGCGTGTCGTCGAAGCTCACCCGCCCATCGCGCCAGGGTGCAATGCCCGCAGCGGGCACGGCGGCGATGGCGGTCAGGCGGCCATCCGCAGCGCTGCTCACCTGCTGGCCTGCGGTCAACTCCACCACCTCGGGCCCTGCGTCGGCAGCGCGGGCCACGCGCACGCGGCCCTCTTCCACCGCCACGCGCACACCGGCGTCGCCCGGCACGCCGGGCGTGTAGCGCACCGAAAACCGGGTGCCCACCACCGAGATGCGCAGGGACCCCGCCAGCACGTCGAACGGCCGCGCGGCATCGCCCTGCACCTTGAACACGGCCTGGCCTTCGGGCAGTACCACCTCGCGGCGCTGGCGGCGAAAGGTGACGTCCAGGCGGGTGTTCGTGTCCAGGCGCACGGTGCTGCCGTCGGGCAGGTGCACCTCGGACTGCTGGCCCAGGCCGGTCGCGAGGGCCTGCTCATACACGGGCTGCTGCTGCCAGTGGTGGTAGCCCATGGCAGTGGCGGCAGCCACCAGGCAGACCGATGCGACCGTGGCGGCGCCCTGCCCCCAACCCCAGCTCCAACTCCAACCTCGCGCGCGTGGGCGGTCCGGTGCGCCGGCACGATCCTTGTCCTGCAGCAAGCCGGCCCGCAGGTGCCGGACTGCCGTTGCGGGCAGTGCATCGAGCGCACGCCACTCCTGCTGCCAGCGCGCCAGCGCCGCCGCATGCCGCGGGTCGGCGTCGCGCCACGAATGCAGGGCCTGCAGCGTGGCGGCGTCCGGTGCGCCCTGGCTGCGCACGAGCCAGTCCAAGGCCTCACCGTCGATGTGGTCGTTGGCTTCGTCCGGCATTGGCATGGGGGGCTGCGCATTCATGGCTGGTCCTCCCCCTGCGCGGTGGCGCGGCACGCGCGGCAGGCCACCATGGCGCGCTGGATGTGCTGCTCCACCATCTTGCACGAGATGCCCATCTGCGCGGCCACCTCGGCCTGCGACAGCCCGTCGAACTTGTGCAGGATGAACGCCTCGCGGCAACGCAGCGGCAGCGATTCGATGGTGGCGATCATCGAAGCCACACCTTGCGCGGAGATGAAAGCAGCCTCGGGTTCGCACACGGCGGGCGCGGGCAGGTCGCTAACGTCGGGCAGGCTGTCGTCGGCATCGGTGTGCAGCGTGCCCCGCGCCACATGGCGGCGGTGCTGGTCAATGAGCAGGTTGCGCGCGGTGCGGTACAGCAGCGCGCGGGGCTGGGCGACGGCGTCGCCGCTGCGCTGCAGCGCCAGCACGCGCGCGTAGGCCTCGTGCACCAGGTCTGCCGCCGAGTCGCGGCTGCGCACCATGCGGGCAAAGTAGTTCAGCAGTTCTTGGTAATAGTGGGCAACCACGGCGCACGCAGCCTGACAAAAGACGGCCCGAACGCGGCAGGTTCGGGACCGGGATGGCTGAGGGCGCAGTGGGGACAGGCCCGTGGCTAATAAGAATGATTCTCATATTGTAAAGACTTGAACCTGCCCTGGTTCGTAAAGCCCTAGGCGGTGATGACCTGCTCGTCCATGGGGCTGGCCTGCAGCCGCGCCACATCGGCGGCCCGGCGCGTCAGCACCGCGCCCTGGTTGATGTAGCCCTTGTCGGTGATCTCGCCGCTGTCCGCATCGGGCGGCTGCGCCAGCACCAGGGCGCGTGTGGGGCACTGCGATGAGCCCGCGCCAGCGTCGCGCCGGGCCCGTATCACGCCCTGCAGGGCGGCGGTGAGCTTCGCGGGGTCGGCCGCGCCCGCTGCCGACGGGAACACCAGCATGCCCACTTCGTCGTGGTTGTGGCCGGTGAGCACGATGTCCTGCACCAGCGGCGCGAGCTGCGAGATCAGCTCCACGCGCAGCGTGCCCACCGACACCCAGCTGCCGCTGGAGAGCTTGAAGTCCTCGGCCACGCGCCCGTTGAAGACCACGCCACGCTCGGGCCGCTCGGGGTCCACCAGGTAGCCGGCGTCGCCGATGCGGTAGAAGCCCTCGCTGTCGAACGCGGCCGCCGTCTCGGCCGGTGCGTTGCGGTAGCCCGGAAAGACCGACACGCCCTTGACCCGCATCTCGAGCTTGCTGCCATTGGGCACGAGCTTGAGCGCCAGCCCGGGCAGCGGCGCGCCGATGCAGCCGGCCTTGTCCAGCCGCCAGTGCGCGCTGGTGACGGCGGGCGACGTCTCGGTGGAGCCCCAGGACGTAGTCAGCCACAGCGGCTGCGCGGGTCGCACGCGCAGGGCCAGCGCTTCGAGCCGCTGCCAGGTGGACGGCGCGAGCGCCGCAGCCGCATAGAACGCCAGCCGCATGCGCGACAGGACCTCGGCGGCCATCTGCTCGTCCGCCTCGAGGAAGGGCAGCAGCATGTCAAAGCCGCGCGGCACGTTGAACAGCATCGT
This sequence comes from Acidovorax sp. GW821-FHT09A11, assembly GCF_059418365.1. Lineage (NCBI taxonomy): Bacteria > Pseudomonadati > Pseudomonadota > Betaproteobacteria > Burkholderiales > Comamonadaceae > Acidovorax > Acidovorax sp. GW821-FHT09A11. The sequence continues at coordinate 168,282 of NZ_JBWKPS010000006.1, forward strand.
GGGCTTCACGTCGCGCAGGTTGCGCACCGTTTTCTCGATGAGCCCGGGCACGGGCCGCCCTTCGTCGATGTAGAGCGTGCCGCCGTGGCACAGCACCATGTTCAGGTTGTGGTTGCCGCCGAAGGTGTGGCTCCAGGGCAGCCAGTCCACCAGCACCGGTTTTTCGCGGGTCAGGAAGGGCCAGGTCTGGGCCATCATCTGCTGGTTGGCGCAGAGCATGCGGTGGGTGTTGATGACCACCTTGGGCCGCCCGGTGGAGCCCGACGTCAGCAGGTACTTGGCGTGGCCATCGGGCGCGATGGCGTCGAACGCCTGGCGGACGGCCGGCGTCTCCACCCCCTGCAGCAGCCGCGCAAAGGGCAGCGCGCCCGACACCTCGTCGGCGTGGCGGCTGAACACCTGCAGCGCGTCCGATGCGTACCCCGCCAGGGCCGGCGCGTACGCCCGGGCGTCGGACGCGTAGACCAGCGACGGCCCGAGGGCCGCGAGCATGCTGTGCAGCCGCGCCGGGTCCCTGGAGCGCGCGTAGGCGCTGGACAGCGAGCACGAGGCCAGGCCCACATGCATGGCCGCGAGCATGAGCACCGCATGGTCCACCGCGTTGTCCGACAGGATCGCCACGGGGCGGTCGGCCGGCAGCTTCAGGTCCAGCAGCGACTGCGCCAAGGCGCCCACGGCACGGCGCAACTCGCCGTACGTCAGGCGGCGCCAGTGCTCGCCCTCGTCATCGCGCTCGGCCAGGGCCGGCGCGTCGGGCGTCTCGCGCGACCAGTGCTCCAGCCACTCGCCGATGCAGCGCGCATAGTCGCCCAGCGGCACGGGGGACTGCAGCGTGATCGAGCCGTCGTCCGCACGGGTCTGGGTGGTCAATGCCAGCGCGATCTGGGTGTCGTCGTCAAGGAATCCGGGGTGCATGGCGTGGTGTCTCTCTCTCGGTGTCGTGGTGAGGCTGGTGATGGGGAGCGCCGGGCCCATCAGGTCGGCGTGTCCAGCCCGGGGGATGCGCTCTTGGCACGCAGCAGGCCGATGAGCAGGGCATCGCGCACCTGCGCCAGCTCTGCCTGGGTGCGCCCGCCGAGCGCCTGGTCCACGCCCTCGACCACGCGGCGCTGCAGTTCGGGCGTCATGCGCGGCGCGCCCAGGTCGTCCCACCAGCCTTCGATGGGGCCGCCCAGGTGGGCCAGCAGATGGGCCATGCCGCCGTCGCCGCCGGACAGGTGCAGGTTCATGAAAGGCCCCATCAGCGCCCACCGCAGGCCGGGGCCCTGGGCGATGGCGGTGTCGATGTCGGCCACGCTGGCCACGCCTTCATTCACCAGGTGGAACGCCTCGCGCCACAGTGCGGCCTGCAGGCGGTTGGCGATGTGGCCCTGGATCTCGCGACGCACATGGATGGGGCGCTTGCCGATGGCGGTGTAGAAGGCCATCGCGGCGGCGATGGCCTCGGGCGACGTCTTCTCGCCGCCGCCCACCTCGACCAGCGGGATCATGTGCGGCGGGTTGAACGGGTGCCCGAGCACGATGCGTTCCGGCCGGGCGCACCGGGCCTGCATGGCCGACACCGACAGGCCCGACGAGCTGGACGCCACGATGGCGTGCGCCGGCGCGGCCGCGTCGATGCGGCGCATCAGGTCGGCCTTGAAGTCCACCCGCTCCGGCCCGTTCTCCTGCACGAAGTCCGCCTGCGCCAGCGCATCTTCCAGCCGCGGGTGAAAGCGCAGCCGCTCCAGGCTGGCATCGGGTGCCAGACCCTGCTGCTCCAGAGCGGGCCAGTGCCGGGCCACCGCATCGCGCAGCCGCTGCTCGGCGCCCTCCGCGGGGTCGGTCGCATCCACATCCAGCCCCTGCGCCAGAAAGTAGGCAGCCCAACTGGCGCCGATGACGCCGGTGGCCACCACGGCCACGCGCTTCACTGTCGAATCCATCGAAGATTTTCCTTGTCGTTGTTGCGCAGCGAGCCAGGGGAGAGTCAAGACCTGTTCAAGACTCTGCCGTGAACCCGATCTTCTTGACCAGCGGGCCCCAGCGCTCGAACTCCGCCTGCTGGGATGCCGCCATCTCGGCCTGCGTCGACCCCTTGGCGATCAGGCCCACGACGGCCAGGCTGTCGATCACGGCCTTTTCCTTGATGGCCTGGTTGATGGCCGCATTGGCGGCGGCCACCACGCTGGCCGGCGTGCGGGCGGGGGCATAGAAACCGAACCATTCCTCCGTCGTGAGCTCGGGGAAGCCCTGCTCTGCAAAGGTCGCCACTTCGGGAGAGAACGGCGAGCGTGCCTGGCCGGACGTGGCGATCAGCCGCAGCTTGCCCGCCTTGTGGTTGGGGATGAAGTCGCCGCTCGGGGTGACCATGGATGCGATCTGTCCGCCCACCACATCCGTCACACCGGGGATGGAGCCGCGGTATGGCACGTGCTTGAGGTCGACACCGTTGTTCAGCCCCAGCAGCGCGCCGATGAAGTGCGGCGTGGAGCCTGCAGCGGGCGAACCGTAGTTGGCCTGGCCCGGGTTGGCCTTGGCCCACGCCAGGTAGTCCTTCACGGTCTTGACCGAGGCCGGCACCAGGGGGCCCACGGCCAGGCCATGGTGCATGACCGCGCCGATGGACACGGGCACGAAGTCCTTCACCGGGTCGTAGCTGAGCTTGCTGTAGATGTGCGGGTAGATCGACGTGCACGAAAACGGCGAGAGCGTGAGCACGCTGCCATCCGCGGGCGCGCCCTTGAGCGACTCCAGCGCGATGCGGCCCCCCGCGCCGGGCTTGTTCTCCACCACGGCCGGATTGCGTGTGTAGGCCGAGCCCGCCAGCTTCTCGCCCACGCGCCGCGCGACGCTGTCGCCCGCGCTGCCGGCCGGAAAGCCGTAGAAAATCTTCACCTGCTCGATCGTCTGCGCCAGGGCGCTCCAGGGCGCCAGGGCCCCGAGCGCGGTGGCTGCGCCCACATGGTGCATGAATTGGCGGCGTGTTGGCATCATCATTTCTTGTCTCCTTTTTCTTTCTGGTTGCATGAACAGGGCTGTGGCGGAACGTATGCAGTGGCTCAGTGCGGCGCGAACTCGGGGCGGGGGCCGCCCACGCGCGGCAGGCCCATCAGCGCGCGGGCCTCGGCGGGCGTGGCGGGCTCCATGTCCAGCTCGCGGATCACGCGCACGATGCGCTCGGTGAGCTGCACGTTGGTGGCCAGCTCGCCGTGGCGAAAGTACAGGTTGTCCTCCAGCCCCACGCGCGCATGGCCGCCCAGCAGCAGCGCCGCGACATTGGCTTCGAGCTGCGAGGGGCCGATGCCGCTCACGCAGAACAGGCTGTTTTTGGGCAGCGTGTCCACCATCATCTGCAGGTGGCGCGGCGAGTACGGCATGGCGTTCTGGAAGGCGCGGTGCACGTTCATCACCAGGTTGATGAAATGCGGGCCGTCGTCGTGCCCCTCTTCGATGAGGGTGGTGGTGTCCTGCAGGATGTGGGTGGGGCTGAAGACCTCCCACTCGGGCTTGATGCCGCGCGCCTTCATGCCGGCGGCCAGCTCGCGGCCGCGGCTGAGCGGTGTGTCCATCAGGATCTCGCGGCCGTCGAAGCTCAGGTTGAGCGTGGTGGCATCCAGCGTGCACATCTCGGCGCCTGCGTCCATGCCCTTGATGCGCTCTTCCCAGGCGATCTCCCAGCGGTTGCCGGGCAGCGGCTTGACCATGTCGCCGTGCACGCCGCCGCCGGTGGAGTTGTTGATGACGATGTCGCAGCCCTTGGCGCGGATGCGGGTGTTGATGTCGCGGTAGATGTCGGCGTTGCAGGTGGCGCCGTCATCGGGCCTGCGCGCGTGGATGGCCACCACGCTGGCCCCGGCGTTCCAGCAGCGCTGCACGTCGTCGGCGATCTCGGCCGGCTGGGTGGGCAGGTGCGGGTTCTGAGACTTGTGCGCCATGCCCCCCGTGGGGGCGATGGTGACGATGACTTTGCGCTTTGTCATGGCGTGGACTGGTGGAAAATGCTAGTGCACGCATTATTTTTTTGGGCGCTTGCATACTCAGTCATTGCGATGACATTTGGACTCAGGGTATACGAGGAACCGTGCGGCCCTGCCCGTTGGAGAACGCTTCACCATGCTGGTCAAAAAGGCGCCGCCCACGGTGGCCGACCTCCTCGCCGACTCGGCCTGGTTCCCGGTGCTGGACGCCCCGGCCCAGCAGCGCGTGCTCGATGAACTGCGCGAAGTGGATGTGCCGCAAGGCAGCGCGCTGTGCCGGCGCGGCGACGTGCCCCGGCACTGGTACGGCGCGATCGAAGGTCTGCTCAAGTGGACGGTCACGTCCGACAACGGCCGCTCCGTCACGCTGGGCGGGCTGTCGGCGGGCAGCTGGTTTGGCGAGGGTACGCTGCTGCGCGGCGTGGCGCGCACGGCAGACATCATTGCGCTGCGCCCCAGCCGGGTGGCGCTGCTGCCGGTGGAGACCTTCGAATGGCTGCACGCCACACAGCGCAGCTTCGACCACTTCCTGCTGCGCCAGATCAACGAGCGCATGCACTGGTTTCTGGGCAACTTCACGGCCCACCACCTCATGGACACCGACAGCCAGGTGGCACGCGCGCTGGCCGGGCTGTTCCACCCTTTTCTGCACCCCGGCAGCGACCCGCACCTGCAGGTCTCGCAGGAGGAGATCGCCAACCTGTCGGGCGTGTCGCGCCAGCGCTGCAACGCCGCCCTGAAGCGCCTGGAGGCCGAGGGCGTGCTGCAGATCGAATACGGCGGCATCACCGTGGTGGACCTCGGCAGCCTGCGCCGGCGGCTCGACTAGCCGTCCGCGCGCATCACACGCCCAGCAGCTGCTCCAGCGCCGCGGGCGCTGCCCGCAGGTCGGCCGACGGCGCGGCCAGCACGATGCGGCCCTTCTCCATCACCAGGGCCTGGTCGGTGTGCGAGAGCACCCGCCGCCAGTCGCGGTCCACGATCAGCGTGGCGATGCCGGTGGCCCGGATCTCGGAGATCACGCGCCAGATCTCGGTCACGATGAGCGGGGCCAGGCCCTCGGTGGCTTCGTCCAGGATCAACAGGCGCGGGTTGGTCATCAGCGCGCGGCCGATGGACAGCATCTGCTGCTCGCCGCCGGACAGTTGCTGCCCGCCGTGCGAGAGCCGCTCCGACAACCGAGGGAAGGTGGCCATCACGCGGTCGAAGGTCCAGGCGCGGCTGCCGTCCAGGCCCGCCCGCTGGCTCATGACCAGGTTCTCGCGCACCGACAGGTTGGGGAAGATGCCGCGCCCCTCGGGCACGTAGCCAATGCCCAGGCGCGCCATCTTTTCGGGGGGCCAGCCGGTGACGGTGCGGCCGTCCATCTGCACCTGGCCTTCGGGCGGGCGCAGGTAGCCCATCAGGGAGCGGATGAGCGTGGTCTTGCCCATGCCGTTGCGCCCCAGCAGGCCCACCGACGTGGCGGCGGGCACCTGCGCATCCACGCCGCGCAGCACATGGCTGTCGCCATAGCGGGCGTGCAGCCCGACCACATTCAGCATGGTGCGTTCCTTGTCAGGGGGGTGGTCATCACATCAATGCCCTTCTCCGAGGTAGGCGGTGCGCACCTCGGGGTTGTTGCGGATCTCTGCCGGGCCGCCGCTGGCGATGACCGTGCCGTTGACCATGACGGTGATGCGGTCGGCGATGCGGAACACGGCGTCCATGTCGTGCTCGACCAACAGGATGGCGTGGTGCGGTTTCAGGTCGGCCAGCAGCGCCAGCATGCGCTCGGTCTCCTCCGCGCCCATGCCGGCAAGCGGCTCGTCCAGCAGCAGCACGCGCGGCCGGGTGGCGATGCACATGGCCACCTCGAGCTGGCGCTTGGCGCCGTGGCTCAGCGCACCGGCGGTGCGCCGTGCGTCTGCCGCAAGCCCGGCCGCCTGCAGCGCCGCCGCGGCGGTGGCATTGCTGTCGGCGCAGTGGCGCGCCGCCTGCCACAAGGCCCAGGGCCGGGGCGTGGCGGCCTGCGCGGCCAGGCGGCAGTTCTCGTGCACGGTGAACTCCGGGAAGATCGTGGTGCGCTGGTAGCTGCGCCCGACGCCCGCCAGCGCGCGGCGCGCCTGCGACTGGCGGGTGATGTCCTGCCCGCCCAGGGTGATGCGCCCCTCGGACGCTTCGATCTCGCCCGACAGCATGTTGATCAGGGTGGACTTGCCCGCGCCGTTGGTGCCGATGACCGCGTGGACCTCGCCTTGGCGCAGGTCGAGCGTGACGGCATTCACCGCCACCAGGCCACCGAACCGGCGCGTGAGCCCTTGCACGGACAGCAGGGGTTGAGCGCTCATGCCTTTCCGCCCTTTCCGATGGGTTGTCCCAAACGCTGCGCCAGGCCCATAAGCCCCTGCGGCAGCACCGCGACGAACACGATGATGGTCAGGCCCAGGGTGAGCTGCCAGTGGTCTGCCAACGGCCCCATGAGGGCGTGGGTGGACAGCAGCTCCTTGAGCAGCGTGAACACCACCGCCCCGATCACCGCGCCGCGCAGATGCCCCATGCCCCCGAGGATGACCATGAGCAGCACGTCGCCCGAGGTGTGCCAGGACAGCAGCTCCGGGTTCACCACGCCATCGCGCACGGCCAGCAGGGAGCCCGCGAGCCCCGCCAGCGCCCCTGCCATCACGAAGGCCGCCAGCTTGTAGCCATAGGTGGCGAACCCCGCGGCGCGCATGCGCTGCTCGTTCACCCGGATGCCCGCCAGCGCCGCCCCGAAGCGCGATCTGCGCACCAGCGCCAGCAGGCCGTAGGTGCCCGCCAATGCCGCCAGCACCAGGTAAAAAAGAGCGTGGCGCGACTCCAGGCTGAGGCCGCCAAGCGTGGGCCGCACGTCCAGGTAGATGCCGTCGCTGCCGCCGCCCACCTTGGTGTCGTGGAACACGAAGAACGCCATCTGCGCAAAGGCCAGGGTGACCATGATGAAGTACACCCCGCGGGTGCGCAGGCTCAGGGCGCCCACGCACAGCGCGTACAGCGCAGCCGCCCCCATGGCGCCCAGCATCAGCACGATGAGGTTGCCGCCCTCCGCCCCCGAGCCCAGCACGGTGGCATAGGCGCCGATGCCGTAGAAGGCCGCATGCCCCAGGCTCACCAGCCCCGTCATGCCCACCAGCAGTTCCAGGCTGAGCGCGAAGATCGACAGGATCATGACCTTGACCAGCAGGTCGGCCCAGTAGGGGCCCAGCAGCGGCCCGGCGATGGCGGCGGCCATGGCCACGGCGGCGGGCAGCAGTGCGCGCATGCGCCAGCCGCCGCGCGGCGCAGTGGCGGTGTCAGCAGGCGCGGCGGCGGTGGTGGGGTGCACGGCGCTCATGCCTTGCGCCCCATCAGGCCTTCCGGCCGCCAGATCAGGATGCCCGCCATCAGCAGGTACACGCCCATGCCGCTGATCTCCGCGAAGAACACCTTGCCGAAGGTATCGACAAACCCCACCAGCAGCGACGCCACCAGCGCCCCGGTGATGGAGCCGATGCCCCCGATGACCACCACCACGAAGCAGATGATGAGCACGCTGGCGCCCATGTTGGGGTACACCGAGGACATGGGCGCGGCGATCATCCCGGCCAGCGCCGCCAGCGCCACGCCCGCCGCGAAGACGATGCGGTACAGCCGCCGGATGTCGATGCCCAGGCCGCGCACCATGTCGCGGTTGCTGGCGCCAGCGCGCACCATCATGCCCAGGCGGGTGCGGTTGACCACCCAGTACAGCCCCACGGCCAGCACGATGCAGGCCGCCGACGCGAAAAGGCGGTACCACGGGTAGCTCATGAGTTCGCCCAGCGCGAAGCTGCCATCGAGCCACGCAGGCGCCTTGACGCCGTGCACGTCGTTGCCCACCAGCAGCGAGCGCAGTTCCTCGAACACGAGGATGAGCCCGTAGGTCATCAGCACCTGCTGCAGGTGGTCGCGCTGGTACAGGTAGCTGAAGAACGCCCACTCCAGCAGGTAGCCCAGCACCGCCGCCAGCGCGATGCCCGCGAGCAGCATGACGAGGAACTGGTCGCCGAACAGCGGCGACAGCGCGAACGCCATGTAGGCGCCGATCATGTAGAAGCTGCCGTGCGCGAGATTGATCACGCCCATGATGCCGAAGATCAGCGTCAGCCCGGATGCCACCAGAAACAGCAGCAGCCCGTACTGGACCGAGTTCAGGCACTGGACCAGGAAGGTGCCGATGTCCATGGAAGGTGTGTCCTGTGTTGACGGAGACGGTCAGCCAGCCGTTTACAGCTTGCAGCCGCGCGCGGGGTCGGCCAGCGCCTTGGCGGCCACGCCGACGACCTTGTTCTCCTTGCCGTCCACCTTGCGCAGGTAGATGTCCTGCACGGGGTTGTGGGCGCGGCTCATGGTGAAGGGGCCGCGCGGGCTGTCGATGGTGGCTTTCTGCACGGCGGCGGCGAAATCGGCCTTCTTCGCGATGTCGCCCTTCACGGCCTTCAGGCCCGTGGCCAGGATCTGGGCGGCGTCGTAGCCCTGCACCGCGTACACGTCGGGCTGCAGCTTGAAGGACTTGGCGTAGGCGGTGCGGAACGCGTTGTCGCGCGGGGTATTCAGGCCGTCGGCGTAGTGCAGGGTGGTGAGCAGGCCCTGCGCGGCATCGCCCTGCGCCTCCAGCGTGCCGTCGGTCAGAAAGCCCGAGCCGTACAGCGGCGTGACCTTGTTCAGCCCGGCGGCCGCGTAGTCCTTGACGAACTTGACCGCGCCGCCGCCCGCGAAGAATGCGAACACCACGTCGGGCTTGGTGGCCGCGATCTCGGTGAGCAGCGCCTGGAACTCCACGTTCGGGAACGGCACGGTGAGCTGCTTGACGACCTTGCCGCCTTCCTTTTCAAAGCCTTCCTTGAAGGCCTCGGTCATCTCGTCGCCGGCGGCGTACTTCCAGGTGATGGTGACGGCGGTCTTTTTCTTCTCCTGCTTCGCGGCCACGGTGCCCATGCCGTAGGACGACTGCCAGTTGGAGAACGACGAACGGAAGATGTTCTGCGCGCACAGCGCGCCCGTGACCGCGTCCGCACCCGCGTTGGGCACGATGAGCAGGGTGCCGCTTTGCTTGGCGGCGCGCGCCATCGCCGTGGCGACGCCCGAATGCACGGTGCCGACGATCACGTCCACGCCGTCGCGCTTGATGAGCTTGTTGACGTTATCGGTGGCCTTGGCAGGGTCCGATTCATCATCGACCTTGAAGAACTCGATCTCGCGGCCCGCGAGCTTGCCGCCCTGCTCGGCCACGTGCAGCCGAAAGCCGTTCTCGATGGCAACGCCCAGCGCGCTGAAGGTGCCGCTGAACGGCAGCATGAGACCCACCTTGAGCTTGTCGGTGGTCTGGGCCGTGCCTGCGGTGGCGCCGCAGGCCAGTGCCAGCGCTGCGAATGCCGTGCGTGCGTAGCGAGATGTCATGGTTGTCTCCTGGATGTTGTCGTGATGAACGCCACCGTCTCGGCGATCACGTCGCCGGGCCGGTCACGGTGGGGGGAATGCGCGCAGGCGGGCAGCTCCAGCAGGCGGGTGCCCGGCACGCGCTCGGCAATGCCGCGGATCTGCGCCAGCGTTCCGTATTCGTCGTCAAGGCCCTGCACGGCCAGCACGGGGGCGCGCACGGCGGTGATGTCCGCTTCGATGTTCCACGCGCGAAATGCGGGGTCGAGCCAGATGCGGTTCCAGCCCCAGAAGGCCGAGTCCACGTCGTCGTGGTAGCGGCCAAGCTTGCTTCGAAGGTCGGTGGTTTCATAGGCCGTGCGCGCCAGCTCGATGTTGGCGATGGTCACGTCCTCGACGAAGATGTGCGGCGCCAGCATCACCAGGCCCGCCACGCGCTCCGGAAAGCGCGCGGCGTACAGCAGCGCGATGGAGGCGCCGTCGCTGTGGCCGAACAGCCAGGGCGCTTCGCTCACGCCCAGCGCCTGCAGCAGCGCGGGTAACACCTCCTCGGCCTGCCGGTGCATGAAGTCCACGCCCCAGCGTTCATCGGCCGCGCGCGGCGTGGAGCGGCCGTAGCCGGGGCGGGAGAACACCAGGCCCCGAAAGCCGCCGTCCGCGCACAGCCGCTGCGGGAAGTCCTTCCACATCGCCAGCGAGCCCAGCCCTTCGTGCAGAAAGACCACCAGCGGCGCCTGCGTGCGCTCGGGCGCTATCCACTGGTACTCGACCTGCACGGCCTGCCCCCGCCAGGAGATACTGGCCAGAGACGCCGCGTCGCCGGAGCTGGCCGTGGCGCTCATGCCCGGGCCTCCTGCTCGCGCAGGCGAAAGCGCTGGATCTTGCCGGTGGCGGTCTTGGGCAGCTCGGGCACGAACTCGATGAAGCGGGGGTACTTGTAGGGCGCCAGGCGGTCCTTGACGAAGACCTTGAGCTCCTCTTCCGTGGCGGCCTGGCCGTCCTTGAGCACGACGAAGGCCTTGGTCTTGGTCAGGCCCTCGCCGTCCTGCGTGCCGATGACGGCGGCCTCCAGCACGGCCGCATGCTGCATCAGCGTGGCCTCGACCTCGAAAGGCGAGACGTAGATGCCGCTGACCTTGAGCATGTCATCGCTGCGCCCGGCATAGGTGTAGTAGCCCTCGGCGTCGCGCACATACTTGTCGCCGCTCTTGGTCCAGCCGCCCTGGAAGGTGTCGCGTGTCTTCTCGCGGTTGTTCCAGTACATGAGGGCGGCGCTGGGGCCGCGGATGTACAGGTCGCCAACTTCGCCATCCGCCACGGCGCGCCCGTCTTCGCCGCGCAGCTCGATGTCGTAGCCTGGCACGGGCTTGCCGGTGCTGCCGTAGCGGATGTCGCCGGGCCGGTTGGACAGGAAGATGTGCAGCATCTCGGTGGAGCCGATGCCGTCGATGATGTCGCAGCCGAAGTGCGTCTTGAAGCGCTGCGCGATCTCGGCGGGCAGCGCCTCGCCGGCGGACGAGCACATGCGCAGCGCCACCTGGGCGCGCGCCGGCAGCCGGGGCGATGCGAGCATGCCCGCAAAGCCGGTGGGCGCACCGAAGAACACGGTGGGCCGGTGGTCCACCCAGCGCTGAAAGGTGGCATCGGGCGTGGGCCGCTCGGCCATCAGCACCACCGTGGCGCCCACCGACAGCGGGAACGTCAGCGCATTGCCCAGCCCGTAGGCGAAGTAGAGCTTGGCCGCCGAGAAACACACATCGTCGCGCGTGAGGCCCAGCACGGGCTTGCCGTACAGCTCGGCCGTCCACCAGAGGTTGCCGTGGGTATGCACCGTGCCCTTGGGCTTGCCGGTGGAGCCCGACGAATACAGCCAGAAGCCCGGGTCGTCGGGCCCGGTGGCTGCGGGCGCTGGCAGGCGCTGGGCGCTGGCAATGGCCTCGTCCAGGCCCACGGCGCCGGCTGGGAGTGCCTGCGTGGGCTGCGACACCCACAGCGCCGACACCTCATGGCCACCGCGCGCCATCGCGTCTTGCAGGACGGGCAGCAGCGCGCCCGAGACCAGCACGGCCTGCGCGCGGCTGTGGCCCAGCATGTAGGCGTAGTCGTCCGCCGTGAGCAGCGTGTTCACCGCCACGGGCACCACGCCGGCGTACAGGCAGCCCAGAAAGCACACGGGCCAGTCACTGGTGTCGTGCATGAGCATCAGCACCCGCTCTTCGCGCCGCAGGCCGGCATCCACCAGCACACCGGCCAGGCGCCGGGCGCGGTCCTGCAGGTCGCCGTAGCTCAGCATGCCGCGGTCGTCGATGTAGGCCGTGCGCTGCGCGTGGTCGCGGTTCAGGTCGAACAGGTGCTGTGCAAAGTTGAAACGCTCTGGCAGGGTGGTCATGGCGATGTCTCCGTGGTTCGCTGGCGTTTTTCTGGTGGTGCGTGCTGGCTGGCGGCTGCTGTGGTCTGCGCCTGGGCGGTCAGAGGCCGAGCGCGGCCAGCACACCGGGGCTGGCCTGCACGGCGCTGCGCTGGTGGTAGAAGCCCAGCGCCCGCAGGCCTCCCAGCTCTGCCCCGCCGCCCGCACGCCCCGGGCCGCCGTGCAGCGACATGGGCATCACGTTGCCGTGGCCGGTGTGGGCCTGGGCGACGTCGGGCGTCACCACGTGCACGCGGCCATGGCTGGCTGCGAGCTGCACGGCGGCATGCCCCAGCGCGGCCTCGTCGGCCCCGTACAGCGATGCCACCAGCGACCCCTGGCCGCGCTGTGCCAGCGCCACAGCGTGGTCCACATCGCGGTAGGGCACCAGCGTGGCCACGGGGCCGAACACCTCGACCTCGTGCACCACGGCCGCCGCATCGGCGTCGTGCACACCCAGCAGCACCGGGCCGATGCAGGCGGCCACGGCGGGGTCGGCATCCACCAGCGGCTGGTGGCGGCCGTCGTGCAGGATGTCGGCGTGGGCGCACAGCTGCGCAAGCCCTTCGCGCACGGCGTGCAGTTGGGCAGTGCTGACGAGCGAGCCCATGCGCACGCCGTCGTTGCGGGGGTTGCCCACCGTCACGCCCGCGAGCTTGGCGCCGATGGCCTCGGCCGCAGCGCCGTACACGCCTGCCGGCACCAGGATGCGGCGGATGGCGGTGCATTTCTGGCCCGACTTGACGGTCATCTCGCGCACCACTTCGCGCACCAGCAGGTTGAAGGCGTCGCTGCCGGGCGCCGCATCGGGCAGCAGCAAGGCGCTGTTGAGGCTGTCGGCCTCGATGTTGGCGCGCACCGAGCGCTGGGCCACCGCAGGGTGCGCGCGGATGATGCCGGCCGTGTCCGCCGAGCCGGTGAACGAGACCACGTCGAACGGCCCGAGCTGGTCCATGAGCCCGGCCGAGCTGCCTGCGATGACCGACAGCGCGCCCGCCGGCAGCACGCCCGCATCGACCACATCGCGCACCATGCGCTGCGTGAGCCAGGCCGTGGACGTGGCGGGCTTGACGATCACCGGCACGCCGGAGAGCAGCGCGGGCGCCGCCTTTTCCCACAGCCCCCAGGCCGGGAAGTTGAAGGCATTGATGAACAACGCCACGCCGCGCGTGGGCACCTGCAGGTGCTGCGACAGGAACACGGGCTCCTTGCCGAGCCGGGCGGCATCGCCATCGCGCAGCACGCGCACATCGCCCAGCGCGTCGCCCCATTTGGCGTACTGGCCCAGCGTGAAGATGCCGCCGTCGATGTCCACGGCGGAGTCGTTCTTGACCGTGCCGGCGTTGGCCGTGGCGATCTCGTAGTAGGCGTCGCGGTGGGTTTGCAGAACCTTGACCACGGCGCCCAGGAGAGCGGCACGCTGCCGGTAGGTCAACGCACGCAAGGCCGAGCCGCCCTGCTCGCGGGCGAACCGGAAGGCCTCGGGCAGGTCGAGCCCGGTGGCATCCACGCGCACCAGGTCATGGCCCAGCACCGGGTCCTTGAGCACGGCGCCCGGGCCCTGGCCGGTTTGCCAGCGTCCGGCGGCGTAGTTGGGGAGCAGTTCGGTCATACAGATAGAGAGATAGGCAGAAAAAAAAGCGGGTTATCGGTCATCAGCGCGCGGCGCACGAAATGGGCATGGTCCCGGCCAGCGTCGCCGTGCAAGGGCCGCCATGCCGCGCAGGCGGCATTCCGCTTGCGTGCACCGGGGGGCGTCCCCCTCCCAGATTGCGGAGCAATATGAGAGAGGCGGAAGGCGCGAAGCGACTCAGGGGGGTGTTTCACTTGCTGAACTGGATTTGCCCTTCGGGCAGCAGGTAGAGCACCAGCGAGCGGCCCTGCGCCACGGTGGGGCGGTGGGCACTGCCGGGCGGGTACACGCACCAGCCGGCGGGATGCCCGTCGAAGGTGGCGTCGCCCTCCAGCGGCATGATCAGGTCGATCTCGCCCAGCGGATGGGTATGGTGCGGGCCGGCGATGTCCTGCATGTCCACCACATCCACCGAGAAGCGGTGCAGCGCGTCGTCTGCCTTGAAGACGCGGCCGTAGCGGATGCCGCCGCCCTCGCGCTCGCAGAGCCAGCCCTGCGCCACGCCGGCCAGGCACCCCGCCTTGAGCTGCTGGTAGGCCGCGCTGGCGGGCCCGTGGGTCTGGTTGAGCCAGGCCTGCAGGTCGCCGTCCAGGGCACGGCCCGCGATCTGGCCCGTCAATGCGGACAGGGCTTCATGAAATGCTGCTTTATCGGACATGGCGACTCGTGGGTGGCTGGGACAATGGAGTGCAGCGTGCACAAGGCTTGATATGTGTTCTTGTGGGATGGAGCAATGTGCAGTATCTTGCCTACACACGAACAATAGTTAATGCTTGATGCAGTGTCAAGCACTATAGTGCATGTATGGTGTTTTCCCCTAGCGGCGGCCGAACGCCTTCAAAAGCGTTTGAAGCCCGGGGCACGCACCGCAAAATGCCACGCCGCAGCCGACGTGAACGAGGATGGACATGAACGAACAAGAAGACACAGTCACCCTGCCACCTTTCGCTGGCGGCGGCACGGCTGCGCCCACCGAAGAGGCCCGCAACCCCCTGCTCGCCGCCCTCGGCGAACGCGTTCGCAACCTGCGGGCGCAGCGCGGGCTCACGCGCAAGGCGGTGGCCATGGCGGCCGATGTGTCGGAGCGGCACCTTGCCAACCTGGAGTACGGCACGGGCAACGCGTCCATCCTGGTGCTGCAGCAGGTGGCGGGCGCGCTGCATTGCTCGCTGGCCGAGCTGGTGGGCGACTTCACCACCCGTTCGCCCGAATGGCTGCTGATCCGCGAACTGCTGGAGCACCGCAGCGAACCCGAGCTGCGCCGCGCGCGGCTGGCGCTGCATGAGCTGCTGAGCAGCGGCGCGAGCGACACGGCGCGCCACCGGCGCATCGCGCTCGTGGGGCTGCGGGGCGCGGGCAAGTCCACGCTGGGGCCTTTGCTGGCACGCGACCTGGACGTGCCGTTCATCGAGCTGAGCCGCGAGATCGAAACCCTGGCGGGCTGCAGCGTGCGCGAGATCCACGACCTGTACGGCACCACCGCCTACCGCCGCTACGAGCGCCGCGCGCTCGAAGAGATCGTGCAGATCCACAGCGAGGTGGTGATCGCCACCCCCGGCGGCATCGTCTCGGACCCCGCCACCTTCAACGAACTGCTCGCGCACTGCACCACCGTGTGGCTGCGCGCCGCCCCCGAGGAGCACATGGGCCGCGTGCTGGCCCAGGGCGACATGCGCCCCATGGCCGCGAGCAAGGAAGCCATGGACGACCTGCGCCGCATCCTGGAAGGCCGGGCCGCCTTCTATTCCAAGGCCGATCTCACCATCGACACCTCGGGGCAGAACCTCGAGGAAAGCCTGCGGCAGCTGCGCGCCGGGGTGCGCAAGCTGATGACCCACCCGCCGCACTGACACCCCGGCGCCCCCGCGCGCCATAAATCCAGCAAAAAACCGCGGCATGCATTGACTCGCTCGCAAACATGCATCATGATGCACATCAGTTGATGGATTTATGCATTATTATTCCTGTTCGCAGTTTTTGACGGAGACGCCCCATGACCGCCCAGACCACCGCACCCTCCCGCGTTGACTACCGCACCGATCCCACGCAGTACCGCCATTGGAAACTGGCGGTCGAGGGTCCGTTGGCCCGCCTGTCGCTCGACATCGCCGAAGACGGCGGCATCCGCCCCGGCTACAAGCTCAAGCTCAACAGCTACGACCTGGGCGTGGACATCGAGCTCAACGACGCGCTCAACCGCGTGCGCTTCGAGCACCCGGGCGTGCGCACCGTCATCGTCACCAGCGGCAAGGACCGCATCTTCTGCTCCGGCGCCAACATCTTCATGCTGGGCGTCTCCAGCCACGCCTGGAAGGTGAACTTCTGCAAGTTCACCAACGAGACGCGCAACGGCATCGAGGATTCGTCGAAGCACTCCGGCCTGAAGTTCCTCGCCGCCGTGAACGGTGCCTGCGCGGGCGGCGGCTACGAACTGGCCCTGGCCTGCGACGAGATCCTGCTGGTGGACGACCGCTCTTCCTCGGTGTCGCTGCCCGAGGTGCCGCTGCTGGGCGTTCTGCCCGGCACCGGCGGACTGACCCGCGTGACCGACAAGCGCCACGTGCGCCACGACCTGGCGGACATTTTCTGCACCAGCGTCGAAGGCGTGCGCGGCCAGCGCGCGGTGGACTGGCGCCTGGTGGATGCGGTGGCCAAACCTGCCCAGTTCGCCGCCGCCGTGCAGGCGCGCGCCACCGAGCTGGCCGTCGGCAGCGACCGCCCGGTCGGCGCCCAGGGCGTGGCCCTGACCCGCCTGGAGCGCGAGGACGGCGCGGACAGCCTGCGCTATTCGCATGTCGAGGTGCAGATCGACCGCGCCAGGCGCACGGCCACCCTCACGCTGAAGGCGCCCACCGGCGCACAGCCC
Source organism: Acidovorax sp. GW821-FHT09A11 (assembly GCF_059418365.1). Lineage (NCBI taxonomy): Bacteria > Pseudomonadati > Pseudomonadota > Betaproteobacteria > Burkholderiales > Comamonadaceae > Acidovorax > Acidovorax sp. GW821-FHT09A11. The sequence continues at coordinate 184,562 of NZ_JBWKPS010000006.1, forward strand.
GCCGACATCGCGGCCATCGAGGCCACTGGGGCCGCCTGGTGGCCGCTGGCCCTGGCGCGCGAGCTCGACGACGCCATCCTCAACCTCCGCACCAACGAGCTCGACATCGGCACCTGGCTGCTCAAGACCGAGGGCGACGCGCAGGCCGTGCTCGCCTCCGACGCGGTGATGCTGGCCCACAAGGACCACTGGCTGGTGCGCGAGACCATCGGTGCGCTGCGCCGCGCGCTGGCACGGCTGGACGTGTCCTCGCGCACCCTGTTCGCGGTGGTGCAGGAGGGCTCGTGCTTCGCCGGCACGCTGGCCGAGCTGGCCTTCGCGGCCGACCGCACCTACATGCTGGCCCTGCCCGACGACGCCGGGCGCGCGCCGAAGCTCGTGCTCAACGAATTCAACTTCGGCTTCTTCCCCATGGTGAACGACCAGAGCCGCCTGCAGCGCCGCTTCTATGAAGAGGCCGCGCCGCTCGACGCCGCGCGCGCCGCGGCTGGCAAGCCGCTCGACGCCGACGAGGCCCTGGCCCTGGGCCTGGTCACCGCCGCGCCCGACGACATCGACTGGGACGACGAACTGCGCATGGCCATCGAGGAGCGCGCCGCCATGTCGCCCGACGCGCTGACCGGGCTGGAGGCCAACCTGCGCTTTGCCAGCAAGGAGAACATGGCCACGCGCATCTTCGGCCGGCTCACGGCCTGGCAGAACTGGATCTTCAACCGCCCCAACGCCGTCGGCGAAAAGGGCGCGCTGAAGGTCTACGGCACCGGCGAAAAGGCCGGCTTCGACTTGAACCGCGTTTGAATCCGCAGCCCTCCGCACAACCCAAGGAACAACGATGAGCACGATCAACTACAGCGAGAAGATCCCCAACAACGTCAACCTCGGCGAAGACCGCACGCTGCAGCGCGCGCTCGAAGGCTGGCAGCCCAACTTCATCAACTGGTGGGACGACGTGGGCCCCGAAGGCTCGACCAACCACGAGGTCTACCTGCGCACCGCCGTGAGCGTGGACCCGCAGGGCTGGGCCCAGTTCGGCCACGTGAAGATGCGCGACTACCGCTGGGGCATCTTCCTGAACCCCGGCGACGCCAACCGCGAGATCCACTTCGGCGACCACAAGGGCGAGAAGGCCTGGCAGGACGTGCCCGGCGAGCACCGCGCCAACCTGCGCCGCATCATCGTCACGCAGGGCGACACCGAGCCAGCGAGCGTGGAGCAGCAGCGCCACCTGGGCCTGACGGCGCCTTCGATGTACGACCTGCGCAACCTGTTCCAGATCAATGTGGAAGAGGGCCGCCACCTCTGGGCCATGGTCTACCTGCTGCACAAGCACTTCGGCCGCGACGGCCGCGAGGAGGCCGAGGCACTGCTGCAGCGCACCTCGGGCGACGTGGACAACCCGCGCATCCTGGGCGCCTTCAACGAGAAGACGCCCGACTGGCTGGCGTTCTTCATGTTCACCTACTTCACCGACCGCGACGGCAAGTTCCAGCTCTCGGCCCTGGCCGAAAGCGCCTTCGACCCGCTGGCACGCACCACCAAGTTCATGCTGACCGAAGAGGCCCACCACATGTTCGTGGGCGAATCCGGCGTCTCGCGCGTGCTGGCGCGCACCGCGCAGGTGATGAACGAACTGAAAACCGACGACCCGGCCAAGGTGCGCGCCGCCGGCGCCATCGACCTCGGCACGGTGCAGCGCTACCTCAACTTCCACTACAGCGTGACCATCGACCTGTTCGGCGCCGACCAGTCGAGCAACGCGGCCATCTTCTACAGCTCGGGCCTCAAGGGCCGCTACGAAGAAGGCAAGCGCACGGACGACCACATTCTCAAGGGCCAGACCTACAAGGTGCTGGAGGTCAAGGACGGCCAGCTGCTGGAGAAGGACGTGCCCATGCTCAACGCCTTGAACGAGGTGCTGCGCGACGACTTCATCAAGGACTCGATGGCCGGCGTGGGCCGCTGGAACAAGGTGCTGGAAAAGGCCGGGATTCCCACGCGCCTGTCGGTGCCGCACAAGGCTTTCAACCGCCAGATCGGTGCGCTGGCGGGCATCAAGATGTCGCCCGACGGCCGCGTGGTGAACGAGGTCGAATGGGCCGCCAAGCGCGATGAATGGCTGCCGAGCGCCGAAGACTTCGCTTTCGTGGCATCGTTGATGGGCCGCGTGGTCGAGCCGGGCAAGTTCGCCGGCTGGATCGCGCCCCCGGTGATGGGCATCAACCGCCAGCCTATCGATTTCGAGTACGTCCGGTTCAATTGAGTCCCTGAGCCGCTGCCGGGAGACTTGCTGGAAGAAAAATATGGACACCACCACGCTGATCGACAACGGCATCTTGAAGCAGCACCTGATCGACCCCGAGATCTGCATCCGCTGCAACACCTGCGAGGCGACCTGCCCGGTGGGCGCCATCACGCACGACGACAACAATTACGTCGTGCGGGCCGACGTGTGCAACGGCTGCATGGCCTGCATCTCGCCCTGCCCCACGGGTTCCATCGACAACTGGCGCACCATGCCGGTGGCGCGCGCGTACACGATCGAAGAACAGCTCACCTGGGAAGCGCTGCCGCCAGAACTGGCGCCCGATGTGCTGGCCGCCGAAGGCGCAGCGCCCTCGGCCATGGACACCGCACTGGCGCCTGCACCGGCCGCACCCGTGGAGCCGGGCACGCAGGCCTTCCGTTCCGCCCAGTACGGCGCCACCGTGCCGCCCTGGTCGGCCGCGCACCCCTACACCAACCTGTTCCCGCCCAAGAGCCCCACCACGGCAACGGTGGTGGGCAACTTCAACTGCACCGAAGCAGGCTTTGAAAGCGAGACGCACCACGTCGTGCTCGACTTCGGCAGTATGCCGTTCCCGGTGCTGGAGGGGCAGTCCATCGGCATCGTCCCGCCGGGCACCGACGTGCTGGGCAAGGCGCACCATGCGCGCCAATACTCCATCGCCAGCCCGCGCAACGGCGAGCGGCCCGGCTACAACAACCTGGCGCTCACCGTGAAGCGCGTGACCACCGACCACGACGGCCACGCCGTGCGCGGCGTGGCCTCCAACTACGTGTGCGACCTGAAGGTGGGCGACAAGGTGCAGGTGGTGGGGCCGTTCGGCAGCTCGTTCCTGATGCCCAACCACCCCCGTTCGCACATCGTGATGATCTGCACCGGCACGGGCAGCGCGCCCATGCGCGCGATGACCGAATGGCGCCGCCGCCTGCGCAGCAGCGGCAAGTTCGAGGGCGGCAAGCTGCTGCTGTTCTTCGGCGCGCGCACCCAGCAGGAGCTGCCCTACTTCGGCCCGCTGCAAAGCCTGCCCAAGGACTTCATCGACATCAACCTCGCGTTCTCGCGCACGGCCGGGCAGCCCCGGCGCTACGTACAGGACCTGATGCGCGAGCGCGCCGCCGACCTGGCCGCGCTGCTGCGCGACGGGAACACCCACTTCTATGTCTGCGGCCTCAAGAGCATGGAAGAAGGCGTGGTGATGGCGCTGCGCGACATCGCCCGCGACAGCGGCCTGGAGTGGGAACAGGTGGGCGCAGTGCTCCAGCGCGAAGGGCGGCTGCACCTGGAAACCTACTGACGGCAGGCCTGGCGCAGTCCCCTGCGGAGCGGGGGCCGCCGCCAATTTTTCATTGAAAACAGACCTCAGCGCTTGATACACAAGCGCCATAAGCTATATATTTAATAGCAATTTATCTATTGTCGGCGCTCCGCATGCCCCTAGGCCCCCTGGCCGCACTCGCCCCCTGCGGCCGCGCAGCGGCCGCTCGGCCCCGCGCCAGCCGCGTCCCCGCCACCCGCTCGCCTGCGCGCTGCCACATGCGCGTGGCCTGACGCCGCCGCATGGAAAAAAACCGACCCGCCTATAGGACGGAACCTACAGAAATCGCTGCCGCAGATTTTCAAAATGAATTCACACACGGCCTTCGTGTGCATTTTTTTTGATCATCAGGAGATATTCCATGCCCAACAACAACCCCCAAGGCCACAACCAATACACCGACGACAGCGACTCCCAGCGCAAGAGTTCGGGCAACCGCCAGGCGGAGCAGAGCACCGGCGCTTCCGGCAGCCGCCAGCAGGGGCAGAACGAGCGCCCGGGCTCCAGCGGCAACCAGGGAAGCCGCGAGCAGCAAGGCGACTCTTCCCGCCGCTCTTCCCAGAACCAGCGCTGAGCCGGCCTTGTAGGCACCGGCAGGCATTTCCTCGCAACCCTGGCTGACCAGCCAGCAACCATGAACGGACCAACACACCAGGAGAATTGAAAATGGGTTATCGAGACAGTGATGACAGCGGCTTTTCCCGCCATGGCATGGGTCGGGACCATGACGAAGGGCGGTATGCCGAACGCGCCCACCGCGGCAGCATGGACCGCGATGACCAGCGCCCGGGCTACGCCCCCGAGCTGGATGACCGGTACGGCCAGTACGGCATGGTGCGCAACGACTACCGTGGCAACGCTGGCCTGGGCCTGCCGCCGCGCGAGGGCCGTGACCGTTTTTCCTCGCCGGACCGGTTCCAGGGAGGCGGCGGCTACCGCAACGATGGCCGGGAGATGTACCACCCGCCGAACAGCCGCTTCGACAGCGACTACCGGGACTACCAGGACCAGGACCGCGCGGGCTATGCCCGAGGGGGTGGGCACTGGGGCAGCGACGATGAGCTGCGCGGGCCCTCCCAGGGCCGCCAGGGTCACCACGACCCCGACTACCAGCAATGGCGGCAGGAACAGCTGCGCCTGCTGGACGAGGACTACCAGTCGTGGCGCAAGGAGCGCTACGAGAAGTTTTCCGACGACTTCAATACCTGGCGCACTTCGCGCAACCAGCAGTCCCCCTCCAAGGGCCAGGCCGGTGCCACGGGCAGCAGCAGCACCAGCAATCCCGGCGCCACATCCGGCAAATCCAAGGACGCAGGCTGACGGCGGCGCCGCTCCTTGAGGAAGGCCGGCGGGCGCACGTTCGCCGGTGACCCGGCCCGTGGCGCGGCGCCCCTGACTCCCTGGCCGCCCCTCCCCCGCGCGGGAGTGGGCGGCTTATTCCTGCCCGCGTGGAACGGGTCGGGCTTCCCCTGGCGTTCCCGGCTGGCGCGCTCCGCGCCACAGTTGCTCATTCGTCCTACAACAGGCCCGGCGGTCCAAAAATACGATGGCGGCATCCCCCTGGCGATGGCGCCGCCGGCCCCTCTCGCCGTTTCCGAGAGCAAAGGAATCCGCATGACCGCCTTGTCCGCATACGGTGACGCTCTCCGCCCCTCGCCCTCCAGATCATCCGCCCAGACAGAAATCGTCATGCCGTTCACGCAGGGCATCAAGGGGCACTCGAGCGTGCACGAACACGTGACGCGCGAGCAGATCGCCCGCCATGTCGCCGCGCTCAAGGGCTGCCCCTTCATGGAAGAGGTGCCCCAGCCCTTGTGGACCCGCCGCACCTACCTCGTGCCCAGCGACACCCTCGTGGCGTCCACGGCGCAGCGCCTGGGCCTGTTGGGAGAAGACGACCTGTTCGGCGGCGTGGTGCCCCATGCCTTCGTCGCCACGAAGGCCATCACCCATCCCCTGGTGTCGGCCACGGCCGCGGCCCCGCAAGGCTGGAGCGAGGCGTTTTCCCGCCGGGTCGGTGCCGCCGTGCTGCCGGGCTACACCGCGTTCTCCAGCCGGGATGCGCAGGAGGCCGGTGAACAACTGCTGGCGCTGGGTCCCGTGCGGGTCAAGCCCGTGGGCGAGACTGGAGGGCGCGGCCAGACGGTGGTGCCCGACGCCCGCGCGCTCTCCGCCTGCCTGGCGGCATTGGGCAAGGCGGCCCTGGTCGAGCAGGGCATCGTGCTGGAGCACAACCTCTCCCAGGTGGACACGCTGAGCGTGGGCCAGGTGCGCGTGGCGGGCATCCTGGCCTCGTACCACGGCAGGCAGCGCCTCACGCAGAACAACACCGGCGCGATGGCCTACGGCGGCTCCGACCTGACCGTGGTGCGGGGCGATTTCCACGCGCTCCTGTCCACGCTCCCGCCCGGCCCCGTCCGCAAGGCGGTCGATCAGGCCCTGGCGTACGACGCCGCGGTGCGGGAATGCTTTCCGGGGTTTTTCGCCTCGCGCATCAACTACGACGTCGCGCAGGGCATCGCGGCCGACGGCCGGTGGTGCTCGGGGGTGCTGGAGCAATCCTGGAGGATCGGCGGCGCCACCGGCGCCGAAGTGGCCGCGCTCGAAGCCTTTCACGCCGACCGCTCCCTGCGCTCGGTGCAGGCCAGCTGCGTGGAGACGTATGGCCGCTTCGAGCCCCTTCCGGCAGCGGCGACGGAATACTTCCGGGGAGAGGATCCCGAAGTGGGCCTGCTGACCAAATACGCCCTGGTGCATCGCGATGGCCACGCGGCATAGGGCGATCCAGATTCCCTCGGGGGACCGCACGATCGCGGGCACGCTGGTCGCGCCCGACACCGTGGTGCCGGGCGTCATGCTGGTGCACGGCTGGGACGGCAGCCAGGAGCAGTACCTTGCGCGCGCCCATGCCATCGCCGCCCTGGGGTGCATCTGCCTGACCTTCGACCTGCGGGGCCATGCCAGCGACAAGGCCCACCGCGACACGGTCACCCGGGAAGACAACCTCAACGACATGCTCGCCGCCTACGACCTTCTCACGGGCCACCCCGCGGTGGACGCCAACTCCGTGGCGGTGGTGGGCAGCAGCTACGGCGGCTACCTGGCCACCGTGCTCAGCGCGATGCGGCCCCTGCGGTGGATGGCGCTGCGCGCTCCCGCGCTCTACAAGGACGAGGACTGGCTGGTGTCCAAGCAGAACCTCGACCGCCAGGAGATATCCCGCTACCGCGCCATGAAACTCGCCTCCGACAGCAACCGCGCCCTGGCGGCCAGCGCGGTCTTCGAAGGGGATGTGCTGCTGGTCGAATCCGAACTCGACCACATCGTCCCGCACCCGGTCATCGAGAACTACCGCGCCGCGTTCCTGCGCACCCACTCCATGACCTACCGGGTGATCAAGCAGGCAGACCACAGCCTGTCCAAACCCGAATGGAGCGAGGCCTACACCGCGATGCTGGTGACCTGGATGTCGGAAATGCTGGGGCTGGCCAAGAACGGACAGCCCTCCGGCAAGAAGTGACGTAGGCCGGCGGGCGCCGGAGGCGCCACGCCACCCGCCGGGCCTTCGCCGTATCCATCCGATGGGCACAGTCAAAACTGTCCGACACGGCCGCCGCGCGCGCGGAGGGCTAATGGAGCTTCTTCCCTGCCGCCCTGGAGAACACCATGTCCAAGACACACCGCTCCGGTTCCGATCCCCACCTCAAGCCCCGCGAACTCAAGCGCATGCGCCAGTGGGAAGCCATGGCCCGGCCCCGCCAGGTGCCGCTGCGGTTTCCCGAGCCCGAGCCCCCGCTATGGAAGCCGCTGGGCTGACCGCGATTGCACACCACGCGCCGGCCCGACGCCGCCCGTTTCCCATCCACCGCATGTGAAGAAGCCTTGCCATGAAGCCATCATCCAAGACAGCCCCGTCCACCCCGGCCGCACGGGCCACGGCCACGGCCGCGAAGCAAAAGAAGATCCAGGCAGCGCAGGACCGCCGCGACGAGCGCGCCCGCCCGGCCAAGGCAGCGCCCGCTTCGGCCCGGGGCAAGGCCCCCGCGCCCGGCCCCGGGCGCTCGGAACCCGCCCCCCCGCTGCCGGCCCAGCACCTTGCCAAACCCGGCAGCGAGGCCGAGATGCAGCTCAAGCCGAGGTTCGAGGCACCCCACTACCGGGGCAGCGGCAAGCTCACGGGGTTCTCCACCCTCATTACCGGGGGTGACTCCGGGATAGGCCGTGCGGTGGCGGTGCTGTTTGCCCGCGAGGGCGCGGATGTCGCCATCGCCTACCTGGCCGAACACGAGGATGCCCAGCGGACGCGCGAGCTGGTGGAGGCCGAGGGCGGCCGGTGCATCCTGATACCCGGCGACGTCAAGGACGCGGCATTCTGCGCCGGCGCCGTGCGGCAGGTGGTCAAGGCGTTTGGCAAACTCAACGTGCTGGTCAACAACGCCGCGTTCCAGGAGCACGCGGACTCCCTCGAAGCGCTGACGGCGGAGCGTTTCGACGAGACGTTCCAGACCAACATCTATGGCTACTTCCACATGGCCAAGGCAGCCCTGCCCCACTTGCACCGGGGCGATTCGATCATCAACACCGGCTCGGTCACCGGCCTGCGCGGCAGCAAGGAACTGCTGGACTATTCCGCCACCAAAGGCGCCATCCATGCCTTCACCAAGGCCCTGGCCCACAACCTGGCCGAGCGGGGCATCCGCGTGAACGCGGTGGCCCCGGGGCCCGTGTGGACGCCCCTCAACCCCGCGGACAAGGCGCCCGGGGACATTGCCAGGTTTGGCGAAAAGACGCACATGGGCCGCCCGGCACAGCCCGAGGAGATTTCTCCCGCCTATGTGTTCCTGGCGGCCCCCTGCTGCTCCAGCTACATCACCGGCACCGTGCTGCCCATCACGGGCAACGCGGGAGACGGCGCGTGAAGAAAGCGGTGTGCGGCATCACGCCAGATCCCGGCTGACCCGTGGTTCGATCTCGGCCCACTCCCCGTCGGTGAACAGGCGCGAGCGGGTGTGGAACGCCTTGCCCGTGCTGCCTTCCAGCGAAAACGTGCCGCCGTGCCCGTCGATCACATCCAGGATGAGCTGCGTGTGTTTCCAGTACTCGTACTGGGATTTGCCGATGTAGAACGGCGCGCCGCCCACATCGCCCAGCAGCACATCGCTGGCTCCAATCGTGAGATCGGTAGGCAGATAGCAGTTGGCCGCACTGTTGTCGCAGCAGCCACCCGACTGGTGGAACAGCACGCTGCCATGCTGCGCCTGCAGCTGCGCGATCAGCGCGAGGGCTGCCTCGGTGGCAATGACTCTCTCGACCATGGTGATCTCCTGGTGCGCCGACAAAAAACGCTGCTGTGCTGAAAGTAATTTCGCTGCAGCGTCGCAGTGGTTCACAGAGCGTCGATGGCCAGGCGCGTCGTCGCAGACAGCGGCAGCGCCACGGCAAGACGGCGCAACGACGCCAGCGGCGCTCTGTGGGCCACAACCCACCAAATCAGAAGAAGCCGAGTTTGTTTTCTGAGTAGCTCACCAGCAGGTTCTTGGTCTGCTGGTAGTGGTCGAGCATCATCTTGTGCGTCTCGCGCCCGATGCCCGACTCCTTGTAGCCGCCGAACGCCGCGTGCGCGGGATAGGCGTGGTAGCAGTTGGTCCATACGCGGCCGGCCTTGATGGCGCGCCCCATGCGGTAGGCCACGTTGCCGTTGCGGCTCCACACGCCGGCGCCCAGGCCGTACAGCGTGTCGTTGGCGATGGCCAGCGCCTCGGCCTCGTCCTTGAAGGTGGTCACGGCCAGCACGGGGCCGAAGATTTCTTCCTGGAAGATGCGCATCTTGTTGTGGCCCTTGAACAGCGTGGGCTGCACGTAGTAGCCGCCTTCCAGGTCACCGCCCAGGTGCGCCTGGCCGCCGCCGGCCAGCACTTCGGCGCCTTCCTGCTTGCCCAGGTCGAGGTACGACAGGATCTTGGTGAGCTGCTCTTTGCTGGCCTGCGCGCCCATCATGCTGTCGGTGTCGAGCGGGTTCTGGTGCTTGATGGCGGCTACGCGCTTCAAGACACGTTCCATGAACTTGTCGTAGATGGATTCCTGGATCAGCGCACGCGACGGGCAGGTGCAGACTTCGCCCTGGTTGAAGGCAAACAGCACCAGGCCTTCGACGGCCTTGTCCAGGAAGGCGTCGTCCTTGTCCATGATGTCGGCAAAGAACACATTGGGGCTCTTGCCACCCAGCTCCAGCGTGGCGGGGATGAGGTTGTTGGCGGCGGCCTGCGCGATCACGCGGCCGGTGCTGGTCGATCCTGTGAAGGCGATCTTGGCAATGCGCTTGCTGGTGGCCAGAGGCATACCCGCCTCGCGGCCGAAGCCGTTGACGATGTTGAGCACGCCGGGCGGCAGCAGGTCGGCGATCAACTCGGCCAGGATCAGGATGGAGATGGGCGTGGACTCTGCAGGCTTGAGCACCACGCAGTTGCCCGCACCAATCGCAGGCGCCAGCTTCCAGGCGGCCATCAGGATCGGGAAGTTCCACGGAATGATCTGGCCCACCACACCGAGCGGCTCCTGGATGTGGTACGCCACGGTGTTCTCGTCGATGTTGGACAGCGCGCCTTCCTGCGCCCGCACGCAGCCCGCGAAGTAGCGGAAATGGTCCACGGTGAGCGGGATGTCGGCGTTCAGCGTTTCGCGGATCGCCTTGCCGTTGTCCACGGTTTCGGCATAGGCCAGCAGCTCCAGGTTCTGCTCGATGCGGTCGGCAATCTTGAGCAGGATGTTGCCGCGCGTGGCCGCGTCGGTCTTGCCCCAGGCGTCGGCGGCGGCGTGGGCGGCGTCCAGCGCCAGTTCGATGTCTTCGGCGGTAGAGCGGGCGGCCTGGGTGTAGACCTTGCCGTTCACGGGCGAGATGACGTCGAAATACTGGCCCTTGGCCGGGGCCACGAACCGGCCGCCGATGAAGTTGTTGTACTGGGGCTTGTAGGCGATCTTGGCGCCAGCGGCGCCGGGGGCTGCGTAAACGGTCATGTTGTCTTGTCTCCGGTGGATTTGTGGACATCTGCTCGGCACCTCGCGCCGCCAGATGCAGGACATGACTCAAAACCCGTGCCAACCTGCTCCATCTGCCAAGTGCTTGATTTTTATGGCTTTGTTTGCGCGTCCGCAAGAAGGTGCGGCCCATCGGGCGTCAAGGTGTCCGCTCCAGAACGCGACACCTGTCACGAAATGGAACAGTTGAAGCAGCCCCGCGGCCATCGCTATTGCCCTGGCCTCTGGCCACCGCCATACTGGCTTTCAAACAGGGCGCGTTCATGACGCCCGGGCAGGAGACAAACACCATGCGATCCACTTCCACATCTGTGGCACTGCGGCAGGCCCGCCAGCACCTGCTGGAATCAGGCCAATGCCCCAGCGGGCTTGTGGACGAGCGCCTGGCGCGGTCGTGGCAGCGCAGCATGGACAGCGGCCTGCGGCCGACCGGGCGGCTGGGCAGCCCCGACAACCTGGAACAGCAAGCCCTGCGGCAGCTGCGCGGCCACCACCAGGAGTTGCTGGCGCATTCGCGCCCCGTCATGGAGTACCTGTTCGAGCAGGTGCGCGACAGCCAGAGCGTGGTGGTGCTGGCCAGCCCCTGCGGAACGCTGGTGGACACCTGTGGCGACGCCTACTTCCTGGGCAAGGCCGAACGGGTGGCCCTGACCAGTGGCGCCTCGTGGCACGAAAAGCAGCGCGGCACCAACGCCATCGGCACCGCGCTGGCCGAAATGGCGCCCGTGGAAGTGCATGGCGCGGAGCATTTCCTGGAGCGCAACGGTTTCCTGACCTGCGCGGCGGCCCCCATCCTGTCTGCCACGGGGCAGCTGCTGGGCATTCTGGACATCTCCAGCGAGCACAGCCGGGGCAACCCGCACACGCTGGGGCTGGTGAGCACCGCCGCCCACATGATCGAAAACCGGCTGCTCGTGTCCGCAAGCCAGCGCCACATCCGCCTGCACCTGCACCCCCACCCGGAGGGCATTGGCACCGTGGCCGAAGGCATCGCGCTGGTGTCGGAAGACGGCTGGGTGGTCGGCGGCAACCGCAGCGCGCTGGCGCTGCTGCGCCTTTCCATCGCGCAGCTGGGCTGCGTCTCGCTGGACCAGATCCTCCATCCAGGCCTAGAGGATCTGTTGTCCCGCCACCAGCGCCGCCCCGACGCGCCGCTTTCCCTGCGCAGGCACGATGGCTCCCAGCTCTTCGGGCAACTGGTGCCCGACAAGCGCACCGTGCGCCCCCTCGCCCCCGCCGCGCCCTCCAGCGCTCCCCCGGATGCCCTGGCGCGCCTGGACACCGGCGATGCGCGCTGGCGCATGGCGGCAGCCAAGACACGGCGCATCCTCGACAAGCCCATTCCCCTGCTGCTGCAGGGCGAATCGGGCGTGGGCAAGGAATGGTTCGCGCGGGGCGCGCACCAGAGCGGACCGCGCCGCGACGGCCCCTTCATCGCCATCAACTGCGCGGCCATGCCGGAGGCGCTGATCGAGTCGGAGCTGTTCGGCTACGCACCCGGCACGTTCACCGGCGGGCGCCGCGAAGGACGCCTGGGCCTGCTGCGCGAGGCCCAGGGCGGCACGCTGTTCCTCGACGAGATCGGCGACATGCCGGCGGCCCTGCAGACGCGGTTGCTCCGGGTGCTGCAGGAGCGGCAGGTGGTCCCCTTGGGCAGCGGCCACCCGGTGGCCGTGGACTTCGCCCTCATCTGCGCCTCCAACCGCAAGCTGCGCGAGGAGGCGGAGCAGGGGCGCTTTCGCGCCGACCTGTACTACCGGATCAATGGCCTCGCGGTCGAGCTTCCACCCTTGCGTGAACGCACCGATTTCGAAGCGCTGAGCGCGAGGATGCTGGAGGACATCGAGCCCTCCCGCGCCCTGCGGCTGGCGCCGTCGCTGATGGCGATGCTGGAACAGTACCCCTGGCCCGGCAATCTGCGGCAATGCGCCAGCGTGCTGCGGACCACCTGCGCGATGCTGGAGCCGCACGAGGAGGTGCTCGAATGGCACCACCTGCCGGACGACTTCCAGGACGAACTCCGGCGGGCCGACCGGTTCTGCGCGCCAAAGGAAGCCCCGCACCCGCCGCAGAACCTGGACGAACTGTCTCAATCCGCCATTCAGCAGGCCCTGGAGAGCTGCCGTGGCAACGTGAGCCACGCGGCACGCACCCTGGGCATCAGCCGCCAGACGCTCTACCGCAAGCTGGCAATGCGCAGGGAGAGGCTCGCCCACCCGCCCGGGTGACCAGGCCCCTGCCGCGCCACGGCGCTGGCGCTGCCGACATCCGCTCGGGGATCGCGGGCCTTACGGTTGCCGGTCTCCCTTGGCGTATTCCTTGAGCGCATCGATGGCCTCTTCGCGCGTGGCCCAGGAGGCATCGCGGACCGGCACATTGTGTCCGTCTATCAGAAGGCTCTGCACCGTGTAGCGCCCCTGCGGCGTCCTGCAGAGCACCGCGGAGTAGGAGCTTGCATCCGCCGTGCCAAAAACGTTCTCTTCCTCGAGTTCACCGGGCATGGAAACCTCCTCATCCGTTCGCCACGTTGGACCTTTGATTGTCGGCAGCGGAGTCCGCCAACAGTGTAGGCCAATGGCCCCTTGCGCCTTCTTCGGAGGCCGCGGCGCGCCGCTTTCCTACAGACATCGAAGGGCCGCCGCGAAACGATCGAATCCAACGGCCCCGCGGCGCATCCCGCGCTGCGCGATGCCCCGTTAGAAAGTGCGTACATGGCTACCAGCAACCGGGTGCTCTGGAAGGGCGCCATCTCCTTCGGCCTTGTCCATATTCCCGTGGGCCTGCACACCGCCACCACGGAGCAAGGCATTGACTTCGATTGGCTGGACAAGCGGTCGATGGACCCCGTGGGCTACAAGCGGATCAACAAGCGCACCGGCAAGGAAATCGACAAGGCCCACATCGTCAAGGGCGTCGAGTACGAGAACGGGCAGTACGTTGTTCTTTCCCCGGAGGAAATCGAAGGCGCCTTCCCGCGCACCACCCAGACCATCGAGATCGAGCGCTTTGTGAACGCCCAGGAAATCCCGTTCGTCTACTTGGAGCGCCCGTACTACGTGAGCCCCATCAACAAGGGGCACAAGGTGTATGCCCTGCTGCGCGAAGCCCTCGCCAGGACCGGGAAGATCGCGCTGGCAAAGGTCGTGATCCAGACCAAGCAGCACCTGGCGCTGCTGGCGCCCTCGGGACCCGCGCTCGTCCTCAACCTGCTCAGATGGGGCGACGAGGTCAAGGGTTTCGAGGGACTGGATCTCCCCGCCCTGGGCGCCACCGCCATCAAGCCCAGCGAGATGAAGATGGCGACGCAGCTCATCGCCGAAATGACCGGCCACTGGAAGCCGGAAGATTTCAAGGACGAATTCCGCCAGCAGGTCATGGACCTGGTGGCCGCCAAGGTCCAGCAGGGCGATACCCGCACGGTCACGCAGCCCGCGCAGGCCGCCACGGGCAGCGCGGAAATCATCGACCTCACGGAGCTGCTGCAGCGCAGCCTCAAGCCCGGAAACCGCCACCCTGCCGCCAGGCCGGCGGCCAAGGAGGGCGGCACGGCGCCGCGCAAAACCGCGCGCAAGCGTGCCGCGGCCAAGACGCCTTCCGCGCAGCGCAAGAAGGCGGCCTGATGAAGCGCGCGGACACGGCACACGCACCACAGGCCCCGGCGACGCGATCGCCCCGCGCCAGGAAACGCGCCAGATCGCCACAGCCCGGACCGCGCATCTCCCACGGCGAGCGCGTGATCGATCCGTCCACGGGGTTCACCAAGATGGACATGGTGCGGTACTACGCCAAGGTCGGCCCCTTGATGCTGCAGCACCTAAAAGGACGGCCCGTGGCCCTGGTGAGGGCCCCCGGGGGCGTGCCGGGAGAACTCTTCTTTCAAAAGCACCAGGAGGCCGAGGCGCTGCCCGGCATGCGGAGCCTGGACCCGGCGCTGGACGAGGGGCATGCGCCCTTGCTGGAAGTGGTCTCCCCACAGGGCTTGCGCAGTGGGTCGCAGATGAACGTCGTTGAATACCACACCTGGAACGCGCTGAAAGACAGGATGGAGCGCCCCGACCGGATGACCTTCGACCTGGACCCGGGCGAAGGCGTGGCATGGGCGGATGTGCGTGAAGGCACGCGGCTGCTGCGCGTGCTGCTGCAGGGACTGGGGCTTCCCGCCTTTTTGAAAACCAGTGGGGGCAAGGGCCTTCACGTGGTGGTTCCGCTCAAGCGCCTGCGCGACTGGGACACGGTCAAGGATTTTTCCAGGGCCATCGTGCTGCACCTGGCCGAGACGATCCCGCAGCGCTTCGTGGCCAAGAGCGGTCCGCGCAACCGGGTGGGCAGGATCTTTGTGGACTACCTGCGCAACGGCCGCGGTGCGACGACCGTGAGCGCATGGTCGGCACGCGCACGGCCGGGAATGGGCGTTTCCGTGCCCGTCGGTTGGGAAGAACTGGATGCGTTGACCAGCGCCGCGCACTGGAACGTCCGGAACATCGACGCAAGGCTTGGCGTGGGCAATGGCCCCTGGCAGGCCTACGAAGAGGCCGCGGTGAGTTTGACACCCGCGATGAAAGCGCTCGGATTCCGGCCCGGCTGACGCGTGCCCGCGCTCCCGGCGCCGGCACGGGGCCCGCACAGGATCAGTCGGGCACGGCGGCCGGGCTCAGGCCAGCATCAAGGCCGGGCCGGGCTGGCCCGAGGCTTCCAGCTGCAGCGCGGAACTGGACAGCTTGAACGTCGCGACCGTTTCGACCAGCCTTCGGGACTGGATGCTCAGGCTGGAGGCGGCCGCGGACATTTCCTCCACGAGCGCCGCATTTTGCTGGGTGGCCTGGTCCATCTGATTGACGGCCACGTTGACCTGGCTCACGCCCTGGCTCTGCTCGGTTCCGGCCGCGCTGATCTGCGCCACCGTCTCGGTCACCCGCTCGATGGAGGAAACCACTTCCTTCATCGTCTGCCCCGCGGCGCCTACCAGCACGGTCCCGGCCTCCACACGCTCCACGCTGGTGGCGATGAGGGCCTTGATCTCCTTGGCCGCCGCCGCGGAGCGTGCCGCCAGGCTGCGCACTTCCGAGGCCACGACCGCGAATCCACGCCCCTGCTCGCCAGCCCGGGCGGCCTCCACGGCGGCATTGAGGGCGAGGATATTGGTCTGGAAGGCGATGCCGTCGATGACGCCGATGATTTCGGAGATCTTCTTGGAGCTTTCGTTGATGCCGCTCATGGTGTCCACCACCCTGGACACGACGTCGCCCCCCTGCTTCGCGACCGTGGAGGCGCTCTGCGCGAGCACGTTCGCCTGCAGCGCATTCTGCGCATTCGTCTGCACGGTGGAATTGAGTTCCTCCATGGCCGCCGCCGTCTCCTCCAGGGCGCTCGCCTGGTGCTCCGTCCTGGTGGACAGGTCGCCATTGCCAGTGGATATCTGCGCACTGGCCGCCGCCACGGTCTCCGAGCCGCTGCGGACCTGGCTGACGATCCGGGTCAGCGAGTCCTGCATCACGGCCAGCGCCGCGAGCAGGGGACTGAATTCATCACGCGAGCCGTCCGTGACCGGGGTGGTCAGGTCGCCGTCCCTCACGCGATTGGCCACGGCCTGCGACGCGGCCACCCTGCGCCGCAAGGTGGCGCCGATGTGCCAGGAGAACAGCAGCAGCCCGATCGCCACCGCCGCCACGGCACTGACCAGCGCGCGAAGGGTCAGCTTCACGTCCCGTTCGATCTCGGCGAGGCTGGCTTTCAGCAGCCCGGCCTGGTGCTCCTTTTCCTTGGCGAGGACGGCAAGCACCGCATTGCGCGTGGGGATCGTGGAGGCCACCAGATAGTCAAACGCCGGCTCCTTCTTTCCATCCTTGATCAACTGAAGGTTCTGCTCGGCCACGTTCCAGAACGCCTGCAGCCCTTTGGACAGCTCGGCGTTCAGGGCCCTCTCGGCGGCGGTGTCCGCGGCCTGCACGAAGCTGGCGAGGTCCGTGTCGATCAAGCGCTTCTTGTCGGCGATGTCCGCCAGCGTGGCCGCCAGCTCTTGCGGCGTGCGCACCAGCATCGCATGGCGCATCTGGAGCGAAGACCGCGTGACATTCAGCTCCATCGCGCTGGCCTGGAGCTGGCGCGGCACCTCTTTGCCGGCCACGAGTTCTGTCTGGCGCGTGACCTCCCCCAGGTAGAGCCAGGCCAGGAGCACGATCCCCGCGAGCCCCGCGATCAAGAGGAAGGAAATGGCATGAAGGCGTCTGGCGATGCTCATGGTCTTATCTCTTTGAATGGCCCCGGCCTGACCGGCGCACTGAAATGACTGAAAGCAACTGCAGCAATGGCGACAATTTGCAACCGGACTGCGGTACGGCGGATTGAACGCGCTTATGGGACAAGGGTCAAGAGGATCCGCCCGCGGGAGCCAGCGATGGACCGGGCGGTTGTCGGGCTATGCTGGAGACATGGACAAGCGCAAGACCTTGGTGATCGTCTATCACTCCATGACGGATGGCTCGCGCCAGATGGCCGAGGCTGCGCGCGAGGGCGCAGCCTCCGATGCGGCGGTCGCGGTGCGGCTGCTGCACGCCGCGCAGGCGGGGCCCGCGGACGTGCTGGCCGCGGACGGGCTGATTTTCGCCACGCCCGAGAACCTGGCAGCCATCAGCGGTCAGCTCAAGGATTTCTTCGACCGCAGCTATTACGCCGTGCTCGACCACGTCAACGGCCGGCCCTATGCCAGCCTGGTCTGCGCGGGCAGCGACGGACACAGCGCGGCAAGGCAAATAGAGCGCATCGCCACCGGCTGGCGCCTGCGGTCCATCGGGGATCCCCTCATCGTTTGCACCCATGCCCAGACCCCTGAGGCCATCCTCGCCGTCAAGCACATCGGCGATGAGGATCTGCTGCGCTGCCGCACCCTGGGCGAAGCGATGGCTGCAGGGCTGGCGCTGGGGGTGTTCTAGAAGAACGAACGGAGCCCACCTTCCCGGAACAATCGGGTTTAATGACGCTTTGCACGAGACCGCAAATGACCCCCCTCCTGATCGTGGCTGTGTTGGCATCCTCGGCGGCCGCGGCCGAGGCGCCCTCATGGCTCACCGTGGTGGGAGACCCCGCCAATGCCTTCGTGGACACGCTGGAGGTGGATGCCACCAGCGCCATCGCATTTGAATCCATGCGCCTCGTCAAGCTCAGGGTGAACCGCGCCAGGCCACGCACGGGCTTTGATGACCAGCCCTACCACTCCTACTACTCCACGGCCGTGGTGGACTGTACCGGGCTGAAGGCGTGGCACCGCTCCATCGCCCTGTTCAGCAAGCCGCTGTGGCACGGAAAGATGCGCCTGGTGGAGTATGCCGAGAGCGACGGCCGCAACCTGGCCTTCGCGGAGATGGAGCCCAACCCCAGGGACCGACTGATCAAGGCCGCCTGCGCCATCGCGCTGCAGAGCCCCTGAAACCCTGGAGCTTTCTGCCGCGCCACTCTCCGCCCGGCCGTGCCAATTTGCTCGCCTCCTCATTGGCTGGCGGCTGGCAGCCCCGCCGAATTCTGCCGGCGTGGCCCGGGCGCATCAGCGCCGCATGCACAAGGCCGTCTGGCCCGGCCTGCCGAAATCCGCCGGGCGCTTTCCGGTCTCTGACCCGGTCCTTTGGCGGGCTCCTACACCGGCCGCTGCCGCAGGATTCGATGATGGGGGTGTTTTCACTCCGGCGGCGGCAGGAACACTCTTCAGCTCCTCCCGCCTGCGCAACCAGGATGCGTGCACAGTGCGTGACCCCATTGCTACCACCACGGCCCCGATCGCCGCAATGCCGCCGACCGGCATCAAAGGCACTTCCCACCGGGTTGGCCCCCCTGGGAAACCCGCCGGTTGTAGGCGGACCGTGATGGCGGCCACCGCTGCATTCGGCAAGGCCGAAATCCAGGCGGCCGCGTTGAAGCCGAGCGCCACCGCGCTGGTGCTTGTCGATTTCATCAATCCGATGCGGTTTCCCGGCGCGAACGCCTTGCTGCGCGGCGCCCTGGAGGCGGCGCATGCCACGGCGCGGCTCAAGCGCCGGCTCTCGGCCCAGGGGGCGGTGGCCATCTATGCCAACGACAACTATGGGATCTGGAGGTCTGACTTCAAGGATCTGGTGAAGGCGTGCCAGGCCTTGCCTGGTGCGCGGGGCGAGATCGCCACCCTTCTGGCGCCGGGCGATGGCGACCTGACGGTCCTGAAACCCCTGCATTCCGCTTTTCACTCGACGCCGCTGGACCATCTGCTCAGGCAGATGCAAACGCAGCAATTGATCGTTGTCGGCCTGGCGGCGGACATGTGCGTGCACCTGACGGCGATGGATGCCTACATGCGGGGGTTCAAGGTATGGGTGCCCGCCAACTGCACGGCGGCCGAGCACGAACCGCACAAGCAGGCCGCGCTGCGCCAGATGTCGCGGGTTCTCAAATGCTCCATCCGCAAGGCATGACGTTCTTCGCGGCCGTGCTCGCCCTGATCAGCCACGAGGGCCACCAGAACACCACCTGTAGGACGCGCCCAGCCGGCAAGCCGGCATTCCTCTGACGCCCGCTTCGCGGGCCGCTCGGATAGTCTAGCGATCAACCGCGCACCGGAAGGATGTCGATGCCGGTCGGTTTCACGGGTGCAGATCGAGACGGGTAAGCCTATGGACGTTTTTCAGCTGGGCGGTGCGTGGTGGGAGATGCCATTGCGGGCCGCCATCATCTATGCGGTGCTTCTCCTGCTGGTACGGATTTCAGGCAAGCGGACGGTGGGCCAGTTCACCCCCTTCGATCTTCTGGTGGTGATGCTGCTAAGCGAGTCGGTGTCCGCAGGTCTGAACGGTGACGAGAAGTCCGTCACGGCAGGACTGTTTTCCGCAACGACGCTGATTGCGCTGAATGTCGCCGTCGCGGTCATCACCTCCCGCAGCGAACGGGTTCAGCAGTGGGTGGAAGGCCGTCCGGTCCTGATCGGCAGCAACGGGGAAATCTTCACGGATGTGCTGCGCAAGCACCATGTACCGCTTTGCGACGCGCAGCGTGCGCTGCGTGAAGCGGACTGCGACCCGAAAGACATGCAATTTGCGTTT
Organism: Acidovorax sp. GW821-FHT09A11; assembly: GCF_059418365.1. NCBI lineage: Bacteria > Pseudomonadati > Pseudomonadota > Betaproteobacteria > Burkholderiales > Comamonadaceae > Acidovorax > Acidovorax sp. GW821-FHT09A11. Next base: position 204,255 of record NZ_JBWKPS010000006.1, read on the forward strand.
CTTGAAGCAGACGGGCACATCAGCATCCTGCAGAAATCCGGGAAGAATGCGTGAGGCAACCGCACCGGCGGGAGCTACCCACGCACCTTGCATGCCGCAGAGATCATTCCCTTGTAAGGCTCTCCCGGCACATCCTTGAACAGCACGGGGGCCTTGCCTTCGGCGTACTCCTCGCGGCCCACGGCGTCGCCCTTCCAGGCCGGCAGCCCATAGTAGGTGAGCCACACATACCACGCCGTTCGGGAAGGGCAATGGACCACCACCCTGGCATAGTACGAGCGGTACTTCTGCCCCTTGAAGGAAGTCCGGATCCTGTCTCTTGAAACGCGCAGATCGAGTACCACGCGGTGGTCCAGGCCCACGGGCTCGGGGCGCACCTCGATCAGGTTCTTTTCACCCTCCTGGCGGTCGCCATGCAACGTGAACCAGACGTCCTCGGCCTGCGCCGGAGACGACATGGCGGCTATGCACAGGAAAGTGGCGCAGATCATTGGGAGAACCCCGCTCTGGGACAAGGCCGTGTGGGAGGGTGGCAGGCAAGAGGCCCCCGCGCGCCCTCAATGGCGCCAATGCGGCCTCGGCAGCAGTTTATCGGTGCTTGCCGCCACGTGGAGACCACCCACAAAAAAAGGCCCCGATGGGGCCCGTTGTACTGCCTTGCGCTGCGGTGAAAACACTTCCCATGGCAGCGGCACCCGCGAAGTGCCGCCACCATGGAAAGGCCCGCAACTGCGTCAATTCAATTACATGGCGCTGAATTCGCCGTGAGGGATCTGGCCGGTGCGCACGGCTTCGGCTGCCTGGGCGCGCACGGCGCTGCGGTCGGCCGTGGATTGGTAGGTCACCACGCGGGAGCCTGCTGGCTCCATGTTGTGGGTGCGAGCTTCGACAACGGCTTCCGCCTTCACTTCGGCACGGGTGCGGTTCGTATCGAACTGCAGGGCGAACTGCGAGGAGTCGGCTTCGTCGGCGTGGGCGCCAAAAGAGGCGAAAGCGGCAACAGCGGCGATGGAGAGGAAACGGGCGGTGGTGTTCATGATAGAAATCCTTAAAGAAAAGCGTCTCAAAAAAAGCCGGAACAAAGCGCGAAGAGCCATGCTCACGACTGCTTCAAACCGGGTTCGGTGAGTCGCCTTGCGGGTTCGGCTCATCGATGGGCTGAACTGTACGCCGGTGGCGTGCACAGAAAAACCATCTGGTCGCGAACTAACCGTTCCAGTATCGGAAACAATCTCCGGGAACCAAATCCAAGGCCGGGTTTCCGGCCGCACCGGTGAAGGCTACCCAGCCTCGGCGTCCTTCGCCGCGTGCGCCACCAAGTCAAGCGGCCCGCAGCTGGCTCTTGCGCTCGATGATCCGCGACACCAGTCCGTACTCGACCGCTTCCTCGGCCGACAGCCACCGGTCCCGCTCGATGTCCGCCAGCACCACGTCCAGCGGCTTGCCAGTTTCCCGCGCGATCGTGCGCGCGATGCGCTCCCGGGCCTTGACGATCTCGCGGGCCTGGATGGCGATGTCGCTGGCCGGCCCGCCGGAGCCGCCGCTGGGCTGGTGGATCAGAAAGCGTGTGTTGGGCAGGCAGTAGCGCCGCTCGCGTGGGGCCGCCAGGTACAGATGGGTGGCCGCGCTGCCGACCCAGCCAGTGCCGATCATGTTCACCGGTGCTGCGATGAAGCGCACCATGTCGTGGATGGCGTCGCCCGATTCCAGGTGTCCGCCGGGCGAGCTCACCAGCACGTCGATGGGTTCGGCGCTGTCGGCGTCCAATGCGATAAGCCGGCGCGCCACGTCGGCGGCCACCAGGTCGGTGACGGTGCCGAAGATCAACAGGGTGCGCGACTTGAACGCCTTTTCCTCCAGATAGGAAGTGCGCGGCTCGGTGGCGCTGGGCGTCGTGGCGGTGTCTGGGGTGTTCATGGGCGGGATTCCTCGGGGTGGTGGAACTGCCTTGACGAACGAAGCGCGGATTTCGTGACACGCGGGCCCCGGCACGGCTGTGGCAAGATTTGCAGATGCATGACGAACGCCAGCCGGCCCTGATCGACGCTGACCGCCGCCGCCTGGTGCGCGCGGCCTCCCGCCTGCTGGGCCCCTCGGATGCCGAGGATGCCGTGCAGGACGCCTATGTCCGCGCGCTGGAGGCCGACGCGCTGGAACTCAACGCGGCCCAGGCCTGGCTGCTCACCGTGGTGCGCAATCTGGCCGTCGACCGCCTGCGCCGGCGCCACTGGATGCAGCAATGGCTGGCGCGAGCTGTCGCCAGCCACCCCGTGCATGCGTCGCCATCGGCCGAGATGGATGCGGCGCTGGCGGAGGATGCCTCCCGCGCGCTGCGCCTGCTCGCCGCCCACCTGGCGCCAGCGGACGGGGCCGTGGTGCTGCTGCACGAAGTGTTCGAGCTCGGCCATGCCGAGATCGCCCAGGCCAGTGGCCGGTCCGAAACCGCCAGCCGGCAACAGCTGCGGCGGGCACTGTTGCGGCTGCGGCGCGCGGGCAGCGGGTTGGAGCCTCGGCCATCGCCCGAACGCGAATCGAGCGAAGAGGTGGTTTTCCGCATGTTCCTGCAATCGCTCCGGCTGCGTGATCCGCAAATACTGTGGGCGATGCTCGGCCAGCCGCCAGTCAGTGCGTCTGCGCGGGCATGCGTGGCCGCCGCCGAAGCCGTCTCCGCGCCAGCCGCGACCTCCTGTGGCGTGGTGCAGATGGGCGGGCGGCTTGGCCTGGTGCTCACGCTGGACGGCGTCAGGCTCTGTGTGCTGCCGCTGGGCGTGCGGACTGAGCACGAGCCGGAAACCGTGGCGCTCTAGCGGCCGCCGCCTCCAGGCCCGCGCGCACGATGGCCAGGTTCAGGGCCACAGGCGGCACCTGGCCCGGGTAGCCCGTGACATCCGCGCTATCTGGCAAGAAGCATGGGGCCTTTGGCCGCCAAAGGGGTGCACCTTGCGTACACTGGGCCCATGACCGCCACCTTCCCTCGAACCGCCGCCGCCCTGACCGCACCGCTTCGCGCGGCGGCATGCGCCTGCGCGGCGGCAAGGAAGGCGCACCGTCAGCCAGCGCCAGCACATTCCTGAGCCCGGCGGCACCTTTTTCCCCTTTCAGCGCAGACATCCACCGCCGGGCACCCGCCTTGCGCGGTAGCGGCCGCCTTTTGCCCACAGGGCAACGGCCGGACTCGATGGAGTGCTTTTCATGCATACAGCGGATCACGGCGGGCGCACGCTCACCGAACCTGACTTCCCTCGCCGGTCGCGGCTGAGAATCGCGCAGCTTCCCGCATTCCTTGCGGACCTGCCCCACACCGCAGAGATCTTCCGCTCCCGCGCCCTGCATGCCGAGGTGGCCGCCACACATGGCGAAACGCGCGCAGCCACGGCCGCGAGCGTCCGCCACCCGCCCGAGGCCTGGGGCGACTACGCCAGGTAGCCCCGCGGCAAGCAGCCACCGCGGCCCGCGGCGCGCCAGATGCACGTCCCCTCGCCGATCTCCATGCCCGCCCTGGTCTCGCCGCGCATTGGCGCCGCCGGCCGGCGCCGCTCTTTCAGAAAGCAGTTTTCCCCATGATCCCTCGCTCCATCCTTGCCGTCACCGATTTCTCCCAGCAGGGAGGCCACGCACTGGCCCGGGCTGCGCTGTGCTGCGCCGAGCACGGTGCGACGCTGAAAATCTCCTACCTTGCCGACCCCGGCGAGGAGCCGCCTTCGGACACGGACGTGCGGCTGGCACATCACGCCGTGCAGCTGGGGCAGCGCCACGACATCGCGGTGCAGGCGGCAACACAGGCCGCAGGCGATGCCGAACAGGTCGCACGCTGGGCGGCTGGCGCCGATCTGGTCGTGTGGGGCACGGCACCCGTGCGAGGCCTGCGCGCCTGGTTCACCACCCATCCGGCCCTCAGGATGCTGCGCGCTTGCCCACGCCCCGTCATCGTCGTGCGCAATCCGGCCCACCAGCCGTACCAGGGTCTGATGGTGGCCGTGGACTTCTCGCGGATGTCTCACGGCCTGGTCGACCTGGGCCTTGCGCTCCATCCCTCGGCACGGGTCGAGCTCTTTCACGCCATCAGCACCGCCGACGAAGGAAAGCTGCGGTATGCCGAAGTGTCGGAGCGCGCCATCCAGCTCTACCGCGAACAGTGCCGGCGCTCCGCGCAGGACAGGATGGTCACATTGACGGATTCGCATGATGCACGGCGCAATCGGCTGTCGTCCTCCATCGGGCGGGGAGACCCCGTTCGCCAGATTCTGGTGCTGCAGCAACACAGCGCGGCGGACCTTGTCGTCGTCGGCAAACACCCGGCGTCGATGGTGTCCGACCTCCTGTTCGAGAGCGTTGCACAACGCCTGCTCCGGGAGGCACGCGTGGACGTGCTGGTGGTGCCACACGGCTTTCGACCCGCGTCCCGCACCTCTGCCGTGGAGCGGCTCGCGCCCGACCTTCCCGTGCGCCGCGTCAGGGCGGGCGCCCCACTGCGGCCGCACGCACCCGGCGCGTCGCCTCGACGCCAGAGCCCCTGACACGCCCGCCCAGAGGCGGGTCTCCACCAGGCAAGGAATGCTGTGGCCGGTCACCTGAGACGGCGGGGACGCAAGGGGCGCCCCCCGCCCCGGACGATGCACGGTGGATGAACACCCACAGTTCGCTCCAGGGCGAACCGTGCTCTCGCGCCAGCGGGCAGCATCGGTGGTCCTGCGGTCTTCACCGCGCCCACCACTCTTGTCCGCATGCCTTCCACCCGCCGCCCCGTCTTCTATGGCGACACCGTAGTCCGCGCAGCCTTCGTCATTGCACTGCTGGGATGGGGCGCAGGCTTCTATGGCCCGCCAGTCTTCCTGCACGCGGTCATGGCGCGCACCGGCTGGTCCCTGTCCCTGGTGTCTGCTGCGGTCACCTTTCACTTCCTGGTGGGTGCAGGGGTCGTGATCTGCCTGCCAGGATGGCATCGCCGTTTCGGCATTCCCGCGGCGACACAGGGAGGCGCCGTCGTGCTCGCGCTCGGAGTCGCTGGATGGGCCGCCGCGGCACAGCCCTGGCAGCTTTTTGTCGCGGCGGCATTGACCGGCGGTGGCTGGGTTCCCCTGGGGGCAGCAGGCATCAACGCGATCATCTCGCCCTGGTTCGTGGCGCGGCGGCCTCTCGCGCTGGGCAGGGCATACAACGGCGCGAGCGTGGGGGGCATGGTGTTCTCCCCCCTGTGGGCGGCCATGATCGAACGCTACGGATTCCCCGTGGCAGCGCTTTGCGTGGGCACCGTGCTGGTGGGGATGGTCGCGCTCATCGCGCACACGGTGCTGCCGAAGTCACCCTCCACACAATCGCAGGTGGCGGATGGAGCCGACGGCAGCGATACGGAAGCAGGCGCGCCCCCTCCAGCACGGGACGGCACTCTTCGATGGTCGGACCGGGGCTTCCTGACCTTGGCGGCGGCCATGTCGCTGGGATTGTTTGCCCAGATCGGACTGATTGCCCAGCTCTTCTCGCTCATGGTGCCGGGGTTGGGAAGGCAGCAGGCCGGCGCCATCATGGCGTTGGCCACGGGGTGCGGAATGGGCGGGCGCCTGGTGATGGCCCGCGTGGTGGGGCCACGGGCCAACCGCAGGCTTGCCGCGGCATGCAGCTACGGCGTGCAGGCCGTGGGGACTGCGCTGATGCTGCTTGCGGGCGCGCACCATGCAGGCATCCTGGTTCTGGGCATCATTCTGTTCGGCCTGGGCATCGGGAATGCGACCTCGATGCCACCGCTCATCGCGCAATCAGAATTCGCCCCCCCGGAGGTACCACGGGTCGTTGCGCGCTGCGTGGCGGTGGCCCAGGCCCTCTACGCGTTCGCCCCCATGGTTTTTGCGGCGGTGCTCAGCCACGGGGCAGCGGGTGCCCCGCTGCTGGGCACCAACACCGGGCCTTTTTTTGCCATGGTGCTCTTGCTCCAGGTTCTTGCCGCCGCCTGTGTCCTGGCGGGTGGGACGGCCGCGGCGCGCCGCAGGTGAAAGCGTGGCGTCGGACTCCGGTTCATTCCGGCTTGCGGCATACCGGCCCTGGCGCGGCGGCCATCATGCAAGCTTGCCCATCCGGCGTTCCGTGCGCAGGCGGAAGGACTCGGAAAACTCGTAGGAGGACACAGGGCGGCTGAACAGGTAGCCCTGCCCTTCCTGGCAGCCGCAATCCTTCAGGTAATCGCGCTGCATTTCGGTCTCCACGCCTTCCGCCACGGTTTCAAGATCGAAGCTCCGGGCCATGTCCAGAATGGCGCGGACCACCGCCGTATCCCGCTCAGACTCGGGCGTGCTCTGGACGAAGGAACGGTCGATTTTCAAACGCGTCACCGGGTACTTCTTGAGGAGGCTGAGCGACGCATAACCGGTGCCAAAGTCGTCAAAGGCGATGCCGACGCCCATGCCCTTGATTTTCTCCAGCACGCCCAGCACCAGATCATCGTCATCGAGAACGATGTTCTCGGTCACTTCCAGCTCCAGGGCATGCGGGGGCAAGCCATGCCTCTGCAAGGTGGCAGCCACCTCCGCCGCCATGTCGTTCACCCGGAACTGGGCGCCAAACAGGTTCACGCCGATGCGGAAATCGATGGCGCCGCAGCGGCGCCAATGCGCTGCCTGCGCACAGGCTTCGTCGAGCACCCAGAAGCCCACCACCGATGCCAGGGGCCCGTTTTCCAGCGCGGGCAGGAATGCAGCGGGCGAGAGCAACCCGCGTTGTGGGTGCTGCCAGCGAATCAGGGCCTCCGCACCGCGCAGGGAGCCATCGCTGAGCCTGATCTGGGGCTGATAGAACAGCACGAACTCGCCCTCGCTGACGGCGCGGTGCAGCTCGATGCTGTACAGCCTCCGGGCCGTCGCCTCCATGCGCAGAGTCGCGGCATACGCGAAGACCTGCCCTCGCCCATAGCTCTTGGCCTTGAACAGGGCGAGGTCCGCGTTGCTGAAAAGCTCCAGTGCTTCCTGCGCATCGCCCGGCGCCGCGGCCAGTCCGCAGCTCGCGGTGATGCGGATTTCGTGCACGTTCACGCTGATGGGCTCGGCAAGGCTGTCGACGATGCTCCGGGCCGCCGCCATCGATTCCCGATGGCTGGTGCAGCCGGGGATGAGAACCGCGAATTCATCGCCGCCGGTGCGCGCCACGGTGGCCAGCGAAGGCACGCACTCGACCAGGCGCTGGGCCGCTTCGCGCAAGACACCGTCGCCCACGCCATGTCCCAGGGTGTCGTTCACGTCCTTGAAGCCGTCGATGTCGACAAGCAGCAGGCATGCCCCGGCGGATCCCGCCAGTGCTTCTTCCATGCGCCGGTACAAGCTCGCGCGGTTGGCCAATCCCGTGAGGAGGTCGGTCGTGGACAGCCGCCGGAGCTCCGCGGACTGCCCTGGGTGGCTCGACAGGTCCTGCAGATGGGCGTGGAAGGTCAGCTTGCCTTTGTCGCGCCAGCAAAAAAGCGCCACGCCCAGCGGGAATTCCGAGCCGTCCTTGCGCACCCCGGCCAGGCCGTCGGGAACCACCAGCCCGTCCGCCGTGCCGGCGGCGGCGGCCTGCGCAATGAGGCTTCCCACCGCGGCGCGGTGGCGCTCCGCCAGGAAATCCACGACCAGGCGGCCCGGACCGTCCGCCGGAACATGGCCGAAGATGGACGCGGCGGCCTTGTTCCATGCCATGACACGCAAGCTCTCATCGAACCAGACCACCGCCGTGGGCGAGGTTCGCGCATCGTCCTCGAAGGGCCGCCGGGCGCGTTCGGTGGAGTGTTCCAGCCTGCGCAATTCCAGACGGTCGCAGGCCATCTGCGCGAGATCCGCGAGCCGCGCACGGTCGTCGTCCGAGAAGTCGAAATGGGGAACACTGTCGATCACGCACAGCGCGCCCAGCGCCAGCCCGCCAGGGGAGTACAGCGGCACTCCCGCATAGAACCGCACGCCGGCGAATCCGGTGACCAGCGGGTTGTCATAGAAACGCGCATCCCGGCTCGCGTCCGGCACCACCATGACCTCATTCCTGGCGATGGCGTGCGCACAGAACGATACGTCCCGCCGCATGTCCACGCGCTGGCCTTCGAACCCTGTGCTGGCCGCGAAGAACACATGGTCGTCGCCAATGAGGTTCACGGCCGCAACGGGCATGCCGAAGATCCTGGCCGCGATCTGGACGACCGAGTCAAGGCTTGGCAAAGGGCGATCACCATCAAGTCCGTAGTCGGAAAGCGCCTGAAGGCGGGCTGCTTCCGACTCGAGAATGGGGGGACACTTCAATGCAACATCCTCCAAAAAGACGCCGCCCGCCGCTACGCGCAACGGTGCTTGCCAGTGGCTTGCCGGCGGGAACGGCACCTCAATATCGTCAAATCTCCACCTGGCCGCAAGTTTTTTTGGCACCCCGGGTCCTGCGGGCCAAGGGTTGCGAGCACCGCGCAGGGATGGGGCTTTCGCCGCGGCCTGCGGGCGGGCCTAGGACACGAACCGCTTGAGCGCCTCTTCAAACGCGGGCACGTCCGCCCCCACATGCGTGGTGTTGTACTCGGCCTTGTGCATCACCAGGCCCGGCAGGCTCTGCGAGGCCATCTGATTGAAGAGGGGGATGCTGACCAGCGGGTGATTGCCGCCGCTCGCACCCGCCAGGAACAGCGTTGTGGGCAGGGGTTTGCCGTCGATCTGCTTTTCAAACGCCAGCACGCCGGCGGGGCTGGTGTGCTCGCCCACGCTGCATTCGGTCGAAAGGTAGTGTGAAAAGCTGGGCGCCACGCCTGCGCGGGCCTCCAGTATGAGTGCCGCCACCACAAAGTAGCCCCCATGGGACAAGCCTGAGAGGGCCCTGCGCCTGGGGTCGGCGCGGTACTGGCGCTCCACGGCGGGCACCAGTTCCTTCACGATGAAGTCGAGGTACCTGGCCGCACCGGGCATGAGGAAGTCGATGCCCCGCCATGCAGTGCCCCCAATGCCCACCAGGATGGCCTGCGTACCCAGCCGCTGCATCACCGCCTTGAACGTGTCAAAGCGCGAGATATTGGGCCCTCCGTACTGCGCATCGCCCTCGGTCGCATAGATGACGGGCAGCGTGGTTGTGCCCGTGGCATAGGCCTGCGGCAAAAAGACCTGGATGGGGTACGTGCTGCCATTGAAGGCCGACTTCATGGTCGAGTTGATCACCTGTCCCACCTCTGGCGGCGCCTCGCCGTCGCCCGAGCCTCCACCGCATGCCGCCAACGTGGCCGCGACCGCAATGAGCGCCGCGCGGCGCGTCTGCTGGAATTCTGTGTGCACGTTCTGTCTCCTCCTGTCGGGGCATTGTGACATCCGGGTTCGCGGCGCGCAGGGGCTCTACCGGAGGCGGAATGATTGTTCTCAATACTGGAACAGTTAGTTCGCGACCAAGTGGTTTTTCTTTGGATACCCCAGGCGTACAGTTCAACCCATCGATGAGCCGAACCCGCAAGGCGACTCACCGAACCCGGTTCAGAAATGGTTTTTGTCCCGGCTTTTTTGAGACGCTTTTTTAACTTCAAGGATTTTCATCATGAACACGACCGCACGTTTCCTCTCCATCGCCGCTGTGGCTGCTTTCGCTTCTTTCGGTGCCCAGGCCGATGAAGCCGATGCTTCGCAGTTCGCCACCAAGTTCGAGACCAACCGCACCCGCGCCGAAGTGCAAGCCGAAGCCGCCACCGTGGCACAGACCCGCTCCATCGAACCCGCTGGTTCGCGTGTGGTGACCTACAAGTCCACCGCCGACCGCGCCGCAGTGCGTGCCCAGGCTGCCGAAGCCGTGCGCACCGGCCAGATCCCTTCGGGCGAATTCAGCGCCATGTAATGGGCAGACCAACTGCTTGAGTTGGATTGAAGCAGTTGCGGGACTTCCCATGGTGGCGGCACTTTGCATTTGCGGGTGCTGCTGCCATGGGGAGTGTTAACTGAACCGCAGGGGCGGGCAGGCAGATCGGGCTCCCTTTGGGAGCCCTTTTTGTTGGCACCAGGAGAAAGCGCGAGATGACGAAGGCCACGCGTTTTTCCCGGCATGGGGGAGACCCTGGAGATCCAGCGCTGGGGCGGCGGCCTTGCAAGCCACCACCGCCGGCTTAAACTGCCTGCCTCGCACAGCCGCCATCCGTTGCCGTCAATCCCATGCAGCAAACGCCCGACCTTCCCCAGCGCCTGCGAATTTCCTCTCGCGACTACACGGGGCGCGACAAGGCCGAGGCGCTGCGCGAGCTGTTTGGCCGCGCGCTGATGCGCGTGGACCTGTGGCCCTGCGAAGGTGCCGCCCCGCTGGACTTCACCGTCACCCTGATGCCCCTCGGGGCAGGGGCCGCCTATGCGCACAGCGCGCACACGCCTGCGCATTTCGAACACAAGCCCGCGCACCTGGGGGCCGGGGCGGACGACCTCTTGCTCACCACCACCCAGGACGGCTGCGCCATCCGCACCACAGGCGGCGACCTGGAGATACCGGCGGGTGGCTTCGTCCTGCACTCGAAGGCCCGCGCGCACGAGTTCATCCATCTCTGGGGCGGGCAGACCTCCAGCCTCCAGCTGCCCCGGGCCGCCCTGGCGCAGCAGGTGGCGCGGCTCGAAGAAGCACCGCTGCGGCTGCTGCGTTCCGACATGCCCGAGCCCGCCCTGGCCATGGGTTATGCGCAACTGCTGGCCGGCAGCCCCGCGCTCTCCGAACCGCTGCTGCAATCGGCCCGCTCGCACTTGCAGGAGCTGATGGCCAGCATGCTCACGCCTGCAGGGCAAGGCACGCAGCCTCCCGGGAGCGACGCGGTGGACGTGCCGCGCCTGGCGCTCATCCAGCGCGACATCCTGGCGCGCATCGCCCAGCCCGAACTGAGCCTGGCGCAGATCGCCCGCCTGCACCACCTCACGCCACGCCAGGTGCAGCGCCTGTTCGCGCGCGAGGGCACCTGCTTTTCGGACTTCGTGCGCGGCGCCCGGCTGGAGCGCGTGCGCGCCGCGCTGGCCGACCCCGGCCAGCGCCACCGCCGCGTGCTGCAGATCGTGCTGGACAACGGCTTCGACGACTTCTCCGCCTTCAGCCGGGCCTTCCGGCGGCGCTTCGGCATGACGCCCACCGACGTGCGCGCAACGGCCTGACACGGCGTGCGCCACGGGCGCGCACATGTCGTTTTGAACAAGGCGATTGTCGTTGCCGGCAACGACGCGGCGCGGCGCATTCCCAAGAATCGCCGGCATGACCGCTTTCATACCTGCCCGGCTCCTCGCCACCCTCGCCCTGCTCGCCGCCACCAGCGCGCAGGCCGCCATTCCTCCATCGCAGCGCCAGTACCTGATGGACTTCTACTTCGCCACCAATGGCCCCAATTGGCTCAACAACAGTGGCTGGGGCGGTGTGCCGGGCACCGAGTGCAACTGGGCGGGCATCGCCTGCGACGCGGGCGAGACCACGGTCACGGGCATGACATTCGTCTCCAACGCCATGTCCAGCACCCCACCCGGCACGCCGCTGCCTGACTGGGCGGCGCTGCCGGACCTCACGTCCATCAGCCTCACCGGCGGCGGCCTGACCGGCCCCGTGCCGCCCATCGCGGGGCTGACCCAGCTGGCGTTCTTCAACGTGGGAAACAACCAGTTCACGGGCCCGCTGCCCGACCCCTCGGGCCTGCAGCACCTCACGCGCTACATCACCGCGATGAATGCCTTCACCGGCCCGCTGCCACCGCTCACCGGCCTGCCCGCCCTGGAATGGTTCCTCGTGCGCGACAACCAGCTCACCGGCGCCATCCCGCCGCTCGCCGGCATGCCTGCGCTGCAAATCCTGTCCGTGCAGAAGAACCAGCTCACCGGGCCCATCCCCGCACTGCCTCCCGGCCTGCAGGTCCTGGTGGTGGACCAGAACCTGCTCACCGGCCCCCTGCCCACGGCGCCCAACTCGCTGCTCACGGGCCAGTCCATCCTGTGCCCCAATCCACTCCCCCCGTCGGCCAGCACCGACTGGGACGCCGCCACCGGAGAGACACCCTGGCACGCGCAGTGCAACGGCGCGCCCCCGGGGCCGGCCACCCCCGTGCCCACGCTGGGCCAATGGGCGCTGGCGCTGCTGTCGCTGGCCGCCGCCACGCTGGGCCTGCGGGCATTGCGGCGCAGGCAGGTTTGAGGCTTTTTGGCCTCCAGCGCTTTCCACACAAGCGCAAGCAGCTATAAAAATTGAAGCACCACCGCTGGCGCCGCGGGCCATCACACCCGCCCGCCATCCAGCCCGAGGAACCTCCATGCGCCATCTCCGCAACCACCGCAGCAGGCTCGCCACCGCCTTCCTGGCCTGCGCCATCGGCCTCCCGGGCGCCGCCCAGGCCGCGCCCTTCGCCACGACCTACACCGGGACCATCTCGATCACCGACTTCCCCGAGATCATCAGCGGCCAGAGCTACAGCGTCACCTTCGTGTTCGACAACGGCGGCAACTCCGCCTCCAACCAGGCATGGACCGGGGCGCACCTGAGGTGCACCTTCTGGCGCATGAACGACGCGCGCAACGTGGGCTTCGTGCAGGACCTTGCCATCTCCGCGCCCACGCTGGCCTTGGGCAGCGCCACTACCGATGGCGCCGGCGTGCTGACCGGCATGTTCACCGAGATCAATGGCGACCCGGCGGGCGCATCGTTCAGCAGCACGGGCATCACGCACACCGTGCCGGCGCACTGGTTCGCCAACGGCATCAACAACGTGTTCTCCGATGCCGCCCAGAACCGCAGCGTGCACGACGCTTCGGGGGGCGTGCAGACGCAGCAGCTTTCACGCTGGAGCCCGCCACAGCCCTTCAGCAGCCCCTGCACGCCGGCCCTTCTGGCGCCCAGCGCCACGCCGGTGCCCGCGCTGGGCAGCACGGGGTGGGTGCTGCTGTCCGCGTTGCTGGCGGGCCTGGGAGTGGTGCGCCGCCGCAGGGCATGAGGCGCGGCAGAAGGCCCCGCATGCCGGGTCTTAGTGGGGAGAGCCCCCGAAGCATCCTGGCGACAGGCGCCCTGGCCCTCACCGGGCCAGGTAGAAATCCATGGGGATGAGCTCGATGGCCCATCCGCCCTCTTCGCCCAGCGTGGCCGCCGGGTGCATGGAGGCGATGCGCAGCGCCTCCTCACGGCTGTCCGCCTCGATGATGAAGAGGCCGCCGACCACTTCCTTCGACTCCGTGTACGGCCCGTCACTGACGTGCGTCTTGCCGCCGAGCGGGCGAAGCGTTGCCCAGTTGTCCAGGTCGCCAAGCGACGCGGACACCAGGACCTTGCCGGTAGCGCGCATCTTCTCGTCCAGCGGGGGGCACTGGCGCACCAGCGCCTGGACGTCGTCCGGCGCCATCGCGGCGAATTTTTCGGGGGTGAAGTAGGCGAGGCCGAGGTATTTCATACGGAGGTGCTTTGAGGGTGGTGATGCACTGACGACGAAGCTGACGGTCGCAAATCGACCATGTGCTGAAAAAAATGTGCGGGATCCCATAATGCCCCCTTCCCGACTTGCATTCCCCCTCACCCCATGAATTCGCGGCCATCCTCCCCAGCCCTCACGGCCGCATCCCGGCAGCGGTTGTGGCAGGAGCTGGACATGCTCTGCGGCCTGGGCCTCGGCCTCGCGCCCGTGGCCCCCGAGGTGTGCGCCGTGCTGCGCATGCTGGTGGGTGCCGATGCGGCGGCCCTGTTCTGGATGGACGGGCAGGGCCTGCCGGAAGGCTTCCACCACGAGGATTCCCCTGCATCGGCGCAAGACCTGTTCCTCAACGAGTTCCAGCAACTGTTCGTGGGCCCCCACGAAACCAATGTGCTCGCCCTCGCCCGGCCCGATGGTCCGCGCGTCGGCAGGCTGATGGCGCCGGATGCCCGCTATTTCCGCTCCAACTCCTACAACCTCCTCGTGCGCGCCAGCGGCCACCACCACACGCTGGACCTGCGGGTGGAAGCGCAAGGCCGCACCCGTGCCATTGCCGCGCTGTTCCGCGCCCCAGGCAAGGGCTTCGGCGACGCAGAGGCCGCGCTGCTGGAGCGCGCATCGGCCAGCCTCGCGCGGGCCTTCCCGCACACGCCCCCTGCCCGCCCCTGGGACACCGGCCTGAACAGCCCGGTGGGCCATGTGCTGTTCGACGCGGCCAACCAGCAGCCGCAGCTCGCCGACACCACCGCCATCCAGTTGCTGCGGCAAGCCAATCTTCTCGGGCTGGGCGTGCACGGCACGGCGGCAACGGCGGTACTGCACGATCTCCCCCGGCGCCTGGGCAAGCCCCCGCAGGGCGCCGAGCGCATTCCCATGCCGGGTGGCTGGCTGGCGGCCGACGCCCATACCCTGCACCCCGTGGCGGGCGGGGCACAACAACTCTTGGTCACCCTGCAGCTGCTGCGCCCGCGCGGCATCGGCGTGGTGCGCCGCGTGTTCGAACTGCCGCTGAGCCCGCTGCAGCGCGAAATTGCCCTGCTGGCCGGCCTGGGCCATGCACGCACGGACTGCACCGAGCGCACGGGCGTGGGCAGCGCCGCGCTGAAGAAGCACTTGCGCACCATTTTTGCAGCCACCGGCACCAGCGGCTGGGACGACCTGGGCCACACCCTGCGCACCTGACTCCACGCCCCCCGGGGCGGCACATGTCCCGCTTCGCCGTTCAGGGCGCTGTGGTCCGCGCCCCCGCTGCCACCGCCCCATCGGCGGCCTGCCCCGGCGCCAGCAGCATGAGCCGCGCCCCCAGCGCCACCAGGTCCTGCTGGCGCTGGGTGCGGGTCTTGAGCAGAAGGGTGCTCATCTGCGTGCGCACGGTGCGGATGCGCACGCCGCGCGCGTCGGCAAAGTCTTGCGGGGTCTGGCCGCGCATCAGCGCCAGCAGCAGGGCGCCCTCGGCCGGGCTCAGCCGGTAGGCCTGGCACACCAGGGCAGCGGCGGCCGCCGCGTCCAGCGTGCGCTCCATCAGCACCCAGGCCACGCCGGGGGCCGCGTGGTTCAGGCCCAGCGCCGCCAGATCGCCCACGGCCAGCGAGACCAGCAGCAGCCCGCCCGGCAACTCGGCGCAGCCGCTCTCACCATGCAGTGACTGCGTGAACAGCGCGCCCAGCGCAGCGTCCGCCTGCCGCACATTGGCAATGCCCGTGAGCAGCTTGCGCAGGCTGCCGTGCCCGGGGCTCGCGGCAAGGTGCCGCGCGCGGGCGTTGGCGTGCAGCAGGCGCCCGCCCGTGCCGAAGAACAGCATGCCCATGGGCAGGCGCTCCATCAGTGCCTCCAGCCCCTGCGTGCGCGTGCGCAGGGACAACATCTCGCGGTGCAGGAAGGCGGCGTGCTGCAAGGCGCCGAACTCCGCATGGAAGCGCCGCGCCTGCTCTGCCGTGAAGCCCTCGTCGTCGCGCAGGCGATAGACCGACGCGAACAGGTGGCCCCCCGGGTGCCGCGCATTCCACCCGCCGCCGAACATGCGCGTGCCGATGTCGTGCGGGCGCAGGAAGTCGTTGTAGAACGCCGTCTGCCGAAAGCGCCGTGCCGCAGGGGCGGGCGCATCCGTCACCACCGAGATGCCGCCCGGACCGGCCTGGGCGTAGCCCGCCATGGCGGCATCCCACAGCGGGTCCTGCTCGCGGTACAGCGCGGCGTAGCGCAGCGTGGCCTCGGCCGTCACGCCCCGGCCCACCAGCGCGGGCGCGCCCTCGGCCGAGGGGGTGTGCAGCCAGTAGCCCGGGTCCGGGTGTTCAGCAAAGCGCGGACCCCATTGCGCCAGTTGCTCCGGCCCGCTGGCCAGCACGAACCAGCCTATCTGGTCCGCGCCCAGGCTGGTGGCATAGCCGTGCAGCGCCTCGCCCCAGCGCGCCCCGTCGGCCACGGTGCCCAGCAGTTCGGTCAATGCGTGATGCAAGCGTGTTTCCTTTTTTCTCATCGCCGGGCCGCCCCAGGCTCAAAAGCCGCTCACTGGGGGCTGCGCCCCACGCGCGGCGGGAAAGCGTGGGGCCACGCCTATCCCGGCGGCGCCGATTGTGCGGGGCCGCCGCGGCGCGCGCCATTCCCCCTCGGGATACCCCACGCCACTTGCGCGACGATTTGCCAACAAATGCACGCGCATCGGTCAGGTGACCGATAGGCAGAAAGCACGGGCGTTCCAAGAATCGCGGGCTTCTGCTTGCTCTCAGGAGACCCCCCAATGACCACCCCCGCATGGGCCGACACGGCCCGTCGCGTTCTGCACGCCGCCGCGCTGTGCCTGGGCGTTGCCAGCACCGCGCATGCCGCGGGCTGGCAGGCTGCCGGCAGCTTCACCGGCGCGCGCTACCAGCACACCGCCACACAATTGGCCGATGGCCGCGTGCTCCTCGCCGGGGGGCGCGGCGGCGGCGTGCTGGCCAGCACGCAGCTTTACGACACCGCCACGGGCCGCTGGACCAGCGGCCCCGCCCTGCCCGGCCCGCGCGCGGGCCACACGGCCACGCCGCTCCTGGACGGCACGGTGCTGATCGCGGGCGGAGAGGGCGGCACCGGCGCATCGGTGCGCGAGGCCGCCACCTTCGACCCGCAGGCCGGCGCCGTCAGCGCCACCGCCGGCACCATGGCGCTGCGCCGTCGCCAGCACACCGCCACGCTGCTGCCCGACGGCCGCGTGCTCGTGGCCGGTGGCCGGGGCACCGCCGGGCAAGACGGCCTGCAGTCCGCCGAAATCTACGACCCCGCCACCCGCACCTGGGACAGCACCGGCTCCATGCCCGGCATGGGCGCGCGCCAGCACACGGCCACGCTGCTCGCCGACGGCCGCGTGCTCGTGGCGGGCGGCATCGACAACGGCGACAGCGTCACCAACACCGCCGCACTCTGGAGCCCCGCCACCGGCACCTGGACCGCCGCCGCGCCGCTGCCGGCGCGCCGCGTGAACCACACGGCCACCCTGCTGCCCGATGGCCGCGTGTTCGTGGCCGGCGGCAACGACGGCGGCGGCGCGCTGGGCGACACCCTGCTGTACGACCCCTCCGCCAACACCTGGACGGCCAGCGGCGCCCTGCAGGTTGCGCGCACCCAGCACAGCGCCGCGCTGCTGCCCGACGGGCGCGTGCTGCTGGCGGGCGGCGCGGACGACGCCGGTGGCACGCCCATGGCGGCGGTGGAAATCTTCAGCCCCGCTGCGGGCCTGGGCAGCGTCTATGCCCCCATGGCGCAGGCACGCGGCCAGCACAGCGCGCTGCTGCTGCACACGGGCGAGGTTCTGGTGGCGGGCGGCGAGGGCGCGGGGGGCGGCGCGTTGGCGAACGTCGAACTATTGCAGCTCAACACCCTGGCCGCGCGCCACACCGCAAGCCTGGCCGCGGCGCGCCAGCTCCACACCGCCTCACGGGTGTCGAGCAATGGCGAGGTGCTGATCGCAGGCGGCACCGTGGGCAACAGCAGCACGGTCAGCAATACCGCGCTGCGCTACAGCCCCAGCACCGCGCAGTGGAGCAGTACCACGGCCATGCACGATGCCCGTGTCGAACACACGCAAACCCTGCTGCCCAACGACCGCTTTGTGCTCGTGGCGGGCGGCTACAACGGCTCCGTCGCCCTGGACAGCGCCGAAATTTACGACGCGAACACGGCGAGCTGGACGCGCACCTCGCCCCTGCTGCGCCCCCGCGCCGCCCACGCCGCCACCGTACTACCCAGTGGCGACGTGCTCATCGCGGGCGGCACGGGCTACGGCGCCGCCAGCAGCGCAGAGGTCTATCGCGCTGCCACCCTCCAATGGCAGGCCACGG
Source organism: Acidovorax sp. GW821-FHT09A11 (assembly GCF_059418365.1). Lineage (NCBI taxonomy): Bacteria > Pseudomonadati > Pseudomonadota > Betaproteobacteria > Burkholderiales > Comamonadaceae > Acidovorax > Acidovorax sp. GW821-FHT09A11. The sequence goes on from NZ_JBWKPS010000006.1 coordinate 221,940, forward strand.
GAGACATGATCCAGCCCCGCGACCGGCATCACACCGCTACGCGGCTGCCTGATGGCCGCGTCCTGGTGACCGGGGGGCGCAACGCAGGTAGCATCCATAGCAGCGCCGAGTTGTACACGCCCGCCACCGGCACCTGGGCGCCCGCCTCCGCAATGACTCACATGCGCGCCGGGCACGCCGCCACGCTGCTGCCGGATGGGCGTGTGCTGGTGGCTGGCGGCAGTGGCAGTACCGCGGCCTCGGGCACCAGCGCTGAAATCTTCGATCCCGCCACCAAAACCTGGCAGGCCACGGGCAACCTGCTGACGGGCCGTGTCTATCACCGCGCCGCTGCACTGCCCAATGGCCGCGTGCTCGTCACCGGCGGCTCGAGCACCACGGCCCCCTTCGGCCCCGTCGCCAGCGCCGAGCTGTACGACCCTGCCACCGGCACTTGGCAGGCCGTGGACGCCATGCCGCAGGCGCGCACCGACCACACCGCCACCTTGCTGGCCAACGGCGAAGTGCTCATCACCGGTGGCATCAACGCCGGCGGCCCCATCGCCACCACCTTGCTTTACGGCAACCCCAGCGCCGTGGCGGATGCCCGTCGCCCCCGCATCACGTCCTACCCGGGCCGGATGTCCCGCAGTGACACGCCAGAGTTGTCGGGTCTGCGCATGGTAGGCGCCGTCGAAGCCAGCAGCGGCGGCACCGGCCAATCGGCCACGCAAGTGCCGCTGGTGCGCCTGCAAGGCGAAGACGGCGGCGCCGTGGTGTGGCTGCCCATCGCACGCATCCGCCCCAATGGCGGCAGCGAAACCGTCGTCGTCACCGGCCTTCTGCCAGCGAGCATGGCGCCCGGCCTGTACCGCGCCACGGTGTTCGTCAACGGTCTGGCGTCCGATTCGGTGCCCATCGAAGTGATGCCGGCAGGCGCGCCCAACGCGCCCACCAACGTGACCGCCACGCCCGGCAACGCGCAGGTCACCGTGCGCTGGCAGGCGCCCGTGGGCGGCACCGCGCCCACGTCGTACACCGTCACCGCCCAGCCCGGCGGCGCCAGTTGCACCGTGCAGCACCCCGCCACCACCTGCACCGTGACGGGCCTCACCAACGGCGTCACCTACACCTTCACCGTCACGGCCAACAACACGGGCGGCAGCGCATCGGCCCCGCCCACGGGCGGCGTGGCGCCCGCGCCCGGGCCGGTGGTCGATCCGGGCGGCGCGCAGGCCATTCCCACGTTGAGCGAATGGGGCGTGCTGCTGCTCGCCGCGCTGATGCTGCTGGCCGGCCTGCGCGCACGCCGATTTGTTGTTGTTTAACTATCAAAAAGAGAGCTGCCAGCGCTTTACAGAAAAGCGCTGGCGACCAAGAACACCATGAAAAACCTTACCTTCCACCCCTGGATCCCACGCGCCCTGGCCGCCTCGCTGCTGCTGGCCGGCACCCAGGCCTTCGCGCTGGAATGCGCTCCCGGCCAATGGCTGGCGGAGTACTTTCCCAACACCAAGCTGGCGGGCGCTGCCGTGCTGGAGCGCTGCGAGAGCGGCCCCATCGACTACTACTGGATGACCGACAGCCCGGCCCCCAGGCTGCCGGTGGACAGCTTCTCCGCGCGCTGGACCGCAAGCCTGCCGTTCGCCGCGGGCGCCGCCAGGTTCACGACATACACCGACGACGGCGTGCGCGTGTTCGTGGATGGCAAGCGCATCATCAACAACTGGACCGTGCACGGCATCACGATGGACACGGCGTCCGTGCGCCTGTCCGAGGGGCGCCACACCGTGCGCATGGAGTACTTCGAGGCGGGCGGCGAAGGACTCGCGCAGCTCTTCATCGACGGCACGGCGCCGAACACGCCACCGCCCCAGCCTCCACGCATCCAGGCTTTCACGGCCCAGCCCGACGTGATCGAGGCGGGCAACAGCAGCATCCTCTCGTGGAGCACGGAGAACGCCACGGCCTGTACCGCCACGGGGGGCTGGAGCGGAGAACAGGCAGGCACCGGCGGCACCAGCGTGCGGCCCACCGTCACCACCACCTACGGACTGAGCTGCCGCAACGCGGCTGGCGCCACCACGGCCGCATCGGCCACGGTGACCGTGCGCAAGGCACAGCAGCCCCCCACCATCGGCAGTTTCAGTGCCACGCCCGCACGCATCATGGCGGGCCAGAGCACCCAGCTGGCCTGGCAGGCCCACAACGCGACCACCTGCACGGCTTCGGGCGGCTGGAGCGGGCCGCGCGCGGCCGAGGGCAACGAACTGGTGCGCCCCGCAGCGAACGCGGCGTACACGCTGACCTGCACCAACACCGCGGGCCAAAGCGTGGCCGCCACCACCCAGGTGGCGGTGGAGGCCACCAATCCGCTGCCACCCGTGGGCGGCGTGACGGCCGCCAGGACCAGCCGCGGGGTGAACGTGGGATGGAACCCCGCCGCCCAGAGCGGCAAATGGGTCAACGGCTACTACGCGGGCTGGTTCTGGGAAACCTACCCGCCCGAAGCCGTGGACATGGGCACCATGACGCACTTCGTCTTCGGCCGCTATGCGCCCGCGCTCGGTTCACTGCCCGGCGGCCGGGCGGGCGACCTGCTGGAGGGCGCCGGCTCGGGCCACCTGGCCAACGTGGAGGACGCGCTGATCGCCAAGGCCCACGCCGCGGGCGCCAAGGCGGTGATGATGGTGGGCGGAGACAGCGACGGGCCCGGTTTTGTTGCCGCCACCGCCAATGCCACGGTGCGCGCGCGCTTCATCAAGAACATCCTCGACAAGGCGGTGCAGAAAAACTACGACGGCGTGGACATCGACTGGGAAGAGAACCTCGACACGGTGGCTACCCGCGCCCAGGCCCTGGCGCTGCTGCGCGAGCTGCGCGCCGCCTCGGCGCTGCGTGCCCGCTACCAGGCGCCGAACGCGCCGCTGGAGCTGAGCTGGCCCGGCTTCTGGGTCAACAAGAACGACCCCGACATCACGCCCTGGCACGCGGAGGTGGCCGCCGCAGTCGATCGTTTCAATCTGATGACCTACAGCATGGCCGGCGACTGGGGCTGGCAGTCGTGGCACCACTCGCCGCTGTCCGGTGCGGGCGATCTGTACCCGACCTCGATTGAATCGACGGTGCAGGCCTATCTGGACATGGGCATCGCGCGCTCCAGGCTGGGCATCGGCATCGGCCTGTACGGTGCGTACTACAACCATCCCGTCACCGGTCCGCGCCAGAGCATGGACGGCATGCAAGGCTGGATGAACAACGGCGACTGGGAGAACAACTACCAGCGCCTGGTGAGCGACAACGCCTTCAACCGCGCGGGCGCCACGTACCACTGGGACGACGTGGCCAAGCAAGGCTACATGACCTACTCGCCACCCTGGAACCGCGGCACGAACACGCCGGTCACCTACCTGAGCTTCGAAGACGAGCGCTCCATCGCCGAGAAGGGCAAATGGGTGCGCGAGCAGGGCCTGGGCGGAACACTGGTGTGGACCATCAACTATGGCTACCTGCCGCAGTCGAACAGCAATCCGCAGATGCAGGCCGTCAAGCAGGCCTTCATCGCGGACAGCGCCACGCGCTACCGCGTCTACCGCGACGGCGTGGCGATTGCCACGGTGACCGGCTCGGGCTACACCGACGTCGCGCCGCCGCTCGGCAGCCACTACTACCAGGTCAGCGTGCTGGATGCCGCGGGCAACGAGGGGCCACTGTCCGCACCCGTGACGGTGCAGCTCCCCTGACGGCCGACAGCGAAGCGGGCGCACTCAGCGAGGGCAAGGGCGCCTGAGCGGCGCAAGGGGCCAGGGCTCGCCGTCCACGAAGCCAGCCCCGCCTTGGCCGGCGAAAGTGCGCTGGCGCACGCCGCACGCCGCACGCCGCACGCAAGATATGGGGATCGGGGCTGCGGCCCAGCCTCCGAAACTCAGGCTGCGTACGCCCGCAGCCTGAGGGCGCCCGCCATGGCCAGTGCGGCAGCAAGGAACATCACCATCCATTCGGACAAGGTTGGCACAGGGGCGGGAACACTGGCCGCCATCACGGTGAGCGTTCCCGATGCGGCGGCGCCAGGCGGGGCATTGCTGGACGTGACTGGCGACGTCGTGTTGACGTGCGCGCCGATGACTGTCCCCCGAACACTGACGGTAATCGTGCAGGACTGGCCTCCGGCAAGCACGTTCGATCTGCTGGAAAAGGTCTCCGCGCCGGGGTTGATGGAGAACATGCCTCCCCCCGTCGCGAGCGTGCTGCATGTGCCGCCCGTTTGGGTGATGAGATCGATCCCCGCCGGCATGGTGTCACTGAATTGAACGTCGTTGAGCGCCACGGCAACGTTTGGATTCGTCACCGTGATCGTCGCGATGGAATTGCCGTTGGGCGCGACCACTGACGGGTTGAAGCTCTTGGCGATGACCGGTGCGACTTGCGCCGATGCGGTTGCTGCAAAGAGCGCACTGAAAAGCAAAGCCGTGACGGCAAGACGCGGCGACTGGTGGTTCATTGCACTCTTTCTGGGTTGTGTGGGTGATTATTGACCGCCGCGGCGCAGCAGCGCGCCGACACACGCGGTGGGAGCAGCTCCATGCGACCCGCGCCTGGCCCGGACACCGTCATGCTGCGCCGCCCTTGCTCACCTCCCACCCACAACAAGGCCCCCAGGCCGTGCCCGAAAGCAATATTCATATCAGTGATGTTAAACATCACTCATGTTCCATTGACTGATATAGCTTGGCGGCGAATGATCCGTCCCCAGGCGCTGGAATGCAGCCCGCATCGGAACCACCGACCAGCACAACAAAGGAGACGCCCATGCATGAATGCCCCGTCACCGTCTTTCCCCGGCAGATCCGCTGGGAGACGGACGGTACCAGCCGCATCCCGTTCCAGGCCTACACCGACGAAGACCTGTACCGCAAAGAACTCGACCGGCTGTTCTACAACGGCCACTGGTGCTACGTGGGCCTGGAAGCCGAGATCCCCAACGCGGGCGATTTCAAGCGCACCGTCATCGGCGAACGCTCCGTGCTGCTGGTGCGTGACAAGGATGCTTCGATCCATGTGGTGGAAAACGTCTGCGCGCACCGCGGCATGGCGTTCTGCCGCGAGCGGCACGGCAACCGCGACAGCCTGACCTGCCCCTACCACCAGTGGAACTACACCTTGTCGGGCGACCTGCAGGGCGTGCCGTTCCGGCGCGGCGTCAAGCAGGATGGCAAGGTCAATGGCGGCATGCCGGCGGACTTCAATCCTGCCGAGCATGGCCTGACCAAGCTCAAGGTCGCCACGCGCGGTGGCGTCGTGTTCGCGTCATTCGACCATGGCGTGGAGCCGCTGGAGGACTTCCTGGGGCCCGCGATCCTGGGCTACTTCGACCGTCTGTTCGACGGCCGCAAGCTCACGATCCTGGGCTACAACCGCCAGCGGATTCCGGGCAACTGGAAGCTGATGCAGGAGAACATCAAGGACCCCTACCACCCAGGCCTGCTGCACACCTGGTTCGTCACCTTCGGTCTCTGGCGCGCCGACAACAAGTCCCAGCTGCTGATGGACGCGCAGCATCGCCATGCGGCCATGGTGTCCACCCGCGGCGCGGCCGGCAAGGCGGCCGACGTGACCCAGGTGTCCAGCTTCAAGGCGGGCATGGAACTGAACGACCCGCGCTTTCTCGACATCGTGCACGAAGACTGGTGGGGTGCACCGACGGCCGTGATGATGACCGTGTTTCCGAGCGTCATCTTCCAGCAGCAGGTCAACAGCGTGTCCACACGCCACATCCAGCCGGACGGCAAGGGCGCCTTCGATTTCGTCTGGACGCATTTCGGCTTCGAAGACGACAGCGAAGAGATGACGCAGCGCCGCCTGCGCCAGGCCAACCTCTTCGGCCCGGCGGGCTTTGTGTCGGCCGACGATGGCGAAGTCATCGAGTGGTCGCAGGAAGGCTTCGAGACCAAGCCCGCGCACCGCACGTTGGCCGAACTCGGTGGCCGGGAGGTCGGCGACACGGACCACATGGTCACGGAGACGCTGATCCGCGGCATGTACGAATACTGGCGCAAGGTGATGGAGGCGTGACCATGGAGTTCCAGACCTACTATGAACTGACGCAACTCTATGCCCGCTACGCAAGTGCACTCGACGCCGCCGATTGGGATGCCTGGCCGGAGTTCTTCATCGACGACTGCAGCTACAAGCTGCAGCCGCGCGAGAACCACGAACGCGGTTTTCCACTCGCCACGCTGGCTTTCGACAGCAAGGGCATGCTGAAGGACCGCGTCTATGGCATCCGCGAGACGCTGTTCCACGACCCCTACTACCAGCGCCACGTGGTGGGTGCGCCGCTCGTCCACCAGGTCGGTGCCGATGGCCGCATCCACAGCGAGGCCAACTACGCGGTGCTGCGCACGCGCCTGTCCAAGGAGTCCACCGTTTTCAACGTGGGCCGTACGCTCGATGAGGTGGTGCGCACGCCAGAGGGCCTGAAGTTCGCTTCGCGCCTGGTCATCTACGACAGCGAGATGATCCCCAATTCGCTGATCTACCCCATCTGAGGAACTGCCATGACCACGAACTGGATTGACGCCGCCGCGCGGGACGACGTGCCGCAGGATGACGTGATGGGCCTGGCCGTTGCAGGACGGGACATCGCGCTGTATGGCGTGGACGGCGAGGTCTTCGCCACCGACAACGTCTGCACCCACGGCCATGCACGGCTGTGCGACGGCTTCCTGGACGGGCACGAGATCGAATGCCCGCTGCACCAGGGCAAGTTCGACGTGCGCTCCGGCCAGCCCACCTGCGCGCCGGTGACCGAGCCCCTGCGCAGCTACCCCGTCAAGATCGAGGGCGGCCGCGTCTGGCTGGCCTTCGACTGAGCGCCACCGCCCTCACAAGGAAAGCCCATGACTGCCAAGCGACCAGAGGTTGCGGCCGCCGCATTGCCGGATGAAGGCGCGGCCGCCCGCCCGATCCACACCATCGTGATCGTCGGCACCGGCCAGGCCGGTGGCTGGGCCGCGCAGACGCTGCGCCGCGAAGGCTTCACAGGCCGCATCGTGCTGATCGGTGACGAGGTCCACCCGCCGCACGAGCGGCCACCGCTGTCCAAGGCGGTGTTGTCTGGCGCCGCACAGCCCGAGACGACGCGCCTGATGAAGCCCGAGGCCTTCGACGCCCTGGGTGCGCAATGGCGGCCCGGGGTGCAGGCGCGCCGCATTGACCGCGCCGCCAGGCAGGTGCTGCTGTCCGATGGCGAAGCGGTGCCCTACGACAAGCTCATCCTGTGCACCGGAGGGCGGGCCCGCCGACTCGCTGTGCCCGGGGCCGACCAGGTGCCGCTGCACACGCTGCGCACCATCGAAGATGCGATGGCGCTGGCGCCCGCGCTTATGCCCGGCCGTCGCGTGGTGGTGGTGGGCGGCGGCTGGATCGGCCTGGAGGTGGCGGCCACGGCACGCCAGCGGGGCGCTGACGTCGTGGTCGTCGAGACGCAGGGCCGCCTGTGCGAACGCACCGTACCGGCCGCGATATCGGAGTACCTGCTGGCGCTGCATCACTCTCAGGGAACCCGCGTTGTGCTGGGCGCTGGAGTCCTAGGCTTTGCGCGCGCGGCGGATGGCCGCTCGGAAGTGCGGCTCGCTGATGGCAGCGTGCTCGCGGCCGACACCATCGTGCTGGGCATCGGCCTGGTGCCCAACGACGAACTGGCGCGCGAGGCGGGCCTGGCCTGCGAAGGCGGCGTGCTGGTCGATGCCCGGTGCCGCACGTCCGACCCCGACATCCTGGCCGCTGGCGACGTGGCCGTGGCTCTCAACCCCTGGGCCGGGCGCAGGCTGCGGCTCGAGTCGTGGCAGAACGCGCAGGACCAGGGCATCGCTGCCGCGCGCTCGGCCCTGGGCCACGCGGTGGACTACCAGCCGCTGCCCTGGTTCTGGTCCGACCAGTACGGCATGAATCTGCAGATCTACGGCGTGCCAACGCCCGCGCACCGTGTGGTGCAGCGCGGCGACCAGGCCAGCGGCGGCTTCGTGCTGTTCTACCTGGCCGGCGACGTGGTCCAGGCCGCCATCGGCCCCAATGCGGCGCGCGACCTGCGCTTCGCGCGCCGGCTGATCGAGCAGCGCAGGCCGGTCAATGTTGAGCGCCTGGCGGACCTGGGCACGCCGATGTCCAAGCTGTGAACCAGGCGCCCGTTGCTTACTGCCCAAGGCCTGAACCCACCCCACCACCACTTTCAAAAAAGGGAAACCCCGATGACCTCCACCACCTATCTCTGGAATCCACCGCCGGTCTATGCGCTGCCGGTGCGTGGCCGAAGCGAGCGCCTGCCCATCCAGCGGCTGTTTTTTGTCGGCCGCAACTACCACGCGCATGCGGTCGAGATGGGGCGCCCGGTCGACAAGTCGGTCGAGGTGCCTTTCTACTTCACCAAGGCACCGTCCACACTGGTCGAGTCCGGTGCCACCGTGGCCTACCCGCCGGGCACCCAGGACTACCACCACGAAATGGAACTGGTGGTGGCCATCGGCGCGCCCGGCTTTCGCGTGCCCGAGGCCGAGGCTCCGCGCCTCATCTACGGCTATGCCTGCGGCCTGGACATGACGCGCCGCGACCTGCAGCTGGTGGCGCGCGAGAAAGGCCGGCCCTGGGACCTGGGCAAGGACGTGGAGCAGTCCTCCGTGGTCTCGGAGATCGTGCCGATGCAGCAGGCCGTCCTGAGCCAGGGCGAGCTGGCGATGTCGGTCAACGGGAAGGTACGCCAGAAGTCCGACCTGTCCAAGCTGATCTGGAACATCCCCGAGCTGATCGCCGACCTGTCCAGGTTCTACCACCTGCTGCCCGGCGACCTGATCTTCACCGGCACGCCCGAAGGCGTGGGCCCGGTGCAGCCAGGTGACCGCATCGACGGCCAGATCGACGGCGTGGGCAGCATCGTGCTCCACGTCGGCCCGGCGAAGTGACACAACGATGAACCAAGGAGACAAACCCACCATGACCACCGACCTGACGCCTTCCCCCGTGCGGCTGCATGCCGTGGCGGGGCGGGGCCAGCCCGACCCCACGCCCGCGCTGGAGGAGCTCTACCGAGGCTTCGAGCAGGAACTGCTGGTGCCGCTCTGGACCGAGATCGGCGACCTGATGCCCCGGCAACCCCAATCCAAGGCCGTGCCACACCTGTGGCGCTGGGACCGGCTGAAGGCACTGGCCGCGCAGGCCGGCGAGATCGTGCCCGTGGGCCGCGGTGGCGAGCGCCGCGCGATCGCGCTGGCCAACCCGGCGCTGGGCGGCCGTCCGTTCGCCACGCCCACGCTGTGGGCCGCCATCCAGTACCTGATGCCGGGTGAAGATGCTCCCGAGCACCGGCACACGCAGCACGCCTTCCGCTTCGTGGTGGAGGGCGAGGGCGTCTGGACGGTGGTCAATGGCGATGCGGTGCGCATGTCGCGCGGCGACTTCCTGCCGCAGGCAGGGTGGAACTGGCACGCCCACCACAACGCCGCCACCGAGCCCATGGCCTGGATCGATGGCCTGGACATTCCGTTCTCGTACTACACCGAGAGCCAGTTCTTCGAGGTCGGGCGCGAGCGGATTTCGCCCGCCGAGCGCACCACGGCGGAGCGTTCGTACTCCGAAAGGCTCTGGGGCCACCCCGGCTTGCGCCCCGTCTCGATGGCGGGAGCGCAACCCGCCACCCCGCTCCTGGCCTACCGCTGGGTGGACACCGACGGCGCGCTGGCCGATCAGCTCGCCCTGGAGGCCGAAGGCCAGGCCGGCACGCTGAGCCCGGGGCATGCGGCGGTGCGCTTTACCAACCCTGCCACCGGTGGCGATGTGCTGCCGACGATGCGCACCGAGATGCACCGCGTGCGCGCGGGCGGCGCGACGCGCGTACATCGCGAGGTGGGCTCGTCCGTGTTCCAGGTGTTCGACGGCAGTGGCACCGTGACCGTGGGAGAGCGCACCTGGCACGTGGCGCGTGGCGACTTGTTCGTGGTGCCGTCGTGGCAGCCGTTCTCGGCCCAGGCATCCGCCTCGGGTGCGCTCGACCTTTTCCGTTTCAGCGACGCGCCGATTTTCGAGGCGCTGCACGCCCACCGTGTCCAGACCACCGGTTGAGCCGGCGGCCTCCGGCCCGCAAGCCGCGCTTGCCCACCCCACTGATCAGCCACGAAACAACAGGCCGATTCCGGCCCCAATGACAAGGAGACATAGCCATGATCACAGCCATCCGTACTTCCATTTCCCGCACGGCCGCTGCGCTTTGCGCCTGGGCCCTGCTGACCGCTGCGGGCTTGCCCGGCGCAGCGGCGCAGACATACCCCGCCAAGCCCGTGCGGTCCGTCGCGCCGTATTCCCCAGGCAGCGGCCCGGACGCGGTGATGCGCATCCTCAGTGAAAGGTTGTCGCGCCACTGGGGCCAGCAACTGGTCATCGACAACAAGCCGGGCGCCAACGGCTTCATCGCCATTGGCGACGCCAAAAGGGCGGCGCCAGACGGCTACACCGTGCTGCAGGTGGACAACACCCACATGGCCCTGCAGCCGCATGTGTTCAAGCAACTGCCCTACGACCCGCTGAAGGACTTCGAGCCGGTGGCACCGGTGTACTTCACCAACTTCTTCGTGGTGGTGGCGGCCAATTCGCCGTGGAAAGACGTGGGAGACCTGATCAAGGCGGCCAAGGCGGCACCCGGCGAGATCACCTATGGATCATGGGGCATCGGCAGCGTGGCCCATGTCGGCGCGGCAATGCTCGAAGCCGCGACCGATACGAAGATGATGCACGTGCCCTACAAGGACATGGGGAACGTCTACACCTCCGTCGCCACCGGTGACATCAAGTGGGCGTTCGGCACGGCGGCGACGGCCGGACCGATGTACCAGGCCAAGAAGGTGAAGTTCCTGGCGCTCGCCGCACCCAAGCGTCTGGCGGGCTTCACCGATATCCCGACCGTCGGCGAGGCGGGCGGGCCGGCGGGGTTCGAGGTGAAGACCTGGGTGGGTTTGTTCGCTCCTGTCGGCACACCGAAGGCGGCGATCGAGAAGATCAATGCCGATGTGGGCAAGGTGCTCGCGACCGCCGAGGTCAGGGAACGCCTGGCGACGTTCGGATTCGAGCCCTACATTGGCCCGCCGAGCGAGCTGATCCGCGCCATCGAACGCGATTCGCGCACGTTCGGTGATGTCGTCAAGCGCGCCAAGATCGCTCTGGACTGATCATGAAGCTCTACACCTTCTTCCGCAGTGGAACGTCCCACCGCCTGCGCATCGCGCTGAACCTGAAAGGCCTTTCGTACGAGCAGGTCGCGGTCGATCTGCGGCGCGAGGAGCATCTGGCGCAGGCCTTCAAGGCGATCAATCCGCAGCAGTTCGTGCCGGTCCTGGAGACAGACGACCGCCTGATGACCCAGTCGCCGGCCATCATCGAATGGCTCGAAGAGCGCCATCCGAGTCCGCCGCTGCTCCCCACCGATGCCGCAGAGCGTGCCCAGGTGCGCGCACTCGCGGCCATCGTGGGCTGCGATATCCACCCGGTCAACAACCGGCGCATCCTGGAAGCCTTGCGCCACCGTTTTGGCGCGGACGAGGCAGCCGTGAACGACTGGTGCGGCACCTGGATCGGCGCGGGCTTCGACGCCATCGAAACACTGCTCGCGAGCGACCGGTGGCGTGGCGACTTCTGCTTTGGCAAGCACCCTACGCTGGCCGATGTCTACCTGGTGCCGCAGGTGGAGAGCGCGCGCCGCTTCAAGGTCGACCTGGCGCGCTGGCCGCGGGTGCAGGCGGTGGACCTGGCCTGCGGGCAACTGGACGCATTCCGGCAAGCCGCGCCCAGTGCGCAGCCCGATGCGGGCTGAACCTCAGTCGCCCTGCATGTAAAAGGCCTCGGCATGGATGTGGGCCGGCTCCATGCCCTTGCCCAGCGCCACCAGCGTGGTCGTCTCCACCATCGGTGGTGAGCCGCACAGATACGCATGCCAGCCGCGCAGGCTGGCGTGGTCCTGTTCGATAGCCTGGGTCACCAGCCCGCGCCGCTGCGCCGCACGGTCCGCACCCGAGGCCATCACCACATGCACCTGCAGCGCAGGATGTGCGTGGCGCAGCTGGTCCAGCCAGGTGAGGCCGTACAGCTCGCGTGGCGAGCGCACCCCGAAGTACAGGTAAATGGGGTTGCGCATGCCGGCGGCCACGGCGCCACGCACCACCGAAAGCACCGGTGCCAGCCCCGTGCCCCCCGCCACGCACAGTATCGGCCCGGTGTGCTGCTGGCGCAGATAGGCTGCACCCAACGGCCCGCTGACCTTGACGGCATCCCCTGCCTTCAGTTGATCCACGATGTAGCCGCTGACCCGGCCCCTGAGCATCAGCTGCACGTGGAACTCCAGCAGCTCTTCGCCCGGCAAGCTCGCCATGGAATAGGGACGCACGTGGGCCGGCGTGAAAGCGATCTGCGCGTACTGGCCCGGTGAGAATGCGATCGGCTTGGTGACCTTGAGCAGCAGGCGCCGGATGTCGACCGCCAATGGCTCGATGGCCGCGACAGTGGCCTTGGCCACACGCGCCCGGTGCACCACGGCCTCCTCGGGCGCCGGCACTTCGATCGTGCAGGCCTCGGTCACATAGGTCTGGCAGGCCAGCACGGCACCGTCCATGCCGTCCAGCGGGCGCTGCTGCTCACGCCCCCCATCGAACACCTCGCCATCGAGCACCCGGCAGCGGCAGATACCGCAGCGGCCGGAGAGGCAGGAGTAGGACATCGGAACCTGCGCCGCGCGCAGGGCGTCGAGCAGATTCACGCCCGGTGCGGCACGGATCACGCGGTTAAGCGGCTGAACAAGAATGTCCATGACGGGCGGGCTGCGAGATCATTCATGCGATTGTGCATAAGAATCATCGGCTGCAATACCATTGCCGCTTCATATCACCCGCATTGATGGAGTGGCGATGGAGTTATCTGACATCGATCTGAACCTGCTGGTCTTGTTTCAGCAACTCATGGTCGAGCGGCGCGTGTCCAAGGTGGCCGACAACATGGGCCTCACCCAGCCTGCCGTCAGCAATGCGCTGGCCAAGCTGCGCCGAATCTTCGGCGACGAGTTGTTCCTGCGCACGTCGGGCGGCATGGTGCCCACGCCCTTTGCCGAACAACTCGGCGAACCGGTCGGATACGCGCTGGGCATGATCCACAGTGGACTGAACCAGCGCATGCAGTTCACGCCGGCCACGCTCAAGCGCACCATCACCATCGGCATGACGGACATTGGAGAGATCGTCTTCCTTCCAGCGCTGCTGGAGCGCCTGGGGCGGGAAGCGCCCGGTGTGACGCTGAATACCGTGCGCAACAACGCGACCAATCTGCGCGACGATATGGAGTCTGGCAAGGTGGACCTGGCCATCGGTCTGCTGCCCCAGCTCAAGGCGGGCTTCTTTCAGCGGCGGCTGTTTCGCCAGCGCTACGTGTGCCTGTTCCGCAAGGGCCACACGCTGGACCGGCCGAAGCTGCTGCTCGCCGACTACAAGGCGGCGGAGCACCTGGTGATCGTCGCCGCGGGCACGGGGCATGGCAAAGTCGACGAGTTGATCCAGAAGGCCGGCATCGACCGCCTTGTGCGGCTGAGCGTGCCGCACTTTGTCAGTGTGGGCCACATCCTGCAAGGCACGGCGCTGGTGGCGACGGTGCCCGAGCTCCTGGCACTCAAGCTGGTCGAGCCCTTCGGGCTGACATTGCGCACGCACCCGGTCAAGTTGCCCGAGGCACCGATCAGTGTGTTCTGGCATGCCAAGGTGCATCGCGAACCAGTGAACCAGTGGCTGCGTGGCATGGTGTTCGAGTTGTTCGGCGGCGATCGCGCTGATGGCAGCGGGTCGCCGTGACCGCCGACAGTCTGGGGCCGTCCACAAGCTCGCTCCTGAACCGACGCCGCCATCCAGGCTCCCATCGCAGACAAAAAAAGGGGCGCAGACATCCGTCCACGCCCCTCCCGTCTTGCGCTGCCAGGCCATCGATTCCGGCCTATCGCGCTGATTCAATTCACGGCACCAACGCAGCCATCTCCCCCGCAGGCACCACCCCATAGTGGTCCAGCTGCATCGAGTACTGCGCACGGCCCGAAGACAATGCGCGCAGGCTGCCGATGTAGCCGAACATCTCTTTCAGCGGTACCTCGGCCTCGACCGTGGCGGCATTGCCGCGCTGGCCCTGGCCGCGCACCACGCCACGGCGACGGTTCAAATCGCCGATGCTGTCGCCCAGGTACTCGGCCGGGGTGATGACCTCCACGGCCATCACGGGCTCCAGCACCTGGGGGGCCGCTTTCGCAAAACCTTCGCGGAAGGCGGCCATGGCCGCCAGCTCGAAGGCCAGCGTGGACGAGTCGCGCTCGTGGAAGCTGCCATCCACCAGCGTGGCCGCGAAGTCCACGGCGGGGAAGCCGGCCACCACGCCTGCCAGGGCGGCGCGGCGGATGCCTGCCTCCACCGCGGGGATGAACTCGCGCGGCACGGCGCCGCCGACGATGCGGTTGTCAAAGCGGATGCCTTCGCCCCGGGGCAAAGGCTCGAGCAGCAACTTCACCTCGGCGAACTGGCCGGGGCCGCCCGATTGCTTCTTGTGCACATGATGTACCTCCACACTCTTCGAAATGGTTTCACGGTAGGCCACCTGGGGACGGCCGACCGACACGTTGACGCCGTGGCGTGCGCGCAGCTTCTCGATCGAGACCTCGAGCTGCAGCTCGCCCATGCCGGACAGAATGGTCTGGCCGGATTCGGCATCGTGCTGCAGGCGCAGGCTCGGGTCTTCGCGCAGCAGGGACTGCAGGGCCTTGGACAGGCCTTGCTGGTCCGCGCTCGCCTTGGGCTCGATGGCCACATGGATCACCGGCTCGGGCACGCTGATCTGCTCCAGCACCACGGGGTGGGCCGGGTCGCTCAGCGTGTGCCCCGTCAGCGTGTCCTTGAGGCCCACGACGGCGGCGATGTCGCCCGCCACCAGCTCGTCGCGCTCGATGTGCTTGTCGGCATGCACTTCGTACAGGCGCGACACGCGCTCGGTCTTGCCCGTGCTGGTGTTGAGCACCACGTCGCCCCGGCCCAGACGGCCGCTGTACACGCGCACGAACACCTTGGCGCCGTGGTCGTCGGTGACGACCTTGAACGCCAGGGCCTTGAACGGGTCCGCAGCGGTCTCGCCGCCTTCGCGCACGATGTCGTCCGGAGAGGGCAAGTAGTCCACCACGGCGTCGAGCAAAGGCTCCACGCCACGGTTCTTGAAGGCCGAGCCGGCCAGCGCGGGCACGAAGGCGCCGGCCAGCACGCCCTTGCGGATGGCGGCACGCAGCACATCCACAGCGATCTCTTCGCCGTTCACGTAGGCCTGCAGTGCGGCTTCGTCCTGCTCCACGGCGGCCTCTACCAGGCGGGCGCGTGCGCGCACGGCTTGCTCGAGCAGCTCGGCGGGCACGTCGGCTTCGCGGTAGGGCGCACTCGCGTCGTCCTTGTCCCAGATGCGGGCGCGCAGGCTCAGCAAGTCCACCACGCCGCGGAAGTCGCCTTCCGCACCGATGGGGATCTGCAGCGGCACCACGCGCACGCCCAGGCGCTCTTCCATCACGGCCACCACGCGGTGGAAGTCGGCGCCCACGCGGTCGAGCTTGTTGATGAAGGCGATGCGCGGCACGCGGTACTTGTCGGCCAGGCGCCAGTTGGTCTCGGTCTGCGGCTCCACACCGGCCACGCCGTCGAACACGACGACCGCACCGTCGAGCACGCGCAGCGAGCGGTTCACCTCGATGTTGAAATCGATGTGGCCGGGCGTGTCGATCAGGTTGAGCTGCGTGCCCTTCCAGTGCACGGTGACGGCCGCGCTGTTGATGGTGATGCCGCGCTGTTGCTCCTGCGGATCGAAGTCCATGTGCGCCGTGCCGTCGTGCACTTCGCCGATGCGATGGCTCTCGCCCGTGTAGAACAGGATGCGTTCGGTGGTCGTGGTCTTGCCCGCGTCGACGTGGGCGATGACGCCGAGGTTGCGCAGATGGGCATTGCTGGTGTTGCGTGAATTTCTCATGGCGAATCTTTCAATCTCTTGCGGCTGCGCCCGGCTCTGCGAGCAGCTGCCGCCTGGTTGGCTATCTGCCAGCCCAGGCGAGATGGATTCGCCTTCAGGCTAGCGTTGAATGGGTGTTGTGCTGTCGCCGAAGCCCGGGCGCACGGAACTCAAGCTCCGGCGGCCGGGAATCGTGGCAATCAACTTGTCGTAGGTACGCATAGATTGGGTGGTGAGAAAGTCTGAAAAAAACAAAAAACCCCGGAGGTGGAGCCTGCCGGGGTTTTATGTACCGGAAGGCGCACAGCCCTCCGACACGCGATCGAGGGGCGCAACTAGGGGGCGAACGATGCCTTGATCACGTTGGTGAGAATTTTCATAAGAGCGAATTATCCTCCTCGCACAAAAAGCTTGCAAGCGACCTGGCTGCCTGCCTGCGCCTGCCGCCTCCGGCTCGGGCAAAGAACTGGCTGTTGTCTGGCCGCACGGCGTTCGAAACCTGCGCATAGCAGGGCCGAATCGACATTGCAGGCACAGCGGGCGGCAGGACGGCGCAACTGAATCTTGCGTGCATGCCTGTCACTGCATCGAAGGTGGATGACCGCTGTAGGCCACACAGCGACTGCCGTCACGCGCGATTTTCCAACGGATGGGTGCCATCGGCGACAACAGTCACTGCCTGATCAAAACTCGGCGATGAACGGCCAGCAGGGGCATGGGCAGCACGCCTCATTCTCCTGTGCGCCGCCACACCAGCCCCAGCGCCTTGACTTTCTGCCAGGCACTGGCGCGTTCGTCCGAAAGCACGTCCAGAAAGTCCGACAGGCGTTTGGACTTGACCATGGTGTAAACCGTCAGCAAGGTGGTCAAGGCAAACACGACGGCAAAAATCCCCAGCTTGCGGCCCGGGGGAGCATCGGCCTCGGCCAGCAAATTCATGCCCAGGAAGCCCGTGGTCAC
Organism: Acidovorax sp. GW821-FHT09A11; assembly: GCF_059418365.1. Taxonomy (NCBI): domain Bacteria; kingdom Pseudomonadati; phylum Pseudomonadota; class Betaproteobacteria; order Burkholderiales; family Comamonadaceae; genus Acidovorax; species Acidovorax sp. GW821-FHT09A11. The sequence goes on from NZ_JBWKPS010000006.1 coordinate 238,920, forward strand.
GGTGCCGATCAGGCCAAAGATGGTCACGACCGTCAGCCTGACGACGGTGTTGGCCTGGCGGCGCAGGCTGTCCGCGTCCAGGTACTGGTTCATTTCGCCAATGCGCTCCTTGACCTCCGTGTACAGCGGGTCCAGCCCGAGGTGGTTGGCGCACATGCGGAACAGGGCACGCACCTGGGCCTGTTCGGACACCTCGTGGAACCAGTAGCGGTGCGTGAAGCGCAGAAAGCCGGCAAAGCTGTCACGGATCGTGCGCTTGAAGCGGCGCACGCTGGCGGCGTCGGCAATGTCCAGGTTTTTCAGTGCCTCGGCCAGCCGGTCCGAGAACATCAGCAGCGCCGCTTTCTGAAAATGCGCGATCAGGAACAACAAGAAATGCTGGTGCCGGAACTGCGCCAGCACCCCCCGGTCGCGGCAGACAAAAAACGGGCTGTGGGCATCGCCCAGCACCAGCAGCGAATGGCCGCTGCAAAGATACCGCGTGTTGGGAGCCGCGCCACTGTGGCTCCAGAATCGGTCGTAACAAAACCGATTTTCGAAGTCGGCCAGATGCTCTTCGGCATAGGGCAGGCTGGCGTCGTCGCTGGAGGTGGCCGCCCCGGTCACCAGGCCGAGGCGAACGAAGTCGCTGCGGCTCAGTGCGCGCGGGTTGTCCAACGCCAGAAAGGCCAGTTGCGGCATGCGGTAGTACTCGATCTGGCGGTAGCGCAGAGGCCCACTGCGCTCGGAATGGTCGCTCACCAGGGGCTCCAGCAGCCAGGCCCAATGGGCGGCGATGCGCGGGGCGCGGTGGCTGCTGACATGGGCCATGAAGAGGTCGCGCTGGTTGGCATCGGACTGGGCCAGCACCTGCCCCGCGGCGTCCAGCCACTCGGCGCTGTACAGGCAGTGCTGCGCATGGCCCTTCGCATCCCAGCTGGCGGGGTAGCCGCGGCCAAAGCGGTACAGCAGTTCCTGCGCCTGGGCCAGCGCCAGGTCGCGGGCGCTGACCTCGACATTGAGCAGCACCAGATCCAGGTCGAGGAAAAAGTAAAGGTCCACATGGACGATGTCGAGCGTGATCGGCGGCGCACCGGGGTGCAGCACCGCCCGCACGGCACTGACGTCGCTGCGCCGGAATACCCGCATCGGTGAACCTGCGGCGCTGCTGCCTTTCTGGCTGCGCCCCTCGCCGTACAGGAAGCGCTGCACGTAGGGCAAGAAGGTCACGAACTCGTTGTAGTGGCGCTCGTGAAAACGATCGCTGTCGCCCGTGAATTCATCCACCACCTCGCGCCAGGGCGAGGCCTCGCCCATGTCCGCCAGCACCTGCCAGGGCTTGGCGTGTCGCCCCTCGGAACCCCGCACCGGCATCAGGCGCAGGGGCCACAACAGGACCTGGCGCAACTCCCGCACGCAGGCGGGATGGGACTCGGTTGACATGCAGTGGCCTTTCGTCTGGTTCGTGATGCCGAGCAAAACACTTGGGGCGTGGGCACCTTGCGCCGACTGGCGGTTCATTCAGCCATCATGGCGTGGGCGCCAGCGCCCATTTCACGTGGTGCAGCCAGGAAATCAATCCCGGATTTCCTCGCGACCTGCCGCAAACCGGGCTTCGGAAACCATGCTAACCAAAACAGCGGAGGATGGGTCCATCGCATCGGCGATCGGCCCATTTCCGAGCAGGCCCGCCGTCCGTAAAAAAGCCGCCAAATGTTCCCGCGTCGAACTACCCAGGCGTCACCGCGTCAGGTTGCAAACGAGACGCGTTGCCACGCTGCGCAGTGGATGTGAATCGGCGTTCCACCTGCAGCAGGAAGTGCGAGAGCAAAGTGGAATACAGCTTGTCGCCCAATGCTGCATCTTCCATGCCAACATCGAGATTGGGGTTGTCGTTGATCTCGATGACATAGACACCAGAGGCCGTGGCCTTGATGTCCACCCCATAAAATCCATTGCCAACCAGGCGCGCGGAATTGACGGCTGCCGCCAGCACCTCTGTGGGCACATCTTGCAGCGGTACGCCCTGCACCCGCCCCTCCGTGTACTTGCCATTTGCTGTGTGCTGCAGTATCTGCCAGTGCCCATTGCACATGAAGTACTTCGCCGCGAAGACCGCTTGCCCCGCCAGAACCCCGACGCGCCAGTCAAAGTCTGTGTACATGTACTCCTGCAGCAGGATGATTTCCGATTCCCTGAGCATGCCTTTCGCAATGTCCTGGAGATGCTCAAAGCTCTCCGCCTTCTTGACACTGCGGCTGAACGCACCATCCGGTACTTTCACCACCACGGGGTAGTCCAGCGTGTGCTCCATGCCGGCCAGCGTGCGCCGGCTGGCCATGCGCGTCACCGGTGTGGCAATGGCATGCTCGCGCAGAAGCTCCGCCAAAAAGGCTTTGTTCGTGCAGCGCAGGATGGACACGGGGTCGTCTATGACCGGCATGCCCTCGGCGACAGCCTTTCTCGCAAACTGAAAGGTATGGTGCGTCACCGCGGTGGTTTCCCGAATGAACAGCGCATCGAACTGGGTCAGGCGGGAGAAGTCCTTCTTCTCGATAAGCTCCACCGCAATTCCCATGTCCTGCCCCACATCAACCAACTTCTTGAGCGTCCTGAGACTGGACGGAGGAAGCGGGTCATCCGGATCGTGCAGGACCGCGAGGTCCATCCGGGGCAGTGGCATGGCGACCATGGGGCGCCAGCTGCGCCGCGTGTACTGGCGGAGCGCTCGAACAAAGACCTCATCGCGCGCAGGCTCGACATCGCGAAGGTCCAACGCCTGTATTCCGCCGAGCTGCCAGTTTGCGGACTGCTCCTGCCGTTCGAGGGTGATCTCCATCAATGGACAACGGAACAGTTCAAAGCTCTTTCGAGCCAGCGGCGCCAGCACGGGGTCCTCCATGACCCCGAAGAACACATGCAAGGTCAGCGTATTCACGGAGCCGGGGATTTCCTTCAGCGGACCGACCAGTCTATTGAGCTGCACGAACGCTTCATCAGGCTGCATTCGCTTGCGCTGAAGGCTGAGTATGGTGTCCACGCTGGGGGTGACCCGGTCGCCACGCGCCTCCGCCAGCAGGGAGCAGTAGTAGCCCATGCTGAGGTAGCCATAAGTCCGGCAAAGGTTCGTGACCTTGCGAAAACGCCCCCGGGCATCCGGCTCCTCCGCGACGAATTGATCGGCGGTGATGACTCTGATCTCGGGCTCGCTCCATCGAAAGTCTGCGAGCTTCTCCACCACGATCACATGTTCTGAAGACAATTTATTTCTTTCCGGAGATGACGACCGCGGCAGTGCGCCTGCGGCGCCCGTACTTGGCGATCTTCTTGAATTCACCAAAGCTGATGGACACTCCGCCGTCCGGGTCACTGGAACGCGCCATAGGGTCCAGAAGGCGAAAAACCGCGCCGTCAAAGCCGGTGATTACCACCCAATGTGGCGTTTTCTCCCGGTGAAGCCGCCACAGACTGATGAGGACAATGGGCAGGCTTCCCATGCGCAATTGCTCAATCACGCTTTCGGGAGAGACGGGCCGGGCATGGACAGGAACGCGGTGAGCCTCCAGTTCCAACCGGAAGTCGTTTTCCACCAGCTGGATGACGTCTTTCTTGAGAGGGTCGCGCACACTGTCCATGAAGAGTGATGCGCCAGCCGCTGCATAGACCGACACGTCAAAGCCGCGGCGCAATGCCGCATGCGCAAGTCCGAAAGGACCACACCCACCATGGCCCGCCGCCATAAAGACCGTTGTGGCCTCACGCCATAGGCGGATTTCGGCGGCTTGATTGACAGGGATGGACGGGTCCACGGCAGACATGGCCATCAGCAATGCGCAGGGCCCACAGGTGAAATCCAGCGTCTGGGCGTAGTGCCGCACCCGAGAGGCGTTCCCTTCTCGCGCCCGCGCGTCGTCGAAGAGATCCTTCTGAAAGCACAAAGCGGCTTCGCCATCGCCGTAGTAGGCAAGCTTGCGGCCCATCCCCACGAATCCATGGCGAAGGAACAGGCGGTGTGCGCAGACATTGGAAGTCCTGCTCTCCAGCCTCAAAACCGCGCACCCGGCTTCTCGCGCGTCCCTGATCGCCGCGGTCAAAAGTTCAGCGGCCATGCCGGAACCCCGTGCGGCAGACGCCACAGCGATCGAGTACAGGCGAGCTACAGAGGATCCCTTGCGGCGCAATACCACGCAGGCCCCCTCCAAGCCTTCGCTCGATCTGCACACGAGAACGCGGGCCGACGGGCTGGCCAGCATGCGTTGCCAACTTCTGAACGAGATTCTGTCGTTCTCGAAAGCCGCGCGCTCCAGCCGATCGAGCGCGGCCAGATCGCCACGGTTCGCCGGCTCCACCTTGCTCCGATGGGAAGACGGCTTCATCGAAGACCGCGCCCGGATTTGCGCGCCCCCCGGTCAGATAGCTTCAATGCCATCCACGCGACGCCGATCGGAACCAACAGTACCAGCAGCGCCAGCGACACATGCACCCAGTCATCCATGGATCGACCTTCCGGGATCGCAACGTCTGCGATCCGACAGCCACGCTCCCATGGATGGGGCCCACTGGATGCGGAGCGATGTCAATGGCACGGGAATTCCTCAGCACCAGCGACTTTCACCACGCGGCCAAACTCGGCGTGCGGCAACACGCGCATCACGCAGCACACGGTGTGCAATACATCCTTGCGTTGCACAAGCAAGCTGAGACTTGCCCGCTCGCGGGGCCTGTCCAGACACATTCGGTACCCCCGCAACCGGGCGCCCAGAGCCAAATGAAGTGTCTTTCGCAAATCCTGTGCGTCGGTGCATGAAGCGACCAGGGGCAGCGCCACCAGAGAGGCCGGGCCGTCGCACTCCCCGGGGAAGGGCAGCATGGCCACCCGGTGCAGGCTGATCCCTGCATATGTTTGCAGCATGTCTTTCACCACGGGGGCCACCTTCAAAAAAAGGGGGCAGTGGCATCTGTTGAACATGCACCCAGTCTAGAAAGACTGGTGTAAATCGTTCGTAAAAACTGGGGGGCCAACCGTCAATTCGTTGTCAAATTCCGCGGCCACATCACGCAATGGGGGAAACGCGCCAGGCGCACCGCTGCAGCCCTGGAGTTCATCGCTTGTGGAGTCACACCGCGAGTCGGTACCCCACTCCCGATTCGGTCAGCAAGTGACGAGGCTGCGCCGGATCTGCCTCGAGCTTCTGCCTGAGATGCCCCATGTAGATGCGCAGGTAGTGGCTCTGGTCCGACCGCATCGGCCCCCACACTTCGCGGAGCAGCTGTTTCTGGGTGATGACCCTTCCCGAATTGGCGACCAGCACCGACAGCATGCGGTACTCGGTCGGCGTCAGGTGGACTTCAACCCCGCCCTTGCGTACCAGCCGAGCGCTGCGGTCCACCTCCACGTCGCCAAAATGAAACGCTGGCTCCACCCCATCCACGGTGAGCCCATTTCCTGTCGCCGCACGCGGACGGCGAAGATTGGCACGCACGCGCGCCAGAAGCTCCCCCGTACCAAAGGGCTTGGTGAGATAGTCATCCGCTCCAGCGTCGAGTGCGGAGACCTTGTCGGCCTCATCGGTGCGCGCAGACAGGACGATGATCGGCACGGCGGACCAGCCCCGCACGTCGCGGATCAGGTCAATGCCATCGCCGTCAGGCAATCCCAGGTCCAGCACCAGCAGATCGGGCTGGCGGGTACCCGCCGCAGACAGTCCTTCGCGCACCGTCGCGGCTTCATGAACCTGCCATCCTTCTGCTTCGAGCGCACTGCGAACGAAGCGCCGGATCTGCGGCTCATCCTCAACCACCAGCACGGTACGTATTTGCATCGTATCCCGGGGCGGCAACGCCCCGCTCCATATCTTCCAAATCGGGATCGGGGGGAGGCTCTCGGCGCGGGAGCGTGATGGTGAATTCCGCCCCGCCCCCGGTTGCGCTGGCAGCGGAGATCGTTCCGCCGTGCGCGTGCACCACCGCCTTGCAGATCGCCAACCCCAGGCCCACGCCCGGTGTCGCCGATTCAGCCTGTCCCCGGGTGAATTTCTCGAACAGCAGGTGTTCCTTGCCACGCACAGAGGGTGGCAGGCCAGGCCCGTGGTCCGTCACGGTCAACACCAGACTCCCTTCTGTCGCAAACGCCTTGATGACAACGGGCGGTGCGCCGTACTTGGCGGCATTCTCAAGCAAATTCACCAGCACGCGCTCAATGAGGACGGGATCGAACTCCACCAGCGGCAAATGGGCGGGGATTTCCGTGCGAACGGTCAACTCCTTCAGCGCGGGCTTGGCGGCGCGTATCGAGGCGCCCACGACTTCCTCGACCGACTGCCAATCACGCCGCAAGTGGACACTTTGTCCCGAAACATCACTTTCCAGCCTGGCCATGTCCAGCAGGTTGCTGACCAGCGCGTTGAGCTGGTGCGCCTGATGCACGATGGCTTGTGCCACGGCATCGTGCTCCTCCGTCGGCAACCCCTTGAGCGATTCGGCCAGCGTGATCAGCGCCGTCAGCGGTGTTCTCACATCATGGGAGACAGCGCCCAGCAAGGCATTGCGCAGCCGCTCGGACTCCATGTCCACCACCGCCTTTTGCGCGATGTGGACGTAGTGCACACGTTCGAGCGCGATGGCGATCTGCCGGGCCAGGGTATCGAGTTGCTGAGCCTGCTCCGGAATCAGCAGCCACCTTGGGTGCGCGGGCTCCAGCGCCAGCACACCGCGCACCCTCATGGGCGCCTTGAGGGGGACATAGCGCCATGCCTGCGCCGCCAGAGTGCTCGTGGCCAGCCCCGCGCTCTGTCCTTGCCGCAAGGTCCAGTCGGCCACACTTTTGTCAAACTCCTGGGGCAGATCATCGGGGTAGTGAAGGCGGTCCGACGCGTCCAATGCAACCACCACCGCCCTGCCGCCAAAATGCCCCTGCACAGCCGCCGCGCCGATCTCGATGACCTGGCTCGTCTCCAGGGCCGCCGACAGCTCGCGCGCAAGCTCGAACAGCGATTGGGCCCGGCGCTCCCGGCTATTGGACACTCCGGCCGCGAACCTGAGGCCGGCTGTGAGCTGCCCCACCAGAAGTCCCACCCCCAGCATCACGGCAAAAGTGACCACGTACTGCACGTCGCTGACCGCGAAAGACAGCCGCGGTGATACGAAGAAGAAATCGAAGGCCAGCACATTGAGCAGTGCGGCCATCGCCGCAGGCACGCGCCCGAATCGCATGGCGACCCCAACAACGCCGACCAGGTACAACATCACGATGTTGGTCAACTCCAGGACGCCGTGCAACAGAGTCGCCATCAACGTGACCGCAATGCTGGCACCGAGCGCCCAGAGGAAGCCCTGCCAGCGCGGGTGTGCGGCCTCGTCGGTTTCCCTGGCCTCAACGCCTACTTTGTGGCTCCAGAGTGCCTGCGGCAACCGCCTCGAACTACCCGCGCGCGCCGTTTCCACGATATCAAGCGAGGGGGCAAGTCCCGCGATTTCCCGGCCCACCTCCCTGGTCGAAGGCCACTTCTGCCACCAGCGCCGCGGCGCAGGACGACCCAGGACCAGGGTGGCGCAATTGAGGTGAAGCGCCTGTGCAGCCAGGGCCGGCGCAACGTGGTCGCCCGTCAGCACCGCCGTCTCGGCGCCCAGCTCCTGCGCCAGTTGCAGCACGGCCAGAATCCTGTCGCGCTGCGGTGCGTCCAGCCTCTGCAGGCGCGGTGTCTCCACGTATGCGGCATGCCACTTCACATTGAGCTGCCCTGCCAGGCGCGCGGCCGCGCGCACGGTCTGCGCGGCATCTTCGTTCGGCCCGACACACGCCAGTATGCTGCCCGAGGTGTTCCAGGCGGCAGACACGCGCTCGCCGGGAGTGCCTGACTGTTCGATCCGCCATCCCAGGACGTCGTCCTCCACATGCTCAGCGGTGCGGCGCAGTGCGATTTCGCGCAGGGCAATCAGGTTGCCCTTGCGGAAGAAGCTCTGGGCCGCACGCTCAGCCTGCTGGGGGACATACACCTTCCCTGCACTCAGGCGAGATATCAGTTCATCGGGGGTGGCGTCGACAAGCACCACTTCGTCCGCGTCGTCCAGCACGGTGTCGGGCACCGTCTCATGGACCCTGATCCCCGTGATCGCACCCACGGTCCCATTCAGGCTCTCCAGATGCTGGACATTGAGCGCAGTCCACACATCGATGCCCGCGGCGAGCAGTTCCTGGACATCCTGCCAGCGCTTGGCATGGCGGGATCCCTGCACGTTGGAGTGGGCAAGCTCATCCACCAGGAGGATGGCCGGCTTGCGTGCAAGGGCCGCGTCCAGATCAAACTCAAGGAGCAGCCGGCCACGGTACTCCACCTCCTTGAGGGGCAATGCATCCAATCCCGCGAGCAAGGCCGCCGTCTCGGCTCTGCCATGGGTTTCCACGACCCCGATCAGAACGTCGCGGCCAGCGCCACGCTCCCGCTGCGCCGCACTGAGCATGGCCCAGGTCTTGCCCACCCCTGCATTGGCGCCGAAGTAGATGCGCAGCTTGCCGCGCGTGGTCTGCTCCTCCTGCGCGCGCAGTTGCGCGATCAACGCATCGGGGTCTGGGCGCTGCATGTCAGCCATGGCGTGCCTGGCTCCAAGCGGGCCCCATGGGCAAGAATGGCAAAAGGCGGAATGCGGTGCTACCGTGCATCATTCAAGGCAAGATTCAGTGCCAGTACGTTCACCCTGGGTTCGCCAAGCAGGCCCAGGAGCGGTTTTTCGGTGAGCTTGTCGACAAGGGCATTCACGCTCGCCACGGGGACGTGGCGGGCCCGCGCCACGCGGGCGGCTTGGTACTGTGCCGCCGCGACGCTGATATGCGGATCCAGACCGCTGGCGGACGCCGTCACCAGGTCCACGGGCACTGGCGCCAGATTGCCGGGGTCGGCCGCGCGCAATGCCTCCACGCGGGCCTTGACCGCATCGTTCAACGCCGGATTGAGGGGCCCCTGGTTGGAGCCTCCCGACGCCACCGCGTTGTAGGGCATGGGCGCCGTGGCCGACGGACGCCCCCAGAAATGCGCGGGATCCGTGAAATTCTGGCCGATCGACGAAGAGCCAACGGCCTGGCCATTGCGCTGCACAAGGCTTCCCGCAGCCTCGTGGGGGAAAACGGCCTGCGCCGCTCCGGTAACGGCCAAGGGGTACAGCAAGCCCGTCAGCGCGCTGAGGGCTACAAACACGACAAGTGCGGGGCGAAGAATGTTTTTCATGGAAGGTTCCTCAAATCAGCCCTACGGCCACCAGTATCCAGTCAATCAGCTTGATGCCGACAAACGGCACGATCAAACCTCCGAGGCCATAGATCGCGAGGTTGCGGCGCAGCAGGGCCGCCGCCCCCACAGGGCGATACCGCACCCCTCGCAATGCCAGGGGGATCAGGAAGACGATCACCAGCGCATTGAAGATCACGGCCGACAAGATGGCAGACGACGGGCTCGCCAGCTGCATGACGTTGAGCGCGGAAAGCTGCGGATAGGTCGACACGAAAATGGCCGGAATGATGGCGAAATACTTCGCCACGTCGTTCGCGATCGAGAACGTCGTGAGAGAGCCTCGCGTCATCAAGAGCGCCTTGCCAGTCTCAACGACCTCCAGGAGTTTTGTCGGGTTGGAGTCCAGGTCGACCATGTTGCCAGCTTCCTTGGCGGCTTGCGTTCCGCTCCCCATCGCCACGGCGACATCGGCCTGCGCCAATGCCGGCGCATCGTTGGTGCCGTCACCGGTCATCGCCACCAGTCGTCCTTCCGACTGGTACTTGCGGATCAGCGACAGTTTGTCCTCCGGGGTCGCCTCCGCCAGGAAGTCATCGACCCCGGCCTCCGCGGCGATGAAGGCTGCCGTGAGTTTGTTGTCACCCGTGATCATGACGGTGCGGATGCCCATGCGGCGCAGCTCGGCGAAGCGCTCCTTGATGCCGACCTTCACGACATCCTTGAGTTCCACAACACCGAGCACCTGACGCCCTTCCGTCACCACCAGGGGGGTGCTTCCCCGGTACGCCACCTGGTCGGCGGCGGCCGCCACTTCGTGTGGCATGGCGCCCCCCAGCGCTTCCACATGCCGCGCAATGGCTTGCACGGCTCCCTTGCGCAGCATGGTTGCGGGCTGCCCGGACGCTTCAACGGCAGGGAGGTCGACACCGCTCATCCGCGTCTGCGCAGTGAAAGGCACAAGCAGCACGCCCTGCGGATTCTCGTCGGGGGTGCCCGAACGGCGGGCCAGCTCGACGATGCTGCGCCCTTCAGGCGTCTCGTCCGCAAGCGATGCCAGCAAGGCTGCGCGGGCCAGGCGGCCAGGTGAAACCCCTGGAGCGGGCAGGAACGCACTGGCTTGGCGATTCCCGTGGGTAATGGTCCCGGTCTTGTCCAGCAGGAGCACATCGACATCTCCTGCGGCCTCCACGGCCCGCCCCGAGGTCGCAATCACGTTGGCCTGCATCATCCGGCTCATGCCAGCCACGCCAACGGCCGACAGCAGTCCACCGATGGTGGTCGGGATGAGGCACACCAGCAGGGCCACCAGGGCCGTCAGAGAGACGACAGTCCCAGCCGCTGACGCCTGCACGCTGAAGATCGAAAAAGGCAGCAGGGTGACGGTGACCACCAGGAACACAATCGTCAATGCCACCAACAAGATCGTCAAGGCGACCTCATTGGGCGTCTTTTGCCGCTTGGCGGCCTCCACCATTCCAATCATCCGGTCCAGGAAAGACTCGCCTGGATTCACGGACACGCGCACCACGAGCCAATCGGAAAGCACGCGGGTGCCGCCCGTCACGGCGGAGAAGTCCCCACCGGACTCGCGAACCACCGGCGCAGATTCGCCGGTGATGGCACTTTCGTCGACAGAGGCTACGCCCTCGATCACTTCACCATCCAGCGGAATCACATCGCCCGCCTCCACCAGCACCACGTCGCCGCGGCGCAAGTTGGTGGCCTGCTCCGGCAGGAACGCGGAACCATGGACCGGCTCCTTGAGTTTCTTGGCCCAGGTTTCCTTGCGCAATCCACGCAAGGAGGCTGCCTGGGCCTTGCTGCGGCCTTCGGCCAACGCTTCGGCGAAGTTGGCGAACAGCACCGTAAACCAGAGCCAGACGGTGATGGCCAGCACGAAGCCCGGGCGCATGCTCGCATCCGCCGGTGCGTTGAGGGCATGCAGCCACAGCAGCGTGGTGAAGATGCTGCCGATGTACACGATGAACATCACCGGGTTGCGCCATTGAACCAGCGGGCTGAGCTTGGCCAGCGCCCCCCAGAACGCTGTCCGGATCAGGACAGGATCCAGCAGAGAAGTAGAAGTATTCTTTTTAGTCATCGGCAAACCTCACTTGGCCCAGAGCATCAGGTGCTCGACCATCGGACCCAAAGCCAGGGCAGGCACGTAGTTGAGAAGCCCCACCAGAAGCACGGTCCCCACGAGAAGAACCACGAACAGCGGCCCATGGGTGGGCATGGTGCCCGCCGTCACCGGCAGGCGCTTCTTCGCGGCCAGCGAACCAGCGATGGCCAGGACGGGCACGATCACTCCAAAGCGGCCAAACCACATTGCCAGCCCCAGCAGTACGTTGTAGAACGGCGTATTGGCAGACAGCCCCGCAAACGCGCTGCCGTTGTTGTTGGCGGCGGATGTCAATGCATAGAGGATTTCGGAGAACCCATGGGCGCCAGGGTTGGCAACGCCGGCCTGTCCTGCGCCCGCACTCACGGCAACCGCGGTACCCACGAGCACCAGGATCGGCGTGACCAGAATGGCGACCGATGTGAGCTTCATTTCGCGCACCTCGATCTTCTTGCCCAAATACTCGGGCGTCCGGCCGATCATGAGACCCGCCATGAACACGGCAAGGATGGCGAATACCAGCATGCCATAGAGGCCGGTGCCCACGCCGCCAAACACGACCTCGCCCAGTTGCATGAGAACCAGAGGCACCATGCCTCCCAGAGGCGTGAACGAGTCATGCATCGCGTTCACGGCGCCACATGAGGCAGCGGTGGTCACGGCCGCGAAAAGCGCTGACGCGGTGATTCCGAACCGCACTTCCTTGCCCTCCATGTTCCCGCCCGATTGCAGGGTGCTGACGGATTGGTCCACCCCCAGCGCACTCCATTGCGGATTGCCGGCCTGTTCCGCCGCGACAACGGCCACGACGGCCACGACGAACATCACCGTCATCGCCGCCAGGATCGCGACGCCCTGGCGCTGGTCGCCAACAACACGGCCAAATGCGAAGCACAAGGCCGCGGGAATCAGAAAGATCGCCAGCATTTGCACGAAGTTCGTCAAGGCGGTGGGGTTCTCATAGGGATGGGCGGAGTTGGCGTTGAAGAACCCGCCGCCGTTCGTGCCGAGCATCTTGATCGCCTCCTGCGAGGCCACCGGTCCCATGGCCAGCGTCTGGGTCTTGCTGGTCTTGCCCTCCATGACCGGTGCTCCGTCGGCACCTGTCACGGGCTGGCCTGCACCATCCAGCTTGGGCACTTCATAGGCCGTCTGCTCCAGGGTTGCGACCTCCTTGTAGGCGTCAAAATTCTGGATGACGCCCTGCCCGACCAGAACGAGCGCGATCACAAAGGAGGCAGGCACAAGCACCCAAGCCGTGATCCGGGTGACGTCGGTCCAGAAGTTTCCGACATATCCCTGTCCGTCGGTGCGCCGGGCCGCAAAGCCGCGGGCCAACGCGAACGCCACGGCGATACCGGTGGCAGCTGACAAGAAGTTCTGAACGGAAAGGCCAAGCATCTGCGTGAGATAGCTCATCGTGGATTCACCCGCGTAGCCCTGCCAGTTGGTATTGGCAACAAAACTGATGGCAGTGTTGAACGACGAGTCGCCGGATACCGCCCCCATTCCCTGGGGATTGAGCGGCAGCAGGTGCTGCAGGCGCTGCAGGCCATACACAGCCAATGCACCGATGGCATTGAACGCCAACAGTGCCAGCGCATAGCCGTGCCAGTGCATCGACTGATCGGGAGCCACCCCGGCCATCTTGTAGAGCGGTTTTTCGACCACATGCATCCACCGAGGCAACCGGCCCTCACACAGGGCGGCCAGCCATTTGCCCAACGGCCATGCCAGGACGCCAAGCGCAATCAGAAAGAGCCCGAGCAGGCTCCAGGCAGAGGTTTCCATGTCAGAACTCCTCCGCGCAGATCAGCGCGAACACGAGATAGGCCAGCAAGGCAATGGCCACAAGCGCGCCAAAGCCATAAAGCACTTCGAGGCCGATCATGCGCGCTCACCCTTGGCCGGGCCGAATTTGCCCAGCAAAACCACGGCCTCGGCCATGGCCACCCACAGAGCCGCCAATGCGGCTATCCAGATCATGTCCATCGACAACTCCTGCATCAAAACGTGTGTTTGATTCTCAGGATGTCGCTGTAAAAAGTGTGCACAGACTGGGGAGGTCGCCGTAAAAACGGCGTAAAAATGCGGCCCTTGCGAGGGCCACCGATCTACCGGCGCCTGGCTGCTGGAACCCGCGCCCCGGACGGCTCCGCACCTGTTATCTAGAGCCAGCCCGCCTTGCGAAAGCGATAGTAGAGATAGCAACAGGTGGTGGCGATGAGGGCGATCGCAGCCGCGTATCCGTAGCGCCACTTGAGCTCCGGCATGTGCTCGAAATTCATGCCCCAGATTCCCGCGAACGCCGTGCACACGGCAAACAGACTGGCCCACGCAGCCAGGCGCTTGACGACCTCGCCATCCTCGATGGTGACCATGGACAGATTGACATGGATTGCCGTCCCGATCGTGTCGCGAATGGAGTCGATGGAGGTGTTGATCCGGCCAAGGTGGTCCACCACATCGCGGAAATACTCCTGAGAGCCAGCACAGATTGCGGCACCCGGCCACCGTGCAGCTTGGCCGCACCTTCCAGCAACGGGGCAACGGCGTGCTTGAGCAGGGTAAGGCGCTGCTTGAGTTCATAGAGCCGCCGGATACTGGTCCGCGCGACACCCTTGGTGAATATCTGTTGCTCGATCGTTTCAAGCTCCACCTCGAGGGCATCGATGATCGGGAAGTAGCGATCGACCACCGCGTCCATCAGCGCGTACAGCACAAATCCCGGCCCGCTGCGCAAGAGTTCAGGCTCTCTCTCACAACGCTCCCGCACATCCCAGAAGCCTCGCTCACTGCGGTTGCGCACCGACACCACATAGTTACTGCCCACGAACACATTGAGTTCGCCCAGCCTCGTGACGGTCTCATGGTCCCCACCCGACTCCAGGAGATGAAGAACCACAAAAAGAGAAGGCCCGTATTCCTCGACTTTGGGCCGCTGATGGCCATGGCGGGCATCTTCCACCGCCAAGGGATGCAGGCCGAACTCCTTTTGCAACTCGTCAAGTTCTTCCGGGGTGGCGTCATGCAATGCCACCCACACGAAGCACCCGGGGAGCGATATGTGCTCACGGATCTCACGGACAGGAATGTCGGCGAGCTTGGTGCCATCCTCATACACGACGCAGTTGATCAACATCACAGCACCTCACGCAACACTGGATGCCGGCGATGTTGCCAGCGCGTCACGGTGTCTGGTTGGCGATTCGTGGCGTCCGTCGGCGCTCGGCAACATTTACGGCTTTGCCCGCATTCTTTACGAACTTTATATGCACGTTTTCCTACGCTTGCACCTTCGTTTGTTTCCGCAGGATTTCCTTCATGGCCTTCTCATGCTCCAAAGTGCTCGCCACTGCGCTCTTCGCCACCCTTCCCGTGCTGGCCAGCGCCCAGCTCACCGGCAACGTCAGCCTGACCACCAACTACAAGTTCCGTGGCCAAGACCAGGACACCTCCAAGGCCAGGGCCGTCAAGCCGGCGCTGCAAGGCGGCTTTGACTATGCCTTTGGTGAATCCGGCTTCTATGTGGGCAACTGGAACTCCAGCGTGGACTGGCTGTCGGGCAACTCGCTCGAATCCGATGTGTACGGGGGCTACAAGTTCAAGGCCGGCGACGCGGACCTGGACCTGGGCGTGCTGACCTACATCTACCCCGGCAACAGCAACGGCAACACCACCGAAGTCTATGGCGCGGCCACGTTCGGCCCCCTGACCGCCCGGTACTCGCACACACTGTCCAAGGACTACTTCGCCTACGCCGGCCCCGGCTTCAAGGGCCGCAACACCGGCTACCTGAACCTGGCGTTCGCGCACGAAGTGGCCCCCAAGATCACGCTGAAGGCGTCCGTGGGTTTCACCCGCTTTGGTGGCGACATCACGGCCCCCAACTTCATGGACTACAGCGTGGGCGGTGCCTACGACTTCGGCTCGGGTGTGTCGCTGGGCGCTGCGGTGGCGGGCGCCAGCAAGAAAGAATTCTTCGGCCCCGTCAACAAGTCGCGCGTGATCGTCACGCTCACCAAAGTGCTTTGACTTCCTGAGCGGCATCGCGGCCCAGCGCCTGCCGTTGCCGCGGACGGACAGTACCGACAAGGACCCACCGCCGCGCCACAAGCGGTCCTCGCCGGTGCTTTCGAAAGTCAGGCCACGCTGAAAGGCGCCATACCGTCGGCGGGCCTGTCCCCAGCATCAGAACGACACGGTCGCAGACACTTTGAAGGTACGCGGTGCGCCTGGCATCACGAAGCCGTCGCCGAAGATGCCGATCCAGTACTTCTTGTCGGCCACGTTTTCCACGCTGGCGTTGAAGCGCACGGGCATGCTGCCGAACCTGGTGGCGTAGCTGGCATTCAGGTCCAGGCGGTTCCAGGAGGGCACGCGCAGCTTGTTGCCCGAATCCGCCCACTGCGAGCTGGTATGGACCACGCGGCCGCCCACCTTCAGACCTTGCACGGGCGTTTGCCAATCCAGGCCGATGCGCGCGCGCAGCTCAGGCGTGCCGTAGGTATCGCGGCCGGTGTTGCGCTGCTCGGATTCGATGTGGGTAACGCCGCCCAGCAGCGACAGGTCCTTGGTCAACATGCCGTACATGCTCCACTCCAGGCCGCGCAGCCGCTGCTCGCCGTCATCGACCATGCGGTTGGCACTGTTGGTGACGAAGGAGGGGCGCTTGATCTCATAGGCGCTGACGGTGTGCGTGAGCGCACCCGTCTGCAGCTTCACGCCCAGTTCGAACTGCTTGGTCTGCTTCGGTGGCAGGGCCTCACCCGTGTTGGCGTAGCCCACTCCAACAATCTGGCCGGGCTCCAGGCCTTCGGTGTAATTGCCAAAGAGCGAGAGGGAATCCCCCCAGGGCCGTACCACGGCGGCGAGCATGGGGGAGAAGCGGCTTTCGCTGTATTTTTGCAGCGGCATCTTCACGGTCTGGTGGCGCCCGCCCACTGTCAGCAGCACGGTTTCATGGGCAAAGGCCATGGTGTCGGCGACGGCCAGCGAGCGGTAGTCGTTCACGGTGGTGTAGCCGGTCCACTTGGGCGCTGCGGGAAAGGTGGGCGCCACGGGGTTGTACATGTTGGTGGTGTAGCAGTAGTTGCAGGCGGTGTTGACCGTGCCTTCCTTGTGCTTGAGGACATTGGCCGAAAGCTGCAGGCGGTGCTTGACGCTGCCGGTGTCGAACTTGCCGATCACGCCCGTCTCGGCCGTGCGGCGCTCGGATTCGGTGTGGACGTTGTAGATCGCGCCGCGCGTGGTGCCGTCCGCGCCGGTGACGAAGGCGCGCGTGCCGAACAGCAGGCCGTTGCCCTCGGCCTCGGAGCCACCTATCGCGAAGTACCCTTGCCAGTCGGGCGTGAAGTCGACCTCGGCGCGGGCCAGCGCGCCGCTGTTGTCGTACTGCCCGTGCGTGCCGCGGAACATGTTGGTGTCGCCCTCGGGCGGCGCCAGCAGGCGGCCCACGCCGGGGATCTGGGCGTTGCCCAGAAAGTTGAACATGCCCGGGCTGCCGCCCTCGATCTTGGTGACGCTGCTGTACACGTCCAGCGAGAAGCGCGCGCGGTCGCCCAGGTAGTCCAGCGCCAGAGCCCCCACGCGGCGGGTCTGGTCCTCTTCCTTGGCGCCCATCTCGCCGCTGCCATAGACGCCGTTGAAGCGGATACCCAGGCGCTTTTCATCGCCGAAGCGCTTGCCCACGTCAGCATGGCCCTGCAGGTATGAATGCGTGGCGTAGGTCATCGTCAGGTCGGCGATGGGCTGCGCCAGTGCGCGCTTGGTGACCATGTTGACGGTGCCGGCCACGCTGTTGTTGGGCGGCATGCCCGAGAGCAGCACGTTCGGGCCGCGCAGCACCTCGATGCGTTCGAACATCTCCACCGGCACCGCATTGGCCGGGGCGATGCCGTACAGGCCGTTGGTGGCGATGTCCATCGCGCTCATGTCCAGGCCGCGCAGGTTGAAGTTCTGCAGCAGGTGGTTCTTGTTGGTGATGAAGACGACCGACGAGTCGTTCTCCAGCACGTCCTGCAGCGTGAGGGCCGACCAGTCCTCGGCCAGCTCGCGCGTGTAGGCGTTGACATGCACGGGCGCCTCCAGGATGGACGTGGCGCCCAGGATGCCCAGGCGCGCGCCCGATGCGGCCTTGTGGCCGGGCGCGCGGGTCGGCAGGTCTTCACGTTCGTACTTGCTGCGCACATTGACTTGCTCCAGCGTGGCGGTGGCCGTGCCGCCGTCCGCGGTCTGCCCTGCGACGGAGGCGCTGAAAGCCAGCAGCGCCAGAGCGATGGGAGTAAGCCGGCCGGTGCGGCCAAAGGATGCTTTGTTGGACATTGCTTCTTGCCGGTATTTGATACGAATGAAAATAATTCTCATTATATTTCATGTTGTAACCGACACCCCGCTGGCGACTGAGTACGGTAGGCCTGTTTCTGGAAGTCAAATTGGCCTCCAGCGCTTATGCAGCAAGCGCAGGCAGCTATGAAAATGAAGTGTTGCGCATGCACATCAGGCAGCCACGCCGACCGGATGCACCTTGGCGCGCTGGCGCCAACCCAGCCATCCGAAGAACAGTGCCAGCAGCAGGCAGGTCAGGCCCAGCAGTACCCCGTCCGGACTGGGGTTCAGCACGGCGGCCACGGGTACCAGCGCATTGCAGATCGCCGTGAACCACAACAGGCCGGGCGCAGCGCGTTCCGTGCCGCGCCAGATCGCCCAGGCGATGCAGGCGAGAAACAGCGTGTAGTACACACCCTGGTGGAGCGCGTCGATGTCGCCCACCCTCGGCGCGAACCAGTGCGCCAGGGCAAGCGTCGCGGGTAGCGCCGCAGCGCAGCCCAGGCACACACCCTGCGTGAGCGCGGACACGACACGCACATGGCGCGGCCGCCTCATGGGCTGCCCGTCTTGCGGTTTGCGCGCGCGCTGGGTCCGCGTCTCTATCCACAGCAAATTCCCGGTGTAGAACAGCAGCGCACCCGACAGCCCCAGCAGCAGGTACAGGATGCGCACCGTGTCGCCACCATAGCTGCCGAAGTGCAGCGCGAACAGGCTGCTGAGGAGCGCCGTCGACGCATAGCCGCTGGCACCCGGCAGATAGTTGCGATCGTAGATTTCGCCGCTGCCCAGGTTCACGAAAGCCAGGCCGTAGCGCGAGGCGCGCTGGAAGTGCCGTTCATCCACGCCCCCCACCAGCCCCACGGGGCCGCTGGGGAGCATCACGTAGTCCAGGCCCAGGGGCGCAAATCCCGGCGCCT
Source organism: Acidovorax sp. GW821-FHT09A11 (assembly GCF_059418365.1). NCBI lineage: Bacteria > Pseudomonadati > Pseudomonadota > Betaproteobacteria > Burkholderiales > Comamonadaceae > Acidovorax > Acidovorax sp. GW821-FHT09A11. The sequence continues at coordinate 257,495 of NZ_JBWKPS010000006.1, forward strand.
GCTCCTGTACGCGGCGCATGATTTCGCTCGGAGGCAGCCAGTCTGCGCGCGCCACCTGCGGCGGCTTGACACTGTCGCGCGCGACGGTGGCGCGCAGGCCTTCCTGATAGACGAACTTGTCCTGCGCCAGGTAGACCATGTCGTGTAGCCCGAACACGGCGGCGCTCAGTGCGATGACAAGGTGAAACGGCAGGCTGGCCACGCCCAGCAGGTTGTGCACATCCAGCCACATGCGCTTGAGGTTGGATCCCAGGCGCAGATAAAACAAGTCCTTCACCAGCGAAGGCAGCAGCACCACGATGCCTGACACCAGGGCCAGCGCATAGGCCAGAGACACGAGGCCGATCAGCGGCTCGGCGAATTCCAGCGGAATGGGCAGGCCACCCTTGCGATGCAGGTAGTCCACAAAATTGCCGCTGGTGTCGTCCTCGCGCGGCATGGAGTGCATGCGGTGCAATTGACCATCGTTGCCCAGTTGCCACCACACCGCGTCCTGGCCGCGCACCATGTGCGCAAGCGCGGGCTGGGTGTGGTCCGCACTGGGCCAGCGCAAACGCACGCGGCCCTTGAAGTCCGGGTTCGCGTCGAGGAAGACTTTGGCCAGCGCGTCGCCGTCATTGCTGATCGCACGGGATACGGCGGCCGGTGGCTGGGTCCAGCGGGTGATCTCGGCTTCCAGCATCGAGAAGGCGCCAGCGTAGAAGGCGACGTACAACACCAGCCCGCAGAGGATGCCAACCCAGGTGTGAACCGCCAGGTAGTCGCGAACGGTCTGCGCCTTCATTGCAATACCTTCCAGGCGGTGAAAGCAGCTGCATTGGCCAGCAGGAAAACTGCCAGGCATTGCCGACGGCTTCGGGCCAGGAATGCCGCGCACGGCACGGCGGCCCACAGCAGGACCGCCAGCCACATGGCAATTTGGTCGCGTACCGGCACATGGCTTGGCAAGAGCCCGCCGTACATCAGCAGCCAACTGAGCCACAGTGCCAATGGAAAGCCAAGAAGAAAACCCGTCAATCCCTTGAAGAGCAGATGACGGGGCGCTGCGTCGGGATCTTTGCGACGACTCATCGCACAGCTCTTTTGGAAGCGCCACGGCGCCTGGCCTGGCAGTAGCTCAGGCAGGGTATCGCCAGCATGGCCACCCCCAACACGAAGGCGATGGACACGGCCAGCCCCATGCCGCTGGCGTGGATGCCACCTACAGCGACCAGCGCCGCCGCCACTCCCAGCGCTGCGTACGGCCACCTCTGGTGCGGCCCGTCCGCACGGGGAGTGGCGCGCAGAACCAGCCAGCCACACGCAAAGGTCAGAAGAATACCGATCAACATGTATGCAATTGAGAATAAGAATTGCTACCAATGTTAATCGGTCCCCGTGAACGCCCTGAACCGGGTGCCACCTCAGGGCGCTTTTCGACCCGAAAACCCGTGCCCATGCCGTGTTCATCGCCCCCGCACGCAGCTCTGCGAGAGGCCCAGCCACAAGGCTTGATCACCTTCCGCGTGAACGAACCCGGCAGCGCACGCCACGCCACCGAATGGAAGGCCGCATGGGGAAGGGGGCCGGTATCGAGCACATCCGACGGTTGCCCCCGTTTGCTTCAGTGCAAAGGACTTCATCTGCGGCATGGGGGCGCCGTATTGGCGGGGGTACCGAATTGCAATAAGTCCGTTCACAGATGGGGCTCGCCGCACGTAGCGCAGGCATGGCCCCCATCGATCAGGCCGTGATCGAGATTGCAAACAATAGTCAATTCTCGGATTTTTGATTTATGGCGAGTTACCGTATGTGACATGAGTATTGGGCAGCTGGAGCAATTTGCCCCAACGTCCTATTTCGCCATGTCACAAAAATCGCTCGCCCCACTGATTGCACGGTTGCCTTTGCATGGGCACCTATGCGGTGCCTTGCTTGACAGCACATGACGGCTTGAAATCGCCGTGCGTGGCGGCCTGAAGAGCTGCGTCGCAGAAGGCGCACCTGCAGTCCCCGCATCAAACCGCTGATGAGCGAAATGCCGGCGGCAATTTACTCGAGACCGTGCCGAGGGGGATGGCTCGGCAGTGAGGTCCGCGTCCTGGCGTTCGGATGCAGTCGCACCTGCGCTGCACAGCGTCCAATCGGCGCGCTGTAGCACTTGTCGGCCACGGGTTGGGCCTGGAGGGCTGACCGGGAAACCCCGGAGGCGCCGGTTAGTTATCTGCAGATTGGCTAGTCCATTGGCGTTGGCACGACCGTGCGTCGTTTTCGGCGTATCGAATCTCGACGTGATTTCCGCACTGCCGTAACGCGCTGAATGTCCTTTGTGCGATGCCGCAGGCATTGCGCCCATTTTGGACAGGGGCAGGATTTTTTTCGCTGGGCCCCTCGTTTCATGACGCGGACCCACGATCCGAAAGTTGTTTGTTGTATGTCTGCTCACTGCTTCACCGTTCTGAGCAGCGTTTAAATCCAAAGAGGAAATCGTGTTGAAAAGAACAAATGGTTGGAGAACCATGCATGCCTTGGTTCACAAGTTCCTGAGCGGCGTGGCCGCGATAGGTGTTGGGGGGATGCTTCTGGCAGCGCATCCGGCGCACGCCGAATTCGTCAATGGCGGGTTTGAGGGCGGCACGTTTGGCAGCGAATGGATCAAAACGACTCTGCAGAACAACGGCGTGCCCACAGTTAGTACGCACACCATCAACCCCAAATCCATCAAGGATCTGAATCTTCGGGCCAATGCTGGTGACGCGGGATATGACCCCAATCTCTATACCACCACGGGGACGGCACCAGACGCCACGGACCTGTCCGTGGTGCTGGATGCAGGTGGCGCGGGCGCTCGCAGCCAACAGGATCATCTGCTCACTGGCGCCATCCCCGCTGCCTCCTTGCGCTGGCCCTTTGCTGGCAACAACAGTGCTTTGGTGAATCTGAATCCACTTGGATCTACCCAGGCAGCGCGTCATATTGCCCGAAGTGGCAGCCCGACCCTGGGGAACCCGCCCGTGCAGTACACGAGCCATGCTTCCCGTGCCAGCTCCATTCGGCAACGCGCCCAAGTGACGGCTGCCGATGTGGACGCAGATGGCAAGGTACACGTTCGCTTCGCCATGACGCCCGTGCTTGACAACCCAGGATTGATCAAAGTGCTGGGCGGCACCGTGAGTGCTGCTTCCGGCTCCCCCATCGTCACAGGCACGGGGACCAATTTCACGGCCACGGTGAGCCCTGGAAACTATGTGCGTCTTGGCACAAACAATACGGATCGTCAGGTACTTTCCGTTGACAGTGACACGCAAATTACGCTGACCAGCAACGCCACTAACGTGACAAATGGTGCGGTATATGTTTCCAGCGTTTCCGGTGGGCATTTCTCCGAAGAACAGCCCTACTTTGCGGTCGAAGTGCGCAAGATCACGTCGGCCGTGGATTCCACCCCTGTTCCTGTGCCCGGTGCCCCCGCGAGCTCCCCTGGCCAGTTGTTCTTCACCTTCAACTTCTCCAACCAGCCAGGGACCATGTGGCATGACACCACGAACAACACCCGGAACTACGCCTATTCGGAATTCATCACTTTTGACATAGCCCCCGGCAATGCCAAACTGCAGGTGGGCGACTGGATCGAGCTTGAACTGGTGGCGGCGGGTTGCTCTCCTGGCGGGCACGAAGGCCATGTGCATGTGGACAGCTTTAGCTTCAGGCTCCCCGACGTGTTGTGGGTGAGCGTCTCTGGCCCCGTGTCTGTCAGCAGCGCCAATGGCACTCAGATCACCTACACCTATACCTACACCAACAAGACCAGCGACCCAGTGAGCAACGCCACTGTGACGCCGGTGATGCCGCAAGACAATTCGGCCGTCCCTCAGAACGTGACCTACGTGTCTTCCAGCGGAGGAAACTGCACGCCGGCTTCTGGTGGCGCCACTGCCACACCGCCAACGCCAGGCGGCTCCCTGAGTTGCAACGTGGGTACGTTGGCGCCGGGGCAGTCAGGGTCTTTTACTGTCACCGTAGTTGTTCCCGATGGGGCAATGGGGCCCATCAACAACGGGAACTACACCATCGCGGGTGACGCGGTCGATCCGCTTCCCGGCCCCATGTGGAAAACGGATCTGGTCAGCCCTTCGACGCTCAGCGACATGGACGTGGATGCCGTGACTCTGAACCTGCCACCAACTGCCAATGTAGGCACGCTTTACACCGGCTCGTATACCTGCACCAACAAGGGGGCTGCTGCCGCGGATGTTGCAACATGCGATGCCGCAAACCTGCCCGCAGGCGTGGGCGTCTCGGCATGTACCGTCAGCCCGGCCAATACGCCCTGGACCCAGCCAGGTACCGTGCCTTCCGGAGAGACTGTGACATGTCAAGTTTCTGGAACACCCACCACAACGGGTAGCGTGACCGTGCATGTGACCACCGGGGCCGACAACGATCCGAATACGCTGAACAATGAACGTACCGCCATCATCGCCATCGCTGGTGTCCTACCTACGCCTGACATGGCGATCGACTTGGCAGGTATTCCGCCCTCAGGGACAGTTGGTGTGCCCTACAGCGGTAGCTTCACATGCCAGAACATCGGTGCCGCCACGGCGCTCACCGGCACCACCTGCGCCGTGGGAGGGCTCCCGGCAGGGGTGAACCAAGGGGCCTGCAGCATCAGCACAGGCGGCGCCTGGATCGCCGGAAACGCCGTACCTGCGGGGGCCTTCGTCACCTGTGCGGTGAGCGGCACGCCAACCAGCTCTGGTGGTTTGACCGTGAACGGCACCACCGGCGCCACGGGCGACATCAATGTCGGCAACAACACAGCATCGAAGCCTGTGTCTATGACGACGGCCCCGGATGTACTGGTGGATGTGAGCGGGTTGCCTGCCACCGCAAGAGTGGGTGTCTCTTACACAGGGAGCTACACCTGCACCAACGCTGGTTCTGCCGATGCGGTGGCCGGCACGAGTTGCTCTGTCGCCGGTCTGCCTCCGGGCCTGTCCACGAGCTCCTGCACGGTCAGCCCTGGGGCCTCGGCATGGGTCGCAGGGAACGCCATTCCCCAAGGCCAGACGGTGACATGCCAGGTGAGCGGCACCCCCACGACCTTGGGGACGGCTACCGCCAACGGCACAACGGGTGCAGCAGGCGACGGTGATACATCCAACAATACGCAGTCGCGCGTCATCGCCGTAGAAGCGGCCAATGCTCCGGCATCGATTCCCACGCTCTCGGAATGGGGACTTGTCATGCTGTCCAGCTTGATGGTCATGATGGGCCTGATCCGTCGCAAGCGCGCGCTCTTCCCGTAGTAAATGGATTGCGCTAGGCGGTCGTGATGGTGTCCACCAAACGATACCGGTGGACACCATGACGCGTTCAAGCTGCAACTCCTTTTCAATTGCGAAATATGTCGCCCAACTGCGCGTCCTCACTTCGGTCGGCTGCGCGGACGTCCGCTGTTGCCACGGCAGGCACGGTGCGAACCCGACAAGCAATGTGCGCAGACCGCATAGGGCCGCGCCAAGCAGTCACACGGGCGCGCTGCCGGTGGATGCCCGTCAGCTGAGGCATATGCGCGTGAACGCAACGCGCGGGCACGCCATCCGGTTGCGTCCATTGCAGCGGCTTTTCATGGTGACGCTGCCAGGGCCAGATCAAGGCGCAGCGGACAGCAGTTCGCGAGGAGGCTGCCAGCCCGGCAGTTGCTGGATTCGACGCAGCCAGGCACGCACGTGTGGCGGAACATCGAGCCCCACGTCATCCGCCCAGAACAGGTAGCCGCAGAGCGCGCAATCAGCGACCGACAGTTGCTCGTCGAGGATGAATGCGCGTCCGTCGCTCAGCTCGGCCTCAAGCCGCGCTATGTCGCGCTGATAGCGCGCCAGCAGCCATTCCGGTGTGCCGCCGGGATACTCCTGCGGGGCAAACTGGCGGGCAAACCGAACATGTGGCAGCGACAGGCCGAGACGATTGGCTTCCCAGAACAGCCATTCGCGCACACGCGCCATGCGCTGCGGGCTCTCGCCACCCAGGCGCTGCAGGCGCGCTGCCAGCAGGCACAGAATGGCGTTGGACTGCACGAAACTCTCCGCTCCCCACACCAGGAGCGGTACCTCATTGAAACGCGCCAGGCTGCGAAATGGCTCTGGTCGTTGTTCAGGCGGCACAAAGATGTCGATATGGACATAGTCATGCTCAACCTGCCCAAACACCAATGCCAGGCGCACCTTGTTGCTATGGCCAGATTCACGGTTGCCGTAGAGGGTGATGCCGGTTGGTGTGAGCGGGGGCGTCATATCGGGTTCCTGGGAGGTATCCATCTGGGAGTCATTCTCTGTAGAGAGCATACGAGACGACCCCGTCATGCCGGATGCGGCATGTGGGCGCCGTCAGGACCACATGATTGGACCGTTCACCGTTCACCACTCATCGCAATTGGCATTGAATGCGAGTCGGCAAAAAGCCGCGCAAGCGCATCGATCAACTCGGGCCCATGGCCCACCGAGCCCCCCGGAGCGGCACCGCAGACGGCTTCCATCACCGTCGTGGTGCCCGCCAGACCGAAGCCGTCGGAAACGGGCCTGCGAGCACCGTGCATGCTGACAGGATGCCGGTTTCCTTGCTGTCTTGCGGAAATGCCGGCCAGGGACCTCACCCAGATCAACTCGGTGCCTGCGGGTCCATCTCAGCCCTTGCGAAGCCGCAGGGCATTGGTGATCACCGAGGCAGAACTCAGGCTCATCGCCAGGGCCGCGATCATCGGCGACAGCAGCCAGCCGGTGAAGGGATACAGCAGTCCTGCCGCAATCGGTATGCCCAGCGCGTTGTAGAGGAAGGCGAACATGAGGTTCTGCTTCATGTTGCCCACCGTCGCCTCGGACAGTTCCCGCGCTGTGGAAATACCCCGCAGATCGCCCTTGACCAAGGTGACCTGTGCGCTGTTCATCGCCACGTCGGTGCCGGTGCCCATCGCGATCCCCACATCCGCCTTGGCAAGGGCGGGCGCGTCGTTGATCCCGTCCCCCGCCATGGCGACAACACGGCCTTCGGCCTGCAGCCGCGACACCAGGGCCAGCTTGTCCGCAGGCTTGACCTCGCCATGGACCTCATCAATCCCCAGCTTGGCCCCCACCGCCTTGGCGGTGGTCATGCCGTCGCCCGTGGCCATGACAATGCGCAGCCCCGCCGCATGCAAGGTCGCCAGCGCTTCCGGCGTGCTGGCCTTGATGGCATCCGAGACCGCCAGCAGGCCTTGAAGCTGGCCATCGGCCGCCAGGTACATCACGCTGGCGCCTGTGGCGCGCAAGGCCTCTGCCTGCGCAAGCAGCGGATCCGCAGAAACCCCCACCTGCTCCATGAGGACCGTGTTTCCCAGGGCGATCTGGCGCCCGCCGACCCGTCCGCGCACGCCGATGCCCGACCCGGACTCGAAGTCCTCGGGCTTGTCCAGGGCCAGCCCCTTGGCGCGGGCCGCCTGGACAATGGCGTCGGCCAGCGGGTGCTCGCTGCCTTGGTCCAGGCTGGCAGCTAGGCGCAACACTTCGTCGTTGGATATGCCGGGCATGGCCACCACACGCTCGAAGGAGGGTTTGCCCTCTGTGAGCGTGCCAGTCTTGTCCACGATCAGCGTGTCCACCTTGCGCAGGTTTTCGATGGCTGCCGCGTCCCTGAACAGCACCCCACGGGTCGCCCCCCGGCCCGTGGCCACCATGATGGACATGGGTGTTGCCAAGCCCAACGCGCAGGGACACGCGATGATCAGCACGGCCACGGCATTGACCAGGCCATAGACCCACCGTGGCTCAGGACCGAACAGGCCCCACGCGAAGAGCGTGAGCAACGCGATACCGACCACGGCCACCACGAAGTACCCCGCCACCTGGTCCGCCATGCGCTGCATGGGGGCCCGTGAGCGCTGTGCCTGGGCCACCATCTGAACGATCTGGGACAGCATGGTGGCGGAGCCGACCCGCTCCGACCGGATCACGAGCGCTCCGTTGGTATTGAGCGTGGCACCGATGACCGCATCCCCGGGCCCTTTGACGATGGGCACCGGCTCGCCAGTGAGCATGGCTTCGTCCACGGCGCTGCTCCCCTCGACGACCACGCCATCCACCGGCACCTTCTCCCCGGGGCGCACGCGCAGCAGGTCACCCACATGGACGTGGGACAGCGGCACGTCGCTCTCCTGGCCGTTGGCGTCGATGCGCCGCGCCGTCTTGGGTGCCAGGCCCAACAGCGATTTGATGGCGGCCGAGGTCTGGGAGCGCGCTTTCAGCTCCAGCATCTGGCCGAGGAGCGTGAGCGAGATGATGACGGCTGCAGCTTCGAAATACACCGCCACGCGCCCCATGGCCTGGAACGAGGCGGGAAACACCCCCGGCGCAACGGTCGCGACCACGCTGTAGACGAAAGCGGCACCGGTGCCCAGGCTGATCAGCGTCCACATATTGGGGCTGCGGTTCACGACCGACTGCGCACCGCGCACGAAGAAGGGCCAGCCCGCCCACAGGACGATGGGTACCGTGAGGACCAGCTCAATCCAGCTCTGAGTCGCCATCTCGAACCACTGCAACCGGTGCCCAAGCATCGCCAGGACAGCGACCACTACTGTGAGAGGCAGCGTCCACCAGAAGCGATGCCGGAAATCCACGAGTTCCGCGTTTTCTCCCTCATCGAGCGTAGGCAGCATGGGCTCCAGTGTCATGCCGCACTTGGGGCAGTTCCCCGGGTGGTCCTGCTGCACCTCCGGGTGCATGGGACAGGTGTAGATCGTGCCGGGTTGCGCCGCTGCGGGCTTGGGCTGAGGGGCACGGTCGCTCCGCGGCGTAGACAGGAATTTTTGCGGCGCTTCCACAAAGCGTGTTTTGCACTTGACGCTGCAAAAGTAGTAGCGATGTCCTTCGTGCTCTGCCGAGTGATGCGACTGGTCCGTCACCTCCATGCCGCAGACTGGATCTTTCAACCCTGTTGATGGCGCAGGTGAATGCCCGTGATGGTCTTCGCGGTGTTGGTGTCCGTGGACCACATGATCGTGCGGTGCTGCAGCTGGCATGGATGGCCTCCCTATCGATGTGTTGAAAGTCTGCCGAGGTTATTTTTTGTCCGATTCCTCTCCAGGCGCTGTGTGGTGGGTTCGTTGTTCATGGCGTTCTCCAAGAAGTCCTCAAGATGGTGCGAGACCTTGTTGGAACGTTAAGGCTTGACACGGTGGGAATGTCAAGCGCCCACAGCGGCCGCCCTTGAGATCCAGTTCATGGTGATCGATGAGGGCTGCAAGACGGTCGTCAGCGCCATGGAGCCTGCCAGGCAAGCCGGTGCGTGAGGCCGCGCCGCACAAGAAGGACCTGCCACGGTCGGCCACCATCGCGGCACAAGGCGATGGTTCCATGGTCCCACCCGCGGCCTGGTTCAGTGCCCCCCTCGATGTACGTGGACACCTCGCATCCACGTCATGAGATCCAGATGACTGTTCGTCGGCGCGTGGGTCGCTTCAAGGTGTGTTCTGGACGCCTTGGCTCCGCGCCGAGTGGGCTTGACGAAACTGGCGTTGTGGTTGGGCTTCGACGGACTGTCCGCCGCCAGGTTGTCCAGGATTGCGCAATGCGCATGGTCGTCGCCAGCGCACACAGAAACCAACTGCTCCAACGCCGATTTCATCTCGACAATCTCCCGCAGCTTCTCCTCCAGATCCGCCAGATGGCGCTCGGCAATCGCTTTCACCTGCCGACTGGTGCGGTGCGTGTCGCCCCATTGGCCGATCAACTCCGCAATCTGTGGCATGGAGAATCCGAGGCGGCGCGACTGCCGGATGAAACGCAGTACCGAAACTTCGCGCTCACCGTACTTTCGATAGCCAGACTCGCTGCGCTCGGCTTCTGGCAACAATCCTGTTTGCTCGTAGTGGCGGATCATCTTGGCCGATACGCCTGCCGCCTTGGCTGCATCGCCGATGTTCATGAGTGTGGTCATGGATGCTCCTGTGCAATGGAATAACCCGGTAGCCAGGACTTTCCTCCTTGCCACCGTGTCAATGTCAAGCTCCCCGGACGTTCCTTTTTTTGTCCGGACCGAATCAGGCGGGTGGGTATCCGGCCTCGGTCAGTGCCTCGGCCAGTGTCTTGCGGTCTTCCGCGCTTTGCACCGTGACCATCCGCCTGGACATGTCCACCCGCACCTTGCAGTCAGGGTCTGCCATCTGCAGCGTCTGGTTCACCATCCCCGCACAGTGTCCGCAGGTCATGTCGGGAAGTTGGAATTCGTGCATTTTTCACCTCTGGGGAAAAGTTAAGAGGTGCCCAGTCTCCGGTTTGCCACAGGGGCAAGGTCAAGTGGCCGGATGGTGGCCTGTCCAAGACATGCTGACTCGTTTGCGTCTCCCACCGTGTCAACCCTGAAAGTCCGGGCTGTGCCGGATACCGCCGGAGTTGAACACCACTTGGAGATTGTCATGAATACCCCCGTGAATGAAGCGGCCTCGTCCGCCGCCCTGTCGAGCGCACACCTGAATCTCCCGATTCTGGGCATGACCTGCGGCTCCTGCGTTGGGCGGGTTGAAAAGGCACTGAAAGCCGTACCCGGTGTCCGCGAGGTGACCGTGAACATTGCCACGGAGCGCGCCACCGTGGTGGCCGCCGCCACGGTGGCAGTCACTGCTCTGGCTGCGGCCGTGCAAAAGGCGGGATACGCAGTGGCGGAGGAATCCATGGAGTTGTTGATCGGCGGGATGACGTGCGCTTCGTGCGTTGGACGTGTCGAAAAGGCGCTGAAGGCCGTGCCTGGCGTGAAGCATGCCGAAGTCAATCTGGCCACCGAGCGTGCGCAGATTCGTTTCGATGCAGGCTTGCCACCCGAACGTCTGGTAGCCGCCGTTGCAAAGGCGGGCTATGAGGCCCAGATGGTGGATGCGAGCACTCCGGCTGAACCCGCGAATCAGTCTGCGCCTTGGTGGCCGGTCGCGCTGGCGGGGGGCCTGTCCGTTCCTCTGGTGTTGCCCATGGTCGGCATGCTGTTCGGCCAGGACTGGACACTCAACGGCTGGATTCAACTCGCCTTGGCCACGCCAGTGCAGTTCTGGCTGGGAGCGCGGTTTTACCGTGCCGGCTGGAAGGCGCTGCGTGCAGGGGCAGGAAACATGGATCTGCTGGTGGCGCTGGGTACGTCGGCCGGGTACGGCTTGAGCCTGTATCTGTTGTTCAAGCACGCCGAGCACGGCACCCCCCACCTGTATTTTGAAGCCTCCGCAGTCATCGTCACGCTTGTCCTTCTGGGGAAGTGGCTGGAGGCCCGGGCCAAGCGGCAAACCACCGAGGCCATCCGGGCGCTGCATGCGCTGCGCCCGGAGATTGCGCGCGTGCGCACTGATGCCGGTGACATCGATCTACCGCTTTCACGTGTGAAAGTAGGTGATACGGTGGTTGTTCGTCCAGGGGAAAGAGTCCCGGTGGATGGCGCCGTGATCGAAGGCGCCAGCCAGGTGGATGAGTCATTGATCACCGGGGAGAGCCTGCCCGTGGCGAAGCACGTCGGTGACAAGATGACGGGGGGCGCAGTGAACGCGGAAGGCTTGCTGCTGGTGCGCACCACCGCCATTGGCGCTGAGTCAACCCTGTCGCGCATCGTGCGCATGGTCGAGTCGGCACAGGCCAAGAAGGCTCCCATCCAGCGGATAGTGGATGAAGTGAGTGCGGTCTTTGTGCCCGTGGTGCTCGGCCTTGCTGCCATCACACTGATGGGCTGGGGCTTCGCCACTGGCCACTGGGAGCAGGCGATCCTCAATGCCGTCGCGGTACTTGTCATTGCGTGCCCTTGTGCGCTCGGCTTGGCGACTCCCACCGCGATCATGGCGGGCACCGGTGTAGCAGCACGCCACGGTATTCTGATCAAGGATGCCGAAGCACTTGAAGTTGCCCACCGCATCGACACCGTGGCGTTCGACAAGACCGGCACCCTGACCGAGGGCAAGCCCACCTTGACGGCAGCGATACCCGCCGAAGGCCACCAGGATCAGCTGCTGCCGTTTGCGGCTGCCATTCAGAACGGCAGCGAGCATCCGCTGGCGAAGGCGGTGATGGATGCAGCGCGCATCCAGGGCGTGATCGTGCCTCGGGCCACCGAGGTCACTGCCGTGCCTGGCAGAGGTATGTCTGCTGTCGTCAAAGGACTCCAGATCCGCCTGGGAAGCACGCGTTACATGGATGAGCTAGGCGTCAACACGGCCAGCCTGACGGTGACCGCCGCACAGATGCAGCACGAAGGCCGCACTGTGTCCTGGTTGGCCGACGTGACCGATGCGCCGGAAGTGGTGGGACTCTTGGCGTTTGGAGACACCGTCAAGCCCAGCTCCCAACAGGCCATTGCCCAACTGCACAGCCTGGGCATCCAGACCGTCCTGGTCACCGGGGACAACAAGGGAAGCGCAGGCGCGGTGGCCCGCGCCTTGGGCATCGATCAGGTTCGCGCCGATGTGCTGCCGGAAGGCAAGGCGGATATCGTGACCCAGCTCAAGGCCGGTGGCAGACAGGTGGCGATGGTGGGTGACGGGATCAACGACGCGCCCGCTCTGGCGGCTGCAAACGTGGGAATTGCCATGTCCACGGGCACGGACGTGGCCATGCATGCGGCGGGGATCACGCTCATGCGCGGAGACCCTGCGCTGATCGCGGATGCCATCGATATCTCCCGGCGTACCTACGCAAAGATCCGTCAGAACCTGTTCTGGGCATTCGCGTACAACGTGGTCGGGATTCCCCTGGCGGCATTGGGACTGCTGAATCCCATGGTGGCCGGAGCTGCCATGGCCCTGAGCAGCGTGAGTGTGGTGACCAACGCTCTCATGCTACGGTCCTGGAAGAAGTGAGGAACGACCACGGCAGAAAAAGAACCGCAGGCGCAGAGCCACCCCACCCTCGGTGCCTGTCCATCAGATATCGATCCGCCCGGAGTTCTCCCAGGCATCGCCCCCTCATGCCGAGGTAGCGCATGGTCGATTCCAGCCTGGAGTGCCCTGCACCGACAAGTGACTACTTATCTCTCGCTCAGTTTAGATATGCGTCGTTTGAGAGCCCAAACGACGAAAGCACAACGATTGAAAACCTGCAGCAAGGCTCTTGAGCATCGTGGGACGCTAGGAGGAGCCCAATTGCACCAGCGCGTTTTGGAGGGCTGTTCTGAACCTCGGGTCCATCACCGCCCCCACGTTATAGCGTGACCATGGCGAGGTCGCGGAGGTGTCAACGCTGAAAATCCTGCCCGGAGCCAACCGGATGTTGTGTGGGCGCAGCGAATCTGCAAGGGTCATCGAATCATCCACCCCGGGCATGGATACCCACAGGTAGAGGGACTGGGCGTTCTTTGCGAAGATGTTCGCTCCTACAGATTCGAACAGCGCGCGCGCACCCTCCGTCGCTTCGCCCAGCCGACTGCGCAACCGGGTCAGGTGTCGTTGATAGTGGCCTTCGCTCAACATGACATCGACGGTCCGTTCGCAATACTCAGAACTGCTCACGTGGATCAGCGCTTTCAGATCGGCAAGGTCACTGGCCAAATCCGCGCCGCAAGCAATAAAGCCCACGCGCAGTGCGGCCGAGAACGATTTTGAGAAGCTGCCGATGTAGATCGTGCGCTCGAGTTGGTCCAGAGAAGCCAGGCGTGGCGACGAGGTCGGCTTGAAGTCCGCAAGCGGATCGTTCTCAACGATCAGCAGGTCGTATTTCTGTGCCAGCTGCAGAACGCGAAATGCCTTTGCCGCGGACAGGTCCGAGCCTGTCGGGTTGTGTGCGAGCGACTGCGTAAAGAAGAGCCTGGGCCGCTGGGTGATCAACAACTGCTCCAGGGCCTCCAGGTCCGGTCCATCGTGCAGGCGTGGCACGCCCAGCACCTCGGCACTGGCCATCTTCAACTTGCCGAACAAAGGGTAGTAGCCAGGGTCATCCACCAGAACCTTGCCGCCGGGCGGCACGAAGTAGCGAATAACGATGTCCATCGCCTCATTGGCACCGTGCGTCAGTACGATCTGCCGCGGTTCGGCGCCGATCCCAAAGTCCGCGAGTTTGCGCACCAAATGCTCACGCAGCGGCGCGTACCCGAAGCGGCTGCCATAGCGGAACAGGGAGCCCAGCCCCGTGCGCACGACTTTCTGGTGGTACTTGTCCAGCCTCACATCCGAAAGCCATTCGACTGGCGGGAAGCCATCGGCGATTGCCAAGGCGCCCGGCTCGTTCTTGAGCTGCTCACGCATCAGCCAGACGATGTCCATGGCTCGCCCCAAGCTTCCCGCCTCGTCATCGGCCGCCCTGGAAGGCGGTTTGTCGACCACGAAGTACCCAGCACCGCGGCGGGGTTCAATCAGCCCACGCGAAACGAGCAATTCAAATGCGGTGACCACCGTGTTCTTGGCGTACTTGTGGAGTTCGGCCATCTCACGCAGCGAGGGCAATTTGTCGCCGACCTTGTAGGCACCGTCGCGGATCTGCCGCTCGATGTCGTCGGCGACCGCGACGGGCAAGGTAACCGATCTGGGGCGACGTGTCTGGGAGCTTCCTTCAACTGTCATTGATCAACTATGACACATCGCCGGTCCTTGCTCGGAAAGCAAACTGTTTGGCAAAACTGTACCTTCACTATTTGGTACGGCGGTTTTAAAGTTTGCCCATACCGTATCCACCACCCAGTAGACACCCAATGGTCGATTCACGACTCCCCAATTTCCGCTCACTCACCCCTGCGCAGCGCCTGGAACATGTCGCACGCATCACCAACCTGTCCGAGGGAGACGTCGCGCTCATCAACCAGCCCGGCGCGCTCAGCGTCGAACGTGCCAACGGCATGGTGGAGAACGTCATCGGAACATTCGAACTTCCGTTCGGCATCGGCGGCAACTTCCAGATCAACGGTCGCGATGTCCTGGTGCCGATGGTGGTCGAAGAGCCTTCCGTCGTGGCCGCGGCCTCGTTCATGGCCAAGCTGGCCCGCGACTGCGGCGGCTTCGAAACCTCCAGCACGGGACCGCTGATGCGTGCCCAGGTGCAGGTCATTGGCATCACCGACCCCTATGGCGCCCGCCTGGCGCTCCTGAAGCACCGTGACGAGATCCTGGACGTCGCCAACAGCCGCGACAAGGTCCTCATCGGCCTGGGCGGCGGCTGCCGCGACATCGAGATCCACGTGTTCCCCGACACGGCCCGCGGTCCCATGGTCGTCATGCACCTGATCGTCGACGTGCGCGACGCGATGGGTGCCAACACCGTCAACACCATGGCCGAATCGGTTTCGCCCCTGGTCGAGAAGCTCACGGGCGGCACCGTGCGGCTGCGCATCCTGTCCAACCTGGCCGACCTGCGTCTGTCACGCGCCCGCGTGCGGCTCACGCCCGAAACACTCAGAACCAAAGAGCGCAGCGGCGAAGAGATCATCGAAGGCGTGCTCGATGCCTACACCTTCGCAGCCATCGACCCGTACCGCGCGGCCACGCACAACAAAGGCATCATGAACGGCATAGATCCCGTCATCGTTGCCACCGGCAACGACTGGCGCGCGGTCGAGGCCGGCGCCCATGCCTACGCCTGCCGAAACGGCCGCTACACCTCGCTGACGACCTGGGAGAAAGACACCCAGGGCGCGCTGGTCGGCACCATCGAAATGCCCATGCCCGTGGGCCTGGTGGGCGGCGCGACCAAGACACACCCGCTGGCCCGGTTGTCGCTCAAGATCATGGGCGTCAGGTCGGCGCAGGAGCTGGGCGAGGTGGCCGTCGCGGTGGGCCTGGCCCAGAACCTCGGAGCGCTGCGCGCCCTGGCCACCGAAGGGATCCAACGCGGCCATATGGCCCTGCACGCACGCAACATCGCGCTGGTCGCAGGGGCAACGGGTGACGAGATCGAAGTCGTTGCCAGGCGCATGGCCGCGGAGCACGACGTACGCACCGACCGGGCGGTCGTCTTGCTTGAAGAGCTGCGCCAAAACTAAGACCGCCGCCATTGCCGGCGGGGCGGCTGATTCCGCCGGCCTCGAAGCCAGCCAGACCGTTCACCCATCTCATAACTTGGAGACTATCGACATGACACAACCTCAGGTCAAGCGCCGCACCGTGCTCGGTTCCCTCGGCGCCACGATGTTGTCAACGTGGGCGTGCCCCACGCTCGCACAGGGTGCTGTGTTCCCCCACCGTCCGATCAAGATCATCGTCCCCTGGGCTGCGGGGGGCGGCGGCGATGTGATCGTGCGCCTCATGGGCACGAGTCTTCAGAAGCGGCTCGGCCAGGCCGTCGTGGTTGACAACCGCCCCGGCGCCGTCGGAACCATCGGTAGCGTCGCGGCAGCGCGCAGCCCGGCCGACGGCTACACGCTCGTCTACGGCGGCATGGAGTCGCACACCATCGCGCCCCATGCGATGAAGAAGGCACCTTACGACCCCAAGAAGGAATTTGTTGCCATTGCGCCGCTGGGCTTCTTCCCTGCGGCCCTGGTCGTGAGCGCTTCACACCCAGCCAAGAACCTGAACCAGTTCCTGCAGATGGCCAAGGATGCCAAGACCCCGATGAGCTTCGGCTCGTGGAGCACCGCCACGTCCGGACACCTCATGATGGAGGCCCTGAAGGTGGCCAAGAGCGTCGATCTCCTGCATGTGCCCTACAACGGCACCGCGCCCCTGCTCAATGCCCAGCTGTCTCAACAGGTCGATTGTTCCATCAACGTCCTGTCGACCGTGGAACCCCACATCCGCAGCGGTACGCTGCGCCTGCTGGCGGTTTCAATGCCCCAACGCCTGCCGGAGTTTCCGGACGTCCCGACCCTGAAAGAAATCGGTCTCAATGTCGAACGGGGACCATGGGTGGGAATTTTCGGCCCGGCCGGAATGCCGGAAGACGTCATCTCGCGCGTGCACGAGGCAGTCGACGCCACCCTCAGGGAGCCAGCCATCGTCGAGCAGACCAAGAAGATGTTCTTCGTCGTCGAGCACATGGATCAGCGCGCGTACCAGAACTTCTATTTCAGCGAGATCGATCGCTGGGGCCAGTACGTCAAGACGGCCAGGGTGGCCATCGAGTGACCGTGTTGGCGTCGCTTGACGGCACGACGCTGACCGGACGGGCGACCTGCACCGCCTGGGCTTCGACCGGGTTGTTGCCCGGTCAGGAGAAAGGGTGTGCGCTCCAGGCCGGCCATGCCCGAAAAACGGGGCGCCCGTCGCTGCAGGCTGCGGCTTGCTGAAGCGCCCCGAGGCCGGTCATTCTCGCGTCTATCGGCGTGCGCCTGGCTTACCACCGGCGCACCAAAAAAAGCCACGGGACGCGAGGCTTGCCCGCGTCAAATCAATCTCGTCTCTCGCTCCCAGAAAGGCGCTCGCAGCTTCTTCTTGTCGATTTTTCCAAAGGGGGTCGTTGGCAGCGCATCTGCGAAGATGATTTGCTTCGGTGCAATCAGCGGCCCCTTGCGTTCCCGCACGTAGGCGATCAGGTCAGCTGCCTCGGCTTCAGCCCCGTCCCGCAACACGACGAACGCCGCGACGGCTTCACCCCACGTGGCATGGGGCACGCCGATCACGGCGGCGGATGCGACAGCGGCATGCGCGGCCAGAACATCCTCGACCTCCCGCGGATAGACGTTCGAGCCCCCTGACACGATCATGTCCTTCTTGCGGTCCACAATCGACAGGCGGCCATGCGGATCGGAAAAACCGATGTCCCCGGTGTGCAACCACTCGCCAGCCAGTGCTTGCCGGGTGGCTTCCGGCTGCTCGAGATAGCCTTGCATCACCGACGGGCTTCGCACGCAGATCTCACCGATTTCGCCCGCCGCCAGCGGCTGATTGCTGTCGTCGAGAATCGCGATTTCGGCCGTCGCCATGGGGTAGCCACACGCTGCCAGGGATGCAGGATCGTCCAGATCATGATCCTTGCGGCGCAAGATCGCGATGGGGGTGCATTCTGTCTGCGCATAGACCTGGGAAAAGACCGGGCCGATGCGTTGAATCGCTTCCCTCAGGCGGTCCGGCGAAATGACGGACCCCGCATAGACCACGAGCTCGAGGCTGTCCAGGTCGAACTCCTCGAGTGGCGCATCCAGAAGCTTGTAGATCATCGTGGGCACCATCAGGGTTGCACTGATGCGCTCGCGCTGGATGATCTCCAGTACCTGGCCTGCGTCGAACTTCTTTATCAAATGGACAGTGCCGCCACGCATCAGCGTCGGTGCAATCAACTGTCCTGTGACATGGCTGATCAACGCGATCGCCAAATATTGCACGCCATCGGGCAGCTCCAGTTCACTGTTCATGGCGATGGACATCAGCGCGACCTGACCTGCCTCGCGCACGATGGCCTTCTGGCGGCCGGTCGTGCCCCCGGTGAAATTCAACGTGCCGATGTCGGTCGCGATCGCCCGCTCGACCGGTTCGACCTGTTCATGCCGGGCGACAAGCGCCAGAAGATCGGCACCGGGTCCAGCCTCTCCCACGTGGAACACGGAAACGCCCGGGAGCGCCTCGGCGAGTTCATGGGCTCGCGTTGTGAATCCATCCGTGTCGATGATCAGGACGGTAGCACCCACGTCGCGGATCTGGGACACCTGGGAGTCCAGCGAACTGAGCGGGTGCAACCAGCTGGTGGCAGCGCCGAGCCCCTGTGCCGCGACGGACGCGCACCAGGTCTCGTACCTGTTTTCCGTCAGCAATGCGACGCGCGCGCCCCGGCGCATGCCGTGCGAACTCAGCACCGCCTGAACTTTCCCCATGAAATCGATGGCGTCTTGATAGAGAACTGCCAATTCGCCCTGGCGGAAGGCTGTGCGGCCCGGGTACTTGCGCAAGGCACGCAGCACCAACGAGAAGAAGGTGGGGGGGTGATGCAGTTTCATATGGCTAAAAATCCCGATTGGTTCTCAGTCCAGCTTGATCTTGCTGTGCGAGATCAACTCGGCCCAAAGTGCCTGCTCGCGCCCGAGATACTGCGCAAACGCGTCCCTCGATCCACCCACGGGCTCCAGCCCCAGGGCCTCGAGACTGCGCTTGCGGAATCCCGGGTCGGCGAGAACCTTGTTGACTGCGAGATTGACGCGCTCCAAGACCGCCGGGGGCGTGCCGGCAGGAGCGGTCAGCCCGATCCAGTTCTCGCCGGAGAAAGCGAATTTCTGTTCGCTGATCGTCTGCACGCCAGGGAAGAAGTCGGACCGCTTTTCACCCATCACGGCGATCGCGCGCAGCCTTCCGGTTTCGATGTACGGGGCCACTGCGACGTGCGCCAACATCGCGGACTGCACGTCACCCGCCAACAAGGCCTGCATCAACGGCGCCGAGCCGTTGTACGGCACGTGGGTCAGCTGGGTTCCAAACACACGGTTGTACTCGGTCAAGAACACGTGCGAGGTGCTGCCCGTTCCGAAAGTCCCCCAGTTGACCTTCCCGGGATTCGCCTTGTCCAGTGCAGCCAGTTCGCTGAGGTTCTTCGCGCCGACGCCGGAGGAGACCACGATCGCCGCCACCATGTTCGCCATGCGGACCACGGGAACCAGGTCAGTCTTCGGGCTATAGGGCAGCTTCGAGTACAGCTGTGGATTGAGCGACATGATGTCGCCGTTGCTGATGCAAAGCGTGTAGCCGTCGGCGGAGGCCTTCGCACACCGCGTCGTCCCGATGATCCCATTCGCGCCGGCCCGGTTATCGATCACCACAGGCTGCCCAAGCTCCTTGCTGAGCGCCTCCGCCATCGGCCGAGCGAAGTTGTCCAGCACGCCTCCCGGCGGGTACGGCACGACCAGTTGCACCGGCTTCGATGGCCACGCCTGGGAAAATCCACTCTGAAGCGTCAAAGCGAGTACAGCAGCTATCGCGACCTTCACGCCATTTTTGATACACATATTCGTCTCCAATTTTGAAGTTGTCAGCAGGCGCACGTGTCCGCCAGACCCGCATATTCGCGAGGCGACGGCCTCCTGGCAATTCACTATTGGAAAACAGCAGTTTCGCCCTGCTTAACCCCCGTAACGTATCAACTCACGGTGCTCTGGCTATCGCGTGCATCCGCGCGCAGCATCTCGACGAATTCACGTGCGAACGGTGGCAGTTCCTCCAATCCTCTGATGCAGATGTACTGGGGTCGAATCGACCACTCGTCCTCCAGGCTCACGATGCGGATGTTCATCGACTTCGCATGGCGTGCGGCTGGCAGATGGGTGAGCACGCCGACGCCGATCCGTGCCTGAACCATCCGGCACAGTGCTTCGAAATTGCCGACTTGGGCTCGCAGATTGATGTGTCGCCTGAGCATTTCAGCCTGCTGGAGCAAGAAGTTGTGAAGCGTGCTCGATTGGGAAAGTCCGACGTGGTCAAAATCCAGCGTCTCGGCAAAAGAAACAGAACGCCGCTCGGCCAGAGGATGTCCTGCCGGCACAGCGAGCACCATGTGATCGGTGCGATAGGGAAGAATCTCCAGACCAGTTGTGCCAACGTCTTCGAGGATCACGCCGACATCAACCACCCCTTCCGCAACCGCTCGAACGATGTCGCTTGAAAGGCGTTCCCGCAAGTCGATGCTGGTTCCGGGCCGACTTGCGAGGAACTGCTCGATCACAGGCGGCAGAAATTCACTGATGGCAGTGGTGCTGGCCATGATCCGCAAGCGCCCATCGATGCCGTCGGAGATATCAAGCATCTCGGCACGCAACAGCTCGACCTGCTCCATGATCAGCCGCGCGTGCTTGATCATCGCCTGGCCCGCGGCCGTGAGCGTCAGCCCCTTGCTGGTCCGGTTGATCAGGCGCGTGGCCACCGATTGTTCAAGTTGCTTGATCCGATTGCTCGCAGCAGGCAGCGAGATGTGGACCTGTTCGGCAGCGCGCGTGAGGCTGTTGGTGTCGGCGATGCGCACCATCAGGCGAAGGTCGGCGAGATCGAAGTGGACAGAGCGCCTGGGCATGCCCTGTGGCCGCTCCTGGGGGCGGTCTAGCATGTGGATGACCAAATGCCGTCTTCGACATCCGGCCGCCTGCACTTTTCCATGCTGAAAGTCACCTTTCGTATTGTTGAATAGACGAGCGCCTGTGCAGCGGCGATGCTCGGGGACCGACAAATGATTGGTCCCGACATCATGCATTCCACCCCCGGCATCAACAAGACTCCCCTGCCCGTTTCACCCCTGGGCCGACTGAAGATCGCGATCACGATCGACGACATGCTGCTGCTTCGAGGGGTGCCAATGGCTCCCAGGCACAGTGTGCCATCAAACATTCGCGCGATCATCTCCGCCTTGAAGTCGCATGGCGTGGCCGGGGTTTACCAGTTCTCCAACACCGCCCCGATCGAAGACGACGCGAACTTGCTGGAGGTTTTCGACACGTGGGTCGAGAGTGGCCATCATGTGGCCAACCACACGCACAACCACCCACCGCTCAACTGGTTGGACGCAGACACTTACGCCCGCGATATCGAAGAGGCAGAAAAGTACCTTGGCCGCTACATCAACCAGGCGCCAAGGCGCTGCTTCCGGTTCTGCATGGATCTGTGGGGCGACACCGCGTGCAAGTGCGGAGCCATCCTGGACAGGCTCGAGGACATGGGCTACACGCCGGTCCCGGTCAGCATCGGCTTCCACGACATACGTTGGAATGCGGCGTACTGCCGGGTATTGAAACGCGGTTCGCCCGAGGAGGCGGCGCAGATACGTCGTGCCTATGTGGCCAGCGCGCTGCACGAGTTGCGTGTTCACGCGGCAAACGCGAGGGCGGTGTTCGGCCGCGACCCGATCCACATCTGGCTGATCCATGGCACGTCCATTGCCGCGGACTGCCTGGAGGAAATCCTGGACTGCTTTCGGGCCGCAGCAGTCGATTTTGTTTCGCTGGATGACGCCATGGGCGACCCCATGAACGCCGAGGTTCCTCCACGGATCAGTCCGGAATTCATCTTCCAGGTCGAGAAATGGGCACTTTCGCTGGGCGTCCCCGTCAGCGACCCCATCCCGTCAATCCTCGACGACATCGAAAAACTGCATCCCGCACCGGGCGAAATGCAGGCTGAGATCACCTTGCGGATGCGTGAGCACATCGCATCCGCCACGGGAGCCAAGATACAGCCGATCCCTCTTTACCCCAACCAGCAGCACTAACACAGCAGCCACTTCCATGCAGCCCACATTCTTCGACCCCCACACATACGACGGCGTGCGCTACGAGCACTTCACGCAGGACATCGTGAACATCGCGATGTCGCGACCGGCCGTGCGCAACGCGCAGAACATGGAGATGACGTACGCGCTGAATGCAGCGTTCGACCGCGCCGCGCAGGATGACGCAGTGAAGGTCATCATCCTCTCAGGGGACGGCGATCACTTTTCGGCCGGCCATGACATGGGCGGCGACCACAACAGAACCTGGCGTGACTTCCGCACGGTGGGCACCTGGGCTGCATTCGACGGCCCGGGCGTCGAAGGCCTCTATGGAAGGGAAAAGGAGATCTACCTGGAGATGTGTGAACGCTGGCGCAACCTCGCCAAGCCGACGATCGCGGTGGTGCAAGGGTCTTGCGTGGCCGGCGGTCTCATGCTTGCCTGGTGCTGCGACATGATCGTCGCGGCTGACGATGCCCGGTTTCGCGATCCAACGCTCGAGTTTGGCGTCGCAGGCGTCGAGTTCTTCATGCATCCGTGGGAACTGGGTTCCCGCAAGGCAAAGGAATGGCTGATGACCGGTGACTGGCTGACCGCTCAAGATGCAAAGCAATGCGGGATGGTCAATCAGGTTTTCCCGGCGGGTGCGTTGATGGAAAGCGCGCTGAACCTCGCCAAGAAGATCGCCAACAAGGGGAGTTTCGTCCTCAAGGCAGTCAAGGAATCCGTGAACCATGCACAGGACGTCGGAGCGCGTCGCAATGCCATGATGCACGCATTCGGGCTGCACCAACTTTCGCACCACCACAACAAGCAGCAGTGGGGATTGCTGGTGGACACTCAAGGAATCCATCCGGCTCTTCGCGAGAAAATCCGCGTCCGGTTCAATCTGCAGGCACTGCCTGGCACCGGCGACAACCGGAAATCCTGACCATTGAACGTGCCTTGAACTTGATCCCGACGCCCTGCCGCCGACGCAGGCGCCGGACCATCTGTTGCGAACGCAGCAATGGCCTCAAGGGCGAGGCGGTGGTGCTTTTCGTCCTTGGGGCCGTTCAGTTGCTGCATGCGCGCACCAAGCCAGTGGCCGCCATCTACTCCTGCAACGCTTGACTGGCTGGACGGCAGGACGGCACTGCGGCATGCCGTCTTCCTCGAGCCACCGGGGTAACTACCGGACGGGATCAATTGCGATTCACCGGGCGTGGCGGCTTTGTGTGGTGAGCACCTCCTCTAGCCCACTGTGGCGTAGGCGAGGTCCTTGGGGGTCTTCACCAATACCTCCGGTTCATCACCGACCACTACCGTGTCATCGAGCCTGAAACCGCCCAGGCCATACACATAGAGACCGGGCTCTGATGAGTACACCTCGTCGGCCAGCAGCGCACGCGTATTGAAAGCCATGTCCTCGGGGTACTCATGCAGCATCAGGCCCACGGCATGTCCCGTGCGATGGAACACGTGGTCGGCCAGTCCGGCCTTCTCGATCACCGCCAGCGCCGCAGCGTCCATGTCGCACACGCGCCTGCCCGGGCGCGCGGCGGCGACGGCGGCATCGGTCGCGGCGCGCGCGGTCTCGAAGCATTGCACCTGCTGCGCGCTCGGCGCGCCGCAGAACCAGGTGCGTTCGTTCTCCACGTAGTAGCCATTCAAGCGCGGCAGCACGAAGTTGACGATGGTGTCGCCCGGTGCAATGCGGGCGCCGCATGAAGCGCCATCGCCGTGCGGCGAGGCCGAGGCGGGGCCGGTCAACGTCCAGCACTTCATGACTTCGAAATCCTCGCCGGGGAACCGCCTCGCGGCTTCCTCTGCCATCAACGCGGCCACGGTGTGATCCACTACCTGGACCAGGGCGCCGGCCTTGTAGAGCTCGCGGTAGCGGTCCTGCGCCCAGTCCGTCAAACTGCCGAGTTCTCGCATGATCTGCAGTTCCTCGGCATGCTTGACCCATCGCAGCGCACGCATCTCGCCGTGGGAGGGGCGCACCACCAGCTCAGGCAAATGGCGCTGCGCCAGCGCCAGCACCGGGTGCGGGAGATCCACCGCTAGCCGCGCACCGGCCAAGCCGTTCGAGTGCAGCAGGCCGGCCACCACCTCGGGCAATTGCGCTGGC
This sequence comes from Acidovorax sp. GW821-FHT09A11, assembly GCF_059418365.1. Taxonomy (NCBI): domain Bacteria; kingdom Pseudomonadati; phylum Pseudomonadota; class Betaproteobacteria; order Burkholderiales; family Comamonadaceae; genus Acidovorax; species Acidovorax sp. GW821-FHT09A11. Next base: position 281,690 of record NZ_JBWKPS010000006.1, read on the forward strand.
AAGGGCAGCCTGTTCGTGATGCGGGGGTGCTCGCTGTAGTAGTGAATGCGGTCAGCGTCCAGCCACAAGCTCTGCTTTTCCAGGCAAAAGCGCAGGTGGTGGGTGGAGAGTTCGTTCATCACCGCGAACGGTGCGCCGTGGCGCGGCACAAAAAGGAACACCGGGCGCTCCCAGGGCCAGACGTCAAGCTGGAAGTTGCTCGCATACTGAAAGAAATCCGCAGTGGTGAAAACCAACGCATCAACGCGCAAGCGGTCCATCAGGGCCTGCATGGCTTGCGTACGGGCGTCGCGCACGGTGGTGGTGAGGCGGGGCATGGCGTTCTTTTCCTTCTTCGGGTTGCTCGCTTATTGCGCGATGTCGAGTTTCTTGATGAATGGCCCCCAGGCTGCAGCGTCACGCTGCATCAGCCGCTCGACCTCGGAGGCAGGCGCCGAGATCGGCTCCAGCGTCTGCGCGGCCAGGCGCTCGCGCACCTCAGGGGTCTGGATCGCTTTGTTTATCTCAGTGTTGAGCCTCTGCACGATGGCCGGTGGCGTGCCTGTCTTGGCAACGATCGAGTACCAGCCCGGCACAGCTACGTCATAGCCAAGCTCCTTGAAGGTAGGCACATTTGGAAATGCATCCATGCGCTTGTCACCTGTCACGGCCAGCGCCAACAGCTTGCCGGTGCGCACCAGCTCCGTAATGCCGCCGGGCACGGTCGTCATGACCGGCGTGTCGCCAGCCATCAGGCTGGTGGTGGCGCCCGCGCCGTTGAACGGCACATGCTGTAGCTTCATGCCGCTGCGCTCGGCCACGAGTTCCATCGACAGATGGGTCGAGTTGCCGATGCCTGCCGATGCATAGCTGATCTGGCCCGGTGCTTCCTTGGCCTTTTTCACCAGCTCGGTAAAGCTGCGCACCTGCAGCGTGGGCGAGGCCAGCGTGACGAACTGCGTGTTGGCAAACACGGCCACCCCGGCGAAGTCGCGCGCAGGGTTGTAGCTCAGACGCTGATAGAGATAGGGATTCCAGGCCAGGTTGGACACCCCAGCGAGAAAAAGCGTGTAGCCGTCGGCCGGCTGTCCCACGGTGTAGCTCGCAGCAACACTGCCATTTGCGCCGGGCCGGTTCTCCACCACCACGCTCTGGCCCAGGCCCTTGCCGAGCTGCTCGGCCAGGGTGCGCGCCAGCACGTCATTGCCCGATCCTGCGGCCTGGGGAACGATGAGCTTGATCGGCCGCACAGGCCAGGTCTGCGACCACGCTGGCAGCGCCAGCAAAACGCCCAAGGCGACGAGCACTTTCAACCCCGGACGACGGTTCAACGGCTTCATCATCAGCCCCTTTCAAAGAGTATGTACCGCTTGGTACAGGTTGCAATGAACCGCATGGTACAGAAATCAAGGGAAAGCGCAAGTGCAAAAAAAAGCGCCCGAGCCAGAAGGCGCGGGCGCTAAGCAGAAGGCGGTCCGGGTGGCAGTCAGTCAGTCAGGATGAGGCGGCTGCGCGATGAGTTGGGCGAAGTACTTGAGGGCAGCAGTGGTCTCCTTGCGGTCCCCTGTCGCCAGCAGGTCCAGCATCAGGCCACGAAATGTCGCAAGCTGCAGCCTCGCACGCAGCCGGGCCTCTTTCGGGCGCAGACCCAGTTGGTGGATCATCTGGCGTTCCAGGGGTTCCAGCCAACTTGCCACTACGTCCTGTAGGAAATCCGCATGGCGCTCAGGGTTTCGCACTGCTCGGCCATAAAGCTCGAACAGCAGTTGCATCACGGGCAAGTAGCTCTCGGTCGAGAAGCGGTCCCATGCGCGCTCGATGTTGCCTGCCATGCCGAGGTCGTTGCCCAGGATCTCACGGCGCTTGGCCACCTCGTCGCGGCGGATTTCGTGTAGCACACGCTCCCAGAAATGATCGGCCGAACCGAAGTAGTAGATGAGCATGCGGTGGCTGGTACCAAGGTGCGGTGCGATGGCCCGCAATGACCAGTCCCCGAAGCCATGCGTCAGCACATGCTGACCCGCCGCAGCCAGCAACTGACGGGCTTGTTCGCCATCGCGCCTGGAAGGCGGTGTCGCGTTACTCCCGGAATCTTTGGGAGCTTTTCCGGGCTGTGCATTGGCAGTGTGCGAAGGGGGCGTCGTCATGCAGCGCATTTTCGCAGCACGATGGCCACTCTCCTCGTCCGAGTGTTCGCGTTCGCATGCGATCAACCTTGAACGGTGGACCTCCGCTATTGCAGGGAGGCCCAAGGCGCTGCCTGGTAGATTGCCCGTTGAGCGCATAAAGCTGTCGTATGTCAGATGGGGCACAAGCGGCTGCAACCAGCCTGAAGCAGCCCATCCGACTCCCCGCAGACCTTTGCGATCTTGACCCCAAAAGCGCCTCAACCGAGGCGCTTGGCATTTCGCGACACGGAATTCTTCCGACGGACTTTATGGTTGGAATCAACCCGTATGCGGGCCAATGAAAGTCGATAACAGGACCCCATCATCCATGCGGCTTTTTCCATGGTTGATCAAATGGGTTGTTGTCCTAGAGTCGGAAACACCGCCGAGTTCACCTTCGCACTTGTGCGGCACGCAATCACAGCGGTCAGAGTTCCACCAGGAATGCGGCAAGGAAGCAAGGATTCGCGCACCGGCACGGACAGGTGGCGCCTTACCTGATATGGAGCCGGTCGACGAGATAGGCTACGCCATCTGTGGTGTACTTCTCGACCACACGGCGGAGCCTGGACTCGGGCTCGAAAGCTTCATGAGCCTTCGCGACACTGGCGAGCCAAGCGGAAATGACCCCTGTGGGAGGTACAGGCTCCGCCCAGAGTCTCTCGCGCCGTGCCGTCGACACCGTCCAGTTCAGCACCGAACGCATCCCTGAAGCCTTATCCAGGTCTTGCAGTTCAGACCACAACGCATTGCGCGTCTCTGGCTGCGCATGGAACGGAATGAGCACCTTGGTGCATTGCTCTTGAGGTTCGTCGCCCTGCTCCTCCACAACGCACAACGTCCAACCCCTGAGGAATTGCGGCTCGTCGGCCGGAATGAACTTGGCCCCTACAACTGACGCTTGGGCCTGCCGCATGGCCTCGGCGTCGGAGAAAGACAGTTCGACGACACCATCCACGGTGAAGGCCGGCTCACCATCGCTCGCCCACAAAACCTTGTCCACCCGGTTGTGCGTGTATTTGACAATTCCATTCATCCCGAGTGCAAGCTGCGCATGAGGCCCCGCCCAATATGCACGGAAGTCACTCGTGGCCATCCCTTCCCTCTTGGCCAGAAGCGTCATACGTTTCATCATCTGAAGCCCTTACCGTCAGAGAATTTGCCGCTCGGCCACCACAAACGCCGTGATTTCAGACAAAAAAGTCTTGGCATGAGCCATTGTTTCCTTGCCAGCGTCTGAACCGAACGCTGCACCAAGCGTCTCCGCGTCCTTGAACCAAAGCTCGACGATCCCGTCGATAGGAAGATCGCTGTAGGCACAGGGGCGCCCTTTCAATCTTTCCCGTCCAGTGATCACATTCTGGCGGTAGGCGCTGACGCCAGACATCTTGCGAACCAAGTCGCCGTGAGTCTTCCATTCTCGACGGAACTCTTCTTCGCTCAGGGTCGGCAGACGCTTGATGACCGACATGCGCTTTAGGAGTTGGGAGCGCTCTTTCTGTGGAGGCACCGGAATGACCACGGACTGCTCGGCGGTCACGATGTGCAAGTCACCAAGGAAATACTGCTCGTCCTGGATGAGGTCGTTCGCCAAATCGCTATCGCTGAAAGCTCGGTCAGACTGCTTTGCGTCGTCAAAAGACAGTTGCGAAAATCCATCGAAATCCCATGGTCCCCTCGCGAAGTCAATACCTCGCTGCAGTCGATCCACGACGGGGTTTTGCCAATACTCGCGCAAATTGGGCAACTGACTGGCGAGCGCTCCATGGCTATCGCGCCAATATGAATTGAAATCCTCAAAAGTCCAGCCGACTTTTTTTCGGATGAGCCCCATGCGTACCGTCATAAGCGTGTCCTTCCCTTTTATGTCAGCTCTGCTGCTCGGCAGCCTCCGCACGTGCTCGTACCAGCCCGGGTGCACGCTTTGCCAGCCATATGCCATGGCGAATGGGCCAGCGCTGGTAGTTCGAATCCATACCCAATGCACCCGCCGCGTGGTGAGCCCAGTACGGATCGAACAAGGCCTCTCGACCCAAAGCGATCAGATCAGCCTTGCCTTCTTGAAGTACGGCCTCTGCCTGAACCGCATCGACGATCATTCCAACCGCCTGCGTGGGCACATTGGCGCCATGCCGAATGCGTTCAGAGAACGGCACCTGAAAGCCCAGTCCACGTGGCACCGGAAGTGCGCGCGTTTCCTCAGTCAACCCGCCCGATGAGCAGTCGATGACGTCCACGCCGACTTTGACCAACTCGCGTGCGAGGACAACCGAATCCTCCAAGCTCCACCCGTCAACGCTGCCATCCACTGCGGACAGCCTGCAGAAGAGAGGCTTGCTGGCAGGCCAGACAGCCCGCACTCGGGTTGCCAGTTCGACCGCAAGTCTCATGCGGCCATCGAGGCTGCGGCCCCACTCATCGTCTCGGTGGTTTGAGTTCGGGGACAGAAAGCTGGCGACTAGATAGCCGTGACCGAAGTGCAACTCCACGACGTCAAAGCCCACCTTGTCCGCCCGCACTGTTGCATCGACGAAGCGTTGAATCGCGTCCTCAATCTCCTGAGCATCCATAGCTCGGGGCGGGGACCAACCTGGACCTGCAGCGAGCGCGCTGGGGCCGAGCCGCTGCCAAGGCTCTGTGCCGGCTTGCATTTCCGTGTCACTCAATGCCGCACCTCCCTCCCACAGCGGCTGGCTACCCGACTTTCTGCCCGCGTGAGCCAGCTGGACGCCAATTGCACAGTCGTTTGCGTGCACGAAATCGACCACTGCCTTCAGCGGCTCGATTTGGCTGTCATCCCACAAACCCAAATCCGCGGTTCCAATACGGCCACGCGCGTCGACAGCAGTACTTTCCGTCAAGATGAGACCTGCGCCACCGAGTGCGAACTTCCCGAGGTGAACCATATGCCAGGGAGTGGCTCGACCCGCTTCGGCGGCATGCTGGCACATCGGAGATATGACAACGCGATTCTTCAGCTGCAGCTCTCGAAGCCTCAAAGGCTGAAACAACAGCGGCTCATGGATAGTCATGATGAGATTTGAAAGGCTTAAGAGTTCGATGAAGGCGGCACTGGCGGTCTAGTGCCGAGGAAAGTGCCGGCCATGACTGCGAAAAAGCCCACGAGGTGCCACGTAGTCAAACGCTCGTCCAGCAACATCGCAGCAAAGAGCACGCCGAAAACAGGAACCCAGTAGAGGAAGACCGCTGTGCGTGCTACACCAATAGAGGCAATGGCGCGGTTCCAAAGCAGATTACTCAAGGCCGTGGCCATCACCCCGGAGAACAAGATCAGCGCCCATTGCCACCATCCAGGGAAAATCGCTTCAGGGGCCAAGGAAGGACTTCTGATTGCCGCCTGCAGCACTAGCATCAAAGTACCAACGAGGTAAATGGACCAGCTGATGGTCAAGGGATGTAAAGAGCGGGCAAGGCGCTGCACCAGCGCCCCCCCGGCCGCAAAGCTCACCACCCCCGCCACCAGCATCAGATCGCCAATGCTCGCACTAGACAGTCCGGCGCCGGGGTGACTAAGCACTACAGCAGAAACACCGCCAAAGCCCAAAGCAACACCGAGCAGACGTTGCGGGGTCAGGCGCTCACGGAACATGATCGCGGCAAGCACTGCAGACACCAAGGGGCTGAGAGCCATGATGAGAGCGCCGTTCGTCGCAGTAGACCGCTGCAACCCCTCTGCGAAGAGCAGTTGATTCAGGTAGACCATCAGTACGCCGCACCCAACCAGTGTACGAACTTGCTTCCAATCCAGGCCGGTAACTATCTGGCGTTTCCAGACCAGAATTCCTGACAAGACAGCTAGCGCGACAACCATCCGCAAGGCTGCGAGCATGGAAGTTTCGAAGCTGAGGGTCAGCTGCTTCACCACGGTGACATTGAGCCCCCAGATCGCCATCGCGGCGATGAGGGTCACCTGCACCCCAAGTGCCCGGCGACTCACAGTGCGCGGACTTTCAGGATGCATGGGTTCCGCGCTTCTTCATGACGCCGCGACCGTGCCAGCGCAATCCCCAAACCCAATGCGCACCGCACCTTCGGCTTCGCACCACCCGCGCAGGATCAGCGTATCTCCATCTTCAAGGAAGCTGCGGACCTCTCCGTTGGGTAGTTTGACCGGGTGCTTTCCACTTGTCGTCAGCTCCATCAACGAGCCCGCCTCGCTCGGATCTGGGCCAGACAGGGTCCCAGAACCCAACAAGTCGCCAGCCTGCAAGTTGCACCCATTCACAGTGTGGTGCGCTACCAATTGCGCGGGGGTCCAGTACGCCGCTCGACTGGAATTGGTTCTTGAAAGGGGCACAGGGCCCTCGCCCGCGTCGCGCATCGTTTGGGTCTGCAGAAGAACCTCAAGAGATATTGAGAATGCTCCCCTTTTGCGATTGCCGTCACCGTCAAGGTACGGGAGGGGTTGCGGGTCTTCGGGGGGCCGCTCGAACGCTACGCGAAAGGGAGCCAATGCCTCCATGGTCACCATCCAAGGGGACAAGGTACTTGCAAAATTCTTGGAGAGGAAGGGGCCCAGAGGCTGATATTCCCAGCCTTGGATATCACGCGCGGACCAATCGTTGAACAGGGCCACTCCAAAGAGATGAGACTCAGCATCTCCAATCTCGATGGACTCTCCCTGCTGATTGCCTGCCCCTACGAGCCAACCCAGCTCCAGCTCATAGTCCAGGCGCCTGGACGGCCCCAAACCAGGTACAGACATGTCGGGAGCCTTGATCTGGCCACGGGGCCGCTTGAAGGTGACGCCGCTCACACCGATCGAAGATGCGCGGCCGTGATACCCAATGGGTACCCATTTGTAGTTGGGCAGCAATGGGTTGTCTGGACGGAACTGCTTGCCCACCGTGGTCGCGTGGTGAACACTCGTGTAGAAGTCGGTGTAGTCGCCCACACGGCAAGGCACTGTGTACTCGCATTCAACCTGCGGCACCAGGGCGCCCAACCAGGTCGCACGTTGAGGACTTCCGTCACGCAAGCCTTCGGAAATCTTGTGACGCAGGGCCCGCCGATCGCTCATCGAAGCGCCCATGACGAGGTTCATGTCGTCGGTGTCAATCAAACCAGCGGCCCGAAGATCCAAGACCTGATCACCAATGGCCACGCCGATCTTCCAGTCGCCCTGACTATCCACTCGCTTGAATCGCCCGAAAGGCAAGTTCTGCACTGGGAAATCGCAGCCTGCAAGATTGGCCGAATCGACCCAGCTCTTTAGCTTCGGGTCGTGGGTAGCGTCGATGTCATACATAGTCTCTCAACTCCTTCCGGCAGGCTTGAACTGATCCTTGAGACCCGCCCAGCAGTCCGCATAGTCATGATCCAAAGGCGCCTTGCCGAGTGCGAAGGCGGAAGGAATGAAGCAATACCGGCTTTCAAACATGAACGCCAGGGTGTTGTCCAGCTTCTGTGGTGTCAGCTCCACGCTTGAGGCCTTTTCAAAGGCCTCTTCATCAGGGCCGTGCGGCACCATCGCGTTGTGAAGGCTGGCACCGCCAGGTTTGAACCCACCAGGCTTGGCGTCGTACTCGCCGTAGACCAGGCCCATGAACTCGCTCATCAGGTTGCGGTGGTACCAAGGCGGTCGGAAGGTGTCTTCCATGACCAGCCATCGCGGCGGGAATATCACGAAGTCGCAGTTCGCCGTGCCAGGCGTATCGCTGGGCGAAGTAAGCACCGTGAAGATGGACGGATCTGGGTGGTCGAAGCTGATGGAACCGATGGTCATGAAGTTGGCCGTGTCGTACTTCACCGGCGCCAAGTTTCCATGCCACGCCACAACGTTAAATGGCGAACCCTTCGCAGGTGCAATCCAGAAGTGCCCACCAAATTTCTTTATCAGCTCGCAAGAACCTGTTTGCTCTTCGAAGGCAGCAACAGGAGCCAGAAAATCTCGCGCATTCGCAAGCCCGTTCGACCCAATGGGCCCCAGTTCAGGCAAGCGAAACTGCGCACCGTAGTTCTCGCACACATACCCCCGCGATGGTCCATCCGGCACTGCAACTTTGAAGGCCAAGCCACGAGGCAAGACTGCAATCTCCCCGGGCCTGAGATCCAGGACTCCCAATTCGGTTGTGATGACCAACCGCCCTTGCTGGGGGACGATGAGCAATTCACCATCCGCATTGACAAATGCGCGCCTGTCCATGGACTTGTTCGCGAGGTACACCAAAGAACCCACACCCGCTTGCGCATCCGCGTCGCCATTGGCTGCCAGGGTTCTCATTCCATCAACGAAGTCGATTTCCACGCCCTCCTCGAAAGGAATGGGATGCCAGCGCATTGGCTCTGGTACGAGGAGCGTTCCGCGATCGCCACCCGTGGTCCACAACGGCTGGTGGTATGCCTTGTAGCGCCCCGCCACCACCGAGGGCTGGCGTCGGTACATCCATGTACGGCGGTTTTCATGCCTCGGCGCGGTGAACGCAGTTCCAGAAATAAGCTCGGGATACAGGTCAAACGGAGCCCTTTGCGGGCTATTGCGCCCCTGAGGCAGCGCGCCAGGCACGGCCTCCGTGGCATGCTCGTTGCCGAAGCCACTTTGATAGCGGCGTTCCGAATTCAAGTGGTCAATCACGCTTTGCTCCTTGACAGGTATTGCGGGCCGGCAAATCCCCAGAATGCAGGGACGGACCGACCCGTCCGCACCGTCCCAAAGGTCGGTCCGAGCCGAGATAACAGATGGTTGGGGACTGAAGGAGAAACCTCAGCCTTCCAGCGTCTTCCACATTTCGATGTCGCGCTCTGCAGTCCAGATGCGTGGATCAGCGTATTGAGTCGCCTCGTCGTAGCAACGGGTTACATCGAACGGCATGCAGTGGTCAAAGATGACCCAGTGACCATATTTGGGCTTCAGCGCTGCGAATGTCTCCTTGTAGATCGTGTTCAGATCCTTGCCCGCAGAGACGCCCTTTCGCACATTCGCATACACGTCGGCAATGAATTCACCTGTCTCTGAAAGACCTTTGGCGACCTCTTCAGGAGTGGTCAGAGCCACTCCGCGTCCTGGCACCAACGCCTTTGGATTGAGGGCAGCAAGATTTTTCAGGGTTTGCGGCCAGTCCTTGAAGTAGGCGTCGCCCGCATAGGGTGTGGCGCCGAACTCGACCAGATCGCCAGACAGCAGAGCACCCTCACCAGGCAGCCACACGACGGTATCGCCTTTGGTGTGACCACGGCCGAGTTGCAACAACTGGACTTCCACCTTGCCAAGCCACAGCGTCATTTTTCCGGTGAAAGTCATCGTGGGCCAAGTCATGCCAGGGGGTACGGTCTCAACTCCCGCGAAGAGACGAGGGAAGCGACCAATTTCGCTGGCCTTGTCCTGCTCGCCACGCTCAACGATCAAATCGTAGGTGTCCTGGCTCGCAAGGATGTGATCTGCGCCGTATGCACTGGCACCGAGCACGCGCACAGCGTGGTAGTGCGTCAGAACGACGTACTTGATCGGCTTGTCGGTCACCTCGCGAATACGGCGGATGACGTCTTGCGCCATGGCCGGCGTGGCCTGTGTATCAGCCACGAGCACTGCGTCGTCGCCAATGATGATGCCGGTGTTTGGATCGCCTTCTGCTGTGTAGGCCCACGCGTGTTCGGATATCTGGCTAAAGGTGACCTTCTTCTCTTCAAGGTCGGCTTGCGAGGCAAACTTCTTGGATTCTTGGCTCATGGGATATTCCTTCTGAAATAGGTTGATGACGGTCAATGTGAGCCGAGGTACGCGGCCTTGACCTTGGGATCGTTAAGGAGTGCACTACCAGTCCCCTCCAAAGTGATGTGGCCAGTCTCGAGCACGTAGGCACGATCTGCGACACCGAGAGCCTGCTTGGCCATCTGCTCAACCAGCAGGATCGTCAGACCCGACTCGCGCAGCTGGCGGATGGCATTGAAGATGTCTTTGATGATCAAAGGCGCCAATCCGAGAGACGGCTCGTCCAGCAACAGGAGCCGTGGCTCACTCATCAGCGCACGCGAGATCGCCAACATCTGCTGTTCACCGCCCGACATGGTTCCGGACAACTGGTTCTGACGCTCACGCAATCTTGGGAAGCGGTTGAACTCTCGCTCGATCGCCGCTTCAATCGCTGCTGGATTGCGCCGGCGGGAGTAGCCGCCCAACATCAGGTTCTCGCGAACTGTCTGGTCGGCAAAGACACCTCTGCCCTCGGGCGACATGGCTACCCCCAGCGCGACGCGCTCGTGTGCTCTGACTTTCGAGACGTCCTTCCCATCAATCTGTATGCTGCCTTCGGCAACGGGTTCCAGCCCGCAGATGCTTTTGAGAAGAGTGCTTTTGCCCGCGCCATTCGCACCGATGATGGTGACCACTTCGCCCTCCCGCACTTCCAAGCTCACGCCTTTGACGGCCTGGATCGCGCCATAGGCGACCTTCACTGAATCGAGTTTCAACATAGGGTGCTTTCCAGATCAGGGGGCGACAAGAGCGTCCACCGGTTCGTCAACGCCTAGGTAGGCCTCGACGACACGGGGGTTGGCTTGCACTTCAGAGGGCTTTCCCTCTGCGATCTTGATCCCGTAGTCCAACACGATCACGTGGTCGGAGATCGACATGACGAGATCCATGTGGTGCTCCACCATCAAGATGGTCACACCGCACTTGCCAATACGGACAAGAAGATCGCCCAACTCCGCTGTCTCTTGTGGATTGAGACCTGCAGCTGGCTCGTCAAGCAACAGCAGTTGAGGCTCAGTGGCTAGCGCCCGTGCCAGCTCGACACGGCGCTGAAGGCCATAGGGGAGGCTGCCGGCCGGTTGATAGGCCAGATGCAGCAGACCGACCAAATCCAGCAGTTGCAAGGCGCGGGCGCGGGTGGCGGCTTCCTGCTTTCTAGCGCTGGGTAGCGCAAACAAGGATGCGAGAAACCCATTCGTCATGCGCGTATGGCGGCCCAGCATGACATTGTCCAGAACCGACAGATCTGCAAACAGCCGCAGGTTTTGGAAGGTGCGCCCCATTCCCATACGACAGATCGCATGCACCGGTCGGCTCGATACCTCCTGGCCAAGAAACTTGATCGAGCCTTCACTTGGATCCAGAAGACCCGTGAGCATGTTGATCATCGTGCTCTTACCCGCACCGTTGGGTCCGATCAGCGCGTGGATATGCCCACGCTGAAGTCGGAAAGACACGTTTTGAGCAGGCCGTACTCCACCGAAGTTTTTGGTGACACCTTGGGCCACCAGCAACTCGCCCTCTCCCTGCGGACCAATGCGCGTCGGAGCTGCGGATTTGATAGGCATGCCAGGGGCAGCCGCCGGCCGGCGGAACCACGTCGAAAGAAGCCCCATGACCCCTCCCGGCATGATGTAGAGCGCAAACAGCAGCAGAAATCCATAGAGAAAGTGCTGGGCTGACGGCCAACGGGCCAGAGCAGCGTCGATCACAGTCAGAACCACTGTTCCAACCAAAGGGCCGTACTGCGAGCCGGCACCACCAAACAGCACCAACAGCAGAATAAAGATCGACAGATGGAATGTGATGAAGTCGGAGTTGATGTACTGGTTCTGTTGTGCCACCAGCGCGCCAGCAATGCCACAGGTAACTGCCGCAACCACAAAGGCTATGACCTTGGCTCGATAGACACGGACGCCCACCGAAGATGAAGCGATCTCATCGGCTTGCAGTGAGAGCAGCGCCCGGCCAAAACGGCCCTGCAAAAGATTGCGCAGCAGCAGATGCGTCACCGCGCACAGGGCGATGCCCAGCCACACCCATTGCAGGGACGTAAGGGGCTGTCCGTTCCAGGTCAGTGGCTTGATGCCGTAGATACCCTGGGCGCCCCCAAAAACGTCAGTCCATTCTCCGACGAGCTTTTCGACAACGATGCCGAACGCCAGCGTCACCATCGCGAGATAGGGTCCTTTGACCCGCAAGGACGGCAGCGCGATCAGCACGCCGCAGATGCCGGAGACAACAGCTGCCAACGACAGCGCGAACCACGGGTTGATCTCCGTGCGCGTTGTGATCAACGCCACCGCATATGCCCCGGCTGCGAACAGGCCAGCCTGGCCCAGTGACTTCTGCCCTGCATAGCCCACAAGCACGTTCATGCCTGCAGCACAGAGGTAATACACGCACATCATGAAAACGATGCGCAGGTAGTAGTCATTTCCCAGAAAGGAAACCAGGCCTGCGAGAACAGCGACGGCAAGCATGACCCCGAAAAGATGCTGGCCGCGCTTCATACCTTCTCCACCATCTGCTTGCCGAAAAGACCGGTCGGCCGGAACGCAAGAACAAGAATGACAAGGGCAAAAACAGCGACCTCGCGCCACTGCGCCGACCACAGGTTCACCAGGGACTCAAGGACGCCGAGAACGAACCCGCCAATCACACAACCACGTGGATTGCTCAACCCACCGATCATGGCGCCGGAGAATCCCTTCAGCCCCACGGTGAGGCCCATGAAAAGGGATGCCTGCGCAATAGGAGCGAGAAGGAAGCCTGAAAGGCCAGCCAGCGCAGAACTGACAACGAAAGCGCCAATCATCACTGCGTTGGTATTGATGCCCATGAGGCTCGCGACGTTGCCGTTAGCCGCAACAGCCCGCATGGCCTTGCCCACCATCGTTCGGTTCATCACAAAGTCGAAGCCGATCATGATGACAACGGCGACCCCCAACGTGAGCAGCTCCTGCGGTCGCACACCGACTCCCATGAGACGTATGACAGTGTCGCCCACCGGTCCCGGGACGACCACCGGCTTGGGGCCCCAAATGGCCAAGCCGATACTCTGGAGGATGACGCCAAAGCCCAGGGTGCTCATGACCCATGCCATGCCAGGCCGCCCAGCGAAAGGACGTACGCCAATCACATAGAGCAGCCATCCCAAGAAGCCCATCACTCCAAGGGCTGCAACAAGCGCCAGCAGCTGGGCACCGGCACCAGGCTGGGCCTGGCCGAACGTAGTGGAAGTCACAGGAAGACCGAGGACGAGGAAGAGCGCGCTCATGCCGATGAATGCACCCGCGGACACGAATTCCCCATGGGAGAAATTCAAGGTCTTGGTGGTTGTAAATGTGATGCTGAAACCCAGGGCTACCAGGGCGTAGGCACCGCCCACGGCCAAGCCACTGAGAATCGCCTGCAAGAGCGCCTCTGTCATTGTTATCTCCGAGATGATTTCCTGGACTGCTTCGCGCAGTCCAGACAAGCGTTGCGCGTTATTGCTTGAAGTCCGCGCTGCTCAGCGAGTTCACGATCGGATCCGCATAGGGCATCAGCTTGCCGTCCTTCCAGCGAATCCAGACCAGGTCTTTGGCTGTCAGAGCCTCATGGTTGGCCTTGCTGAACGGCTTGTCATAAGTCTTGAGTACGCCTTGAACCGGTGCTTTCAGATCTTCCAGCGCGACACGTACAGCCGAGCCATCAAAGCTGTTGGCTTGCTTGGCAGCCGCAGCGTAGAGCTGCACCGAGTCGTAGCCATGCAATGCAAAGGAGAACGAGCCGGGCGCCTTGAGTTTGGCCCCGATGCGATCAAACAGCTTCTGCTGGGAAGGTGTACGCGTCTCGCTCACCGTGCGCATGAAGATTGGCTTCTCGGCAAGCGCCTTGCCTGCCGCATCATAGAAAGTGATGTTGTCGGCAGCCCAGGAGGTCAGCACCAAGGGGAAGTAATTTGTCTTCTCCATGCTGCGAACAAGCTGCGCGATGGGCGTCCCCTGAGCCCAGACCACCACAGTGTCCACGTTCGCGGACTTCATCTTGCTCAGCTGAGACGTCATATCGGTATCGCCCACACCGAAACGCTCAGTCGCTGCAATCTTGATATCTTGCAGCTTCGCGATTTCCTCCATGTCCTTGAGACCGCCCTGGCCATAGCCCGTGGTTTCCGCCATCAGACCGATTACTTTTGACTGGCCCGCATTCTTTTTCACGTAGGCCATCAAGGCCGCTACTTGCTCACGATCCACCATCGAGACTCGGAACATATAGTTGTCCGCACCAGGACTCATGGGCTTGGTGATATCGGTGCCCGAACCCACGTTGCCGATCACAGGGATCTTCTTTTGGTTGGCGATGTGCTTCCAGGCCATCGCATTGCCAGAGTTGGTCGGACCAAAGACCGCAGAGACCTTCTCGCTGTCGATCAATTCGCTCATGTTCTGGATCGACTTTGGAGGCGCAGAGGTATCGTCCCGCGTAACCAGCGTCAGCTTCTTGCCCAGAACGCCGCCTGCAGCGTTGATGTCGGCGATTGCGGCCTCCATGCCCAGAACCGCTGCCTGCCCACTTTGCGCCGATGGGGATGCGGACAAATCTCCGTTGTATCCAAGCTTGATGTCTTGCGCGCTTGCGGTGGCAGCAGCGACAACGCCGGCTGCCAGGATGGCTCGCTTGAAGAGCTTAGGAATACTCATGGCTGTCTCCTTTTTGGAATGGTGAACTCGGTGAGTTCTGGGTTGGAAATCTGGATGGAAACGACTCAAGGACTCAGGAGGCGAGAAACCCGCCATCCACAGGAAGCGTGACCCCCGTCACATAGGAGGCCATGCCGGATGCCAGGAAAACCACGGGACCGACCAATTCTTCGGGCTGGCCGACGCGTGCCATGGGCGTGCGCAGCATGAATTTGTCGAGTCGCTCAGGAGCCTCCCGTGTGTAGGAAGTCATCGGAGTTTCGATGACTCCGGGAGCGATTGCGTTCACCCGAACTCCGTCCTTGGCAAGCTCGACGGCGAGGGCTTGCGTCATGAGTTTGACGGCGCCCTTGGATGGTGAATAGCCCACCACGTTGGGGATTCCAGTGCTCGAGGCAATAGACCCCACATTGATGATCACTCCCCTGGTCTGCTTCAGCGCATCCAGCCATGCATGCGATGGAAGGAAAGATCCCATCACGTTGACATTCAGAGTGCGCTCGAGGTTGGACGCCACCTGGGGGCTGTCCAGCCCCTCGCGAATGATGATGCCCGCGTTATTGACCAGGATGTCGATATTGCCGATTTCAGTGGCCACAGTTTTTGCCAAGGCTTGGCAAGCATCATTGGAGGTCACGTCCAACTTGTACGCGATTGCATCACTGCCAGCGGCCCTGATTTCTGCGGCAACAAGCTTGGCGTTCTCTTCGTTCAAGTCCGTCACGACGACCCGAGCCCCTGCCTTTGCAAGGCCCTTGGCGATAGCCCTGCCATTGCCTTGTCCTGCGCCGGTCACAAGCGCGATGCGTCCATGGAGGACCTTGGGCGCCATGAGTTCAGAGATTTCCATTGCGGTCTTTCTTGGTATGTATTCGATCTATGCTGTTTGGGGTTGCAGGCGCCCAGCAGAGGTCCGATTCGGACTGGCTGTCGGTTCACTTGTTTTCCTTGCGAGCGTCTGACCGACGACATAGCCAAAAGTGAGCGCTGGACCGAGGGTGATGCCTGCGCCTGGGTAGTTGCCGCCCATGATGCTGGCGGCGTCATTGCCAACTGCATACAAGCCCTTGACTGGCTGCCGGTCCTTTGAAAGGACTTGGCAGGACTCATCGGTTGCCAGCCCTGCGAACGTCCCGATTTCACCCACAACTATCTTGATGGCATAGAACGGACCTCTATGGATCGGGGCCATGCAGGGGTTGGGCTTGACCAGCGAGTCGCCCTGATACCGGTTATAGGCGGTGCTTCCCTTGGCAAACTTTGTGTCCACTCCAGACGCGGCATCCCGATTGAAGGCTTCGACCTCTTCTTGGAGGGCGGCGGCTGGAACGCCGATGAGGCTCGCCAGTTCCTGAAGGCTGCTGCCTCGCTTCAAATAGCCACTTTTGAGATGCTTGCCAATGGGCAGAGGGAATGGAGCTACCGCCCCCAACCCATATTCGCGCAGGTGCTCGTGATCACAGACGAGCCAGCAGGTCACTTCGGCGGACCCTTTGCAAGCTTTCACGAGGTCCTGAATGAAGTCGTGGTAAGACATCGCCTCGTTGGTAAATCGCCGCCCCCTTGAAGTCACGGCGATCACACCGGGCTTCGCGCGATCGATGAAGTGCGGCATAACTCCCTGGGTGCCATCCTTGCGCTGGACCACCGAGGTTGGACACCAGGCGGCCGCATTCGGGATGCTGGGATCGACCCAGCCCCCTACGGATTCGCCGAGGCGCAACCCGTCACCGGTGTTCAGCGCAGGGGACGGAGTGAAGTGCTCTCGGCCGGTTGGCGCATGTGGGAACAACTGCTTGCGACGCTCGATGTCGTAGGGAAAGCCACCACAGGCAAGAACGACGCCTCTGCGCACTCGAACTTCTACTGACTTGCCGTCCCGCACCACAGTTGCACCCACGACCGCATCGCCTTCCACGATGAGTTTTTTGACCGGAGCATTCAGCCACACGGGGATGTTCAGGTCCATGCCGGCCTTGGCCAGCCGACCGGCCAGTGCATTGCCGTTGGTCAGCGTCATCCCACGGCCGTACCTGACAACATCCATGAGATGTCCGCCGAAGCGCTTGGCAACATACAAGAATGACTCGAGCGACTTGAAGGCACGCAAGAAGTGCCACAGCTCCTTACCTGATCCAAGCATCATCCCGAAAACCGTCAACTCGGGCACGGGGGGGGCGAGTTTTGAAACATAGGCTCCGAGTTCACGGGCATCGAATGGGCGGGTCACCATGGAGCGGCCACCTGGCTGGCCGCCGGGGGCCTCTGCGTGATAGTCCGGAAACACTGGCGGCATGTCGAATTGCACGCACGTTTTTTCCGTGAAGAAATCAATGGCCTTTGGCCCGTTCTCGATAAAGGCGTCTACGCGCGCGGGATCGAAATGCGTAGTGGTTTCGTGCTGCAGGTATGCCCGTGCCGCCCCTGGGGGTTCGCTGATGCCTTGCTCCCTGGCGAGCTTTGTCCCGGGAATCCACAACCAGCCACCAGACCGGGCCGTGGTGCCCCCATAGACAGGCGCCTTGTCGACAACCAGTACCTTCAACCCCTCGTACGCAGCCGTCACGGCCGCGGACATGCCGGACGCTCCAGTTCCAACTACCAAAACGTCATAGCTCGTTTCCAGCTCACTCATGGTCATCACTCCTTGGACGTAGGGGCCGCCTTTAGCGACCCAATGACGTTAGTATGGTGCTAATGCATTTTTTATAGACTAATGGTTTACCCCAATCAAATGCAATTGAATGGATCAGATACCATGCATCGACTACGGGGACATCTGTGATGGAAGAAATTGACGTGGCCCCAGACAAGGCGCGCCGAGGCATTCAAGCCATAGAGGCTGGTGGGCAGCTGCTTCTTGCGCTGGAGGCCCACGGGCACCCTCTTCCCCTCAAGAAGCTTGCCTGGGCTGCCAACATGGCTCCGGGAAAGGCACACCCCTACTTGGTGAGCCTCTCAAAACTCGGTCTGGTGACTCAAGACGCCTCAACCGGCCACTACTGGCTCGGTCGTACCGCCATGGAACTGGGTCTCCTGACGCTTCGCACCGTCAATCCCTTGCGCGAAGCCGCACCGCTTGCGGAACTGCTCGCGCAAGAAACAGGGCACAGCGTTGCACTGTCTGTTTGGGGAAATCAAGGGCCGACAGTGGTATCGCTTTTCGATGCGACCTATCCCCTTCATACCAACATGCGTGTGGGGACGGTGATGTCTCTTGCCGGAACAGCAACGGGGCGCTTGTTCGTGGCCTATCTACCTCGACAACTCATAGAAGAGTCACTGCTGGAGGATGACCGTCGCCTGGGCCCAGATATCGCAAAAACCGTTGAGCCGAGCGAACTGCAAGATATGCTCAGCTTGGTGCACGAACATGGACTCTCACGTTCCGTGGATATGCCTACCGTGGGGGTCAGCTCGTTTGCAGCCCCGGTTTTCGACTATTCGGGCAATGTTGTGATGGCGGTCACACTCCTGGGGCGTACCCGGTCATTTGACACAGCTTGGAGCGGAAACCAGGCAAAGGCGGCAAGAGCATGCGGCTCAGCGATCTCCACGCGGCTCGGGAGCCTCCGGCGCGGCGCCTGAGTGCAGAGCAAAAAAATGAACAGACGGAAACAAAAGCCCCATGGCTCCCGATTCAGCGCCGTATTGCGCCTGGTCACAGACATCCTAATGCATAAGCACTAGACTAAAAATTCATCTATGGCAAACGAGACCGCCAAATTTAACTCCAAGGACAAGACCATGGGCGCACTTGATGAAGACGGCAATGAAGGTGGTTCCGAGAAGGAGCGCCGAGGAATTCAGTCTATTGAAGCCGGCGGTCAGTTGCTTCTCGCACTGGGTGCGCAAGGTCGCCCGTTGCCGTTGAGAGAACTGGCGCGAGCTGCCGACATGGCTCCAGGAAAGGCGCACCCCTATCTCGTGAGCTTTGCCAAGTTGGGGCTTGTGACCCAGGAAGCCTCGACGGGGTTCTATTGGCTAGGCCCCACGGCAATGCAACTAGGCCTTGTGACCCTCCGCATGCTCAATCCAGTACGCGAAGCCACTCCCTTCGCCGAGCAGCTGGCGCGGGAAACTGGGCACAGCGTCGGATTGTCCGTCTGGGGAAATCAAGGCCCGACGATGGTCTTCCTCTTTGACGCCATCTATCCGCTGCACACCAACATCCGTACTGGAACGGTAATGTCCCTTGCCGGTACTGCGACTGGTCGATTGTTCGCCGCATACCTTCCCGCGAAACTGATCGAAGAATCGTTGCTGGAAGACGAGCGGCGCTTAGGGCCGGACATTGCGAAACCCGTCGACACGGAAGAACTGCAGAGAATGTTGATCGAGGTGCGCAAGCATGGGGTATCGCGCTCGGTCAACAACCCCACCCCTGGTGTTTGCTCCTTTGCCGCGCCCGTCTTTGACTATTCAGGCAACATCGTCCTGGGCGTCACGCTCATGGGGCGCTCAAGGTCTTTCGACACGGACTGGAATGGCACCCAAGCCACAGCCGTGCGCGCATGCGGCCAAGAGGTATCCAAACGCCTAGGCGGACCTTCAAGAGCCTCTCTGGATCCGCGCTGACATCCATTGGCCGGGATGGCCTGCCGCTGGCGAGGTTCACCTACGCCTTCCTGAATCCGAGCCTCTGCGAGATAGCGAGGGCACAGGTGCGCAGGGCCACGGCCATCGGACCATTCCAATCAGGGTCAAAGGTACCCGTAGGGCCCATCATCGTGATAGTCAGGGCAATCGCGCCGGAGTAGTCAAAGACTGGTGCCGAGAACGAAACAATCCCCGGCGTTGGATGATTCACCCCTCGCGACATTCCCCGCGCCCTCACCTCCTCGATCAGATCCTCAACCGCCTTGCCATCAAGCGGATGGGCAATGTCAGGGCCCAAACGGATGTAGTCATCCTGAAGCATCCGGTCGATCAATGGCCTTTGCAAGTAAGCTGAATACACCCTGCCGGTTGCTGTATTGGCCAGCGACATCACCGTTCCGGTACGGATGTTGGTGTTGATCGGGTACGCGGCGTCGATCAGGCGAACGATGACGGGCCCGAGGTTTCCCCAGACCGCGATCGCAACCGTGTGCCCGGTTTCAGCAGCCAACGCCTCCGCCATGGGCGTCGCTTCGCGAATGGGATTGAGAGTCTGAAGCCCGGTGAGCCCCAATTGGATCGCCATAGGTCCCAGCAAGTACTGACCAGTTACGGGGTCCTGTGCCACGAGCCCGATCTTCCCAAAGCTCACCAAGTAGGGATGGATCTTCCCGGAAGGCATGCTGACAGCCTTGGTCAGGTCCCTGAGGGCCATAGGCCTTGGCTCAGAAGCCAACACCCTCAGTATTTCCCCCCCCACCTCTATTGACTGGATTCCACGGCGCTCACGGCCACTAGGGTGCGACGGACTCAAATCGTCATCTTGCGGGGCAGTCAGTTTCATAGGGCGAAATCATAGGCCCAATCAGACAAGCAGGTGAAATTCAACAATGACTAACGCACTTGCATAGGGTAAATACTAGTTATAGTTTAGCGAGCTAGATAAATACTAGCGACTGACAGCGCGGAGTGCGTGACTCACATCCGCCAACTCGCCGCATCCGCCCTTTTTCACTCGGAGACAAACATGAGAAACCTTCTGACAGCACGTCGACTGGCCCTTGCGGCAGTTGCATTCGTTTCACTGGCAGCCGCAGCGCAAGACATCAAGCTGGGGTTCAACGGTGACCTGTCTGCCTCGCCATCTGCACAAAGCGGGGCGGCAGGCGTGCTCGGAATTCGCGCCGCTATTGACGACATCAACGCTGCAGGGGGCGTGCTTGGCCGCAAGCTCACACTGGTGATCCGTGACGATCAATCCCAGCCACCCAAATCGATCCAGAACATGAGCGAGTTGATCGACAACGAGAAGGTGGTAGCCGTGCTTGGCCCCACCAACTCTGGGAACGCGATGGCCTGGAAACACATTCCCAATCAGAAAAAAGTTGTCTCCATGGGCATGATCGGCGGCGGAACCGACATCACCAAACCGATGAGCCCGGGTGCTGAAAACTACATGTTCCGCGTCTCCATCGTTGACAGGGAGCAGGTGGTGGGTTTGATGGCCTATGCGAAAAAAGCGGGAGCCAAGAAGCTCGGCCTGGTGGCGGAGACCACGGGTTATGGCCAAGGTGGGCTCAAGGACATGACCGAGATCGCAAAGCTGCAAGGCCTGGATGTCGTTGCCACGGAGAGATTCGCTGTTGGTGACACAGATATGACCTCACAGCTGAGCAAACTCAAAGCAGCAGGTGTGGACACGCTCGTGGTTTGGGCTCAGGGAACGCCCACTGGCCAGCTGGTCCGCAGCATGGAGAAGGTCAACTATTTCCCGAATGTCCTGTCATCCTGGGCCGCAGACAACATCACGTTTTATGACGCGGCGGGCCAAGCCTTGGCCGAAAAGCCAATTTTCATGCGCACCATGGTTGATGCCGTCGCCCCCAAGCAGAAGGCCCTCTTTGAGCGCACCAAGGAAAAATTGGCCGCAGCAAGTGCATTTCCGTTCGTCGCCCATGGATACGACGCAACGCTGCTGCTGGTAGCCGCCATCAAGCAAGCGGGCTCCACCGATGGAGCAAAGATGCGCGAGGCACTGGAAAACCTGCAAGCGCCGATCGATGGCATCAAGAAGACTTATGAACGCCCCTTCTCGCCGACAAGTCATGAAGCACTGACCGCTAGCGACTTCGCTTTCGTCAAATGGACAGGGGGCAAGCTCACTCAGGTGAACGATGCAACGACCAAGTTGCTGCAATCGCCTGATTTCAAGCGCTAGATGCCGTCGCAGGCCCCATCGGCAGCTGCTTTGCTGGGGCCTCCGCCTTCGATTGGCTTATCGCGCCTAGGCGCGATGCCACTGGAATTCAGTCCCCCGCAGAAGCACCCAATGAACATCCTCGAACTTCGGCCCGACATGTCAGGGCATGAGATACAGGCACTCAAGTTTGCCTACGAGCCTTCGCCCGACCAGCGCAATGAGCATCCTACGCACCACCCTGTCGTTGTCATCGGCGCTGGGCCAGTGGGTCTCAGCCTAGCCATAGACCTCGCTCAACGCGGACAGAAGGTCCTGCTGCTGGACAACGATGATCGGCTGTCGAACGGATCGCGCGCCATCTGCTTTGCCAAGCGCACGCTGGAAATTTGGGATCGATTGGGCGTGGGCGACGCCTGCGTCGACAAGGGCGTCTCGTGGAATGTGGGCAGGCTGTTCCGCGGTAGCGAGCAGGTATACCAATTCGACCTGCTGCCGGAACAGGGCCACGAACGCCCCGCCTTTATCAATCTTCAACAGTACTACGCAGAAGCGTACCTGCTGCAACGAGCAACCGCGCTTCCCAATTTGGAAATCCGCTGGAAGAACGCTGTGGTCGCCTTGGATCAGATAGAGGGCGAAAACGGAAAAGTCATTGTGGGAGTCGATACGCCAGATGGCCCGTATCAAGCGACTTCCGACTATGTCGTCGCGTGTGATGGTGGACGGTCCAGCGTTCGCGCGCTCATGGGTCTTGAGAGCAAGGGGCAGGTATTCCAGGACCGGTTCCTGATCGCCGATGTCAAGATGACTGCGGACTTCCCCGCCGAACGCTGGTTCTGGTTTGACCCACCTTTCCATCCGAACCAGAGCGTCCTTCTACATCGCCAACCCGACAACGTCTGGCGAATCGATTTCCAGCTCGGGTGGGATGCAGATCCAGACGAAGAGAAGAAGTTGGAGCGAATCACTCCGCGCATCAACGCAATGATGCGTCAGGCGCTTGGCCGAGAAGTCCCCTTCGAACTGGAATGGGCGAGCGTTTACACGTTTGTTTGTCTACGCATGGAGCGCTTTCGTCATGGCAGAGTGATCTTTGCAGGAGACAGCGCCCACGGAGTTTCGCCGTTCGGAGCCCGCGGCGCGAACTCTGGCATTCAGGATGCGGAGAATCTCGCCTGGAAACTGGACGCTGTCCTCAAAGGGAAAGCGACAGCGCTGGCGGCTGAGGCCCTCCTGGACAGCTACGGCACCGAACGTGAATACGCCGCAGACGAGAACCTGCTGAACTCAACCCGCGCCACCGACTTCATCACCCCCAAAAGCGAAATCAGCAAGCAGTTTCGCGATGCGACCCTTGATCTCGCAACCGAATTTCCATTCGCGCGTCAACTGGTCAACAGCGGGAGACTGTCTGTTCCGGCTACTTTGGAGACCTCGCCTCTGAACACTCCAGACAGCGAGAAATTCGACTCGCCGATCCGTCCGGGTGCCCCTGCCGCAGATGCCCCGATAACCCACGCAGGAAAGACAGAATGGTTTCTGCGGCAATTGGGTCAAGACTTCACATTGGTGGTCTATTCGGATCAAATACCTGCCGACCTCGCTCAAACTGAAGTTGACAAGGTACTGGTGGTGACCGGCGTGACATCACTGCAGGACGGTCCAGGTCTCAGGGTGATCTGCGACAACGAAGGTCTGTTCGCCCGCCGCTACGACGCGCGCCCTGGCAACGCATGGTTGATACGCCCCGACCAGCATGTATGCGCGCGCTGGCGTGCACCTCGAGCCGCAGACGTCGGGGCTGCATTGCTGCGAGCTCTCGGAAGCCCCATCCAGGACTGATATGAATCTCATCACGACACCGAACTTCGAAGCCGCGGACGAATTCTATGAAAGCTTGATAGAGACGCATCGCGAGCTCGACCTGACGCAGAGCCACGAACTAAACACAAAGCTCGTGCTATTGCTCGCTAACCATGTAGGAAAGCGTGATGTATTGTCGGCCGCACTGACCGCGGCGCGACGCAACACCTGCGCTGAAAAACCATAGGCCAGCGCGATGCGGGGGAAATGGGGTGAAGGTGACCTGCACCGGCCAGGATGGTTGAGGAACTGTTCATCGGCGAGCCCGCGCCGGTCGCCATGCAGGGTTGTCCACAACGAGCTACCGGGAACCGCCCAAGATGACCGAGGCAGCTGCCTGGCTGAGGGCGCGCATCGTCGAGCTGGTCTACCAGCGCCGGAGCTTCGGCCAACACCCCGCACTCACTCCACCGTCACGCTCTTCGCGAGGTTCCGGGGCTTGTCCACATCCGTCCCCCGCGCGCAGGCCGTGTGATACGCCAGCAGCTGCAGCGGCACCACGTGCAGCAGCGGGCTCAAGGGCCCGTAGTGCTCGGGCATGCGGATCACGTGGATGCCCTCGCTGCTCTCGATGCGGGTGTCGGCATCGGCCAGCACGTAGAGCACGCCCGCGCGGGCGCGCACTTCCTGCATGTTGCTCTTGAGCTTTTCCAGCAGCGCATCGTTGGGGGCCACGGTAACCACGGGCATGGCGCTGGTGACCAGGGCCAGGGGGCCGTGCTTGAGTTCGCCCGCCGGGTAGGCCTCGGCGTGGATGTAGCTGATTTCCTTGAGCTTGAGCGCGCCTTCGAGCGCGATGGGATAGTGCAGGCCCCGGCCCAGGAAGAGCGCGTTCTCCATGCGCGCGAAGTCCTCGGCCCAGCTGATGAGCTGCGGCTCCAGCGCCAGCACGGCCTGCAGGGCCACGGGCAGGTGGCGCATGGCCTTGAGGTGGGCGGTTTCCTGCGCTTCGGTCAGGCGCCCCTTGGATTGGGCCAGTGCCAGCGTCAGCAGGAACAGGCCGGCCAGCTGCGTGGTGAAGGCCTTGGTGCTGGCCACGCCGATCTCCACGCCCGCGCGCGTGATGTAGGCCAGCTTGCATTCACGCACCATGGCGCTGGTGGCCACGTTGCAGATGGTGAGCGTGTGCGCCATGCCCAGGCTTTGCGCATGGCGCAGGGCGGCCAGGGTATCGGCGGTTTCTCCGCTCTGGCTGATGGTGACGACCAGCGTGCGCGGGTTGGGCACGCTGGTGCGGTAGCGGTACTCGCTGGCCACCTCGACCTGGGTGGGAATCCCTGCGATCTCCTCGAGCCAGTACTTGGCCGTGCAGCCGCTGTAGTAGCTGGTGCCGCAAGCCAGGATCAACACGCTGTCGATCTCCTTGAACACGCGCCAGGCGGCAGCGCCGGGCTGGCCGTGCTGGCCCGCGCCATCGAACAGCTCAGGCACGATGCCCTCCACGCCTTCGAGCGTGTCGGCGATGGCGCGCGGCTGTTCGAAGATTTCCTTTTGCATGTAGTGGCGGTAGGGGCCCAGCTCGGCCGCGCCGCTGTGGGCCAGCACGGTGCGCACGGGGCGCTGCGCCGGGGTGAGCGCCTCGCGGCCCTTGCCCACGATCCAGTAGCGGCCCAGCTGCAGGTCCACCAGGTCGCCCTCTTCCAGGTACACGATCTGGTCGGTGACGCCCGCCAGGGCCATGGCGTCGCTGGCCAGGAAGTGTTCTGAGCCATCCTTGCCCACGCCCAGGATCAGCGGCGAGCCCGCGCGTGCGCCCACCACGCGGTGGGGTTCGTCCTTGTGCATCACGGCGATGGCGTAGGCGCCATGCAACTGGGCAACCGTGGCCTGCACGGCATCGAACAGGTCGCCGCTGTAGTGGCTGTCCACCAGGTGGGCGATGACCTCGGTGTCGGTCTGGCTGGTGAACACGTAGCCGCGCGCCTGCAAGGCGGCGCGCAGCTCCTCGTGGTTCTCGATGATGCCGTTGTGCACCAGCGCCACGCGCCCCGGGGTGCCCGCCGCATCGCCCGCGCCGTGGCTGAAATGGGGGTGGGCGTTGTGCACTTCCGGTGCCCCGTGCGTGGCCCAGCGGGTGTGGGCGATGCCGGTGGCGCCATCCACATGGTCGGCCTGCACCTGTTCAAGCAGTTCGGCCACGCGGGCCGTGCTGCGCGCGCGCTGCAGGCCGGCGGGGCGCGCCGCGTCCAGGCTGGAGGCGTGCACGGCCACGCCGCAAGAGTCATAGCCCCGGTATTCGAGCCGCTGCAGGCCCTGCACGAGGATGGGAACGATGTTGCGCGTGGAGACCGCGCCGACGATGCCGCACATGGTGGTTGCCCTGGTTGGAAAGCGATGGGGGCGATGGTAGGCGGCACAGAAAGAAATTAATGATTGATATTCATATTGTTTTGAACTTTAATTTCATCATCAATCATTAATGAAATTTTCAATCAATTTTACTTAAAACATGGAATCCATCGCACTCGACCTCGTGGATCTGCAGCTGCTCAACCTCCTGCAAACCGACGCCGCGCAAAGCAACCAGTCCCTGGCCGAGCGGGTGCATGTCTCCCCGCCCACCTGCCTGCGCCGGGTCAAGCGCCTGCAGGATGCCGGACTCATCGAGCGGCAGGTCGCCATCCTGCAGCCCGACCGGCTGGCCGCCCTCCAGGGCCACGGGCTGGCGTGCATCGTCGAGGTGTCGCTGGACCGGCAGGGGGCCGAGCAGCTCGACGCGTTCGAGGCCCGCGCGGTGGCGGATGCCGCCGTGCAGCAGTGCTGGCGAGTTTCGCCGGGGCCGGACTTCGTGCTGGTGGTGCACACGCGGGACATGCCCGGCTACCTGGCGCTGTCGCAGCGGCTTTTCACCGGCGACGCCAATGTGCGCAACGTCAAGGCTTTTTTCGCCACCCGCAGGGCAAAATTTGATACAAAAGTGCCGCTATCGCTGGATTGACAAGCACTGTAAGCTATATTTTTCATAGCAACCGCCTGCTTGGCGCATCCCCCGCCAGTTCCCCCGCTGGGCGCCATGCCTTGCTGGCCTCTTGCCCCGCGGCAAGGTAAGCTGCCCCAGACTTCCACCCTCCAGCCCGCCGGGCTTCGCGCGGTACCGCATGCCGGCGGGTCCGCCAGAGGCACACCAGGACCCATGCCCACACCCGAACGCCAGATGCCCCGCCGTATCTACCCGCTCCGGGTCCTGGGCATGGGGCTGGGCGGGATGGTGGTGGGTGTGGTGCTGTGGGAGCGCCAGGCCTCGTTCCCGGCCTGGGCGGCGCTGGTGCTGGCCGCCCTCGTCTGGCCCCATGGGGCCTACCTGCTCGCGCGGCGCAGCGCCGACCCCTACCGCGCTGAAATCCGCAACCTGCTTGCCGACTCGGCCATGACGGCCGCGCTGGTGCCGCTGATGCACTTCAACCTGCTGCCCAGCGCGCTGCTGGTCACGCTGACGATGGTGGACAAGATCACCACCGGCATCGGCGGGCTCTGGGCCCGGTCCATCCCGGTGATGCTCGCGGCCGGTGTGGCCAGCGCGGTGGCCACCGGCATGCACTGGGCGCCCGAGACCTCCATGCGGGTGATCGTGGCGTGCCTGCCGGTGATGATGCTGCATACGCTGTCGGTCAGCGTGGTGAGCTACCGGCTGATCCGCAAGACCGCGCGGCAGAACCAGCAGCTGGACGAGCTGCGCCGCGTGGACTCGCTGACCGGCCTGTACCGGCGCGGCCACTGGGAGGAACAGGCCGAGGCCGCATTGCGCCACCACCACGCGACCGGCGAACCGGCCTGCATGCTGATGATGGACATCGACCACTTCAAGCACATCAACGACGCCCACGGCCACACCGTGGGCGATGAGGCGCTGCGGGCGCTGGCCCATGTGGTGCGGGGCAATGTGCGCGCTGGCGACTGCGCGGGCCGCTACGGCGGCGACGAGTTCGCCATCATCCTGCCCGGGCTGCAGGCCCGGGACGCGATGGCCATCGCCCAGCGCATCCGCGAGCAGACCGAGGGCACGCGCCTGCGCAACCTGCCGCAGCTGCGCTTTACCAGCAGCATCGGCGTGGCGCCTGCCCAGCGCGGCCACGCCAGCGTGCGCGAATGGACCGATGCGGCCGACGCCGCGCTCTACGCCGCCAAGAACGCCGGGCGCAACCGCGTCTCGGGCGGCCCGGACGCTGCCGCGCCACTGGTGCCCGCCGCGTAGCGCCGGGCCCGCGGCCTGCCCACGGACAACCGCGGCCTCAGGCGCGCGATGGCGCGGCAACGGCAGCAACAGCCGCCGAGCCCGGCCACGCCACCCGCACCGTGCAACCCGCCCCGGGCAATGCGGTGGCCGTGATGGCGCCCCCGTGGCGCTGCGCGATGGCCTGGCACAGCGCCAGCCCCGCGCCCACGCCCTCGAACTCGCTCTCGCGGTGCAGGCGATGGAACACGCCGAACAGGCCGTCGGCGCGCGCAGGATCGAAGCCCGTGCCGTTGTCCTGCACGGTGAACACGACCTGCCCCGCCTGCGCCGCCGCGGGGTCGGATTCGGCCTGCACCGCGATGCACGGCCGCGCGCTGTGGCGCGTGAACTTGAGGGCATTGCCCAGCAGCTGCACCAGCAGCTCCTGCAGCAGGGCGGGGTCGGCCTGCAGCGTGGGCAGGCGGGTGGCATCCGCGGTGCGCCAGTCGATGGCGCGGCCCGCCTCGGCGGAGGCCAGGGCGGCACGCGCCCGGGCCACGGCGTCCGCCAGCGGCACCGGCTGCAGGTTCAGCGGCGCCCGCTGGGCACGCGCCAGCGCGAGCAGGCCGTCGATCATCATCCCCATGCGCCGCGCGGACTGGTCCATGGTGCCCAGAAAACGCAGAGCCTCCTGCACCGCAGCCGACTGCGCGACGTCCGGCGGCAGGTCGCCCAGCACTTCGCGCACCAGCGTGCCGTACGAGGTCACGTGCCGCAGCGGCGCGCGCAGGTCGTGCGAGACGGCGCGCAGAAACTCTTCCTGCGCTGCCGCCATGCCGGCCACCTGCTGCTGGCTGCGTGCCAGCTCGGCGCGCAACAGCTGCAGCTCCTGCCCGGCGGTGGCGTCGGAGGGTGTCATGACCTGGGCAGCTTGGCGGGGCGCGCCCAGTTGGCGATGCTCACCTGCTTGCCGCGCGCCACGCTGAGGGCGCCCGGGGCCGTGCTCTTGGTGATGGTGCTGCCGCCGCCCACGGTGCCGCCCGCGCCAATGGTGACGGGCGCCACCAGCACGCAGTTGCTGCCCACGTGCACGTCGGCCTCGATCACCGTGCGGTGCTTGTTGGCGCCGTCGTAGTTGGCGGTGATGGCGCCCGCGCCGTAGTTCACGCGCTCGCCCACCGTGGCATCGCCCAGGTAGGCCAGGTGGTTGGCCTTGGCGCCGTCGGCCAGGGTGCTGTTCTTCACCTCGACGAAGTTGCCGATGTGCACTTCGCGGCCCAGCTGCGCGCCGGGGCGCAGGCGGGCGAACGGGCCGATCAGCGCACCCTCGCCCACCGTGGCGCCTGCCTTTTCGCCGTCGATGTGGGTGAAGGGATGGACCACCGCGCCCGCAGCGATGCGCGCGTTGGCGATGCAGCAGTGGGCGCCGATGCTCACGCCCTCGCCCAGCTCCACGCGGCCGGTGAAGACGCAGTTCACGTCGATCTCCACGTCCTGCCCGCACACCAGCTCGCCGCGCGCGCCGGTGCGGGTGTCGTCGCGCACATCGAACCGCGCGGGGTCGGCCAGGCGCACGCCCTGCTCCATCAAGGCCCGGGCTTGGCGCAACTGGTGCGCACGCTCCAGCTCGGCCAGCTGCAGCGGGCTGTTCACGCCCGCCACCTGCAGCGCATCGGTGATGCGGTGGGCCGCCACGGGCACGCCATCGGCCACGGCCATCGCGACGATGTCGGTGAGGTAGTACTCGCCCTGCGCGTTGTCATTGGTCAGGCGGGCCAGCCAGCCGCGCAGCAGGCGCGCGGGCACGGCCATGATGCCGCTGTAGACCTCGGTGATGGCGCGCTGGGCCTCGCTCGCGTCCTTGTGTTCGACGATGCCCCGCACCCGGCCCTGGCCATCGCGCACGATGCGGCCGTAGCCCGTGGGATCGGGCAGCGTGACGGTGAGCAGCGCGAGCTGCCCGCCGGCCGAGGCCGCGACAAGCGCGCGCAGCGTGTCGGCCTGCGTGAGCGGCACGTCCCCCGACAGCACGACCGCCGTGCCGTCGTCGCGCAGGTGCGGCACGGCCTGCAGCACCGCGTGGCCGGTGCCGAGCTGGGGTTCCTGGCGCACGAATTTCACATCCAAAGTACCCCCAGCGCTTGCTGCGCCTGCGCTGGCAGCTTCCACTTCTGTAGCACCATGGCCGGTGATGACGATGGCGCTGCGCGCCTGCAGGTGCGCCGCCTGGTCGAGCACGTGGTGCAGCAGCGGGCGCCCGGCCAGGCGCTGCAGCACCTTGGGAAGCCGGCTTTTCATGCGCGTGCCCTTGCCGGCCGCCATGATGAGGATGTCGAGTTGCGTCATGGATCTTCTGGGGGAGATTCGATACCGGGCGGGAAGCCCCGCGCAGGCTGGGCCACGATTATCGGCTGCGCCCGCCCGTGCCGGGCAATCCGCTACAGCAGCGGCATCAGGCGGGGCGGCCTGTCGTAGTACTCGGCGATGCGCGCGAGCGCCCGGGTGTTGAGCAGGCGCAGCCGCCCGTTCCTGATTTCATGCAGGCCCAGGGTGGCCAGCCGCCGCAGGGTCTTGTTGGTGTGCACCAGCGACAGCCCGAGCGCATCCGCGATGTGCTGCTGGTTCAGCGGAAACGCCACGGTGCCGTCGGCCTCCACCAGCCCGATGCGGTCCAGCCGCCGGTACAGGTGCATCAGCAGCATGGCCACGCGTTCGGTGGCGTTGCGGCGGCCGGCGGTCAGCAGGTTGTCGTCCACATGGCCCTCCTCGTGCGCCGACAGCCAGGTGATGTCGTAGCCCAGGCGCGGGTGCTCGCGAAACAACGCCCACAGGCTGTCGTTCTGGAACACGCACAGCGCGCAGTCGGTGAGCGCCTCGATGCCATGGGTGGACACCTCGCCAAACTCCTGCTGCAGCCCCACCAGGTCGCCCGGCAGCAGGAAGTTCAGGATCTGGCGGCGCCCGTCGCTCAGCGTCTTGTAGCGAAACGCCCAGCCCGCATACAGCGTGAACAGCCTGGCATTGACCTCGTTCTCGCGCACCAGCGCGCCACCGGCCTCCACGGCCAGGGTGGTGGTGCGAAAGCCTTCTATGAAGTCCAGCACCTCGGGCTTGACCGCCGTGAATGCCCCCGTTGCGCGCAGCCTGCATTCATGGCAGGTGGGCGGGCAGGCATGGGTGGGCAGGCTGGGGTTCATGGCGTGGCGGAGGGTGGGGAGATTTTAGGGACTGCGGCCGGCATTCCAAGGGCTCCACGATGCCACGGCCCCGCCCGGTGGCGCGATAGTTACATGTATGTCTTTTGACATTGCACAACCACCGGGCGCTCCCTACATTGGGATCGTCTATGAAACCCAGCCCCGACCTCTACGAAGTGCTCTACGTGAGCACCCTCGCACCCGATCAACCCACCAGCGTGGTGGCCGAGGTCGCCGGGCGCGCGCGCCTGGTGAACGCGCAGCTTGACATCACGGGGCTGCTGATCTTCGACGGCCAGCGCTTCTGCCAGCAGTTGGAAGGCCCGCAGAAGGCCGTGCTCAAGCTCATCGAGCGCATCCGCAACGACCCCCGCCACATCAACGTCGAGGTGCTGCACAACGGCCCGCTGGCGGCGCGCCGCTTCCAGCAGTTCAGCCTGGCCTTCAGCACGGTGGAGGACGTGGATGCGCTCGCGCGCATGGAACGGCTCGACGGCGAAGCAGCGCTGGCCGCGTTCGAGTCCATGCGCAGCCAGCTCGTCCTCTGACACGCGCCCACGCGCCGGCCCCCATGGGCCCCTGCGGGGGCTGAAGCCGCGTCATGCGGCGTCCGGCCAGCGCCGCAGCAGCAGGCTGGCGTTCACCCCGCCGAAACCAAACCCGTTGAGCATGGCGTGCGTGAGCGCCATCGGCCGGGGCCGCAACGCCACCATGTCCAGCCCCTCGGCCAGCGCATCGGGCGTGTGCAGGTTCAGCGTGCCCGGCACCACTTGGTCGCGCAGCGCCAGCGTCGTGAAGATGGCGGCCACCGCGCCCGCCGCTCCCAGCAGATGGCCCGTGGCCGACTTGGTGGAGCTGATGGCCACCTGTGACCCCGCGCCAAACACACGGCGGATGGCGGCCAGCTCGCCACGGTCGCCCACACCGGTGGACGTGGCGTGCGCGTTCAGGTGCTGCACGTCCTGGGCCGTGAGGCCTGCCTGCGCCAGGGCGGCCCACATGCTGCGCGCGGCGCCGTCACCGTCTTCGGGGCCGGAGGTGATGTGGTACGCGTCGGCCGACGTGCCGTAGCCCACCAGCTCGGCCAACGGCTGTGCGCCGCGCGCCAGTGCATGGTCCAGCGCCTCGATCACCAGCATGCCTGCGCCCTCGCCCATCACGAAACCGTCGCGCTGCGCATCGAACGGGCGCGATGCCTGCTCAGGCATGTCGTTGAACGCCGTACCCAAGGCCTTGGCCGCCGCAAAGCCGCCCAGGCTCACACGGTCGATAGCGGCCTCGCTGCCGCCGCACACGGCCACATCGGCCTCGCCGCTACGGATCAGGCGCGCGGCATCGCCAATCGCCTGCACGCTGGCGGCGCAGGCGGTGACCGGCGCACCCAGCGGCCCCTTGAGCCCGTGGCGGATCGACACCTGCCCCGCCGCCAGATTGACCAGGAACGACGGCACAGTGAACGGCGACAGGCGCTGCGGGCCGCGCGCGTCGGTGGTGCGCACTGCCTCGGCAATCGCGCCAAAACCACCAATGCCCGAGGCGATCACCGTGGCCGTGCGCTCGCGCGCCCGCTCATCGGCAGGCGGCCAGCCGGCCTGCGCCAGCGCCTGCTGCGCCGCGCCCAGCGCAAAGGGGATGAAGCGGTCCATCTTGCGCTGGTCCTTGGACGAGACGACGGCATCCACGTCCCAGCCACCTTCGGGGTCTTGAGCGACATCCGGCACCTGCCCCGCCACCTTGGCGGCAATGCCGTCCGTGACAGCGTCCGGCAGGCGCGACAGGCCCGAGCGCCCCGCCAGCAGGCGCCGCCACACCAGTTCCACACCGCAGCCCAGCGGCGACACCAGGCCCATGCCCGTGACCACGACGCGCCGCATCAGGCCACCGCCTTGTCGCAGCACACACCACTCCACACCTTGGCACCACGGCCGCCATGGATCATCTTCTTCATGGATTCACCTCGTCAGACAGATTGGGCACAGCACCAGGAACCGGCTCCAGGGCACTGCGGCGACACGCGGAAACGATCCGCGCCTTTATGATTGCAGCCGTCATCATAAAGGCATCACCACTTTTTTGCGTACGATCGCAATCAATAAGAGGCAGCATGAAGGTTTCCAAAGCACAGGCCGCCGAGAACCGGCAGGGCATCCTGGACGCGGCATCCCGCCTGTACCGCGAGCGGGGGCTGACCGGCGTGGGCGTGGCCGACATCACGCGCGACGCGGGGCTCACCCATGGCGGGCTGTACCGGCATTTCGCCTCCAAGGATGCGCTGGTGCAGGAGGCCTGTGCGCGGGCGTTCGACTGGTCCATCGCCCCGCTGGACGGCGCCACTCCGAACACCACCATCGGCGAGCGCATAAAGAGCTACCTCTCGCCCCAGCACCGCGACTCGCCGGGCACAGGTTGCCCGGCCGCCGCGCTGGCGGTGGACGCCGCGCGGGCGGGCAGCGAGCTGTCGGAAGTGTTCGCCCAGGGCATCGAGCGCAACATCGGGCGTTTTGCCCAGCTGCTCTGCGGTGGTGACGCCACCGTGCAGCCCCAAGACCGCGCCCGCGCCATGCAGGTGCTGGCCACCATGGTCGGCGGGCTGGTGCTGGCCCGCGCCACCGCCGCGGCGCGGCCGGCGTTGTCGGATGAAATATTGACGACGTTGCAGGCCCAGTTGATCGGGCTGCTGGGCGACGGCGACGCACGCTGACAACCTGGCGCTCACCCATTGCTATCAAAAAAAGAGCTGCTGGCGCTTGATGGTCAAGCGCCAGCAGCTCTTTGAAGCTCTATTGCACACCCGAACACCGGCGGGGCAGGCCCCTCTCCGGATCAGGCCGGCGCCCTCAGGCGCAGCAGGCGGCGTCGCCCCAGGCGGGAGCCCCGTTGCCCACGGATGCGCGGCGCCACCACGATGCAGGGCGGGCACTGGCAGCCTCGCCGCGCACCCAGCGGTACTGCAGGCGGCGGCCGTTCAGGGGTTCCACCACCACCGACTGGCCCGCGGCGACCTGCAGCGACTGGCCGGCGCACAGAAACACATCGCTGCTGTCGCCCAGGCCCTTGCCCAGCGTCACCCAGGCCTGGCCTTCGGCGATGCGCAAGGTCATCGCGGCCCTGGGGGCCAGGCTGACGGCGGCGCCAGCGGCCACGGTGCCGGCGCCAGCGGCCGAAGCGCCCACGGCGCGGGAAGATGCGAACAGATGAAGAGCGTGAGAGGTTGTCATGGCATTCTCCGGGTTAACCCTAGTAAGACCGTATGGTGCGCGGCTTGCAGAACAACGTCCAATGAAAAGCACGGCACCGATTGATGCTTTTCCTGCATGTAGTCCTCAAGCGGGCCTGCGCTGTCCCTGTGGCGCTATCCGATTGAGAGCAAAGCGAGCCAGGCCAGCAGCAAACCGCCCGCCCGCGCCCGTCACCTCCTCCAACGCAGCGCCCAGGGCACGTCCGCCCTGCCCCAGGGCATGCCCCAGGTCGCGCAGCGGCTGCACCACGCCACATTCCCAGTCGCGGGCGGCCAGGCTGTGGGGCAGGGTCGTCGCCGGGGCGGCCGCGCCATCCCAGTGGAAGGCCACGGGCTCGGTGCCACCGCCGGGGTTCCAGGCCTCCATCACCACATGCTGGCCGGGCGCGACAGCCAGCTGCTCGCCCGCCCGCAGCAGATGGTCGGCCGTGGCACCGGGCAGGTCCGCCAAAGACCCGCTCAGGGTGAGCCAGACCTGCCCCTGGGCAATCTGCAGCACGCCATGGGTGTGCGGGCGCAGCGACAGCGCCTGGCCCGTGGCCAGTTTCCAGCAACCGGCCGCAGATCCGCCAGCCAGGCTGGCGTGCACGGATTGTTGCGATTCCAGAACGTTGCGGGGGGACATGACAGGCTCCTTGGCTTCGATGAAAAGGTGTTTCGGAGACTGGATAGTGCGCTCGGCGGCACACACAGTCCAATGAAAACGCGGTACGCTATTCATTCCGCCAACGCATGAATCGCATCCAGGACACCTGCCATGGCCTCTGCCGAATACTCCCCTGCCGTCCTTCGCACCCGCCCCGTGGCCACCGGCCATTGGCGCGCCTTTCTCGCCGTGGCCAAGCACCTGAACTTCCGCGCCGCCGCCGACGAGCTGGCGCTCACCCAGTCCGCCGTGAGCCGCCAGATCCAGGCACTGGAAGAAGAAGTGGGCGTGGCGCTGTTCCTGCGCCACACGCGGGCGGTGGAGCTGACCAGCGCGGGCGCGCAGCTGCAGCGCGCCGTGGCCCCGGCGCTCGAGCGCATGGACGCCGCCGTGCGCCTGGTGCGCCAGACGGCCGGGCGCCGCAGCGTGGCCATCACCACCTGGGCCAGCTTCGCATCGATGTGGCTGATCCCGCGCATGGAGGAGTTCCAGCGCGACAACCCGGGCATCGACATCCGCATTGATGCGAGCGACGTGCCGGTGGACCTGGAAACCTCGGACGTGGACCTGGCCCTGCGCTACAGCATGCCGGGCGCGGGCACCCTGGGCGGACAGCGCCTGTTTGGCGAGCAGCTGGCCGTGGTGGCCAGCCCCTGGCTACTCAAGAGCGGCAAGCCCCTGCGCACGCCGGCCGATGTCACCCAGTTCACGCTGATCGAGGCGGGCGACGCGCACCGCAGCCAGCACCTGGAATGGCTCAGCTGGCGCCGCTGGTTCGACGCGCGGGATTTGGCCAAGCTGCAGCCCGAGCGCTGGCTGTATTTCAACTACGCCCACCAGATCGTGCAGGCCGCCCTCGCCGGCCAGGGCCTGGCGCTGGCGCGCATGCCGCTGATTGCCGATGCACTGGCCGCAGGCGACCTGGTGGAGGTGCTGCCCGGCCACCGCATCGACTCCCCGCTGGCCTACTGGCTGATGGTGGGGCCCCGCAGCGCGCAGCGGCCGGAGATCAAGGCGTTTTGCGCCTGGCTGCAGGTGCAGGCCCAGGCCACGCGCGAGGCGATCGGGGATGTGCCGGACCCGGACCTGAACGACAACCTGGACTGACCACAAAAAAAGCGCTGAACCCGGCTGGGTCAGCGCTTTTATTTTGATAGCTACTCGCGCTTATTCATCAAGCGCCAGCGGCCAATTTGACTGAAAATCAGGCCAAGGTCACCCGTGCAAACTTGCGCTTGCCCACCTGCACCACGTAGGTGCCGGCGGCCAGCTTCAGGCCCTTGTCGCTGACCACGCTGCCATCCACCCGCACGCCGCCGCCGTCGATCAGGCGGTTGGCCTCGCTGCCGGACGGCGCCAGGTTGGCCTGCTTGAGCAAGGCACCGATGCCCAGCGGCGCACCCGACAGGGACACTTCGGGGATCTCATCGGGCACGCCGCCCTTGCTGCGGTTGATGAAATCCTGCTCGGCCGCATCGGCCGCCGCAGCGCTGTGGAAGCGCGCGGTGATTTCCTTGGCCAGCATCACCTTCGCGTCCTTGGGGTTGCGCCCGCCCGCGATCTCGGCCTTGAGCGCGGCGATCTCGGCCAGGCTCTTGAACGACAGCAGCGTGTACCAGTCCCACATCAGCGTGTCGCTGATCGACAGCACCTTGGCGAACATGGTGTTGGGCTCTTCGGCGATGCCGATGTAGTTGTTCTTGGACTTGGACATCTTGTCCACGCCGTCCAATCCCACCAGCAGCGGCATGGTGAGCACGCACTGCGGCTCCTGGCCGTATTCCTGCTGCAGGTGGCGGCCCATGAGCAGGTTGAACTTCTGGTCGGTGCCGCCCAGCTCCAGGTCGCTTTTCAGGGCCACCGAGTCGTAGCCCTGCATCAGCGGGTACAGAAACTCGTGCACCGCGATGGATTGGCCGGTGGTGAAGCGCTTGTGGAAATCGTCGCGCTCCATCATGCGCGCCACGGTGTACCGGGAGGCGAGCTGGATCATGCCGCTCGCGCCCAGGGGCTCGCTCCATTCGCTGTTGTAGCGGATCTCGGTGCGCGCGGGGTCCAGCACCATGCTGGCCTGCTTGTAGTAGGTCTCGGCGTTCACCTTGATCTGCTCGGGCGTGAGCGGCGGGCGCGTGCTGTTGCGGCCGGAAGGGTCGCCGATCAGGCTCGTGAAGTCCCCGATCAGGAAGATCACCTGGTGGCCCAGATCTTGCAATTGCCGCATCTTGTTCAGCACCACCGTGTGGCCGATGTGGATGTCGGGTGCCGTGGGATCGAGTCCCAGTTTGATGCGCAGCGGCTGGCCCGTGGCCTCCGAGCGCGCCAGCTTCTTGACCCATTCGTCCTGCGGCAGCAGTTCCTGCACGCCGCGCAGCGAGATTTCAAGGGCCTGTCTTACACCATCAGAGACCGGGGTTGTTGTAACAGCAGATTGATTCATAAGGGTTTTTTGGGATGTCTAGACAGCATGCACCGCTATACTTCAGCCCACATTGCTTGAGGCGGATTCTAGTAGGCCCGCCGTTTCGACCTGTTTTCACGCTGTCGCATGGCCACATGCCTGGCAGCCTGTGTTCCTGGCCTCGCCCCGCCGTCGCAACGGGGGAGTTTCAGGAAGTCACGCTCACCCTGGGGATAGACCTTTGATTCACGGCCTCACTACGGTCCGCACCGCCAGCACCGCTTTGCTTGACCGGCTGTCCCGCACGATCCAACAACATCCCAAACGCATCACCGCCGCTGTCGCAGCCCTGCTGCTGACGGGCGGCGGCGGCGCGTTCGCCGTGGCGTCCTTTGCGCCCGACCCGGCCGAGCTGCCGGTGCGCATGGTGAGCTACCCCGTCGAATCGCTGGCCGAAAACCTCGTGCTGGGCGAGCTCGACGCCCCGGGCTTCTCGCTGTTCCGCTCCGAACAGGTGCGCAGCAGCGACACCCCCGAATCGCTGCTGCAGCGCCTGGGCGTGGCCGACCCGGCCGCCGCCGCGTTCATGCGCGGTGACACTCCTGTGCGACAAAATGTGCTCGGGCGCACCGGCCGTGCCGTGTCGGCCGAGACCACCGACGACCACCGCCTGACCCGCCTGACCGTGCGCTGGGTGCCCGACGACAGCGGCAGCTTCCGCCGGCTCATCGTCGAGCGCAACGGCGACAAATTCAGCTCCCGCATCGAAACCGCCAAGATGACGGTGGGCAGCCGCCTGGCGGGCGGCATCATCCACAGCTCGCTGTTCGCCGCCACCGATGCCTCCAACATCCCCGACGGCGTGGCCGTGCAGATGGCCGAACTCTTCTCGGGCAACATCGACTTTCGCCGTTCGCTGCGCAAGGGCGACCGCTTCTCGGTGGTGTATGAAACCCTGGAAGCCGACGGCGAGCCCCTGTCCAGCGGCCGGGTGCTGAGCGCCGAGTTCGTCAACAACGGCAAGACCCACCAGGCCCTGTGGTTCCAGGAGCCGGGCGCCGCCAAGGGCGCCTACTACACGCTCGACGGCGAGAGCATGCGCCGCGCCTACCTGACCTCGCCGGTCGAGTTCTCGCGCGTGACCAGCGGCTTCAAGATGCGCATGCACCCCATCCTGAAGACCTGGCGCGCTCACCTGGGCACCGATTTCGCGGCCCCCTCCGGCACCTCCGTGCGCACCGTGGGCGACGGCGTGGTCGAGTTTGCCGGCGTGCAGAACGGCTTTGGCAACGTGGTCTTCGTCAAGCACCGCAACCAGCACGTCACCGTGTACGCCCATCTGAGCCGCATCGACGTGCGCCAGGGCCAGTCCGTAGAACAGGGCCAGACGCTGGGCGCAGTGGGCGCCACCGGCTGGGCCACCGGCCCCCACCTGCACTTCGAATTCCGCGTGAACGGCGTGCACCAGGATCCGCAGACCATCGTCGCCCAGAGCGAAGCGGCGGCCCCCGTCTCGGCGGCCGGGCGACCCGCGTTCGAGCGCCTGGCGTCCAACATGCGCATCCAGCTGTCCGCTGCGGCGCTTGTCGAACAGGCCAGCGCAGACTGAGCCGCTGGCAGCATCCGCGCGCACATCCCCCGGGCCATGTCTGATCTGTACATCGGCCTGATGTCGGGCACCTCGCTCGATGGCATCGACGGGGTGCTGGCGGATTTTTCCGGCCCCCGCATGGTGGTCACGCACCACGCCAGCATGGCGTTCGCGCCGGAGCTGCGGGCGGAACTACTCGCCCTGAACACCCCTGGCAGCAACGAGCTGCACCGCGCAGCGCTGGCGGGCAATGCGCTGTCGCGCGCGTATGCCGAGGTGGTGCACGCGCTGCTGGAGCGCAGCGGACAGCCGGCCAGCGCCATCCGCGCCCTCGGAGCCCACGGGCAGACGGTGCGCCACCGCCCCCAGGAATTCGACGGAACGGGCTACACCCTCCAGTTGGGCAGCCCCGCCGTGCTGGCGGAACGCACGGGCATCACCGTGGTGGCGGATTTCCGCAGCCGCGACGTGGCCGCCGGCGGCCAGGGTGCGCCCCTGGTGCCCGCGTTCCACCAGGGCGTGTTCGGCCGCGCGGACGAGACCGTGCTGGTGCTCAACCTCGGCGGCATCTCCAACCTCAGCGTGCTGGGTGCCGGGGGGGCCAGCGTGCTGGGGTTTGACTGCGGCCCCGGCAACGCGCTGATGGACCACTGGTGCCAGCAGCATACCGGCCAGCCTTTCGATGCGGACGGTGCATGGGCCGCAAGCGGCCAGGTGCTGCCGGCGCTGCTGGCCTCGCTGCTTGACGAACCCTTTCTGCACAAGCCCCCGCCCAAGAGCACGGGGCGCGACCTGTTCAACCCCATCTGGCTCGCGCGGCATCTGCAGCCATGGGCATCGGCGGACCCCGTGGACGTACAGGCCACCCTGACGGAATACACCGCCCGCGCTTGCGCCATCAGTGCCAATAGCTATCAAGAGAATAGCAACACCCTGGCGGTGTGCGGTGGCGGCGCCCTGAACACCCACCTGATGGCGCGGCTGCAGGCCGCATGCCCCGCCGTGCGGGTCGTCGCCACCGATGCGCTGGGCCTGCCGGCCCTGCAGGTCGAGGCCGCGGCTTTTGCCTGGCTGGCGCGGCAGGCGCTGCACGGGCAGCCCGGCAACCTGGCCAGCGTCACCGGGGCCGTGGGCGCCCGCGTGCTGGGCGCGGTCTACCCGGCCTGATCCGGGCCGGGCCTGGCGACCCCTTCCCCGAAACCCCCTTCAGCCGTGGTCCGTGGCGTCCGCCGTGGCGGCGGCCCGGCTGCCGGCGCGGTCCTGGGGCGACAGCTGCCAGAAGATGCCCGCCGAGGCCACGGTGATGAGCCCCATGCATGCGAACGTGGCCTGGAACGCCCTCAGCGTCTCCTGGGCGCCGCCGGCAGGGAAGAAATCAGTGAACGCAGCCAGCACCGCCCCTGCGGCCGCCACGCCCATTCCCATGGCCACCATCTGCACCATCGACAGCAGGCTGTTGCCGCTGCTTGCCATGGCATGTTCCAGGTCCTTGAGCGTCACGGTGTTCATGGCGGTGAACTGCAGGGAATTCACGGCACCAAAGACCGCCAGCTGCGCCACATGCACCCACAGGGGCTGCGTGGGAGCGGCCAGGCCAAAGCTGGCCATCGTGACGCCCACGAGCAGGGTGTTGCCCACCAGCACCTGCCGGTAGCCGAAACGGGTGATCAGCGGCGTGGTGAAGCGCTTCATCGACATGCCGGCGATGGCCACGGGCAGCATCATCATGCCGGCCTGCAGGGGCGAGTAGCCCATGGTGACCTGCAGCAGCAGCGGGACCAGGAATGGCATGCAGGAGCTGCCCAGGCGCGAGAACAGGTTGCCCAGCAGACCGATGCGCAGTGTGTCAATGGAAAAGAGCCGCGGCGAGAACAGCGGGTCGGCCCGCCGCGCCGCGTGCAGCCAGTAGGCCACCAGGCTGGCCAGCCCGAAGACCATCAGCACCAGCACGCCCGCCTGGCGCAACCCCATGCTGGCCA
This sequence comes from Acidovorax sp. GW821-FHT09A11, assembly GCF_059418365.1. NCBI lineage: Bacteria > Pseudomonadati > Pseudomonadota > Betaproteobacteria > Burkholderiales > Comamonadaceae > Acidovorax > Acidovorax sp. GW821-FHT09A11. Next base: position 322,100 of record NZ_JBWKPS010000006.1, read on the forward strand.
GGCCGTCCAGCGCCAGCGAGAGCGACACCATGCCGAAGGCGAGCATCAGGTAGCCCGCCAGGTCGAAGCGGGGCACGAAGGTCACGGGCTCGCCCGGCATGAAGCGCAGGGTGGCGATGCAGCCCACCAGCCCCACCGGCACATTGATGAGGAAGATCCAGTGCCACGACGCCGCCTCCACGAGCCAGCCGCCCAGCGTGGGGCCGATCAGTGGCCCGATCAGGCCCGGAATGGCAACGAAACTCATGGCCTGCAGGAACTGCTCGCGCGGAAAGGTGCGCAGCACCACCAGCCGCCCCACCGGCAGCAGCAACGCCCCGCCCAGCCCCTGCACCACGCGCGCCGCCACCAGCTGGGTCAGGCTTTGCGCGAGCGCGCAGCACACCGAACCCAGCACGAACAGCACGATGGCGGACAGATAGACGCGCCGTGAACCAAAACGGTCGGCCAGCCACCCGGAAGCCGGTATCAGCATGGCCATGGCCAGCGAATAGGCCACCACCACCGACTGCATGCGCAGCGGGCTTTCTCCAAGGCTGCGGGCCATGGCGGGCAGCGCGGTGTTGACGATGGTGGCGTCCAGCGTCTGCATGAAGAAGCCGATGGCCACCAGCCACAGGAGCACTTTCAGGGATCTGTCTTGCTGCATGGCACGCCAGGATGGCTTTTCCAGGAAAACGAAAAGGGGTATCCCCATGAAAAAACCGCCCGTCCGGGCGGCTTGTCGTTTCATTCCGTGCCGCTGGCGCGGCGCAGAGGCACACCCTCAGGCGGAGAAGCTGGAGCCGCAGCCGCAGGTGGTGGTGGCGTTGGGGTTCTTGATGACGAACTGGGCGCCCTGCAGGTCTTCCTTGTAGTCGATCTCGGCGCCGACCAGGTACTGGTAGCTCATGGCATCGATCAGCAGCGACACGCCATTCTTGGTCATGGTGGTGTCGTCTTCGTTGGTGATTTCATCGAAGGTGAAGCCATACTGGAACCCCGAGCAACCGCCACCCTGCACGAAAACGCGCAGTTTCAGGTCAGGATTGCCCTCTTCGGCGATCAGGTCCGCCACCTTGGCCGCCGCGCTGTCCGTGAACAGAATGGGGGCGGGCATTTCGGTCTGGATGTTTTCGGCAACAGCGCTCATGGGGTACTCCGGGTTCAATGTTTGCGGTGAATAGTACTTCAGACCGCTCGGGAATTCAGTTCACTGGCTGTTTGACGCTAACTTCAGTGGGGGCTTTTCCTCCACCAGCACGGCCACAGGGCACATCTGCCCGGCGATCACAGCGCCCTGGTGCATCTCCAGCGCCTTGTAGTGCACATTGCCTGTGATCTTGGCCTTGGGCTGCAGTTCCAGCAATTCCGCGGCATGCACGGGGCCCACCACCTGCCCGTTGACGATCACATGGTCGGCGTGCACCGCACCCTCCACCCGGGCCGTCTCGGAAATCACCAGGATGCTGGACTGCTCCGATCCCGCGCGGATGTCCCCCACCACCTCGCCATCGATGCGCATCCCTTCTGCGAAGTGCACATCCCCCTCGATCCGGGTGCCCTGGGCGACCAGGCTTTTGATCGGTGGCTGCTTTTTGCGGGAAAACATGGGTGAGAACTCCTGAAAGGACACGCTCCGGCCGAAAGGAGCGTGCGGATGGGAAACAACGGGATGCCAGGCCCACGGCGTACCGGCGCGGCCTCTGCGCGGGCCCGGCGCTTGCGGCGGGGGCCTCTCTCGACGACGACAGCCTGGCCGGGGCCATCGCGGGCGCCTTGCGGGTGCTCCTACTAGTCGATGGCCATGGCCTGCACGGCGCGCACTGTCGTGCCTTCCAGCACGCGGGCGGTCACGGTTTTTACCACGGCACTGGGCGGCAGATCGAGGACCCCCTCGATGCGCCGGTACTGTTTGACCTGCAGGGGCTGCCCCTGGGCCGGCTGGGTCTGCGTCCAGGGCTTGCCGTCCTGGGTGCCTGCCAGCACCAGTTCCAGCCGGCCATTGAACTCGGGCGCATTGCGCGCGGCCTGGATCACCAGGACCTGCCAGCGCAGCTGCATCCCTCCCAGCACTTCGGCCTGCAGGCTGCGAATCGCGAGCCCTTCGGTCTTTGCCGCGGGAATCAGCTTCTCGAAAAACCCCAGGTCCTCGCGCAGCGTCCGATTGTCCGCCTCGAGCTGTCGCACCTGCGCCATCAGGCTTTCCTTGGCGGCCCGCTCGGTCACGAGCAGGCTCTCGGCCGTATGGGCCACCGTCTGCTGCTCCTGGCCCACGCCGCGCAGGCGGGCCACCTCCGCGCGCAGCTGGAGCAGTTCGTCCCGGGAAACGGAGTCCAGGCCCGCGATCGACTTGCCGAACTCGAAGGCCCACAGCGCCACCGCCGCGCAGAACCCGAAAACCACCGCCAAGGCCAGCCAGCGCAGGGGCCAGGGCAAGGCGCTGCGGATGGCCACCCGGGGGGCGCTGATCGTCAGCCGGCGGCGCAGAAGGCGAAGGCGCATGGTGAAAACAGGGGAGTCATCGGGGAGGCCCGGGAGAAAAGAGCGCACCTTAAACGAAAAAACCGCCCGGAGGCGGTTTTTGCTCTGTAAAGCAATTCAGGACGGAGCGCTTTGCAGGGGTTGGACATCCGCCCAGGGGCGGGTGTCCGGCAGTGCCCAGCCAGCTTAACGCTTGGAGAACTGCTTGGCGCGGCGTGCGGAGTGCAGGCCGACCTTCTTACGTTCGACTTCACGTGCATCGCGCGTCACGAAGCCGGCTTGGCTCAGGACGGGCTTGAGGGATGCGTCGTAATCGATCAGGGCGCGGGTGATGCCGTGGCGGGCAGCGCCGGCCTGGCCGGATTCACCACCGCCGTGGACGTTGATCTGGATGTCGAAGGTTTCGACATGGTTGGTCAACGCCAGGGGTTGCTTGGCAATCATGATCGAGGTTTCGCGGCCGAAGTAGGACTGGATGTCCTTGCCGTTCACCGTGATCTTGCCGGAGCCTTTTTTCAGAAACACGCGGGCGACGCTGGACTTGCGACGGCCGGTGCCATTGTTCCATTCACCAATCATCTCAAGGCTCCTTAGATTTCCAGCACTTTGGGCTGCTGGGCGGTGTGGGGATGCTCAGCACCACCGTACACCTTGAGTTTCTTGATCATCGCGTAGCCAAGGGGGCCCTTGGGCAGCATGCCCTTGACGGCCTTTTCCAGCGCGCGGCCGGGGTGCTTGGCTTGCATGTCGCGGAAGTTCGTGGCCGTGATGCCGCCGGGGTAACCCGAGTGGCGGTAGTACACCTTGTCCAGGGACTTGGTGCCGGTGACCTTGAGCTGGGCAGCGTTGATGATGACGATGAAGTCACCGGTATCGACGTGAGGCGTGTAAATGGCCTTGTGTTTGCCGCGCAAACGGAGAGCAACTTCGCTGGCTACTCGTCCGAGGACCTTGTCGGTCGCGTCAATCACAAACCACTCGTGCACAACCTCAGCGGGCTTGGCGCTGAAAGTAGTAGTCATGAGTTTTCTCTTATGAAGAGGGTTTGGCGGGTCCTTTTCCACGGTCGGTGCTTCTCTGAAGGAAGCCTCTTAGGTGGCGAAAATGTCTCCGCCGCGGGACCACAAAGCGCTGCGAAGCCCTCGATTATACGAATTTGCGTGCCAGGGGCGCAAGCCGCCCGTGCGCACAGTGCTCCAGGCCCCGGCGGCCACCCTCAGTTGGGGGTCTGGCGGCGGCGCTGCTCCTCGGCCTCGTAGCGGCGGCGGTTTTCCACGCACACGGCCTGCCCCGCCTGCGACGGCTTCTGGCATTCCTGGTGGATGCACATGGGCCGCGCCAGGAAATTGGCGTCGGCACAGGCCTCCTGCGGACTGGGCACGCGCGGCGGCAGCGGGCGAGGCTTGGGCTCGGCCACGACCGGGGGCGGCGTTGGCGGGGGTTCCTCGTGCACCACGGCCTGCACGGGTGTGGGCTCGGGCGCCGCGCGCTTCGCGGTCCGGGGCGGCGTGCGCGGCGCGGAGGCCGGAACAAAGGCAGGCGCAGGCAGGGATGCAGCCACCGCAGCGCCCGCCGCGCCGTCAAGGGAAGCCACCGCAGCCGGCGCGCTCGCAGCCATGTCGGCCAGCGCGGTCTCCACCAGGGCGGGCGGCGTGGCAGCCGGCCGCTCGGCCATCTCGGTGATGATGTCGTCGTGCGGCGCCTTGCTGCTCTGGGCCCAGCGCAGTCCTGCCGCCGAGGCCACCACGGCAAAAACGGCCACGCCCAGCCAGACCACCACGGGGGAGCGCCGCGCCGTTCTGGCCGTCTTGCTTGCGGCACGGGGAACCTCACGCTCCATCGGCCGCGGCCGGTGATCGTGCGCATGCCGCGCGGCGGCCCCGTGCCGGTGGCCGGCCGCAGGGTCGTCATAGCGGGAGTCGTCGGCCACGACGGTATCCCCGGCGTCGATGAAGACTGTGTCTCCAGCCTCGGCGGCCACCGTGTCCGGCCCCCCGAGCATCACGGTGTCGCCGCCGGCCGCGGCCTCCTCCCCGGAGGGGGCGTCCTCGCGCGCATCGCGGGCGGGCGCCTGCACCGCGGCGCGCGGCGCCTGGGGCGGTATCTCCACCACGCTGCTGGCCGCGGACGTCACATCCACCGTGGGCGTGAGCAGGCCCGGGCCGGGCTGGTCGGCGGGCTCGACCCAGATGTCGCCCAGATCGGCGCGGAAATCGAAATGTTCGCTTCCTTCCGGCGCGGACGTCATCTCCATGAGCTGCAGGAACGCATCGATGCTCTGCGGCCGGTCCTCGGGCTTGAGCGCCAGGGATTGCGCGATCGCCGCCACGAAGGGCGCGGAATATTCCACGCCGAACTGGCGCTTGACGGTTCTTGCCACCCGGGAGAACGACACCATGCGATCACGGATGGAACGCAGGGTCGCGGGCAGCGGGGTGTCGTTGCACAGGCAGCCATGCACCACGGCGGCCAGGGAGTACAGGTCGCTCCAGGGGCCCTGGCGCAGTTCCTCGTCGCCATCGGAATACTGCTCGATGGGTGCGTAGTTCACCTTGAGCACGGCCGTGTGCTTGCGGTCCTGGTCATTGATCGCATGCCGGGCGGCGCCCAGGTCCAGCAGCACCGGAGGGCCACTGTCCTGCAGGAAGATGTTGTCGGGCGAAATGTCCCGGTGCAGGGTTTTCCCGTCGTGCAGCACCCGCAGGGCGCCGAGCACCGACCACAGCACCTTGCGCAGCCAGATCTCGGGGGGCGGGGTGCGCATCTGGGCGCGGGCCTGCTTGAACGTCATGCCGGTGTACAGCGGCATGACCATGTACGCGGTGTTGTTGGCCTCCCAGAAGCGGAACACCTTCACGAGCGAGGGATGGTCGAACTGGGCCAGCAGGCGCGCCTCTCCCACGAAAGACGCCAGCCCGGCATGGAAGGTCTGCTGGTCGGACGACGACCGCACCCACAGCGACTGGCCCTGCGCACGGCCCGCCAGCGCCGAAGGCATGTACTCCTTGATCGCCACCGCCCGGTGCAGAGAATGGTCGAAGGCCTTGTAGACCATGCCGAACCCGCCCACGCCAAGGAGCGCCAGGATCTCGAATTCCGCGAGGCGGGTGCCGGGGGGCAGCGCATCCACATGGCTGACACCACTGGCAGAGGCTTGGCTGGAACTTGCGATCATGGTGAAGAGAATGGGGCGTGAATGCGGGCTTCGGCGGGGGATTGTGAGCGAACGGGTGCCAAGGCCGTTTTCATCGCAATCATGAAGCATGCCAGCATGCATGACAGAAACAAAAGGCTTCCGGTCTGCCAAAAAAGTTACACACCCTGGTCAGACAAGCGCCGATTGTGCCGCGCCGTGGGGACAGGCAGCGCCCGGGCCCATGACAAATTCGCATCGGATCATGACCGCGCGCCCGGGGCCTGCCGCCGGGCCATGGCCCCATCGACTGCGCTGCGCCGGGGGCGCACTCGTTACCATAGGGCCATGTTCAGTTATCGCCACGCCTTCCACGCAGGCAACCATGCCGATGTGCTCAAGCACACGGTCTTGATCGCCGCCTTGCAACACCTTACCGAGAAAGACGCGGCACTGACCGTGCTGGACACCCACGCGGGCGCGGGACTGTACCGGCTCGATGGCGACTATGCCAGCACCAGCGGCGAGGCCGCGGACGGCATCGTCCGGCTTTTTGCACCCACCGCGCCCGCCCTCACGCCCGCCCTGCAGGCCTATGTGGACATGGTCCGCGCCTTCAACCAGGGCAGTGCGCTGCGCGTGTACCCGGGCTCCCCGTTCATCGCCCAGCGCCTGCTGCGCGGCCACGACAAGCTCAAGCTCTTCGAGCTGCATCCCACGGACCTGCGGGCGCTGGCGGGCAACGTGGCCCAGCTGGAGGCAGGCCGCCAGGTGGCCGTCCTGCACGAAGACGGGTTTGAGGGGATCAAGAAATTCCTGCCCCCGCCGGCCCGCCGCGCGCTTGTGCTCTGCGACCCCAGCTATGAAATCAAGAGCGACTACGCCAAGGTGCTCGACATGGCCGCCGACTCGCTCAAGCGTTTTGCCACCGGCACCTATGCGTTCTGGTACCCCATCATCCCGCGCCCGGAAGCCCACGACCTGCCGCGCCGCCTCAAGACGCTGGCCACCAAGGCCGGCAAGGGCTGGCTGCATGCCACGCTCACGGTCAAGAACAGCAAGCTCACTGAAAACGCCGCGGGCGACGTCAAGCGCCCCGGCCTGCCGGCCAGCGGCATGTTCCTGATCAACCCGCCCTTCACCCTGAAGGCGGCGCTGAAGACCGCGCTGCCGCAGATGGTGGAATTGCTGGCGCAAGACAAGCACGCCACGCACACGCTCGAATCCGGCGGCTGACGGCGGCGGTCAGGGGGCGGGGCAGTCCCGCTCGCCCTCGTCCAGCGCAAAAAGCTCCACGGGCTTGAGCCCCAGGCCCACCATCCCCAGCACCTCGGCGGCCCCCCGGCTCAGATCGATCACGCGGTTGCCCGTGTGCGGGCCCCGGTCGTTGATGCGGACCACGACCGAACGGCCCGTGGCCTGGCTGCGCACGCACACGCGCGAGCCGAACGGCAAGGTGGGATGCGCCGCGGTGAGCGCCTTCATGTCGAAGGGCTCTCCGCTGGCCGTGCGGCGCTTGTGGAACTTCGCGCCGTACCAGGAGGCCAGGCCCACCTCGTCGGCGGGCAGGCGCAGCTGCGGGGCCTGCGGGCTTTCGGTGCCATCCTCCCGCCCACCGGGGCGCGACGGCGGGTCGATCAGCATGGCCTCGCCCGGCACGCTCAGCAGGTGCGGGGCCAGTGCGTCGGCCTCGGCGGACAGCCCCTGCGCACGCCCCCAGGACGAGCAGCCCCACACCGAAACACCGCAGCAGACCACCCCGAGCACCTTCCACCACAGGGCGGCCCGGCGGCCCTCCACCGGGCCCGTCAGCGCGGCATCGCCGCGCGGCTGGCGCATCAGATCCCCAGCCGGCGACAGATCTCCAGCGTCGCGGCACTCTGGTTCATCGTGTAGAAGTGCAGGGCCGGCACGCCGGCACTGCGCAACCGGTCGCACAGGTCGGTCACCACATCCAGGCCAAAGGCCTTGATGCTCGCCGTGTCGTCGCCGAAAGACTGCAGGCGCAGGCGTATCCAGCGGGGAATCTCGGCGCCGCAGGCGTCCGAGAAGCGCATCAGCTGGGTGGAGCTGCCGATGGGCATGATGCCGGGCACCACGGGCACATTGGCCCCCAGTCGCTGCGCGTCTTCCACAAAGCGGAAATACGCATCGCTGTTGTAGAAATACTGGGTGATCGCCGAGTCCGCTCCGGCCTGCACCTTGGCGATGTACGCCTTGAGGTCCGCCTCGGGCGACTTGGCCTGGGGGTGGACCTCGGGGTAGGCCGCCACCTCGATATGGAAGTCCCGGCCGGTCTCCGCACGGATGAAGGCCACCAGGTCGCTGGCGTAGTGGAACTCCCCGCCCGCGCCATAGCCGCTGGGCAGATCGCCGCGCAGCGCGACCAGGCGCTTGACGCCCATGTCCTTGAGCATGGCGAGCTGCTCGCGCACGGACTGGCGCGTGGCGCCAATGCACGAGAAGTGCGAGGCTGCGCCGACCCCCTCGGCCAGGATTTCGCGCACCGTGCCAAACGTGCCCTCCTGCGTGGAACCGCCCGCGCCGTAGGTCACCGAACAGAAATCAGGGTGCAGCGCATACAGCTGCTGGCGCGCGGTGCGCAGCTTGTCGGCCCCCTCCGGCGTCTTGGGCGGGAAAAACTCGAAGCTCACCGGGAAACCGATGCCCTGGGCATTGGCAGCAATCATGTGGCCCTCCTCGCATAAACAAAAAATTCACGGTTGCCGTCGCCGCCCTGGATCGGGCTGTCCAGCCAGGCGTGCACCGCCAGGCCCAGTTCGGCGCAGCAGTCACGGATGCGCTTTTCCACCACGGCGTACAGCGCCTCGTCGCGCACGATGCCGCCCTTGCCCACCTGGCCGGGCTGCAGCTCGAACTGCGGCTTGACCAGCATGAGCAGGTGGCCGTCGGGCCGCAGAAATGCGGCGATGGCAGGCAGCACCAGGGTCAGCGAAATGAAGGACAGGTCGCCCACCACCACGTCGAACAACGGGGTCGTGTCCACGCCCGCGCATTCGGCGCGGCGCCGGCGCTGGACGGGCAGCGTGCCCAGCGCGCGCGCCTCGGCACGCTGCGCACGCTCGGACTTGAAGGCTTCGATGTCCTGGTCCTTGGCGTCGCCGCTGTCATCGTAGGCGTCGTCCACCAGCCCGCCGTTGCGCATCCAGCTGTAGGGCGCCTCGGGCTGGGTCTCGTTGTCCTCGTCCACATCGACGGCTTCGGAGAGCGCGTCCTCGCACGCCTGCTGCAGCGCCTCGGCGGTCAGCGAGCGCGCATTCACGCCCTCGACGCAAACCACCCGCAGATCGCTGCGCAGCCGCTCGTGCAGCTGGCCATGGCCCACGTCCACGCCGACGACCTGCGCCGCGCCCTGCTGCAACAGGCAATCGGTGAACCCACCGGTGCTCTGCCCCACATCCAGGCAGCGCAGCCCGGCCACGGGCAGGCCCGTGGCCCGCAAGGCGCCTTCCAGCTTGAGCCCGCCGCGCGAGATGTACTTGGCCTCGGCATCGTCCAGCAGCTTCACCTCGGCCACGGACGGGATGTCATCGCCGTTCTTGGCCACCTTCTGCCAGGGCGCCAGCGGCGACAGGCGCCACTCGACGCCTGCAGCAATCAGCCGCTGTGCCTGCGAACGCGTGGCCGCATGGCCGGACTCCACCAAAAAAACATCTGCGCGCATGCGTCACTCTCTCGTCAATCGACGATGGATTTCATAGCCAAAATGGCTTCTACCGCTTTATCCACAAGCGCTGGCCGCTCCCAAAAAAGGAGCAGCAACAGCCACCCGCACGATCAGTAGCGGTACGTGTCGGGCTTGTACGGGCCTTGCTTGGGCACACCGATGTAGGCGGCCTGCTCGTCGGAAAGCTCCGTGAGCATCGCGCCCACCTTCTTGAGGTGCAGGCGCGCCACCTTCTCGTCGAGGTGCTTGGGCAGCACGTAGACCTTGCCGTTCTCGTAGTAGTCGCTGTGGGTGAACAGCTCGATCTGGGCGATGGTCTGGTTGGCGAAGCTCGACGACATCACGAAGCTCGGGTGGCCCGTGCCGCAGCCCAGGTTCACCAGGCGGCCCTTGGCCAGCAGGATGATGCGCTTGCCGTCCGGGAAGATCACGTGGTCCACCTGGGGCTTGATCTCTTCCCACTCGTACTGCTCGAGCGTCGCGACCTGGATCTCGTTGTCGAAGTGGCCGATGTTGCAGACGATGGCCTGGTCCTTCATGGCCTTCATGTGGTCGTGGGTGATCACGTCCTTGTTGCCGGTGGTGGTCACGAAGATGTCGGCCTTGTCGGCGGCGTATTCCATCGTCACGACCTTGTAGCCTTCCATCGCGGCCTGCAGGGCGTTGATGGGGTCGATCTCGGTCACCCAGACCTGGGCGCTCAGGGCGCGCAGGGCCTGGGCAGAGCCCTTGCCCACGTCGCCGTAGCCGGCCACGCAGGCCACCTTGCCGGCGATCATCACGTCGGTGGCGCGCTTGATGCCGTCCACCAGCGACTCGCGGCAGCCGTACAGGTTGTCGAACTTGCTCTTGGTCACCGAGTCGTTCACGTTGATCGCGCGGAACATCAGCGAGCCCTTGGCCGACATTTCCTTCAAGCGGTGCACGCCGGTCGTGGTCTCTTCGGTCACGCCGATGATCTGCGCGCTCTTGCGGCTGTACCAGGTCGGGTCCACGGCCAGCTTGGCCTTGATGGAGGCGAACAGGCAGGTTTCTTCTTCGCTGGTGGGGTTGGCGATCAGCGATGCGTCCTTTTCGGCGCGCTTGCCCAGGTGCATCAGCAGCGTGGCGTCGCCGCCGTCGTCCAGGATCAGGTTGGGGCCTTCGCCTTCGGTGCCGGCGGGGCCGAAGTCAAAAATGCGGTGGGTGTAGTCCCAGTATTCGGCCAGGGTCTCGCCCTTCACGGCGAACACGGGCGTGCCGCTGGCGGCAATCGCGGCGGCGGCGTGGTCCTGCGTGGAGAAGATGTTGCACGAAGCCCAGCGCACCTCGGCACCCAGGGCCTGCAGCGTCTCGATCAGCACGGCGGTCTGGATCGTCATGTGCAGGCTGCCGGTGATGCGGGCGCCCTTGAGCGCCTGCTTGGCGGCGAATTCCTCGCGGATGGCCATCAGGCCGGGCATCTCCGTTTCGGCGATGCGGATCTCTTTACGGCCCCAGGCGGCCAGGCCGATGTCGGCAATGATGCAGTCGGTGTTGACCGGGGCGTTGACGCGTGCGTTCATGATGGTGTGCTCCAAAGCATGTTTGAAAGACCACATTCAGCGCGGGGATGAGACGGAAGGCTCACCACACGAGAAGTGGATGAGCGTCGTTGCTAGATGACTCCGAGCCTCACGCCCCGCCAGTGCTGGGGACGCTGCAACGCTCCTCGGATCGGCGGATTATAAAAGCAAGTGCGGGAGGCGAGGGAGCGCCCCGCCTCGATGCCTTGGGCCGCGCTACGGCGCCAGCACGACCACGTGGCCTTCCTGCGGATCGATGCGGCCCGCATGCAGGTCTTCGACCAGGGCCTGCGCCGCCGCGAAACCCTGGTGTTCGCGCACCCGCATCCAGGGCTGGTGCGCGCTGCCGACGCGGTCGATGAACGCGCGCTGGGCGGCATTGAACTTCTGGTTGACCACCTCGGGGCCCCAGTCCGCATTGCGCTTCCTGATCTGCACCGGCGCGAAATAGAACACGGGCGCGGGCCCCGGCAGGGCCGTGTCGCGCAGGAAGTGCGTGTTCTGCGCCGACCCCGCATAGCAGTCGTACACCAGGGCATCGCCCAGGTGGTGGTGCACGCGCGAGCGCAGATCCTCGTCGCCCGAGAAATCGACATACAGCGTGGGCACACCGGCATCCAGGGCCTCCAGCTCACCATACGCCACCGTGCGCTGGTAGCAGCCCAGGCCCTGCACGAAGGCACTGTTGCGCGGCGCGGTGAGCCCCAGGCGCTCGATCTGCCCGGGCCCCTCCAGGCAGAACGCGGTGCCGTAGGCCGTCTTGCTCGATGCGCTGGAGAACAGCAGCCGCCGCGCGCCGAAAAATCCGTTGTCCTGCAGGAAATCCGCCAGCATGAACGACGTGATGAACAGCGGCCGCACCAGCATCTGGTAGTTTTCATCGCCTGCCCGGTATGCCGGGTCGGCGCTGGTGCGCGTGTACTGGTTGTAGGCCGAGGTGAGCGACTGGCGGTGCTCCGCGCCGTCGTAGAAGCCCCGGGCCGTCACGCGCACCGGCGCCATGCGCACATGGCTCGCAATGGGCCAGTAGCCGTAGAAGCGCTCGCCCACGGCCACGCCCTGCACGCCGGAGGCCACCACGTCGGCAAAGCCCCACACGGGCATGTGGCCCCAGCCTGCCTCCCCCGTGGGGAAAAAGTCCCAGTACTTCATCGCGTCGCCAAAGGCGGCGTAGGTGATGTTGTTCGTGGTCACCGCCACGCGGTCCACGCGCAGCAGGGCCTCGCCGGGCTGCAGTGGAGCAAGGGGGAGCTCCTCGGTGCGGGTGTGATTCAATGCATTCCTGTCGGTCAACAGGCGGGTGAGCAGCGTCATGGGAAGTCTCCGTTTCAAGGGTGAGAAAACACTCAGGGCACTGTATGGCGCCCTGCCGCCGCGTGGGTTCGGAAACCGGTGAACCCGCCGCGCAAGACCCTTGCCGCCAGCTCCAGCGCGGCCCCCAGGCCGCTCAAGCGCCCCCGCCAGGCCCGGGCGCGCTTCACGGTGCAGGCCATCTACGACGCCTTTGTTCGGATTTGGCAACGCGACGGCTGGGACAAGCTCACCACGCGCAACGTGGCGCTGGAAACCGGCATTTCCGTCGGCACGCTGTACGACTATTTCCCCAACAAGACAGCGCTGCTGTCGGGCTATGTGCGCCATTGCGTCGAGGCCCTGCTCGCCGCCATCGACCGCGAGGCCGTGCAGCCCGAGGGCCTGCCATGGACGCAGCGCATCCACCATCTCGTGCGCCTGGTGGGCGGCGTGGATGCGCCCGGGCTGCCGCCCTTCCACCCCGACATGCTGGCGCTGGAGGCGCAGATGGCCGAGCCCCGGCACCACCGCCGCGTGCACGAAGAGCTGGCCGCCGCCTGGGGCCGGGTGATTGCCGCCTGCACCGACCTGCCCCGCCCGCCCGGGCAAGCACTGCTGCAGGCGCTGCACCTCTCGGCCTGGGGTGGGCGGCGCTATGCGCTGCTGCTGCAGCTCGATCCCGCCGCCATGCGGCAGTGGGCCGACGGTGTGGAGCAACTGTGCTGCGCCGCCATCCTGCAGGCCGCCAGCGCGCCGGGCTGAAGCCCTGTCACCTGCGCGGCTGCCTTGCCCCGCGGGCCGCCCGACACTGGCGCCCTCACCAAAAAACACAGACGGAGCACTGCATGGACCCCAAGGACAAGGTCATCATCGTCACCGGCGGCGCCAGCGGCATCGGCCGCAGCATCGCGCGGCGTTTTGCGCAGGAAGGCGCCCGCGCCGTGGTCGTGGCCGACCTGCACCTCGCGCCCGCGCAGGCCGTGGCCGACGAGATCGGTGGCCTGGCCGTGCGCTGCGATGTGTCGAAGGAAGCCGACATCCAGGCGCTGGTGGCCACCACGCGCGAGCGCTACGGCCGGGTCGATGCCTACATCTCCAACGCCGGCATCCTGGGCCGCCCGGGCGGCATCGAACTCGAGGACCCACTGTGGGACGCCATGTGGAACATCCACGGCATGGCCCACGTGTGGGCCGCACGCGCCGTGGTGCCCGAGATGGTGGAGCGCGGCGAGGGCTTCTTCCTCGTCACGGCCTCGGCGGCGGGGCTACTGACCATCGTCGAGTCCGCCCCCTACGCCGTCACCAAGCATGCCGCCGTGGCCTTCGCCGAGTGGCTGCGCATCGCCTACGGCCGCCGGGGCGTGGGTGTGGCCTGCCTGTGCCCGCAGTCGGTGCAGACCGCCATGGTGACGGGCGATGGCGGTTCGGCCTCGCACGACGGCATCCTGCCGCCCGAACAGGTGGCGGGCGACGTGCTGGCCGCCATGCAGGACGGGCGCTTCCTGGTGCTGCCCCACCCCGAAGTGGCGCAATACTTCCGCAACAAGGGGCAGGACTACGAGCGCTGGCTGGGCGGCATGCAGAAGATGTATGCCCGGCACGCCCAGGCGCAGGCACAGGCCAACTGAACGGAAACGGGCGTTGAAGAACGGCCGGAAGAGGGTTCGCAGCGGGCGCCGGTAAAATCGCCGCTTCCGGGCGCCGCTGCGCCTGCCGCGCCGACTGCCGCAGAGTCCTGCCGCAGCGCGCCCTGACCCCCTTCTGGAACCCCCCTGTGTCCTACGCCTCAGAAACCCGGCGCCGCCGCACCTTTGCCATCATTTCCCACCCCGACGCCGGTAAAACGACGCTGACGGAAAAGCTGCTGCTGTTCTCGGGCGCGATCCAGATCGCCGGTGCCGTCAAGGGCCGCAAGGCCAGCCGCCATGCCACCTCGGACTGGATGGAGATCGAAAAGCAACGCGGCATCTCGGTGGCCTCGTCGGTGATGCAGATGCTGTACCGCGAACACGTGATCAACCTGCTCGACACGCCCGGCCACAAGGACTTCTCGGAAGACACCTACCGCGTGCTCACCGCCGTCGATTCGGCGCTGATGGTGATCGACGCGGCCAACGGCGTGGAAGCGCAGACACGCCGCCTGATCGAGGTTTGCCGCCAGCGCGACACGCCCATCATCACCTTCGTGAACAAGATGGACCGCGAGGTGCGCGACCCGCTGGACATCATGGACGAGGTCGAGCGCGAACTGGGCATGCCCTGCTGCCCCATGACCTGGCCCGTGGGCCAGGGCAAGGCCTTCGGCGGCATCATCAATCTGCGCACCCAGACGATGACGGTGTTCGAGTCCGGCAGCGAGCGCCGCCCGCAGGACTTCGAGGCCATCCCGCTGTCCGACGAGGCCACGCTGCGTGCGCGCTTCGGCGCCGAGTTCGATGCGGCGCTGGAGAGCATGGAACTGGCCGTGGGCGCATCGCCCGCCTGGGACCACGAGGCCTTCCTGGCCGGCAAGCTCACGCCCGTGTTCTTCGGCTCGGGGGTGAACAACTTCGGGGTGATGGAAGTGCTCGACGCCCTGGTGGACATGGCCCCGCCGCCCGGCCCGCGCGTGAGCACGCTCGAGGTCAACAAGCAGCCCGTGGTCAAGACCATCCAGCCCGAGGACGAGGGCTTCGCCGGCGTGGTCTTCAAGGTGCAGGCCAACATGGACGCCAACCACCGCGACCGCATCGCCTTCGTGCGCGTGGCCTCGGGCAAGTACATGCCGGGCATGAAGCTCAAGGTGCAGCGCACCGCCAAGGAACTGCGCCCCACCAGCGTGGTGACCTTCATGAGCCAGCGCCGCGAGGCGGTGGAAGAAGCCTACGCGGGCGACATCATCGGCTTCACCACCCACGGCGGCGTGCAGCTCGGGGACACCATCACCGACGGCGCCAACCTGCAGTTCACCGGCCTGCCGTTCTTCGCGCCCGAGATGTTCATGACCGTGGTGCTCAAGAACCCCCTGCGCACCAAGCAGCTGCAGCAGGGCCTGGCCCAGCTGGGCGAGGAAGGCGCGATCCAGGTCTTCAAGCCCGACGCCGGCGGCAACATGCTGCTGGGCGCCGTGGGCCAGCTGCAGTTCGAGGTGGTGCAGCACCGCCTGAAGGCCGAGTACGACGCCGACGTGCGCCTGGAAGGCTGCCAGTACACGGGCGCCCGCTGGATCACGGCCGACAACGCGGCCGACCTGCGCGCCTTCACGGACGCCTACCCGCTGCGCCTGGCGCACGACGCGGCCGATACGCTGGCCTACCTGTGCACCAGCCCCTATGACGTGCGCCTGGCGCAGGAGCGGTTTCCCAAGATCCACTTCCACCCGCTGCGCGAGCATGCGGGCCTGGCCCTGCAGAAGGCGGGCTGAGCGGCTTTGCGGGGCGGCCTCAGGGCCGGTACTCCCACCCATGGGGATTGGTGTCCTTCTGCAAGCACAGCGCCAGCCCCAGCGCCGTGACCGACCCGCTGAAGCACACGAAGGTGGCCTGGTGGGCGCCCCACTCGCGCTGGCAGTGGTGCAGGAAGCTGGCCTTCAGGCGGCCCTGGCGGTGCTCTTCGGCCAGGGCCAGCACGGACGGGTTCCTGGCTTCGGCCTTGAACTCCACAACGAGGTCGCGCCACTCCGGGACCAGGCCATCGAGCTTGCCGGCCGCGCGCTGGCAGACGGCCGCTGAATCGACGGGCGCCCGCGCCATGGCGGGGGCCGCAGCGCAACACCCCGCCCACATGAAGAAGAAGATCAAGGCCCCACGCTGCACGACAACTATCTCCCGGACAATGGCGCTCTCTTGCGCAAGAGCCGCAGCATAACGACATACCGCATGCAAGCCCTGAACCTTTGGCCCCCGGAGGCCCGCCGCGACCTGGTGGGCGTTTTCACCGACATCGACGACACCCTGACCACCGAGGGCGCCATCACGCCCGACGCGCTGCAGGCGCTGGCCGACCTGAAGGCGGCGGGCCTCGTGGTCATCCCCATCACCGGCCGGCCGATCGGCTGGTGCGAGCCCTTCATGGCCGCAGGCGCGGGCGCGGGCTGGCCCGTGGATGCGATGGTGGCGGAGAACGGTGCCGTGGCGTTTGCGCGGGGCCCGGGCTCCGGGCAGCCGCTGGCCAAGCGCTACCAGCAGGACGTCGCCACGCGCAGCGCCAACCAGGCGCGCATGCGCGAGATCGCGGCCCTGGTGGCGGCCGAAGTGCCCGGCGTGGACTTGAGCAGCGACAGCGCGGGGCGCGAGACGGACATCGCGTTCGACTACGCCGAGTTCGCCCGGCATACGCCCGACACCGTGCAGCGGGTGCTGGCCGTGCTGCAGCGCGTGGGCATGCAGACCACGGTGAGCAGCATCCACATCCACGGCTGCTTCGGTGATTTCAACAAGTGGCAGGGCGCGAACTGGATCGTGCGCGCGCTGTGGGGCCGGGACCTGGCGCAGGAGCTGGACCGCTGGGTGTTCGTGGGCGATTCGGGCAACGACCAGGCGATGTTCGAGCACTTCACCCACAGCGTGGGCGTGGCCAACATCGCGCGCTTTGTGCCGCAGCTGCGGCACCTGCCGCGCTATGTGACAAAGGGCGAACGCGGCGCGGGGTTTGCCGAGGTGGCGCGGGCCATCCTGTCGGGCCACGGGCGCGGCCAGGCGCCGAGCGCCCAGCGAGCCACCCCTGGGTTTGAATGAAAACGCCGCCTGGCACTTGATAGGCAAGCGCCAATAGCTATATATTTTATAGCAAATTAACCACCCGACCCCACGCGGGTGCGCAGGCAGGCGGCGCGCCAGGACACGTACCGAAGGCCGCGCCGCAAGGCGCCCGGGCGCCGTGCCGCGTCGGCATGCGCTGCTGCACGGCCCGGCGGCTCCGTGGCAACTCTGGCCGGCTTGGCAGGCGTCGCAGGCCTATTCGGCGGGCTGGGGCGGCTTGCCCGCCCCGCGCGGTTTGCGCGCGCGGGTTGCCGCTGCCTTGGCGGGCGCGGCCGCAGGGGCCGCCGCCTTGGACGATGG
>NZ_JBWKPS010000007.1:0-251824 GCF_059418365.1 Acidovorax sp. GW821-FHT09A11
GCCGCAGCCCCCCGCGCGCCCGCGCCGTGGGAGGTGTCCGTCGCCAGCGCCGCGGTGCGGGGCGGCACCGTGCGCTGGGCCGACCAGGGCACGCGCCCGGCCGCCGCGCTGCAGGCCACCGACTTCACGCTGGACGCCGCCGGCATCGCCCTGCCCTTCACCGAATCGTCGAAGCCCTTCACCTTCAAGGGGGGCCTCAACGTGCAAGGCAGCGCCCTGGCCTTCGTGGGCGAAGCCACCGACCGGCGGGCGCAGACCACTGTCTCGGTCAACGCGCTGGCCCTGCAGCTGGCGGCCCCCTATCTGGCGCAGGCGC
Source organism: Acidovorax sp. GW821-FHT09A11 (assembly GCF_059418365.1). Taxonomy (NCBI): domain Bacteria; kingdom Pseudomonadati; phylum Pseudomonadota; class Betaproteobacteria; order Burkholderiales; family Comamonadaceae; genus Acidovorax; species Acidovorax sp. GW821-FHT09A11. The sequence continues at coordinate 317 of NZ_JBWKPS010000007.1, forward strand.
TGGAGCCGCAGGTGTCCGGACAGCTGACGGGCGACGTGGCCGTGCTGTGGGAGGCGCCCAGCCCCAAGGCCGCGCAGGCCGGCGCCACCGGCGTCACCCTGACGGCCGGCCCCCTGGCCCTGGAGCAACTGTCGGTGAAGCAGGGCAGGACCACGCTGGCCAGCCTGGGCAGGCTGGAGGTGCAGGGCGCCCAGGTGCCGCTGGATGCCCGCACGGTCACGCTGGAGAAGCTGACCCTCAGCCAGCCGCAGGCCACGGTGGACCGGGGCGCGGACGGGCGCTGGATGTTCGAGCGCTGGGCCAAGGGCGCCAGCCCGTCGCCCGCCCCCGCCAGCCCGCCCCCGGGCACCGCCGCGGCCGCCCCCTGGAAGCTGCGCGTGGCCGATTTCGCCGTGCAGGGGGGCGTGGTCTCCTTCGCCGACAACGCCCAGGCACGGCCCGTGGCCCTGGAAGTTTCCGCCCTGAACCTGAGCGCCAGGAACCTTGCCAGCGACGGCGCCAGGCCCGAGGCCTTCCAGCTCTCGGCGCGCGTGGCCGCGCCCGGCAAGGGCGGCGCCAGGGGCGCGGGCAAGCCCGAGGCAGGCCGGATCGACTACCAGGGCACCCTGGCCCTGCAGCCCCTGGCCGCGCAGGGCAAGCTCGACATCGCGCGGCTGCCGCTGCATGCGCTGGACGGCTACCTGGCCAGCCAGCTGTCGGTGGAGCTGCTGCGCGCGGACGTGGGTTTCCGGGGCCAGGTCGCGCTGGCGCAGAACGACAAGGGCACCAGCCTGCGCCTGGCGGGCGACGCCGCCGTCGACGAACTCAAGGCCAACAGCACGGCCGCCTCCACGCCCAAGACCGAGGCGCAGGTGGGCGAGGAACTGCTGGCCTGGAAAAGCCTGAGCCTGCGCGGCCTGTCCGTGGCCACGGCGCCGGGCACGGCGCCGCGCGTGGAGGTCAAGGAGACCAGCCTGGTGGACTTCTTCGCGCGCATCACCGTGAACGAGGTCGGCCGCATCAATCTGAGCGACATCGCCAAGACCCCCGCCGAGGCGCAGGCCGCGAACGCCGCCAGCGCCGCAGCGAGCGGCCCCGCGGCCTCTGCCTCCGCCGCGGCCCCCGCCAGCGCCGCAGTGGCCCAGGCCGACCCGCTGGCCCCGGTGGTGCAGTTCGGGCCGGTGAGCCTGGTCAATGGCCGGGTGGCGTTCTCGGACTTCTTCATCCGGCCCAACTACTCGGCCGACCTCTCGGAGCTGACCGGCCGGCTCAGCGCGTTCTCTTCCGAGGCCCCGGGCGGCGAACCCATGCTGGCCGACCTGGAGCTGCGCGGCCGTGCCGAGGGCTCGGCGTCGCTGGAAGTCACCGGCAAGCTCAACCCGCTGGCCAAGCCCCTGGCGCTCGACATCGTGGGCAAGGTGCGCGACCTGGAGCTGCCGCCGCTCACGCCGTATGCGGTGAAGTACGCCGGACACGGCATCGAGCTCGGCAAGCTCAGCATGGATGTGAACTACAAGGTGCTGCCGAGCGGCCAGCTCACGGCCAGCAACCGGCTGGTGCTCAACCAGCTGACCTTTGGCGAGCCGGTGGAGGGTGCGCCCAACAGCCTGCCGGTGAAGCTGGCGGTGGCGCTGCTGGCCGACCGCGACGGCGTGATCGACCTGGACCTGCCCATCAGCGGCTCGCTGAACGACCCGCAGTTCCGCCTGGGCCCGGTGATCGGCCGGATCATCGTCAACCTCATCGGCAAGGCCCTCACCGCCCCCTTCAGCCTGCTGGCCAGCGCCTTTGGCGGCGGCAACGAGCTGAGCCACGTGGCCTTCGCGCCGGGCAGCGCCGCGCTCACGGCCGAGGCGAAACAGAATCTGGACAAGGTGGTGAAGGCGCTGACCGACCGGCCGGCCCTCAAGATCACCGTGACCGGCATGGCGAGCCTCAAGGACGAGCGCGAAGGCCTGCAGCGCGAACGCCTGCAGCAGCTGGTGGCCGCCGAAAAGCGCCGTGCGGGCGGGGGCGACACGGCAGCGCCCGTGTCGGCGGCCGAGTACCCCGCCCTGCTCAAGGAGGTGTACCGCCGCGCCGACATCCCCAAGCCGCGCAACCTGGTGGGCCTGGCCAAGGACCTCACGGTGCCCGAGATGGAAACCCTGCTGATCACCAGCCAGAGCGCCACCGACGCGATGGCCGCCGAACTCGCGCAGGAACGCGGCCAGGCGATCCGGGCCTATCTGGTGGCGCAGAAGCTGCCCGCCGAACGGCTGTTCGTGGCCGCGCCCAAGTCGGGCAGCCAGCCCGACAAGTGGACACCGCGTGCGGAACTGAGCCTGAACACCCAGTAGCCCCCGTGCCGCCACGAGACGCGGCGGCTCTTCGGAGCGGTCCCCGGCGCCTCGTGCCGGAGCTGCTGCGCCCGTTTCCCCAGGGGGCCCGCGGGGCGCGCCCCGTTCCAGAGGGAGGGCGGTCCCGCGCACAATGGCGGATTCACTGAACGGACGGCCGGGCGCCGGAACCAACGGCGCCGCGCCTGCTCCCACACTGCAACCATGCCCCAACGCCTGCTCCACCGCCTTGCGGTCACTCTGCTTTTCATAGCCGCCAGCGCTTTATGGACAAGCGCCAGCGCCCAATTCAGCTCCAAAACCAGCGGCCAGGGCACGAGCGTGGTCACCACGCCGCATGTGCGGGCCGAGCTGATGGCCCATGCCCCCCAGGGCGTGGCGCCCGGCCAGCCGCTGTGGCTGGGCCTCTCGATCACCCACCAGCCCGAGTGGCATACCTACTGGAAGAACCCCGGCGACTCCGGCCTGCCCACCGACCTGGCCTGGACGCTGCCCGCCGGCCTGGACGCGGGCGAGATCGCCTGGCCCCTGCCCCGCAAGATCCCCATCGGCACCCTGGCCAACTACGGCTATGAAGGCACGGTGCTGCTGCCCGTGCCCGTCACGGTGGCCGGCAGCTTTGCCGCCGGGCCGCTCGCCAGGGACGCCACGATCAAGCTGCGCGCATCCTGGCTGGTCTGCCGCAAGGAGTGCATCCCCGAAGAGGGCGAATTCACGCTGCAGCTGCCCCTGCGCAGCACCACGGCCCTGAACGGCGCCGCGTTCGAGGCGGCCGCCCAGGCGCAGCCCCGGCCCGTGCTGGCGGGCACCGGCGGCATCGTGCCGGACAGCCAGGCGCAGATTTCCGACGGCAATGCGCTGCAGGTCAGCGTGCAGGGCCTGCCCGTGGCGCTGCGGGGCAAGACGCTGGACCTGTTCCCCGAAACCGCCGAGGTCATCGACAACGCCGCCAGTTGGAAGCAGGCCTGGAACGGCACCGTCTGGACCGCGCAGATTCCCCTGTCTGCCCAGCGCAGCAACAGCCCCACGCTGATGCCCGTGGTGCTGGCCGAGCAGATGGCCGCGCACGCCACCGGCCCCGACACCCGCACCGGCTACCGGGCCGAGCTCAAGGTGCTGGGCACCTGGCCCCCCGCGGCCTCGGTGGCCAGCGTGTCGCCTGCCTTGGAGGCCGCGCTCAAGGCCAATGCAGCGCAAGCGGGAGGAGCGGCAGCGTCGGCCGCAGGCTCCGGCGCATCGCCACTCACCCTCGCGGCGGCGCTGCTGGGTGCCTTGCTCGGCGGCCTCATCCTCAACCTCATGCCCTGCGTGTTCCCCGTACTGGCGATCAAGGTGGTGGGCTTCACCCGGCACGCGCAGGACCGCCGCGCGCACCGGCTCAGCGGCATGGCCTACGCGGCGGGCGTGGTGCTGTCGTTCATGCTGCTCGGCGCGCTCATGCTGGGCCTGCGCGCGGCGGGCGAGGCCATTGGCTGGGGCTTTCAGCTGCAGTCGCCGGCCGTGGTGGCCTCGCTGGCGGCGCTGTTCACGCTGATCGCGCTCAACCTGGCAGGCGTGTTCGAGTTCGGGCACTTCCTGCCCTCCTCGGTGGCCAGCCTGCAGGCGCGCCACCCGGTGGCCGACAGCTTCCTCACCGGCGTACTGGCTGTTGCCGTGGCATCACCCTGCACCGCACCGTTCATGGGCGCATCGCTGGGCCTCACGGCCACCCTGCCCGCGCCGCAGGCGCTGGCCGTGTTCGCAGCGCTGGGCCTGGGCCTGGCGCTGCCGTTTCTGGCCGCGAGTTTCATCCCCGCCGTGGCCCGCGCGCTGCCGCGCCCCGGCGCGTGGATGGACACCTTCCGCAAGCTCATGGCCTTCCCCATGCTGGCCACCGTGGTCTGGCTGGTGTGGGTGCTGGGCCAGCAAAGCGGCATCGACGGCGCCGGTGCGCTGCTGATCCTGCTGGTGGGGCTGTCGCTGGTGGTGTGGGCGCTGTCGCTGGCGGGCCGCGCGCGCGTGTGGATGGCCAGTGTGTCCATCGCGGCGATGGCCTTGCTGGTCTGGGCCTTTGCGCCGCATATCACCACCATGCCCGCCACGCAGGCCGCCCCGCAGGTTTCCGCCAACGGCTGGCAGCCCTGGGCACCCGGCGCGGCCGAGCAGATCGTGGCCACGGGCCGCCCCGTGTTCGTGGACTTCACCGCCGCATGGTGCGTGACCTGCCAATACAACAAGAAGACCACGCTGGCCGACGCCGACGTGATCGCCGACCTGCAGGCCAGGAACGTGGCCCTGCTGCGCGCGGACTGGACGCGCCGCGACCCCGACATCACCGCCGCGCTGGCGGCGCTGGGCCGCAGCGGCGTGCCCGTGTATGTGTTCTACCGGCCCGGCAAGCCGCCCGTGGTGCTGACCGAGGTGCTCAGCGTGGACGAGGTGCGCTCCACCATTGCCCAGTTGTAGAGGTTTTCACCCCGTTTCTTTTCCATCGACAGCCAACCCTTCAGGAGAGTCCGCCATGAAGATGCTTCGCCGTACGTTGATTGCCACCGCCGCGCTGGTGGCGCTGGGTGCCCAGGCCGCCGCGACCGTGGGCCAGCCCGCCCCGGACTTCACGCTCAAGGACGCCGCCGGCAAGACGGTGCGCCTGTCGGACTTCAGGGGCAAACATGTGGTGCTGGAGTGGACCAATCCCGGCTGCCCCTTCGTGCGCAAGCACTACGACAGCGGCAACATGCCCGCCACGCAGAAGCACGCCACTGGCCAGAACGTGGTGTGGCTGGCGGTCAATTCCACCGAGAAGGCCAGCAGCGACTACCTGGAGCCCGCCAAACTCACGGCCTGGCTCGCCGAGCGCAAGGCCGTGCCCACCGCCGTGCTCATGGACGAGGAGGGCACCGTGGGCAAAAGCTATGGCGCGCGCACCACGCCGCACCTGTACATCGTCAACCCGCAGGGCGTGCTGGTCTATGCGGGCGGCATCGACAGTATCCCCTCGGCCCGGCCGGCCGACATCGAGAAGGCCACCAACTACGTGAAGGTGGGGCTGTCGGAGGCGCTGGCGGGCAAGCCGATCTCGGCGGCGACGACACAGCCTTATGGCTGCAGCATCAAGTACAAGTAGGAAGCCCCCCTGAGGCGCTGCGCGCCTTCCCCCGGCGGGGGACGCCACCGGTGGCCTGGCGGAGCCAGTTCCACGGTGGCACTGGTGCGGGGAGCGCGCCAGTTTTTACGAGTGTGGCGGGCTCAGCTCAGCGCGCCACACAGTTCACGCGCAGCACACGGGGCGCCTGGAAGAACATCGTGTTGCCCTGGCCACGGATGTAGGTGCCACCGTCGCCATACCCAAAGCCGGTGACCACACGCTCAGGCTGCAGCGGCACGGTGCGGCCGTTGATCTCCAGCAGCGCCGGGCCATCGGGCTGGGCGGGCCAGTGCACCACCAGCATGGGGCCACGGTCACAGGCGTAGGTCGTGACACGCTGGACCTTGGGGACATCGGGCGCGCGGGGCGGCGTGCAGGCGCTCAGGGCAACGGTGGACAGGACAACGGCGGCGGCCACAAGGCCAGTGGCGCGGCGAGCGCGTGGGGGGTTCTGCACGGGATCTCCTCGGAATCTGGGGCGGGGCCACAGTGTGGATGGACAACGGTGCTCTGGCGCCGCAGCAGTCCGTCCCCATACACTGCCATGTATGACACGCACGCCCGACACCATCAGCACCCTGCGCGATATTCTGACGCACTGCCGCACCCTTGCGGTGGTGGGACTGTCGCCCCAATGGCACAGGCCCAGCTATTTCGCGGCCAAGTACATGCAGGCGCATGGCTACCGCATCGTGCCGGTGAATCCGCTCGTCGCGCGCGAGGGCGGGCAGATTCTGGGGGAGACGGCCTACGCCAGCGTGGCCGATGCCGCCCGGGCGCTCGCGGCCCGGGGCGAACGCATCGACATGGTGGACTGCTTTCGCAAGAGCGAGGACATCCCCCCGCTGGCCGGGGAGGCGATCGCCATCGGCGCGCGCTGCCTGTGGCTGCAGCTGGGCGTGTTCAACGAGGCCGCCCGCCTGCAGGCAGAGGCCGCCGGGCTGCAGGTGGTCGAAAACCGCTGCGTGAAGATCGAGCACGCGCGGCTGTTTGGCGGCCTGGGCTGGATGGGCGTGAACACGCGCGTCATCAGCGCCAAGCGCCTGCGGCAGCTGCCTTACTAGCAAATTCATAGCATCCAGCGCTTGCCCATAAAGCGCTGTCGGCCAATTTCATTCAAGACCATGTCCTCATCAGACCACCCCTCCGGCGCCGACCGCGACTTCGGCTTCGGCACCCGCGCCATCCACGCCGGCGCCCAGCCCGACCCCGTGACCGGCGCGCGCGCCACGCCGATCCACCAGACGACCAGCTTCGTGTTCGACAACGCCGAACACGCGAGCAGCCTGTTCAACCTGCAGACCTTCGGCAACGTCTACAGCCGCATCAGCAACCCTACGGTGGCCGTGTTCGAGGAGCGCATCGCCAGCCTGGAGAACGGCCGCGCGGCGCTGGCCTGCGCCAGCGGCATGGCCGCGCAGATGGCGGCGCTGCTGGCCATCCTGAAGACCGGCGACCACATCGTGGCGGCCAGCACGCTCTATGGCGGCACGGTGGGCCAGCTCGGCGTGGGCTTTGGCCGCCTCGGCATCGAGACCACGTTCGTGGACCCGGCCGACCCCGAGAACTTTGCCCGCGCCATGCGCCCCCACACCCGCGCCGTGTACGGCGAGACCATCGGCAACCCGCTGGTCAACGTGCTCGACATCGCGGCCGTGGCCGAGGTGGCGCATGCGCACGGCGTGCCGCTCATCATCGACAACACGGTGGCCAGCCCCTACCTGTGCAACCCGCTGGCCCTGGGCGCCGACATCGTGGTGCACAGCGCCACCAAGTACATCGGCGGTCACGGCACCACCATGGGCGGCGTGGTGGTCGAGGGCGGCAAGTTCCCGTGGGACAACGGCAACTTCCCCGAGATGGTGGAGCCCAGCCGCGCCTACCACGGCGTGAAGTTCTACGAGACCTTTGGCGACTTCGGCTACACCATGAAGGCGCGCATGGAGGTCAACCGCACCTTCGGCGGCGTGCTCTCGCCCATGAACGCGTGGCAGCTGCTGCAGGGCGCCGAGACGCTGCACCTGCGCATGCGCGAGCACTGCCGCAACGCGCTGGCCGTGGCGAAGTTTCTGCAAGGCCACCCGCAGGTGGCGTGGGTCAACTACCCCGGTTTGGCAGATTCGCCGTATTTCGACTTGGCACAAAAGCAGTTCCGCGCCGTGGACGGAACGCCCGGCGCCTCGGGCATCCTGACCTTTGGTGTGAAGGGCGGCGCGGCGGCGGGCGAGAAGTTCATCGACGCCTGCGAATTCCTGAGCCACCTGGCCAACATCGGCGATGCCAAGACGCTGGTGATCCACCCCGCATCGACCACCCACCGCCAGCTGAGCGAAGAAGAACTGGCCCGCGCGGGCGTGAGCGCGGACATGGTGCGGCTGTCGGTGGGGATCGAGGATGTGGACGACATCCTGTGGGATATCGACCAGGCGCTGGGGCGCGCAACCGCCTGAACGCCCTGGCGCACTAGGCGGAGCTCACCGGCGCCCCCAGCCGTTGTGACAGGCTCCGCGCGGCCTCGCGCAGATGCCGCGCCGCCGGGCTGGCGGGACCCGTCCGCAGCGTGGCGCTGGGCCCGATCACCGCCAGGCACAGCACCAGCTGCCCGAACCCGTCAAACACCGGCGTGGCCAGCGCGCTGATGCCGGGCAGGAGCTGGTCGGTCACCTCGCTGATCTGGTGCGTGCGCACCGCCTCCAGTTCGGCCGCGAACGCGGGTTCATCCAGCGCGCCCGCGAACCCTTCGGCCGCCAAGGCTGCGGCGGCGCGTTCGCGCGGCCCGAAGGCCGCGAACACCTTGCCCGTGGCCGTGTGGCGCACCGAGGCCGTGGTGCCGTGGCGCATGGCCACGTACACGGCCGTGGGGCCTTCCTCGACGCGGATGATGGTCGGGCCGCTGTCGCCCCACACCGAGGCCGACACGGTGTAGCCGATGCGCTGGGCCAGCGCGGGCAGCTCGGCGATCGCCAGGCGCACCGGGTCCACCTGCTGCAGGCTGATCAGGCCCAGCTGCATGGCCAAGGGGCCCAGGCCGTAGTGGCCGCTCACGGCGTCCTGCTCGATCAGGCCCAGCTTGCCAAAGCTCACCAGGTAGGGGTGGGCCTTGGCGGCCGTCATGTCCGCCGCGCGGGCCAGGTCCTTGAGCGCCATGCGCCGGCCGGTGCGCGCCAGCACCTTCAGCAACTGCCCACCCACCTCCACGCTCTGGATGCCGCGCGGGCTGCGGGGCGTGTCTTCGTCATCGGCAAGGGGCAGGTCGGGGGTCGTGATGGGCATGGGCCCGATTGTCCACGCCTGGCGGCAAGGCAAGCCTCTTCGGGTTTTCACCTAAACGAATGCATTAGACATGAACGAATTTCTTGCCTAACATCAACACATTCCGTTTAGATAAACGCATTCATCATTAACAAATCACCACCATGAGCACCGTCAAAACCTTTGCCTCCGCCGCCGACCTCGAAGTGAAGAAGGTGAGCTTCGACAAGCTCTCCGACCACGCCTATGCCTACACCGCCGAGGGCGACCCCAACACCGGCATCATCATTGGCGACGACGCCGTGATGGTCATCGACACGCAGGCCACGCCGGTGATGGCGCAGGACGTGATCCGCCGCATCCGCGAAGTCACCGACAAGCCCATCAAGTACGTGCTGCTCTCCCACTACCACGCCGTGCGCGTGCTGGGTGCCAGCGCCTACGGCGCCGAGCACATCATCGCCAGCGAAGACACGCGCGACCTGATCGTGGAGCGCGGCCAGTTCGACAAGGACAGTGAGATCGGCCGCTTTCCGCGCCTGTTCCAGAACGTGGAGAGCGTGCCCGAGGGCCTGACCTGGCCGACCATGACCTTCAACAAGAAGATGACCTTGTGGCTGGGCAGCGTGGAAGTGCAGATCCTGCAACTGGGCCGGGGCCACACCAAGGGCGACACGGTGGCCTGGCTGCCGCAGGAAAAAATCCTCTTTTCCGGAGACCTGGTGGAGTTCGACGCCACGCCGTATGCGGGCGATGCGTACTTCCAGGACTGGCCGCAGACCCTGGACAACCTGGCCGCCCTGAAGCCCGAGAAGCTGGTGCCCGGCCGGGGCGCCGCGCTGCAGACGCCCGAGCAGGTGCAGGCGGGCCTGGCCGGCACGCGGGCCTTCATCAGCGACCTGTACGACAGCGTCAAGGCCAGCGCCGCACAAGGCGAGGACCTGCGCAAGGTGTACGAGGCCACCTTCGCGAAACTGCAACCCAAGTACGGCCACTGGGTGATCTTCAACCATTGCATGCCGTTCGACGTGACCCGCGCCTACGACGAGGCCACGCAGTACCCCGACCCGCGCATCTGGACGGCCGAGCGCGACATTCAGATGTGGAAATCGCTGGAAGGCTGAGCCACTGAGGCTGGAGGAGACAAAAGATGAACCCCAGAGACATTCCTGCCGAGGCGTTCCACGCGAGCGGCCCGGACGTGCAGGCCATCGATTTCGGCTACGTGCGCTCGCCCGACCAGGACAGCGCCGCGCCCGCGCCGCACCCCATCGTGGTCGTGGGCGCGGGCCCCGTGGGCCTGTCGCTCGCCATCGACCTGGCCCAGCGCGGCCAGCGTGTGGTGGTGCTGGACAACGACCACAAGCTCTCCATCGGCTCGCGCGCCATCTGCTTCGCCAAGCGCACGCTCGAAATCTGGGACCGCCTGGGCGTGGGCCAGCGCATGGTGGACAAGGGCGTGTCGTGGAACGTGGGCAAGGTGTTCCTCAAGGACGAGCAGCTCTACGAATTCAACCTGCTGCCCGAAGAAGGCCACGAGCGCCCCGCGTTCATCAACCTGCAGCAGTACTACGCCGAGGCCTACCTGGTGGAGCGCGCGCTGCAGCTGCCCGGCATCGACATCCGCTGGCACAACAAGGTGACCGCCGTGGCCGCACGCAACGACGGCGCCCTGCTCAGCATCGACACGCCCGAAGGCCCCTACCAGGTGGATGCGCAATGGGTGGCCGCCTGCGACGGCTCGCGTTCGCCCCTGCGCCAGATGATGGGACTGGAAAGCAAGGGCCGCATCTTCCAGGACCGGTTCCTGATCGCCGACGTGAAGCTGGCGGGCGATGCGGACTTCCCGACCGAGCGCTGGTTCTGGTTCGACCCGCCCTTTCACCCCGGCCAGAGCGTGCTGCTGCACCGCCAGCCGGACAACGTGTGGCGCATCGACTTCCAGCTGGGCTGGGACGCCGACCCGGAAGAAGAAAAGAAGCCCGGGAACATCATCCCGCGCGTGCAGGCGCTGCTGGGCGCGGATGCGCAGTTCGAGTTGGACTGGGCGAGTGTCTACACCTTTGCCTGCCTGCGCATGGACCAGTTCGTGCACGGCCGCGTGGTCTTCGCGGGCGACAGCGCGCATGGCGTCTCGCCCTTTGGCGCACGCGGCGCCAACAGCGGCGTGCAGGATGCCGAGAACCTGGCCTGGAAGCTGGACTGGGTGCTCAAGGGCCGGGTGGGCCCTGCCCTGCTGGCCACCTACGGGCCCGAGCGCGAGTACGCGGCGGACGAGAACCTGTGCAACTCGACCCGCGCCACCGACTTCATCACGCCCAAGAGCGAGGTGAGCCGCCTGTTCCGCGACGCGGCGCTGCATCTGGCGCGCGAGCATGCGTTTGCGCGGCGCATCGTCAACAGCGGGCGCCTGTCGGTGCCGGCCACGCTGCACCAGTCGCCGCTGAACACGCCCGACGCCGACACCTTCGCGGGCACGCAGGTGCCCGGTGCGGTGCTGCTCGACGCTCCCCTGACAAAACAGGGCCGCCCCACGTGGCTGCTGCGCGAGCTGGGGTCGGACTTCACGCTGCTGGTGTTTGGCCCCGCCCCCACCTGGGCCCGGGACCTGGCCCATGTGCGGGTGCTGCAGATCGGCATCGACGTGATCGACCACCAGGCGCTGGCCGCGCAGCGGCTTGATGCCCAGCCGCGCACCGTGTACCTCGTGCGCCCCGACCAGCATGTGTGCGCACGTTGGCGCACCCCCACCGAAGCGGCGGTGCGTGCCGCCCTGGCCCACGCCACGGCGCCGGCCCCCTGACAAGGAACACCTTCATCATGCTCAACACCCAGCCCCACCTGCAGGCCTGCGACGATTTTTACGAGGCGCTGATCGCTGCGCACCAGGGCCTGTCCACGCCCGAGAGCCACGCCATGAACGCCCGCCTCGTGCTGCTGCTGGCCAACCACATCGGCGACCAGGCCACGCTGCTGCATGCCCTGCAGCTGGCGCACGGCGCCGCGATGCCTCTGGCAGACCGGCGCGCCACCCAGGCCATCACGCCCGTGGTGCCCACGCACGCCCTGGCGGCCTAGCCGCGCCCCCGCACCCCATCCGCCCCCCGGGGCTTCGGCACCGCACGGACGGTGCAAGCCCCGGCTTTGCCCGATTCTTTTGACGACACCCCGGAGACGACACCATGCTGCGCAAACACTTCCTCGCCACCCTTGCCGGGCTGGCCCTGGCCACCACCCTCCCCCAGGCCCATGCCCAGGACACCAAGCCGCTGGAATGGGTGGTGGGCTATGCCGCCGGCGGCGGCTCGGACATCGTCGCGCGCACCATCGCCGAGTCGATGTCGGCCACGCTGGGCCGCCCCATCGTCATCAACAACAAGCCCGGCGCGGGCACCAACATCGCGGCCGAGTACAGCGCGCGCAACAAGGACTTCGGCAACCTGATCTTCTCGGCCGACTTCGCCACGCTGGCGGCCAACCCGTTCCTGTTCAGCAAGCTGAGCTACAACGCCGAGAAGGACTTCCAGCCCGTGGGCCTGCTGGTGCGCTTCCCCATGTTCCTCGTGGTGTCCAACAACGTGCCCGCCAGGAACCTCAAGGAGTTCATGGCCTGGGCCAAGGGCCTGCCCGACGGCGTGAACTGGGCCTCGGCCGGGCCCGGCAGCCCGCACCACCTGGTGGGCGAGCTGTTCCGCGAGCAAAGCGGCCTCAGGCTCACGCACGTGCCCTACCGGGGTGCGGCACCGGCCATCCAGGACGTGATCGGCGGCCAGGTCCCGGCCATGTGGATCGACAGCGCCACCGTGTACCCGTTCCTTGCCGCCGGCAAGGTCAAGGCCATCGGCGTGGCCAGCCCGCAGCGCGTGGGCACCATGCCCGACGTGGCCACCATTGCCGAACAGGGCCTGCAGGGCTTCGAGGGCTTTGCGTGGCAGGGGCTGGTCGCCCCCCATGGCACCTCGGCCGAGGCGGTGGCCCAGTTCAGCAAGGCCCTTCAAACCGCCCTTGCCGACACCCGCACGCGTGCGCGCCTGCAGGCCCTGGGTGTCGAACCCTTGCCCGGCACCGCCGCGCAGATGGGGAGCTTCGCGCGCGCCGAACGCGAGAAGTGGGGTCGTGTGATCACCAAGGTGGGCGTCAAGCTGGATTGAGCCCCCTGAGCGGGTGGCCAAGCCAGTTCCGCGGTGGCACTGGCGATAGCAGCGCGCCGGTTTCGCTGCCCGTGGACTCCAGGATCTGCGGGATTTCGCGCTTCGGAAAGCGAGCAGCGCCGATTCGTCCGTTACGCGGCGGCTGAGCGGCAGCGCGCCAGCCGGCGCTTGCGCTGCAGGGCGGGGGCCAGCCACAGCACCTGCACCACGGCGTAACCCAGCGCCGCGAGCAGCAATCCCAGCGTGGGCAGGCCGACCAGCAGTGGCGTGCCCAGGGCCTGGATCCAGGCCGCCATCGCCTGCACGGAGAAATCCCCGCCCGGCGCCACGCTGCTCCATGGCGGCAGGGTTTGCGTGCCGGGCATCACCAGCGCGCCCAGGTAGAAGGCCAGGGCATACAGCGGCACGGTGGTGAACGGGTTGGTATAGAAGGTGGCCACGCCGCCCGCCACCACGTTGCCGCGCAGCCACGCGCACACCAGCAGGGTGCCGGGGATCTGCAGCGGGCCGGGAATGAGCCCGCAGAACATGCCGGCCGCCACACCGCGCGCCAGCGGCTGGCGCTGAAAGCGGAACAGCTCGCGCCGCTCCAGCCAGGGCCGTAAGCGGGCGAGCCAGCCCCGGTCCAGGTGCACGCGGGCCCGGGGTTCCAGGCCGCGCAACCAGCGGCGCAGGGTGCACAGCATCTGCATCACCACCCTGATCAGCTCCACGCCAGGGCCGCGGCCGTGCCGGCGCCCCACAGGGCGGCAAGGCCCGCCAGCAGGCGCACGTCCCGCCGCTCATTGCCGGCGCGGTACGCCGTCACCGTCGCCCCCACCAGGCCCACCAGCACACAGAGCATGATGGCATCGAGCAATTGCATGGTCTCCTACTCCCTTCAGTCCTTGGATGGCGATGCCAGGGGCTTGTGGGCGCCCGGGGCCGAGTTGCGCAGCGACAGGAAGATCGAACCCGCGATCAGCGATGCCGTGACCAGCAGCGCGTAGCCGATCGGAATCTTCACGAGGTCGATGAGCAGCATCTTGCCGCCGATGAACACCAGCACCAGGGCCAGGCCATAGGCCAGCAGGTGGAAGCGGTCGGCCAGGTCCGCCAGCAGGAAGTACAGCGCACGCAGGCCCAGGATGGCGAAGATGTTGGCCGTGAGCACGATGAACGGGTCGCTGGTGATGGCGAAGATGGCCGGGATGCTGTCCACCGCGAAGATGATGTCGGTGGTGCCGATGAGCACCAGCACCACGAACAGCGGGGTGTAGTGCTTGACGCCCTGGACCAGCGTGGAGAGCTTTTCGCCGTCGAACTGGTCGGTGATGCGGATGCGCTTCTTCAGCAACCTGAGCACCGGGTTGGTCGCGATGTCGGGCTCCTGCCCGGCCGCGAACCACATCTTGGCACCCGTGACCACGAGGAACGCGCCGAACACGTACAGCAGCCAGTGGAAGGTGGCCAGCAGCCAGGCGCCTGCCAGGATGAGCAGCGTGCGCAGCACGATCGCGCCGATGATGCCGATGATGAGCGCGCGCTTCTGGTACTGCGGCGGCACGGCGAAATAGCTGAACAGCATCAGGAACACAAAGATGTTGTCCACCGAGAGGCTTTTTTCCACCAGGTAGCCGGTGATGAACTGCATCGACACCGTGTTGGCCACCTCGCGGCCCTGGCTGCCGTCCAGGTACCACCAGAGGATACCCACGAACACGAAGGCCAGCGAGAACCACAGCAGGCTCCAGCGCACGGCCTCCTTCATCGTGACCTTGTGCGCGCCCTGGCGCTCCATCACCAGCAGGTCGATGCCGATGGCCACCACCACGAAGACGGCAAAGCCCGCCCACATCCACCAGGTTCCGATCGTTTCCATGAAGTCTTGCTCCTTCGCGCGACGGCGTCAGCGCCGCGAACGCGGCAGGGGTGGCAGGCCCGGGGTCGGGGCGGACAGGGGAAGGGGTGCGGCGTAGTGCATGGGTTCTCTCCGGTGCAATGGGTTGGCATTCAGGACAAGCCCGCACTGTAGGGATGCTTTTGCATCTTAAAAACCTGCCTTCACGGTACTATTTGTTCGGTTTTTACGAACCAACCAGTTCCTGCACCGATACCCCTTCAACGCACTGGGATACGCAAGACCATGAGCCAGAGCTTCAACTACCGCCACCTGTACTACTTCTGGGTGGTCGCCAAGGAGGGCGGCATCGCGCGCGCCGCCGAGCGGCTGGACATGGCCGTGCAGACCATCAGCGCGCAGGTGCGCTCCCTTGAGCAGGCCCTGGGAACCAGCCTGCTGCGCACCGAGGGGCGCAGCCTGGTGCTCACCGAGGCCGGCGTGGCCGCGCTGCACGAGGCCGACCATATCTTTGCCCTGGGCGAGCAGCTGACCCACCGCGTGCGCGAGGCCGCCAGCGGCCAGACGCTGCGGCTGAACCTGGGCATCTCGGACGGCATCGCCAAGCTGGCCATGCACCGGCTGCTGACGCCGGTGCTCGACGAACCGCACCTGCGCCTGCTGTGCCACGAGGGGGAGTTCCAGCCGCTGCTCGGCGAGCTCGCGCTGCACAAGCTCGACGCGGTGCTGGCCGACCGCGCCGCACCGCCCAACCCGGCCCTCAAGACCACCAGCCAGCTGCTGGGCACGAGCGCCGTGGCCTGGTATGCCCCACCCGTGTGGGCCGAGGCGGCGGCGCGGCAGTTTCCGCAGAGCCTGGCGGTGGTGCCCGTGCTGCTGCCTACCGACCATGCCGCCATGCGCGCGCGCCTGGACCATTGGTTGGAGCGCGAACGCATTCGCCCGCGCATTGCCGGTGAATTCGAGGACAGTGCCCTGCTGAGCACCTTTGCCGCCACGGGCATGGGGGTGATGCCGGCCCCCGTGACCGTGGGCGCGCATCTGCTCAAGACCCATGGTCTGGTGCAGGTGGGCACGACGCCCGACGTGCAGGAGCAGTTCCACCTGATCTACAACGCGCGCAAGGTCATGCACCCGCTGCTCACGCGACTGCTGGAAGCCTCCGAGGGAGGTGCGCTGCTCAACTCCTGAGCAGCGCGTGCTGCCTGTGCGGCCTATTTGGTGAACCGGCCGTCGCGGCCCATCATGAGCAGATCCACGAACTTGCCCGAACTGTGCTGCGTGGCCGACAGCTCCACGGGGTAGCCGCCCAGGTTCACGCTCTTCATCGACTCCATGGCCTGCACCAGCCCTGCGCGGGTGGGCTTGGCGCCAGCGCGCTGCAGCGCCTCGACCAGGAAGCGGGCGGAGATGAATCCCTCCATCTGGCTGAAGGTGTACTCGGTGATGCCCTTGGCCTTGGCCAGGGTCTGGAACTCGCGAGAGATCGGCATGCTCTGGTTCCACGGCGAGGGCACGACCTGCGACACCACCACGCCCCGCGCGCGCTCGCCCAGCGCCTTGACCAGCTGGGCGTTGCTGATCACCGAGAGCATGTAGAAGGTGGAGCGGTGGCCGGCCGCCAGGTAGGCATCGACGAAATCCACGCTGGGCTTGCCCGCGCTGATGACGATGATGGCCTGGGGCGTGGCCTTGGCCACCGAGGCCACGGCGTCCGCCATCTTCGAGCCATCCACCTCCAGCGGGGCCTGGGCCACGAGTTCCACCTTGTGGTTCTTGACCGACTTCTCGACCGAGGCCAGCCCGCCCGTGCCGAAGGGGTTGTTGAGGTAGACCGCCGCGATGCGCGCGATGCCCACCGAGGCCAGTTGCTTCACGGTGGCGTCGAGCTCGGTCGCATAGCCTGCCTTGATGTTGAACACGTAGCGGCTGCTGGCCTGGCGCAGGCCGTCGGAGCCCGTGAACGGCGCGATGAAGGGCACGCCGCGCTCCTCGGCGATCGGTAGGGCGGCCAGCGCGGGCGGGGTGCCCGCGTACTGGAACAGCGCGAGCACCTTGTCCTCGTCGATCAGCTTCTTCGTGTTCTCGGCGGCCTTCTTGGGGTCGTAGGCATCGTCGATGGCGACCACGCGGATCTTGCGGCCGCGCACGCCGCCCGAGGCATTCACATGGTCGAAATACAGGGCCGCGCCCTGGCGCACCTCGCTGGTCAGCGCCGCGAGCGGGCCGCTCAGCTGGCAGGACTGGCCGATCACGATCTCGCTGTCGGTCACGCCCGCGCTGTCCTGGGCCCAGGCCGTTCCCGCCAGACCCGCGGCCAATGCCCCACCCGAACGCAAAAACGCCCTGCGTGCCAACCCTGGCTGAACGCCTGTCTTCATGCTTTGTCTCCTGTCGTATTCATGGATCTTCACAACGCAAAAGCCCTTCCGCAGCCCCAAGGCCTGCGAAAGGGCGAAACAGGACGGTCGCTGCGCTGCGCGGCGGTCCTCGGGACTTTCAATGGGCTTCGGCCCGGGCGTGCGCCGCCCCTCCCATGCCCAGGTAGGTGTCGATGATGCGGCGGTCGTTGAGCAGGTCCTGCGCAGCGCCGGTCAGCGCCACGGCGCCCATTTCGAGCACATAGGCGCGATCGGCCACGCGCAAGGCGGCACGTGCGTTCTGCTCCACCAGCAGTACCGATACGCCGTGCGCGCGCAGCGAGGACACCACCTGCAGCACCTCGCGCACGATCAGCGGGGCCAGGCCGAGCGAGGGCTCGTCGAGCATCAGCAGGCGCGGGCGGGCCATCAGCGCACGGCCGATGGCCAGCATCTGGCGCTCGCCGCCCGAGAGCGTGGACGCCAGTTGCGGGCGGCGCTCGCGCAGGCGCGGGAAGATGCCGAACACTTCTTCCATGCGTTGCGCCTGGTCACGCTGGCCCTTGCGCCAGCGCGAAAAGCCGCCCAGCAGCAGGTTGTCCTCCACCGACATCTCGCCGAAGAGTTCGCGCTTTTCGGGCACCAGGGCCACGCCGCGCGCCACCATGGCCTCCACGCTGGGGCGGGCGATGCGCTCGCCGGCCAGGGTGATGGAGCCGGTGGCCGGCAGCAGCCCCATGGCTGCGCACAGCAAGGTGGTCTTGCCGGCGCCGTTGGGGCCGATCACGGTGACGATCTCACCCTCGTTCACGTCAAGCCGGACCTGGTGGACGGCCTCCACGGGGCCGTACGACACGGAGAGGTCCTGCAGTTGCAGCAAGGCGGTCATGCGCGGGCTCCTTCGGTGGCGACAGCGGCGGGCAGGTCGTCGTCGGC
Organism: Acidovorax sp. GW821-FHT09A11; assembly: GCF_059418365.1. Taxonomy (NCBI): domain Bacteria; kingdom Pseudomonadati; phylum Pseudomonadota; class Betaproteobacteria; order Burkholderiales; family Comamonadaceae; genus Acidovorax; species Acidovorax sp. GW821-FHT09A11. The sequence goes on from NZ_JBWKPS010000007.1 coordinate 18,301, forward strand.
GCCGCCCAGGTAGGCATCGAGCACGCGCTGGTTGCTCTGCACCTGCGCGGGCGTGCCCTCGGCGATCACGGTGCCGAACTCCAGCACGGTGATGCGGTCGGCCAGGTTCATCACGAACTCCATGTCATGCTCCACCACCAGGATGCCCAGGCCCTCGGCGCGCAACTGGCGCAGCAGGTCGGCCAGGGCCTTCTTTTCCAGATGCCGCAGGCCGGCGGCGGGTTCGTCGAGCAGCAGGATGGCCGGCTGGCCGGCCAGGGCACGCGCGATCTCGACGATGCGCTGCTGCCCCAGGGCCAGCGAGGCGGCGGGCGCGTCGGCATGGGCACCCAGGCCGCAGCGCTCGATCTGGCGGCGGGCCTCGGCCAGCAGGGCGGCTTCCTCGGCGCGGTCCAGGCGCAGCATCGAGGCGATCCAGCCGCGGTGGGCGCGCTGGTGCGCGCCCAGGGCGACGTTCTCGACCACGCTGCGCTGGCCCAAGAGGCGCACGTGCTGGAAGGTGCGCGCCATGCCCAGGCGCGCGAAGGCGCGCGAGGGGCGGCGCAGCATGGCCTGGTCCACCAGGCGCACCTCGCCCTCGGTGGCGTCGTCCACGCCCGAGATCATGTTGAAGAAGGTGCTCTTGCCGGCGCCGTTGGGCCCGATCAGCGCGTGCACCTCGCCGGCCTTCACGTCCATGGAGACATTGTTGTTGGCGACCAGGCCGCCGAAGCGCTTGGTCACGTTGCGCGCCTGCAGCAGCACCGTGCCGGCCGCGGGCAAGGTACGCTGGCCCAGCTGTGCAGCCTCGCGCACCGCGCGCGGCGCTTCGCGGCGCAGCCAGCGCTCGCCCAGGCGGTTCAGCGTGGGCCACAGGCCGTCGGCAAAGCGCTGCAGCACGAAGACCATGAGCAGGCCGAAGACGATGACCTCGAAGTTGCCGCTGGTGCCCAGCAGCGAGGGCAGCACGTCCTGCAGCTTTTCCTTGAGCAGGGTGATGAGGGTGGCGCCCAGCACCGCGCCCCAGAGGTGGCCGGCGCCGCCGACCACGGCCATGAACAGGTACTCGATGCCGATGTTGAGGTTGAACGGCGTGGGGCTGACAAAGCGCTGGAGGTGCGCATACAGCCAGCCCGAGATCGCCGCCAGCAGCGCCGCCAGCACGAAGAGCTTGATGCGGTAGCGCGCCGTGTCCACGCCCATGGACTCGGCCATCACCCGCCCGCCCTTGAGCGCGCGGATGGCGCGGCCCTCGCGCGAGTCGAGCAGGTTGTGCAGCAGCCACAGCGACACCAGCAGCACCGCCCAGATCAGCACGCCGATGGCGCGCGGCGAGGCCAGCGAGAAGCCCGCCACGACGAGCGGCGGCACGCCGGTGATGCCGGTCTGCCCTCCCAGGAATTCCATGTTGCCGAACAGGTAGTACAGCGACAGGCCCCAGGCGATGGTGCACAGCGGCAGGTAGTGGCCCGACAGCTTGAGCGTGACCGAGCCCAGGCCCCAGGCCACCGCGAAGGTGATCACCAGGCCGAGCACCAGCCCCACCCAGGGCAGGCCGGCCATGCCGACCAGGCCCGAGAGCGCCTGCACCGACGCGGGCGCCGTGCAGATCCAGGCCGTGGCATAGGCACCGACGCCCACGAAGGCCGCCTGGCCGAAGGAGGTCATGCCGCCCACGCCGGTGAGCATGACCAGGCCCGCCGCCACGATGGCGTACAGGCCGATGTAGCTGAGCACGACCACGGTGAAGTCGGGCAGGAAGCCCCAGCACAGGGCCAGCAGCGCCACGGCGGCCAGCGTCAGCTGGGTGCGCGTGGCGATGCCGCGCGATGTGCCTGCATCGTGTGTGCCGGCAGCCATATCCGTCTTGACGGGCGTGCTCATTCCTCATCCTCCACATGGCGGCTGTTGAGCGAGCGCCACCACAGCACGGGAACGATCAGCGTGAACACGAGAACCTCCTTGTAGGCACTGGCCCAGAACGATGCAAAGGCCTCCAGCTGGCCCACGATCAGCGCGCCGAGCAGCGCCATGGGATAGCTGCCCAGGCCGCCCACGATGGCCGCGACGAAGCCCTTGAGGCCGATCAGGAAACCCGTGTCGTAGTACACGGTGGTGAGCGGCGCGATCAAGAGGCCCGAGACCGCACCGATCAGCGCGGCCAGGGCAAAGCTCACGTCGCCCGAGAGTTCGGTGGGAATGCCCATGAGGCGCGCCCCCACGCGGTTGAGGGCCGTGGCGCGCAGCGCCTTGCCCACCATGGAGCGGCCGAAGAACAGGAACAGCAGCATCACCAGCGCCAGCGTGACGCCCAGCACCACCAGCGACTGGCCCGAGACCGGGATGCCCCCGAGGTCGAAGCGCGCCTCCGAGAACGGTGGCGTGCGCGAGCCTTCGGCACCGAAGAACAGCAGGCCCAGGCCCACCAGCACGCCATGCAGCGCCACCGAGACGATGAGCAGCATCAGCACCGTGGCATCGGCCAGCGGGCGATACGCCAGGCGGTACAGCAGCGGCCCCATGGGCGTGATCAGGATCAGCGTGGTGAGCGCCTGCATGCCCAGCGAGGTGGGGCGCAGCCCCAGGATCAGCGCCGTGGCCAGCAACGGCAGCACCAGGCACCAGACCACCGTGGCGGGCCAGTTCACGGGGCTGCCGCGCTGAAAGCGCACCACCTCGACCACCAGCACCACGGCGGCCATCCCCACCAGCAGCCACAGCGTGGCGGGAATGCGCCCGCCCTGCATCATGGCCATGGTCAGCGCCCCGAAGGCCACGAACTCGCCCTGGGGGATGAAGATCACCCGGGTCACGGAAAAAACCAGCACCAGCGCCAGCGCCATCAGTCCATAGATGGCGCCGTTGACAATGCCGTCCTGCCCCAGCAGCAGGGCAATCTGCAAATCCATATTCAGCTTTCTTTGAGAAGCAGGTCGACCAGCGCTTACTACCTATTTAATAGCTGCTAGCGCTTTACCAGTAAGCGCCAGAGGCCATTTTCATGGCATTTCCAGACAGCTCTTCGCCGAAGAGACGGACACCATGAAACCGGCGCGCCCCAGACCAGCGCCATCGTGGAACCGGCTTCGCCAGGCCACGGGTGGCGTCCCCTTGGAGGGGAAGGCGCGCAGCGCCTCAGGGGGTCAGGGAATGTATTTCCAGGTCCCGTTCTCGATCTTGACCATCACGCGGGCGCGCTGGTCCAGGCCCAGGTGGTCGTTCTCGGACATGTTGAAGATGCCGTGCGCGCCGGGCACTTCCTTGATCTGCTCCAGCGCATCGCGCAGGGCCGTGCGGAATTCCACGGTGCCGGGCTTGGCCTTCTTCAGGGCCACGGGCACGGCGGCGGCCATCAGCACGCCGGCATCCCAGCCATGGGCGCCGAAGGTGGAGACGCTGTCCTTGCCGTGGGCGGCCTCATAGGCGGCCACGTAGGCGCTGGCCGACTTCTTCACCGGGTGCGAGGCGGGCAGCTGCGAAGCCACGAGCACCGGGCCGGAGGGCAGGAAGGTGCCTTCCACGTCCTTGCCGCCCACGCGCAGGAAGTCGGCATTGGCCACGCCGTGGGTCTGGTAGACCTTGCCGGTGAAGCCGCGCTCCTTGAGCGCCTTCTGGGGCAATGCGGCCGGCGTGCCGGAGCCGGCGATGAGCACGGCGTCGGGCTTGGCCGAGATCATCTTCAGCGTCTGGCCCGTCACCGAGGTGTCGGTGCGCGCATAGCGCTCGTTGGCCACGATCTGGATCTTCTTGATGGCGGCGGCCTTGCCGAACTCCTGGTACCAGCCTTCGCCGTAGGCGTCGGCAAAGCCGATGAAGGCCACGGTCTTCACGCCGGCGTTGGCCATGTGGTCCACGATGGCCAGCGACATCATGATGTCGTTCTGCGGGGTCTTGAAGACCCACTTCTTCTTGGCGTCCATGGGCTCGACGATGCGCGCCGAGGCGGCCATGGAGATCATGGGCGTCTGCGCCTCGGCGACCACATCGATCATGGCCAGCGAGTTGGGCGTGGTGCTCGACCCGAGGATGATGTCGACCTTGCTTTCGCTGATCAGCTTGCGCGTGTTGCCCACGGCGGTGGTCGTGTCCGACGCGTCGTCGAGCACGATGTAGTTGACCTTCTGGCCGCCGATGGTGCGCGGCATCAGGGCGATGGTGTTCTTCTCGGGAATGCCCAGCGAGGCGGCGGGGCCGGTGGCCGACACCGTGACACCGACGGTGATGTCGGCCAGGGCGGCGCCGCAGGCCATGGCGGCGGCTGCGGCCACCAGCGCGAGTTGTGCGAAGCGGGTCTTTTTCATGCGTTTGTCTCCTGTGGAAAAGAAAGGATGGTGGTGTCAGCGCAGGCAAGCAAGGAAGATTCAGCGCTGTTCCGGCTCTTGTCGGCCGGTATCGGGTACGCCGTGGTGAACGTGCGTGGCCATTGTCATGGACGCGCGGGTCTTTGGGCCGGTTCAATGGGCATTCGGACGGCAGGAAATCCACCAAAGAACAGGTCCGCAACGATGGGCGCCATGGTCCCGTAGTCGAGTTCGCCGTCGGGCTTGAGCCAGGTGAACATCCAGTTGATCATGCCGAACAGCAGCATGGTCAGCGCCTTGGTCAGGCCGGCGGCATCGGTGTCGGGGCGCAGTTGCCCCAGCGCGGTGGCGAAGGCGGCCACCACGGCGCGCTCCTTGCCCAGGATGCGCTCGCTGTCCTCGGGCTGCAGGAAGCGCACGTCCTCGGTCAGCACGCGGTGGGCGTGCTGGGCCTCGGCGTATTCTTCGACGAAGCGGTGGATCAGTTCGCGCAGCCGCGCCTCGGGCGCGAGCTGCTGGGCCTCGACCTCCTCCACCAGCGCCTGCAGGCGCGAGACATGGCCGTCGGCGATGTGCACGAGCAGGTTGTACTTGTCGCGAAAGTAGTGGTACAGCGTGGGCTTGGACAGGCCGCAGGCCTCGGCCACCTCGTTCATCGAGGTGGCGGGATAGCCGCGGCGTGCGAACAGTTCGGCGGCATGGCGGAGGATCATTTCGCGCTGGTCGTCGTATCCGGGGGAGCGTCCTCGGGCCATGGGCAGTTTTCCTTTGCATCCTGGAGTGAAGGGGCGCCATCTTGCCGCATCCGGGGGCACCGCAGGCCCACGGCGGCCCATTCCTTGCCGATGCCAGGCACCGTGTGCAGCGGTGGATGCCGTCATAGCGACCATCAGCGTTCGTCGAACGACAGCACCACGCTGTCGGACAGCGGCCGGCACTGGCAGGTGAGCACGAAGCCGGCGGCCACCTCGTTCTTGTCGAGCGCGAAGTTGCGCTCCATGCGCACCTCGCCCTCCACGCACTTGGCGCGGCAGGTACCGCACACGCCCGAGGTGCACGAGAACGGCACCTCCAGCCCGGCGGCCGAGGCCGCATCGAGGATGCTGGCCTGCTCGCCCGAGAACGGGAATTCGCGCCGCAGGCCATCGCGCACGATGGCGATGCGGGAGGTCTTGGCATCGCCCGGCAGCGCCTCGTGCACCACCGCGCCGACCTGCCCTCCTGCGGGCAGGGCCACGCCGAAGCGCTCCACGTGGATGCGCTCGGCCGGCACGCCGCCGGCCAGCAGCGCGGCCTCGGCCTCATCGTTCATCTGAAAGGGGCCGCAGATGAAGGCCTCGTCGATCTTCTGCGCGGGGATCAGCGCCTTCAGGAACTCGGCGAGCTTCTCGCTGTTCACGAAGCCCATGTTCAGCGGCGCGTCGGTCTGCTCGGCCGAGAACACATGGTGCAGCACCAGGCGCGTGAGGTAGCGGTTCTTGAGGTCCTCGATCTCCTCCTTGAACATGGTGGACTGCAGCGTGCGGTTGCCGTAGATCAGCGTGAAGCGGCTGCCGGGTTCGCGCGCCAGCACCGTCTTCATGATGGACAGGATGGGCGTGATGCCGCTGCCGCCCGCGATGCCCAGGTAGTGGCGCTGCGCGGCAGCCTGGATGGGCACGAAGAAGCGGCCCTGCGGCGCCATGACCTGCAGGGTGTCGCCCACCTTGAGCTGCGCGTTGATCCAGTTGGAGAACACGCCGCCGTTGATCTTGCGCACGCCCACGCGCAATTCGGCGTCGTCCACGCCGGCGCAGATGGAGTACGAGCGGCGCAGGTCCTGGCCACCGATGTCGGTGCGCAGGGTGAGGTACTGGCCCTGGGTGAAGCCGAAGACCTCGCGCAGCTCGGGCGGCACGTCGAAGGAGACGATGACGGCCTCGGCCGTGTCGGGCTCGATGGCGCGCACGCGCAGGGGATGGAAGATGACGCTCATGTCGGTGTCTTGTGGTGGGTGGCCGTCACAGCGGCTTGAAATGTTCGAAGGGCTCGCGGCAGGCCATGCAGCGGTACAGCGCCTTGCAGGCCGTGGAGCCGAAGGCCGAGAGCCGCTCGGTCTGCAGGCTGCCGCAGCGCGGGCAGGCCAGCGCCGGTGCGGCTGCGGTGCGCGGCATGAAGCGCAGCGGCACCTCGGTGCCCGGCGGCAGCGGGCCGGGCGGTGCGATGCCGTAGGCCAGCAGGCGGGCGCGGCCGCGTTCGGTGATCCAGTCGGTGGTCCAGGCCGGGGCGCGCTGCAGCGTGGCATGGGCCGGGCCCAGGCCGGCCGCCTCGATGGCGGCGAGCACGTCGCGCTCGATGGCCTCGGTGGCGGGACAGCCCGAATAGGTGGGCGTGAGCACGATCTCCAGGCCATTGCCCGCCAGGCGCACGGCGCGCACGATGCCCAGGTCGCACACGGAGACCGCGGGCACCTCGGGGTCGGGCACGCCGTCGAGCACCTGCCAAGCGCGGGCAATGCGCGCGTCGGCGGTCTCAAAAGGCGCCACGGCTTCGGCCATCATCACCACACGCCTCCGGGAAAGCTGCGCTGCAGGTACTGCATCTCGGTCAGGATGTAGCCCATGTGCTCGCTGTGCACGCCCTGCTTTCCGGTGCTGCGGAACGCTGACTCCTGGGGCGTGGCCAGGCTGGCAGCGGCCAGGATCTGCGCCATCTCGCCGGTCCAGGCGTCCTGCAGGTCGGCCCAGCGCGGGCCCAGACCGGTGGCGTGGGCGGATTCGTCCACCGCGTCGACCACGAAAAGCTCGGGCGTGTAGCGCCACAGGGCCTTCAAGGCCGCTTCGGTGCGGCGGCGCGATTCGGCCGTGCCGTCGCCCAGGCGCACGACCCAGTCGGCCGCATGCTGCTGGTGGTAGCGCGCCTCCTTGACTGCCTTGCCGGCAATGGCGGCCAGCTCCGTGTCGCTGGAGGTGGCCAGGCGCTCCCACAGCAGCTTGAAGAGGGTGGCCACCATGGCATTGCGCACCACGGTGAAGGCGAAGTCACCGCGCGGCAGCTCCACCAGGGTCACGTTGACATAGTCGCGCTCGTCGCGCAAAAAGGCCAGCTGGTCCTCGTCGTGGCCACGGCCTTCGATCTGCCCGGCCCGGGTGAGCACGGCGCGCGCCTGGCCCACGAGGTCCAGCGCCATGTTGGACAGGGCGATGTCCTCTTCGAGCACGGGGCCGTGGCCGCACCATTCGGACAGGCGCTGGGCGAGGATGAGGCAGGTATCGCCGATGCGCAGCAGGTACTGCACGGCCGGGTCCTGGCTGGTGTGGATGCTGGTGGCTTGCATGGCAGTGGCGCTCACATGTGGTCCACGGACTCGGGCAGCACGTAGAAGGTGGGGTGGCGGTAGACCTTGTCCTGCGCCGGGTCGAAGTACATGGACTTCTCGCCGGGGTCGCTGGCCACGATCTGGTCGGAGCGCACGACCCAGACGCTGGTGCCTTCCTGGCGCCGGGTGTAGACGTCGCGCGCCAGCTGGATGGCCATCTTCGGGTCGGCGGCGTGCAGGCTGCCGCAGTGCTTGTGGTCCAGCCCGGCCTTGCTGCGCACAAAGACCTCCCAAAGGGGCCATTCGGTGGCGGTCGCAGAGGTCGCGGCGTCAGAAGGGGCGTTGGTGCTCATGGGGTTTCCGGACATTCGTTAAATGCGTTGCACTACTTTTTGATAGCTATTAGCGCTTTATGGATAAGCGCTAGAGGCCTTTTTTTATTCAGATTCTTTGCGGTGATATCAGGCGGCAGCCTTCACCGGCGCGTACTTGGCCGCGTGCGCAAGGGCCGCTTCGCGCACCCAGGCGCCGTCTTCCCAGGCTTTCACGCGGGCGCCCAGGCGCTCTTCGTTGCAGGGGCCGTCGCCGCCGATCACGCGCCAGAACTCGCTCCAGTCGATGGCGCCGTAGTCGTGCGCCTGGCGCTCCTCGTTCCATTGCAGGTCGGGGTCGGGCAGGGTCACGCCCAGCACCTTGGCCTGCTCGACGGTGGCGTCGATGAACTTCTGGCGCAGCGTGTCGTTGGAGACGCGCTTGATGCCCCAGCGCATGGATTGCGCGGAGTTGGGCGACTGGTCATCGGGCGGGCCGAACATCATGATGGAGGGCCACCACCAGCGGTTGACCGCGTCCTGCACCATGGCGCGCTGGGCGTCGGTGCCCTGCTGCATCATGGTGAGCAGCGCGTCGTAGCCCTGGCGCTGGTGGAAGCTCTCCTCGCGGCAGATGCGCACCATGGCCCGCGCGTAGGGCGCGTACGAGCAGCGGCAGATCGGCACCTGGTTCATGATGGCCGCGCCATCGACCAGCCAGCCGATGGTGCCCATGTCGGCCCAGGTCAGCGTGGGGTAGTTGAAGATGGAGCTGTACTTGGCGCGCCCGGTGTGCAGCGCATCCAGCATCTGGTCGCGCGAGCTGCCCAGGGTTTCGGCCGCGGCGTACAGGTACAGGCCGTGGCCGCCCTCGTCCTGTACCTTGGCCAGCAGGATGGCCTTGCGCTTGAGCGTGGGCGCGCGCGATATCCAGTTGCCCTCGGGCAGCATGCCGACGATCTCCGAGTGCGCATGCTGGCTGATCTGGCGCAGCAGGGTCTTGCGGTAGTGCTCGGGCATCCAGTCCTTGGCCTCGATGAATTCGCCCGCGTCGATGCGCGCGTCGAACGCCTCCTGGCGCTGCATCTCCTCGGCGCTGCGCAAGGCCTTGTTGCCGGCGTCGCCGCCTTCCTTGCCCATGGTGTCCATGGCCTGGGTGTACATGGTGTCGTCCTTTCGTGAAGGGTTAGCGTGGGCGCTGGTCGATCACGCGGCGGGCCTTGCCCACCAGCGTGCGTTCGATGGAATCGGTGGCCAGCACCTCGACCTGGCAGGTGATGCCCACCAGGGTCTTGATGCGCTGCTGCACCCAGCCGGTAAGGTCGGGGCGCTCGCCGTCGGCCACGCCGGGCTGCAGCTCGCAGCGCACGGTGACCTGGTCGAGGTTGCCGTCGCGCGCCACCAGGATCTGGTACTGGCCCGAGAGCTTTTCGTTCTGCAGCACGATCTCTTCGATCTGCGTGGGGAACACGTTCACGCCGCGGATGATGAGCATGTCGTCCGAGCGGCCCACGATCTTGCCCATGCGGCGGAACGCGCGCGAGGTCGGCGGCAAGAGGCGCGTGAGGTCGCGCGTGCGGTAGCGGATCATGGGCAGCGCCTCCTTGCTCAGCGAGGTGAAGACGAGTTCGCCCTCCTGGCCGTCGGGCAGCACCTCGCCCGTCTCGGGGTCGATGATCTCGGGGTAGAAGTGGTCTTCCCAGACCACCGGGCCATCCTTGCTCTCGATGCACTCGCTGGCCACGCCCGGGCCCATCACTTCGGACAGGCCGTAGATGTCCACCGCGTCGATGCCGGCCTTGGTCTCGATCTCGCGGCGCATGGCCTCGGTCCAGGGCTCGGCGCCGAAGATGCCCACCTTGAGCGAGCTCTCGCGCGGGTCCAGCCCCTGGCGCACGAACTCCTCGTTGATGACCTGCATGTACGAGGGCGTGACCATGATGATGCTGGGCCCGAAATCGCGGATCAGCTGCACCTGCTTTTCGGTCTGGCCGCCCGACATGGGGATCACCGTGCAGCCTGCGCGCTCAGCGCCGTAGTGCGCGCCCAGGCCGCCCGTGAACAGGCCGTAGCCATAAGCCACATGGATCAGGTCGCCAGCGCGCCCACCCGCTGCGCGGATGGACCGTGCCACCAGGTCGGCCCAGGTGTCGATGTCCTTGAGCGTGTAGCCCACCACCGTGGGCTTGCCCGTGGTGCCCGAGGAGGCGTGGATGCGTGCCACCTTTTCGCGCGGCACGGCGAACATGCCGAAAGGGTAGTTGTCGCGCAGGTCCTTCTTGACCGTGAAGGGGAACCTGGAGAGGTCGGACAGCTGCGTCAGGTCGGACGGGTGCACGCCCTTGGCATCGAAGGCGCGTCGGTAGTGCGGCACATTGTCGTAGGCGTGCTGCAGCGTCCAGCGCAGGCGCTGCAGCTGCAGCGCCTGGACTTCATCGCGGCTGGCGGTTTCGATGGGCTCCAGGTCGCCCGGAGCGGGTTGGCGCACGGCCATGGATGTCTCCTGTGGATGGGATGTTGTTCTGTCGTCAGCGGGCGGCATCGAGCGGCACGGTGGGCTTGCCCTTCATGCAGTACGAGCGGCCGCGGAACACGGCGATGGCCTCTCCGCGCTGGTTGTGCACGTTCACGTCATACACGCCGGTGCGGCCGGCCAGCGAGACCTCGGTGGCCACGGCGGTGAGGCGGTCGCCCTCGCGCGCGGGCGCCAGGAAGTCGATGGACAGGCCCGAGGCCACGGTCATGTCGTTGCGCGCATTGCACGAGAAGGCGAACGCCGAGTCGGCCAGCGTGGTGATGAAGCCGCCGTGGCAGATGTCGAAGCCGTTGAGCATGTCGGCGCGCACGGTCATCTCGAGCGTGGCCCGGCCCGGCGCGATGGCCGTGATGGCGATGCCCAGGCCCTGCGTGGCGCGGTCGTTGGCGAGCATGCCGGTGCGCACATGCTCGGCGATGGCCTGGGGGTCCATGGGGGAGGTGGTGGAGTCCATGGGTCGCTCAGCGGTCTTTGAACACGGGAGCGCGCTTGCCGATGAAGGCCTCGACGCCCTCACGATAGTCGGCCGAGGCGCCCAGCGTGCGCTGCACGGCCGCCTCACGGGCCAGGGCCTGGCCGTAGTCCATCTGCGCGGCGGCATCGATCGCATTGCGCGTGGCGACCAGCGCCTTCACGGGCATGGCGGCCAGCCGCTGGGCCAGGGCCTGGGCTTCGTCCTGCAGCGCCGCGTCGTCCACGCAGCGCCAGATCAGGCCCAGGCGCTCGGCATCGGCGGCGGGCAGCTTGTCGCCCAGCAGCGCCAGGCCCAGGGCCTGCGCACGGCCCACCAGGCGCGGCAGCAGCCAGGTGCCGCCGGTGTCGGGCACCAGCCCGATCTTGGTGAAGGCCTGGATGAAGCTGGCCGAGCGCGCGGCCAGCACCAGGTCGCACGAGAGCGCCAGGTTGGCACCCGCGCCGGCGGCCACACCGTTGACGGCGGCCACCACGGGGATGGGCATGCTGCGGATGCGCAGGCACAGCGGGCCGTAGAGTTTCTCGATCACTTCACCCAGGTCCTTGGGCGCGGCGCCGGGCGTGAGGTCGGGCGCCACGGCCGGGTCGGCCAGGTCCTGCCCGGCGCAGAAGGCCCGGCCCGTGCCCGTGAGCACCACGCAGCGCACCTCGGCGTTGGCCGCAGCGGCCTCCAGGGCGTCCAGCAGTTGCGCATGCAACTCGGCGGTAAAGCTGTTGAGCGCGGCGGGCCGGTGGAGCGCCAGTGTTTGCACGGCGCCCGACTGCGTCACAAGGACAAGGGGTTCAGACATGGATGCTCCTGCCTACCAAAGTGGGGAAACGTTGTATTGATCGGCCGCAAACATTATTGACCGACCGTTCGGTAGAGAATAAACTTTCCACAACCCTGACACAAGTCAAACCCCTCAGGGCAAACCCTTAACGGAGACAAATACATGCCCCTGTTCGATACGCACCGTGCCCTGCTCGATGGCGCCCTGGACGCCCTGGCCACGCGCGGCCACTGGACGCCCTTCCCCGAATCGCCCTCCCCCAAGGTCTATGGCGAGACCGGCCAGGCCGACGGCCAGGCGGCCGTGGCCGCCCTGCTGGGCAAGGATTTCCCGCTGCAGCAGCCCGGTGAACAGGGCCGGCTGGCGACAGAACGCTCGCCCTACGGCGTGGCGCTGGATGTGCGCTACCCCGACTGCGACGTGCACGCGCTGGTGGCAGCGGCCCAGGCGGCCGAACCCGCGTGGCAGGCACTGGGCGCGCAAGGCCGCGTGGGCGTGCTGCTGGAGGCGCTCATGCGCATCCACCGCCGCAGCCATGAGATCGCCCACGCCGTGATGCTGACCACCGGCCAGGGCCCGATGATGGCCTTCCAGGCCGGGGGCCCGCACGCCCAGGACCGCGCGCTCGAAGCCATCGCCTACGCCTGGAAGGCCATGGCCGACGTGCCCGGCCAGGCGCTGTGGGACAAGCCCCAGGGCAAGAACCCGCCGCTGGTGATGCAAAAGCACTACGAGATCGTGGGCCGCGGCGTCGCGCTGGTGGTCGGCTGCGCCACCTTCCCCACCTGGAACACCTACCCCGGCCTGTTCGCCGCGCTGGCCACGGGCAACCCGGTCATCGTCAAGCCCCATCCCCATGCCGTGCTGCCGGCCGCGATCTCGGTGAACATCCTGCGCGAGGTGCTGGCCGAGCAGGGGCTGGACCCGAACACCGTGACCCTGGCGCTGAGCCCCCGCGCCGAAGACACCCAGGCCCTGGCCACGCACAGCGCGGTGGCCAGCATCGACTTCACGGGCAGCAACCAGTTCGGCCGCTGGCTGATCGACAACGCCCGCCAGGCGCGCGTGTATGCCGAGATGGCCGGCGTGAACACGGTGATCATCGAATCCACCGACCAGTACGCGGCCCTGCTGCGCAACCTGGCGTTCACGCTGTCGCTGTACAGCGGCCAGATGTGCACCACCACGCAGAACCTCCTGGTGCCGCGCTGCGGCATCGCCACCGACGAAGGGCACAAGAGCTTCGAGCAGGTGTGCGCGGACCTCGCCGCCGCCGTGACCGAGCTGGCCTCGAACCCGCGCGTGGCCACCTCGGTGCTGGGCGCCGTGGGCTCGCCCGAGACCGTGGCGCGCATGCAGCGGGCCAGCGGCCAGGGCCGCCTGGTGCTGGCCTCGCGCGCCCTGCCCCACCCCGATTTCGCGAACGCACAGATCCACACGCCCGTGATCGTGGCGCTGGAGCAGGCCGACAGCGCCATCTACGGCCAGGAATGCTTCGGCCCCGTGTCCTACCTGGTGGCCACCGATTCGGGCGCCGCCAGCCTGCAGGTGGCCGAGGCCACGCTGCGCGCGCATGGCGCGCTGACGCTGGGCGTGTACTCCACCGACCGCGCCTACATCGACGCCGCCATCGCCCTGGGCCGGCGCACGCGCGTGGCCCTGTCCATCAACCTCACGCAGGGGGTGTTCGTGAACCAGTCGGCCTCGTTCTCGGACTACCACGCCACGGGGGGCAACCCGGCCGCCAACGCCAGCTACACCAACCTGGCCTTCGTGGCCGACCGCTTCGTGATCGTGCAGCGGCGCGAGCATGTGCAGGCGGGGTCCGCTACGGCAGCGTGATCGGGCGGGCGGCAGGTGGCGGGGCGCCCGGCCCCTGCCCGCTCCGCCGGGACGTGTTTGCGGTCTCAGGCCGGGTGCTGCCAGCGCACCCACCACGACAGCCCCATGCCCACCACCGAAGCCACGCCGGTGACCGCCCAGGTGAAATGCCAGCCGCCCGCCAGGCCCGCCACCCAGGCCACCAGCGGCGGGCCCAGGAACTGGCCACAGGCCGAGCACTGCTGCACCCAACCCATCGTGGTGGACACCGTACTCTCGCTGGGTGCCAGCCGTACCGCCAGGGCAAACAAGGTGGCGGGAATCATCCCGCCCACGGCCGAAAACGCCACCACGGCAGCGAAACGAAGGACCGGGCCATCGCCCGCGAAGGGGCTGAAGGCCACCACCGTCGCCAATGCCGTGCCGCCGAAACCGATGACCAACAGATGGTGCGTGCGCCAACCCGCCCGCATCAAGCCGCCGGCCCCCAGGTTCCCCACCACGTTGGCCGCGCAGGCCAGTGCGGTCAGCGCACCCGCAGCCACGCCGCTGACGCCCGCCTGCATGTAGATGGAGGGCAGAAACCCGATGACGGCCAGCCACTGGCAGGAGTACATGCCAAACGCCACCGCCACCACCCAGGGCCCGGGACTGGCCAGGGTGAGCCGCAGCCGCCGCGCCAGAAGCACCACCGCGGGAGGCGGCGGGTCGGTGCGCGGCCGCGCCACGGTGGTTCGCCGTGCATCCGGGCCAACGGCCAGGGCCAGCCAGAGCCCCGCGCAGCCCGCCAGCACACCCAGCAGCCCCCACCAAGCCTGCCAGTTCCACAGCCCCATGACCACCGGCCCTGCCAGAAGCGCCAGGGCAACGCCGGCGGGCATGTAGGCCCCCCACAGCCCCATGAAGGCGGGCAGCCTGGCAGCGGGCACCAACTGCCGCATCAAGCTGGGCGCCGGCAGCACAACCCACAGGAAACCCAGCCCCTCCAGCGCCCGCAATGCCAGCAGGTCCGCCGCCTGGCGGGCCCACACGCCCGCCAGGCTGGCGATACACAACACGCCCAGCCCATACAGCATGCTGCGCCGCAGGCCAAAACCATCGGCCAGCGCCCCCACCAGAACGCCGAGCAGCATGCCCGCCAGCTGGACCGCCGACAGCAGGAAGCCCGCCTCGACAAGCGAGACCCCCAGCGTCTCCCGCAGCACGGTGATGGCGGGTGGGATCTTGCCGATGTGCAGCGCGGCCGCGAGCCCCGCCAGAAACACGGCGATGGGCGCGCGCAGGGGAAAGGAAGTCAACGGGGGCATCTTCAAGGCATGGATTCGGAAGGAAGGCGGGCGGATGGCATGCGCCCCCCACACCATAGCCGACAGCCCCGCCGGCCGCCCGTCACCGCTGCGGCATGTCCTTGACCGAGTAGCCCAGGCTCACCGTCGCGTCGTCCGGGATCGCGGGCATGGACGCATTCCATGCCTCCCAGGCCGCGCGCATCGTCCGCAGCCGCTCGGGTTCCACGGGAGCCCGGTTGGCGCGCTCGCGTTCGTCCTGCGACAGATCGAACAGGTAGTCGTTGCCGTCCACACGCAGGTATTTCCAGTCGCCCTGGCGCATGGCGCGCTGGCCCCGGTGGTTCATGCGCCAGAACAGGGGCGGCGCATCGTGCAGGGCGGCATCGCGCAGCAGCGGCATCAGCGAGCGGCCGTCGAGCGGGTAGTCCCCATGCGCCGCCACGCCGGCCGCATCGAGCATCGTGGCCGACCAGTCCATGGTCATGCAGGTCTGCGGGCTCACGCCGCCCGGCGCGATCACGGCGGGCCAGTGGGCGATCCACGGCACGCGGATCCCGCCTTCGGTCAGGTCCATCTTGCCGCCCACCAGGGGCCAGTTGTCCGAGAAGCGCTCGCCGCCGTTGTCGCTGGTGAAGACCACCAGCGTGTCGCGCTCGATGCCGTGGCGGCGCAGCGCGTCCATCAGGCGGCCAATCCCTTCATCCATGTGGTGGATCATGCGGCGGTAGGTCTCGATGTTGCCGCCATGCAGGTGAAACAGGTTGCCCTTCACCTCCTGCGCCAGCGCCCCGTCATCGCGCGTCTCCCACGGCCAGTGGGGCGCCGTGTAGTGCAGGCTCAGAAAGAACGGCGTGCCGGCCTGTGCGCCCGGCGCCATGCGCTCCACGTAGCCGAGCGCATGGTCGGTGATGAGGTCGGTGAGGTAGCCGTCCTGCTGTTTTTCCTCTTCGCCCAGGTACAGGTCATGGGTGCCGTTGGAACTGCAGTGCGTAAAGTAGTCCACCCCGCCCGACATGGGGCCGAAGAACTCTTCGTAGCCTGACTGCAGCGGCCCGAAGGCCGGCGGGTAGCCCAGGTGCCATTTGCCCATGAGCGCCGTGCGGTAGCCGCCCGCGCGCAGCAGCGAGGGCAGCGTGGGGTGCGACGGCGGCAGGCCCAGCGTGGTGCTGCCCCGGCTCTTGCTGTTGATGGGCTCCTCAGCCGCGCCGCGCAGGCGGTACTGGTAGCGCGCCGTCATCAGCGCGAAGCGCGTGGGCGAGCACACGGGCGAGTTGGAATAACCCTGGGTGAGCTTCAAGCCCTGCGCGGCCAGGCCGTCGAGCACGGGCGAGACCGGGCCGAAGGCCGCTTCGCGCCCGCCGTAGCAGCCCAGGTCGGCATAGCCCAGGTCGTCGGCGACGATGAAGATAATGTTGGGGCGGGTTTTGATGGTCATCTCGAAGTCCAGTTTCACTAAACCGCGCCCATTGCCTTTGCAACAGGCACGGCCGAGGCGAGGGGCGGCAAGCAAGGGCCGCCCCGCAGCAAGGCCGCCGTCCCCTTCGAGGGAGACGCGGCAAAGCCGCTCAGGGGGTGCTTCCTGTCAAGGCTTGAAGCCCGAGCGCTGCACGACCGGCGCCCACTGCGCGCGGTAGGCCTTGAGCATGGCATCGGTCTGGGCCATGGTCGCCACCACGGGTTCCATCTTGGCGGTCTCGAACTTGCGCTGGGTGTCGGGGTCCTTCATCACCTCCACGATCAGCCCGGCCAGGCGTTCGGCCTGGGCCTTGGGCATGCTCATCGGGGCGAAGAAGGTGTTCCAGCCGGTGGCGGCCAGGTCCATGCCGGCTTCCTTGAAGGTGGGAATCTTCGGGTCCAGCGGGCTGCGCTTGGCGCTCGACACGGCCAGGATGCGAATCTTGCCGGCCTCGTGCTGGGGCAGCAGGGTGTCGAAGGTGTCGAACGCCACGGGCACCTGCCCGCCCAGCAGGTCGTTGAGCAGCGGCGCCGAGCCCCGGTAGCCCACCACCTCGGCGCGCACCTTGGCGGCATCGCCCACCATCAGCCCGAAGAAATGCGGCAGGCTGCCCGTGGCCGGCACGCCGAAGTTGGCCTTGTCGGGGTTGGCGCGCAGCCAGGCCATCAGGTGCGGCAGCTCCTTGACCGGCACGGCGCTGGCCACAGCCACGCCGAACTCATAGCTGTTGACATGGCTCACGGGGCGGAAGTCGCGCTCGGGGTCGTAGCCCGCGTCGGGGAACACCAGGGGCGCCACCAGCATGACGGCGGGGTTCGCCAGCAGCAGCGTGGGCTGGTTGGCGGGCGCGGCTTTCACGGCCTGGGCCGACAGGCGGCCGCCCGCACCGGTCTTGTTCTCCACGATGACGGGCGTGCCGAGCTTGGTGCCCAGCTTGTCGGCCACGATGCGGGCCACGCGGTCTGTCGCGCCGCCGGGGGCGTAGCCGACGACGATGCGCAAGGGCGTGTCCTGCGCCTGGGCCAAGGTGGCGCACAGGGCGAGCGCGGCGGTCAGCACGAGGGCGAGGGGTTTTCGCATGGTCGGGTCTCCAGGCAGTGGCAGTGGCAAAGAGTAGGCAGCGAGCGAAAGAGCGTCGCCGCGCGGCCCACTGTATTGGGCCCACAATCGATTGATCTAATCAATTCATGCCCGGAGATACCCTGATGCCCGCGCCCTCCCCGGCCACGCCAGCGGCCAGCCGGCTGGCCGACCCACTGGTGGCCCACGACCTGCTGATGTACCGCCTGAACCGCCTGCTGGCGGTGGCTGGCAGTCTGGTGGTGCGGCTGTGCGAAGGCGGTTACGGCATCACGCGGCGCGAATGGGGCCTGCTCATGGTGCTGGCGCAGCACCCGGGCCTGCCGCCGGCGGAGCTGGCCCTGCGCCTGGGGCTGGACCGGGCCCGCACCTCGCGCGCCATCACCTCGCTGCTGGCCAAGAAGCTGCTCATCCGCGAGGCCATGCCGGGCGACCGCCGCCAGGCCGTGCTGTCGCTCACGCCTTCCGGGCAGGCGGTGCACGATGGGCTGTTCCCGCAGGTCAAGGCGCTCAACCAGGAGCTGCTGGCCGGGCTGGACGCGCACGCGGTGCAGAGCCTGGACCAGGCCCTGGCCGACATGCAGCAGCGCGCCGAGGCGCTGGTCGCCACCCGCACCGACGTACCGCGCACCTACCGGCTGCGCGGCGGGCGGCACACAGATTGAAGGGGATGCGCGCGGCACTGCCCCAAAACAGGGAACCGGCGATATCCTCCAGAGCGGGGCTCGCGGCCACAAGCCGCTGAGCGCACCCCACGACGACAGACGACCGCACCACGACGAACCCGCGGCCGACCCCGGCCCACACCCACCGCCCCACCATCCATTCATGTCGCAGCCATCAACCTCTTTGTGGAGCCCCTTGCGCCAACCAGCATTCCGGGGCCTGTGGGTCTGCGGTGGCGTGTTCTTCATCGGCAGCGGCATGCAGACCATGGCCGCGGCCTGGCTGATGGTGGAGCTCACGGGTTCGTCGTTCCTGGCGGCGCTGGTGCAGACGGCGGTGTTCATGCCGATGTTCCTGCTGGCTCTGCCGGCGGGTGTGCTGGCCGACACGACGGACAGGCGGCGCCTGATCTCGGGCGCGCTGCTGGCGCAGGTGGGGGCCAGCGTGCTGCTCACGCTGCTAGTGCTGGGCGGCTGGGGCGGGCCCGCGTCGGTGCTGTTTCTGGTGTTCATCTGCGGCTGCTGCACGGCGGTGCTGACACCGGCGTGGAACTCATCGGTCATCGACCCGGTGCCGCGCGATGAATGGCCACAGGCCATCACCGCCGTGAGCATTGCCTACAACGCCGCGCGCGCCATCGGGCCGACGCTTGCGGGGCTGGTGTTTGCCCAACTAGGAGCGGGGTGGGTGTTTGCCGTCACCGTGACCACCACGCTGGTGATGTGGGAGTCGATCCGCCGCTGGCCGCCCAAGGCCCACCCGCCCTCCAAGCTGCCCGCAGAGCGCCTGTGGGGCGGCACGCTGAGCGGCCTGCGCTTTGCCTGGCACTCGCGCATCATCCTGGCCCAGCTGGTGCGCGTGATGGCATTCAGCGCCGCGGGCTCGGCCCTGTGGGCGCTGCTGCCCGTCATCGCCCAACGCCTGGGCACGGGGGCGCCGGGCTTCGGCCTGCTGATGGGGTGCCTGGGCACCGGCGCCGTGGCGGTGGGCCTGGTGCTGGGGCGGCTGCGCGCGCGCTTTGGTATGGAGATCATCGTGGGCGCAGGCGGCGTGGTGTTTGCCGCCGCCATGCTGGTCGCTGCCATGACCAAGATCGCGTGGGTGGTGTACATCGCCATGCTGTTTGCGGGCGCGGCGTGGATGTCGGCCATGTCCACCTTCAACACCGCCACCCAGGCCAGCGCTCCACAGTGGGTGCGCTCGCGCGCGGTGGCCATGCACATGGTGGCGGCGCTGGGCGCGTTTGCGATGGGCTCGGCCTTCTGGGGGGCGGCGTCGGACATCGTGGGCCTGGCCCCCACGCTGTACACAGCCGCCGCGCTCATGGGGGCCGGGCTGCTGCTGGCGCGGCCCATGCCGCTGCGCATGGGCGCGCTGCACGAGGTGACGCAGGCCACGCCCTGGGACGAACTCTTCATCGAAGCCGAGCCCCTGCCCGAGGCCGGCCCGGTCGCCGTGGAGGTGGGCTACCGCATCGCGCCCGGCACGGACGCCGAGTTCCTGGACACCATCAGCCGCATGAAGGCCCCGCGCCGCCGCGACGGCGCCACCTTCTGGCGCGTGTACAAGGACCTGGGCGAGCCCTCGCGCTATGTGGAGCGGTTCATCGTTGAATCTTGGGCCGACTATTTGCACCAGCGCGCCCGCGCCACCATGGCCGACCAGGCGCTGGAGACCGAGGTGCGTGCATTTTTGGCGCCCGGCGAGGTTGTGCGCATGTCGCACTACATCGCTGAGAGATAGTTAGCTCCCCCTGAGCCGCTTCGCGTCTTCCCCCTGAGCGGGACGCCACCCGTGGACCGGCAAGGCCTGATCCACAGTGGCGCTGGCCTGGGGTGCGCCAGTGTCAGTCGCAGCACACTGTGCCGGGCCTCGCCGTCCACCCTGCGACAATTGCAGGATGAGCTTTGCCCCCCTCTCCAACGACACCTTCCTGCGTGCCTGCCGCCGCCAGGCCACCGACTACACGCCCTTGTGGCTCATGCGCCAGGCGGGGCGCTATCTGCCGGAGTACAAGGCCACGCGTGCCAAGGCGGGCAGCTTCATGGGCTTGGCCACCAACGTGGACTACGCCACCGAGGTCACGCTGCAGCCCCTGGAGCGTTTTCCGCTCGATGCGGCCATCCTGTTCAGCGACATCCTCACCGTGCCCGACGCGATGGGCCTGGGCCTGTCGTTCGCCGAGGGCGAGGGACCGCGCTTTGCCAAGGTGGTGCGCGACGAAGCCGCTGTGGATCAGCTGGCCGTGCCCGACATGGACAAGCTGCGCTACGTGTTCAACGCCGTCACCAGCATCCGCAAGGCCCTGAACGGCCGCGTACCGCTGATCGGCTTCTCGGGCAGCCCCTGGACGCTGGCCTGCTACATGGTCGAAGGCAAGGGCAGCGACGACTATCGGCTGGTCAAGAGCCTGATGTACGCGCGGCCCGACCTGATGCACCGCATCCTGGCCATCAACGCCGACAGCGTGGCCGCCTACCTCAATGCCCAGATCGACGCGGGCGCCCAGGCCGTGATGGTGTTCGACAGCTGGGGCGGCGTGCTGGCCGACGGCGCCTTCCAGGAGTTCAGCCTGGCGTACACGAAACGGGTGCTGGCACAGCTCAAGCGCACCGGCGTGGACGGCACCGACGTGCCGCGCATCGTCTTCACCAAGGGCGGTGGCATCTGGCTGCCGGACATGAACGACCTGGACTGCGAAGTGCTGGGCCTGGACTGGACGGCCAACCTGGGCCATGCCCGCGCCATCGTCGGCGGCCAGGTCGGCGGCCCCGGCAAGGCGCTGCAGGGCAACATCGACCCGAACGTGCTGTTTGCGCCGCCCGCGCAGATCGCCACCCAGGTGCGCCACGTGCTGGACAGCTTTGGCAAGCCCCACACTGACCGCAGCACCACCGGCCCCACACACATCTTCAACCTGGGCCACGGCATCAGCCAGTTCACGCCACCCGAGCATGTGGCCGCGCTGGTCGAGGCGGTGCACGGCCATTCCCGGGCGCAGCGCCAGGGCTGAACCGGCCACCAGCGATGGCGGCACTGCCCGCATCGGCCCTGCTGGCGCCCCCGCCCGCGCTCGCCGGCTGCGTGCGCGCCTACATCTGGCGCGACCTGGCCGCGCTGCCCGCCGGCGCTCCGCGCGACACGCGGGTGCCGGCCAGCCCGTACCCCGGAATCCTCTGGCTGGTGCGCGGCGCCGTGCACCTGCATGAATGCGCGGGCCAGGCCACGGACCAATGGCTGCCCCGCACGGCGCTCTCGGGAGCGCACCGGCACGCCTACCACTCCACCTCCGAACCCGCGGGCGACTTCTTCTGCCTGGCCTTCCAGCCCGGCGCGCTCGCGCTGCTGACGGGGCAGGACCTGCAGCCCCTCACCGACCGCGTGCAGGACGCGCGCGACTGGCTGCCCGCCGGCCCCGGGCGCGCCGACTGGCTTTGCTGGCTCGAGGCGATGCACGCCGCCCCCGGCCACGGTGCCCGCATGGCCCTGTGCGAGGCGTTCCTGGCGCCCCGCTGGACCGCCGTGGCGCGGCAGCATGCGGCGTGGCTGCGCGTGCTGCAGGGGCGCTGGGAGCGCCCGGCGCGCCAGGCCCTCGCCCGGGAGCTGGGCTGGACGCCCCGCCACCTGCAGCGGCGCGCGCACCAGATCACCGGCCTGCGCCCCGGCGAGGTCGAGCGCATGCTGCGCGCCGAGCACGCCCTGCTGGCCATGCGCGACGCGGGCGCGAGCGTCGTCGACGCGGCCTTGCGGCACGGCTACGCCGACCAGGCCCATTTCAGCCGCGAGGCACGCACGCTCTACGAGCGCCCCCCCGCGGCGCTCAGGACCCACGCGCAACAGCCCGCCGACGACGCGGACTGGCTGCTGCGCCGGCCCGCGCAAATGCCAGCGGCGCCTGGCGCGCGGCGCTAGCCGGTGCTAGCGCGGGATGACCCGGGGCCGCCGGATCCGGCCCTGCAGCTGCAGGATGCCGTAGAGCAGCGCCTCGGCCGTGGGCGGGCAGCCGGGCACGTACACATCCACCGGCACGATGCGGTCGCAGCCCCGCACCACTGAGTAGCTGTAGTGGTAGTAGCCTCCGCCATTGGCGCACGAGCCCATGGAGATCACGTAGCGGGGCTCGGGCATCTGGTCGTAGACCTTGCGGATGGCGGGCGCCATCTTGTTGGTCAGCGTGCCGGCCACGATCATCAGGTCGCTGTGGCGCGGACTGGAGCGCGGGATGATGCCGAAGCGGTCCAGGTCGTAGCGCGCCATGGCCGCGTGCATCATCTCCACGGCGCAGCAGGCCAGGCCAAAGGTCATGAACCACAGGCTGTCGGAGCGCGCGGCCTGGAACACGTCGTCCAGCCGGGCCAGCATGAATCCATCGCGCTCCAGCGTGGGAGCCGCCTCGGCGGGGAAAGGGAGGTGGGAGGAGGAGGAGGAAGCCATGGCGGCATCTTGGCGAGGCCGCTGCCCGCCGTCTTGAAGCAAAGCGACCTCAGGGCCGCCCGCCGCGCCCTGCGACAATGCCCGGCCGCGCGGGCGCATTTCCAGCCAGTCCGTGCGGCCGAAGGCCTGACTTATGCACAAAACTGGCGCAGGACCCGCGCCGTCCGCGCGGCGCGGCACGCCGGGCAGGCCCGAACGGAAATATTCTCAACCAGCACGTAAGTCATTGATTTCAAAGGATGTAGCAGGACTGCTTTTTTTGCGGGCATTCCGGCGAAAGCACGGCGGCACAAGGGCTTGCACGCCAAACACAGGGGATATCAACAAAGTTATCCACAGAAATTCTGGATTTCTCGCAAAACCTGAGGCAAATCAAGCACTTGCGGCCTACATCGCAGGAAAGCCTCAGCAGGGAATGGGGCGGCTAGCACAATTTTGGGGCTTCCCCGGGCCTTGACGGCCGATCGATGTTCGACTTATGCACACAAATCTTGATGCGACGCAACATAATCGGGCCCGGCAGCCTTAGCACAGAATTTGTACCGAAAATCCTTCAGATGATTGATTCATAAGGATTTTTTGGAGCTGCCGATTTTGTGTGCAATCTGTTCAGGCCCAGTATTCATGCGGGTCGGCAGGGTGCCGGGGCAGGATGTCAACAAAGTTATCCACAGAAAGACGGGATTACTCGCTCGCTCCAACAAATCAAGCACTTAGCCCCCGAACCTCCACACCGCCTCCACAAGCCTCTGTAACTCGCTCCTGTCCGTGTCCGCCCCCCTCGCCATCGTCCACGTCGCGCTGCACACCCCGTCCCACAGCGGCGTGGGGGACCTGCTCAGCTACGCCAGCCCCCAGGCCCTGCCGCCCGGCACGCTGGTGCGGGTGCCGCTCGGAAGCCGCGAAGTGCTGGGCGTGGTGTGGGACGCGGCCGAGGGCACCGGCGAGTTGCCCGAGGGGGCCACCCTGCGCCCCATCGCGGGCGTGCTGGAGGGCGTGGCCCCGCTGGACCTGCCCTGGCGCCGCCTGGTGGCCTTTGCCGCGCGCTACTACCAGCGCGCGCTGGGCGAAGTGGCGCTGGCGGCCCTGCCGCCCCAGCTGCGCGATTTGCGGCCCGAGCAGCTGGCCCGCCGCCTGCGCCGCCCCGCGAAGGCGGCCGGGGACACCACGGACGCTATGCAAACAATAGCAATCACCGCTGAACAGGAAAGCGCCAGGGCCCGGATTTCTTCAGAATCCGGCCCCTTCCTGCTGTTCGGCAGCACCGGCAGCGGCAAGACCGAGGTGTACCTGCGCTGCGCCCAGGAGATGCTGGAGGCGGACCCGGCGGCGCAGGCGCTGGTGATGGTGCCCGAGATCAACCTCACGCCCCAGCTGGAGGAGCGCTTCGTCTCCCGCTTCGCCCCGCGGTTCGGCGCGGGGGCCGTCGTCTCGCTGCACAGCGGCATGACGAACCCCCAGCGCCTCAAGAGCTGGCTGGCCGCGCACGGCGGCGCCGCGCGCATCGTGCTGGGCACGCGCATGGCGGTGTTCGCGAGCATGCCGGGCCTCAAGCTCATCGTGGTCGACGAGGAGCACGACCCCAGCTACAAGCAGCAGGAGGGCGCCCGCTACTCCGCGCGCGACCTGGCCATCTGGCGGGGGCGCGAGCAGGGCGCCAAGGTGCTTCTGGGCTCGGCCACGCCTTCGCTGGAAAGCTGGCACGCCAGCCGCCCGCCCACGCCGGACGACCCCGAGGGCGGGCGCTACGCGCGCCTGGCCATGCCCAGCCGGATCGGCGCGGGCGCCCTGGCGCGGGTGCGCCGCGTGGACATGAACCAGCAGCCGCGCCGCGCGATCTTCAGCGCGCCGCTGCTGGCCGCCATCACCGAACGCGTGGCGCGCGGCGAGCAGAGCATGGTGCTGCTCAACCGGCGCGGCTACGCCCCCGTGCTGCACTGCGCCGACTGCGGCTGGAAAAGCGACTGCCCGCACTGCAGCGCCCACCAGGTCTTCCACAAGGCCGACCGCACCCTGCGCTGCCACCACTGCGGCTACACCGTGCGCGTGCCCCGCGCCTGCCCCACCTGCGGCAGCCCCGACATCCACTCCATGGGGCGGGGCACGGAGCAGCTGGAGGAGCAGCTCTCCACCCTGCTGTCCGAGGTGCTGCGGCCCGACCGCACGCCCGCGCGCATCGCCCGCATCGACGCCGATACCACCAAGGCCAAGGGCGCGCTGGAGGCCCAGCTGGCACAGGTGCACGCGGGCGAGGTGGATGTGCTCGTGGGCACGCAGATGATCGCCAAGGGCCATGACTTCCGGCGCATCACGCTGGTGGCGGCCGTGCAGCCGGACGGCGCGCTGTTCAGCAGCGACTTCCGCGCGCCCGAGCGCCTGTTCGCGCTGCTCATGCAGGCCGCCGGCCGCGCGGGGCGCGACGCCGCCTACATGGCCGCGCAGGGCACCCAGTGCGAGATGTGGATCCAGAGCTACCACCCCAAGCACCCGGTGTATGAGGCGCTGCGCACCCACGACTACCCCGCCTTCGCCGCCCAGCAGCTCCAGGAGCGCGAGGAAGCCGCCATGCCCCCGTTCGCCTACCAGGCCCTGGTGCGCGCCGATGCCCGCACGCAGGAGGTGGCCCAGGGCTTCCTGGCCGCCGCCACGGCCGCCGCCCATGCCGCCGGCCTGCCGGGGCTGGACGCGGTCACGCTGTTCCCCCCGGTGCCGCTGACCATCCAGCGCGTGGCCAACGTGGAGCGCGCCCAGATGCTGATGGAAAGCCCGAGCCGCGCCGCGCTGCAGCGCTTCCTGGCCGCCTGGCAGCCGGTGCTGCAGGCCACGCGCGCCCAGCCCGCGCACAAGGGGCTGGTGCGCTGGCTGGTGGATGTGGACCCGCTGGTGATCTAGGCTCGAGATCCAGGATTTTCATGGCCCTGGCGCTTGATGGACATGCGCGGATAGCTATTTAATTGATAGCAAATTCCGCCACGCCCCGCGCATCCTCGCACCCGGCGGATTCCGGGCCGGGGTGCGCGCAGGCCATCCGGTCACCCCTGGCGGCACTGCCGGTCCACGTACTGCAGGGCGTCGGGCAACGCGTCGCGGAACACCAGCCACTCGTGGTCGCCGTCGATCACGCGCAGCTCCACCTGCTTGGGCTGAATCTGGTACATCCGCCAGTACAGGGTGGCCGACATGGGAGCGATGCCCAGGTAGTCGTGGTCGCCCGAGACGATCCACATCGGCACACGCGGCGTGCCCGCCTTGTAGGCGTCGAGCGCCGCCGCGTAGTTCAGCGACTTCCAGGTGTCGGGGTCAAACTGCCCGTCGCGCACGAACTGCGGGGTGCGCCGTGCCGCCGAGGTGTCCGGCGGCAGCGGGTCATAGATGGCGGGGCTGATCACCGCCGCGGCGCAGAACTGCGTGGGGTTGCGCAGCGACAGGTTCAACGCGCCGTAGCCCCCCATCGACAGGCCGCCGATGGCCCGGCCGCTGCGCTCCTTTTGCACGCGGTAGCGCGACTCGACGTAGGGCAGCAGGTCTTTCATGATGGCGGTGCCCGCCTTCTCGGCCGCGCCGTCGGCCCACCACGACGCCGGGCCCGCCGTGGGCATGACCACGACCGACGGGCGGATCAGCCCGCGCTTGATGAGGCCGTCCAGGGTCTCGACCGCGCCCCCCTTGGTGCGCCATTCGTTCTCGTCGCCGCCCGCGCCGTGCAGCAGGTAGACCACGGGATAGTTCACCGTGCCGCCGGGCTGGTAGCCGTCGGGCACATACACCGTGAACTTCACGTCGCGGCCCAGCGCGGCCGAGGGTGCCTGGTCGGCAAACACCTGGCCTGCCTGCGCGGTGGCGGCGGCGGAAAGAACGGCGGCCGCTGCCAGCCAGCTCCGAAAACAAGGCTTCGCAAAACGCATGGAGGTCTCCTCATGAATGGATGGATACGCCCATGCTGCAGTGGCACAGGCGATAGCATTGTGTGCGCACCACGCCACAGTGGACGTTTCGCCGGCGACAGGCGTGGAGGAAGGCCTTCCCGGGCGCTGCGCCCCCCCGACCGTCACGCGCGATGCGGGCGCGCATGCTGGACGACCACACCCATCCGTTCAAGGCCAGGGCGCTGATCCTGTCCGGCGCGATCGGCAGCCCACGGTCGCGCGGGCCCGATAAAACTTGCATGCCGTGGGCTCGCCCCAGATACTGCGGCCTGGCACTCCAGCGCCTCGGGGCGTGGCTGTGCTGCGCGGGTCCGGTGGACCCGGCATCCAGGGCCCGTCGACCGGCCCCGTTCCCCCTTCCCTCGTCAGAAAGCCTGCCAATGACCGCCATTGTTCGTGCCCTGATCTTGCTGGCCCTCCTTGCGGGGGGGACCGCCGTGCGCGCCCAGAACCTGCTCACCAACGGCAACTTCGACGCCGGCCTGGCCGGCTGGAGCACCTGGACGGCGCCGCCGGGCTTCTGGGATGGCACCTGGATCCACAGCAACGATTGCGACATCTGGGTGCCCACCCAGTGCCCCTTCGGGGGGGCGGGCACCTCGCACGCGCAGAAGAAGGGCAGCGGCGCGGGCAATGCGCACGGCGGCCTGTTCCAGACCGTGGCGGTGACCCCCGGGCGGGTGTACCGGCTGCGCGGCGCCTGGTCAGGGGGCGTGACGGGCAATGCGGGCGGCAACGCCACCTGGTGGGAGGTCGTGGCCTACGACGGCGCCGTGGGGGCCGCCACCATCGACGCCGCGCCCGGCCCGCTGGACACGATGATCGCCCGCCGCGACGTCTCGAACCTCGCGCTCAACGGGGTATTCCAGTTCCAGTGGGAGCCGTTCGATGCCACCTTCGCCGCCGCCTCGAGCCAGGTGACCATCGCGCTGAAGACCGGCAGCTTCTTCACCTTCGACGCGGCGGGCTACCACGACGACCTCGTGCTCGAAGAGGTGGCGCCCAGCCAAATTCCCGTCAACTCGCCCTGGGCGCTGGCGATGCTTTGCCTGGTGCTTCTGGTGACCGGTGCCTGGCTGCGGCGGAGCCAGGGGATGCGCCCCAGGTAGGGGGCGGCACAGAATTTCAAGTGCTTCTTGGCCGCCAGCGCTTTGCCAGCAAGCGCTGAAAGCTATCAAAAATATAGCAATCAGGCCAGCAGCGCCACCGCCGCCGAAAAGCTCAGGAACGCCAGCGCCGTGGACACCAGGATGATCCGCGCCACGCGCCCGTTGTTGGCGCCAAACTTCTCGGCCAGCAGCGAGACGTTGCTGGCGCTGGGCAGGGCCGCCAGCAGCACCAGCACCGTGAGCGCGAACGGCGTGAGCGGCACCCCGAGCGCGATGGCCGCCGTGCCCGCGCCCCACACCAGCAGCGGGTGCACCAGCAGCTTGGCCAGCGCGATGGGCACGTAGTCGCGCGCGGGCACCTGCTCGTGCTGGTTCATCTGCGAGCGGGCCAGCACCGCGCCGATGGTGAACAGCGCCACGGGCGAGGCCGCGTCGGCCAGCATGGCGATGGTCTTGTCGACCGGGCCCGGCAGCGTGAACTGCAGGGCCGATGCCAGCGCGCCCAGCGCGATCGACCAGGGCATGGGGTTGGTCGCCATGCCCTTGAAGGCGCTGCGCAGCGCCACGCCCACGCCGTGGGTGCCGGCGCCGTCCAGCCGCGACAGCGCGATGCACAGCGAGCTGGTGATGACCATGTCCACCACGATGGTGACGATGGCCGGGCCCGCGCTTTGCGCGCCCAGCAAGGCCACGAGCAGCGGGACCCCCATGAAGCCCGTGTTGGGAAAGGCGGCCACCAGCGCGCCGAAGGCCGCGTCGTTCCAGCCGATGCGCGCACTGCGCGTGAGCGCCACCGTGCCGCCCACCATGGCCAGGGCGCACACCACGTACACGCCCGCCACGGCCGGGTCCAGCAGCTGCCCGATGGGCGTGCTGGCGCCAAAGCGGTACAGCATGCAGGGCAGCGCGAAATACAGCACGAAGGCATTGAGCCCCGGGATGGCCGGCTGGGGCAGCACGCCGCGCCGCGCGGCCAGATAGCCGCAGAGCACGAGCGCGAAGAAGGGGAAGGTGATGAGCAGGACGGAGAGCACGGGGCTATTGTCCGTGCTGCGCGGCGCGGCCGGTCGCCGGGCGCCGGCGGCGGTCAGCGCAAAGTCAGGCGGGGGCCATCACCCCTGGCGAATGCACGGCGCGAGCGCCGGCGCGGCGGTGCCCTTGCGCGCCACTACTGCTTGCGCTGCACGATCAGGTTGCGCTTGGCGTCCTCGGGGTAGGCGAAGGTGATGGCACCGTTCCTGACCATGCCGATGACCAGCATGTTGCGGGTGATGGCCTCCTTGTCCTGCACGCTGAACGGCTTGTCGTAGGTGGACACCACCCCGTAGTAGGTCTTCATCCTGCCCTCCAGCGATTCCTTGATGGCCTTGCCCGAGAGGTTGCCGTCGCGGATGCCGAGGAAGGAATACATCAGCAGGTACGTGGCGTCGTACGCGTTGGCCGCGGCCATGGGCACGGCCACCTTGCCGTTGTACTTGCGGGTGTAGCTCGACAGGAACGAGGCCCGGCGCTCGTTGCTCGGCTCGGCGATGAAGGTCTGCACCATGAGCGCGCCCTCGGCGGCGTCCTTGGCCCCTTCAAGGAAGAACGGGAAGGACAGCGGCCACGCGCCCACCTGGGGCACCTTCCAGCCCATCGCCTTCTTGCCGTTGGCGATGGTCGCGTTCTCCGGCCCCACGGTGTAGCTGTAGACCACGTTGGCGCCCGCGGCGCGGGCGGCCGCGAGCTCGGCCGTGAGGTCCTTCACGCCCAGGTCGAAGCGCGCCACGTGCACGGGCTTGAGGTTCTTGGCCGCCAGCGCCGCCACCACGTCGGTGTAGCCGCCCTCGCCGTAGCCCGTCTTGTCGGCGAAGATGGCCACCTTGTCCCAGCCGCGCTTGACGATGTCGTCCACCATGAAGGGCGCCTGCAGCGCGTCGCGGGCCTGCACCCGGAAGATGTAGCTGTCGGCGGCCGGGTACCTGGCCGTGACCGCCGTGCCCGTGGAGCACGGCACGATGAGCGGGCTCCTGGCCTCCTGGAACAGGTCGATGGCCTTGAGCGCCACGCCGGTGTTGCAAAAGCCGATGGTGGCGACCACCTTCTCGCCCAGCAGCTCCTGCGAGACCTTGCGGCCCTGGTCCGGGTTGGCGGCGTCGTCCTTGATGACCAGCTCCAGCGGCCGCCCCAGGTAGCCGCCCACGGCGTTGATCTCGTCCACCGCGAGCTTGATGCCGTTGAGCATGGGCACCCCGAAATCCGCCGAAGGCCCCGTGAACGGGCCGACCACGCCGACACGCACCGGGGCGGTGCTGCCCAGCTGCGCGTGCGCCGGGGCCAGCGCGGCGGCGCAGGCCAGCAGGGCGGCGCCCAGGGCCCCACGGCCGCGGCGCCGGCGGGTACCAGGTTGCAGCGGTGCCCGGGCGCGAAGGGGGCGAAGGGCGCGGAGTGGGGCAGGAAGGTGCATGGTGGGACTCGTCACGGCGCGGCCACCCGGATCGGGCGAAAACCGATGGGCGTAGTATCAAAGTGTGACGATCCCGTCCCTAGCGGGGTTTCCCGCAGCGCGGAGGCGGCGTCAGGCCCCTGTCAGACCCCGCCGGGCCCGGGGCCGGCCGCGGCGCAACCCGGCCCCGCCGGAGCGCGCCGGTATCATTGCGCGCTCCGGCGGCGCTGCGGTACGCCCGCCCCTGGGTGCCCCCGGCCCCTTCTTCCTCTCCTGCTTTTTCCTTCTTCCTCCATCCATGTCCGCCGGTCTCAATCTCGCCCAGCTCCAGGCTGTCCACTACACCGACGGGGCCTGCCTGGTGCTGGCCGGCGCGGGCTCGGGCAAGACGCGCGTGATCACGCAGAAGATCGCGCACATGATCGAGAAGGGCATGGAGCCCAGGCGCATCGCCGCCATCACCTTCACCAACAAGGCGGCCGCCGAAATGCGCGAGCGCGCCAAGGGCCTGATCGGCCGGCGCGCCAAGGACGTGCTGGTGTGCACCTTCCACGCTCTGGGCGTGCGCATGGTGCGCGAGGATGGTTCGGTGCTGGGCCTCAAGCCCCAGTTCAGCATCCTGGATGCCGACGACGTGACGGGCATCCTGAAAGAAGCCTCGGGCGGCACCACCGACATGGCCACCGCGCGCCAGTGGCAGTGGGTGATCAGCAAGTGGAAGAACATGGGCCTGACCTCCGAGCAGGCGCTGGCCCAGGCGGCCGACGACAACGAGCGCATCATCGCCACGCTGATGGCGCGCTACGAAGAGCGCCTGGCGGCCTACCAGAGCGTGGACTTCGACGACCTCATCGGCATGCCGCTGCGCCTGCTGCGCGACTTCCCCGAGGTGCGCGCCAAGTGGCAGGCGTCGCTCGGCCACGTGCTGGTGGACGAATACCAGGACACCAACGCCACGCAGTACGAACTGCTCAAGCTGCTGGTGGGCGAGAACGGGCACTTCACGGCCGTGGGCGACGACGACCAGTCCATCTACGGCTGGCGCGGCGCCACGCTGGACAACTTGAAGAAGCTGCCCATCGACTTCCCGCACCTCAAGGTCATCAAGCTGGAGCAGAACTACCGCTCCACCAGCGCCATCCTGCGCGCGGCCAACAACGTGATCGGGCCCAACCCCAAGCTGTTTCCGAAAACGCTGTTCTCCGAGCTGGGCGAGGGCGAGCCCGTGCGCGTGGTGGACGCCGACAGCGAAGAGCACGAGGCCGAACGCGCCGTGGCCCGCATCCAGAGCCTGCGCGCGGCCAGCAACCCGCCGCCCGACTGGAAGTCCTTCGCCATCCTGTACCGCGCCAACCACCAGGCCAAGCCGTTCGAGAAGGCGCTGCGCAAGGCCAACATTCCCTACAAGGTCTCGGGCGGCACCAGCTTCTTCGACCGCGCCGAGATCAAGGACCTGTGCGCCTGGTTCCGGCTGTGGATCAACAACGACGATGACCCGGCGTTCCTGCGCGCCATCACCACGCCCAAGCGCGGCATCGGCCACACCACGCTGGCGGCGCTGGGCGCGTTCGCCACGCAGCACAAGCAGAGCATGTTCGGCGCGCTGTTCAACGGCATGCTGCCGGCGGCCGTGCCCAAGCGGGCCATGGACGGCCTGCATGAATTCGGCCGCTACATCAACTACCTGGAGTACAGCGCGCGCCGCGTGCATGGCGCCGAGGAGTCGCGCACCTTCCTGAACGAGTGGCTCAAGGAGATCGGCTACGAGCAGCACCTGTACGACAACGAGGACAGCGAAAAGGTGGCCGCCGCGCGCTGGAGCAATGTGATGGAGTTCTGCGACTGGATGGCCCAGCGCGCGGGCGGCCAGATCGACGACACGGCGGGCGCCGTGGTGGCCAAGGAGACCAAGAGCCTGCTGGAGGTGTCGCAGACCATCGCGCTGCTGTCCACCATCAGTGAGCGCGAGCAGGAGCAGGACATGGTGACGCTGTCGACCCTGCACGCGAGCAAGGGCCTGGAGTGGCCGCACGTGGTGCTGGTGGGCGTGACCGAAGGCATGCTGCCGTTCAAGCTCGACGACGACGAGGGGCGCCAGCAGAAGGTGAGCGACGACACGCTGCAGCGCCTGCAGGAAGAGCGCCGCCTGATGTACGTGGGCATCACACGCGCGCAGCGCACGCTGGCCGTGAGCTGGACCAAGCGGCGCAAGAAGGGCCGCGAGATGGTGGCCGCGCAGCCCAGCCGCTTCATCGCCGAGATGGGCCTGGACAAGACCACCGCCCGCGAAGACCCGCGCGAGAAGCTCAAGGCCCTGCGCGCCGAATTCGCCGCCAAGGCCCAGGCGACGAGCGCGGCCAACGCCGCCGTGGCCGCCCAGCCCGCGCCCACGGCCTGAGGCGCCCCATGCCCCGGCCGGCACCCGCTCGCCCCCGCCCCGCGCCCCGGCGGGGGGCTGCTTTTATTTTGATAGCTATCAGCGCTTATCCTACAAGTGCCCACCGCCGAAATGAACCACAATCCACGGCGGCGTGCCCCGCCGCGGCGGACAGGGGCCACCCGCGCCTGCGGGGCCGCTGGCTGGCCGAGCCGCCGACCCCCGCGCCGGGCGCCACGGCCACGCCGCAGTTGGGGCACCACGGCGCACTGGCACACAGCGTGCGTGGTACCGTGCAGCGTGGCGGCACCACGGCGCCGGTCAGCGGCGACGCCGATGGCGGCGACCCGACCCTGGAAGAATCGATCAACGGCATGAACATCAGCACCCCCTGGACGGGCCAGGTGGTGGATGGATCGTGCGGCAAGGAAATACGCGGAACATGGAACAACGCCACCCCCACCCCTTCAGCTCCATCGGCCCCTTTCGCGCTGCGCAGGCAGGCGGGGTGGCCATGACCGCCACGCCCGCCGCCACGCCATCGCGTCGCACGCTGGCGCTGCTGGTGGCCGCCGCGCTGGCGCCCGCCGGCGCCGCGCTGGCACAGGCGGTGGCACCGGCCGGCGCCACCGCCTCGGCGGCCGGGGGCGCAGAGAGCGCCTGGCGCCGCTGCACCGCCCTGTCCAGCGACAACCAGGCGCGCCTGGCCTGCTTCGACCAGTGGGCCGCCGACCAGCAAAGCTGGAATGCGCCGGGCGCCTCCGCCGCCGCCTCGGCCGTGCCGCCGCCCGTGGACACCACCCTGCCCGCCACCCGCGTCATCGACGTGGCCCGCACCGAGGGCTGCCGCGACCCGCAGTACAGCGACCTCTCGCGCTTCTGGGAGCTGGAATCGGGCAGCGACTGCGGCACCTTCAGCTTCCGGGGCTACCGGCCCATCACCGTGTCGGTGGTGGCGTCGAGCAACGTGAACCGCCAGCCCACGTCCGACGCGGCGGACCACTCGGCCACCGAATCCACGCCCTACCGCCGCACCGAGAACCGCATCCAGCTGTCGGTGCGCACCAAGCTCGCGCAGGGCCTGCTCACGCAGGGCCACCCCACGCTCAAGGATTCCGTGTGGTTCGGCTATTCGCAGCAGTCGTACTGGCAGCTGTTCACGCCCCAGATCTCGCGCCCCTTCCGCGCCACCGACCACGAGCCCGAGGTCATGTACGTCTACCCCACCACGGCGCAGCTGCCGTTCGGCTGGAAGTGGCGCTACAGCGGCATCGGCCTGGTGCACCAGTCCAACGGCCAGAGCAAGCCCCTGTCGCGCAGTTGGAACCGCGTGTACCTCATGACCGGCATGGAGCTTTCCAACAGCTTCAGCGTGAACGCGCGCCTGTGGAAGCGCGTGCCCGAAAGCTCGGGCAGCGACGACAACCCCGGCATCAGCGACTACGTCGGCCGGGGCGAGCTGTCGGCGTTCTGGAACGTCAACAAGGACAACACCGTGGGCGCCACGCTGCGCCACTCGCTGTCGAGCAGCGACCGGGGCTCGGTGCGCCTGGAATGGCTGCAGACGGTGGGCACGGGCCTTTTCGGCAGCAAGAGCAACCTGCGCCTGCACACGCAGCTGTTCAGCGGCTATGGCGACAGCATGATCGACTACAACCGCAAGCGCACCGTGTTCAGCCTGGGGCTGAGCCTGGTGGATTTCTAGCAGGGACATCCCCCTGAGGCGCTGTGCGCCGTCCCCCCGCTCTCGCTGCGCTGCGCGGGCAGAGGGACGCAGCCCTCGCTGCGGGGCAGCCCTTGCTTGGCGGCTCTGGCGCGGGCCGCGCCAGTCGCATACGCCTTGGGCAACGCAACGGCCGGGCGCAACCAAAGGCCAGACGCGCCACACACTCCACTCACAACTCGTTACGACATCGCCCTCAAGTTTCGCGCGCTGGCGCCGGGGCGCCGCCACAATGGCACGCGCACAGAAACCAGCGCGGCCCTGGCGAACGGCTCCCGATAAGAGCCCCTTTCCCACCGTTTTACCTGCCATTGCCCGCACCGTGCGCCCTCGACAATGCCGACAGAGAGGAACACACCCATGGACATGCAATACCAGCTCAAGGCAGGCAGCTACTACCTCTACGACATGCGCGAGGCGCCCAGCGCCGTGACGGGTGAGCGCAGGTTCAAGCTGAAAACCGATACCGTGGCGATTGCGTTCGATGCGCACACGGGCGAGGTGCACCAGCACGGCAGCCCCACGCGCATCCAGTCCTGGGCCAACAACACGCGCCGGCGCCTGCGGGCCGCAGGAGCCCAGGACGTGGCCAACGACATCGTGGTGGTGTCGGGCCCGCTGCCCGTGGACGAGCTCAACAAATGCCTGTGGGTGCGCGGCTACGTGCGCCGCATGTTCTCGCGCCTGGCCACCCTGCCCCACGGCAAGCTGCAGCGGCCCGCGGCCGAACCGTTTCGCAAGGCGGCCTGACACGCCGGGCAACCGTCCTCCGAAGATCCCCGCCAGGGCCGCGCACAGCGGCCCTTTTCTTTTCTGGGCCCCCCCGAAAAGATCTTGAACAGGTTCTCAGGCCTCGGTGTCCTCGGCCACGTCGCTTTCCAGCGCTTCCAGCACCTCGGCATGCTTGACGATGGTCACCGGCACCGGGCTCGCGTGCGCGACCTCCTGGGAGACCGAGCCCAGCAGCGCGCTGGAGATGGCGCCCTGCCCCTTGGCACCGATGATGACCATGTCGCAGCCCGAGCGCTCGATCATGTCCACCAGCGTATGGGCCACGTCGCCCACGCCCACATCGGTCTCGTAGGCCACGCCCGCCGCGTCGAGCAGCGCCCGCGCGGACGCCATGAGGTGCTGGCCGGCCTCCAGGCTGGCGGCGGCGATCAGGTCGGGGTCGCGCGTGGTCACCAGTTCGTACAGCGTGGCGGGTTCCTGCACGTTGGCCAGGACCACGCTGGCCTTCAGGCCCTGGCCCAGGAGCGCCAGCGCATGGTGCACGCCGTCCAGGGAGAGTTCCGAGCCATCCACGGCGATGAGGATCTTGAGCATGTTGTTCTCCTTGTGATGGGCTGGTAGCCCGTCTGGAACCAGTGTAGCGATGCGGCGCGCCAATGCCAGCCCATGTCCCTGCGGCCTGCCCGCACAAGGCGGGGGCGGCCCGTCTGGGACAATCGCCCCATCATGCTGCAGTTCGACCTCCTCAAAACCGACCCCACCAGCCACGCACGCCGTGGCACGCTCACGCTCAACCACGGCGTGGTGCAAACTCCCATCTTCATGCCCGTGGGCACCTACGGCACCGTCAAGGGTGTGATGCCGCGCAGCCTGCACGACATGGGCGCGCAGATCATCCTGGGCAATACCTTCCACCTGTGGATGCGCCCGGGCCTGGACGTGATGCAGAGCTTTGGCGGCCTGCACGGCTTTGAAAAGTGGGACAAGCCCATCCTCACCGACTCGGGCGGTTTCCAGGTCTGGAGCCTGGGCGCGATGCGCAAGATCACCGAAGAGGGCGTGACCTTCGCCAGCCCCGTCAACGGCGACAAGCTCTTCATGTCGCCCGAGGTGAGCATGCAGATCCAGACCACGCTCAACTCCGACATCGTGATGCAACTCGACGAGTGCACGCCGTACGAGACCAAGGGCCACCTCACCACCGAGGCCGAGGCGCGCAAGAGCATGGAAATGAGCCTGCGCTGGGCCAAGCGCTCGCGGGATGAATTCCAGCGGCTGGAGAACCCCAACGCGCTGTTCGGCATCGTGCAGGGCGGCATGTACAAGAACCTGCGCCAGGAATCGCTGGAGCGCCTGGTCGAGATGGATTTCCCCGGCTACGCCGTGGGCGGCGTGAGCGTGGGCGAACCCAAGGACGAGATGCTGGACATCATGGCCCACACGCCGCACCGCCTGCCCGCGCACAAGCCCCGCTACCTGATGGGCGTGGGCACGCCCGAAGACCTGGTGCAGGGCGTGGCCGACGGCGTGGACATGTTCGACTGCGTGATGCCCACGCGCAATGCGCGCAACGGCACGCTGTTCACGCGTTTTGGCGACCTGAAAATCCGCAACGCACGCCACAAGGCCGACCACCAGCCCCTGGACACCAGTTGCACCTGCTATGCCTGCGCGGGCAGCGCGGGCGTGTCGTGGGACGAGGGCGGGCGCGAGGGTTTCAGCCGTGCCTACCTGCACCACCTGGACCGCTGCGGCGAAATGCTGGGCCCCATGCTCACCACCGTGCACAACCTGCACTACTACCTGAACCTCATGCGCGAGGTGCGCGAGTCGCTCGACGCGGGCGCGTTCGCGCAGTTCCGGGCGCGCTTCAAGGCCGAGCGGGCCCGGGGCGTGTAACCACGATCGGAAGCTATAAAAACAATAGCTATCCGCGCCGGATAGACAAGCGCCAGAGGCCAAAATCACTCCAAGAATCCTGCACCAACTGCTGCGCTGGCCCGCGCGCATGCTGACCGGCCTGGGCAGCGGGCTGCTGGCCCTGCTGATCCTGTTCGAGGAATGGGGCTGGGTACCGCTGCAGCAGTTGCTGGCGCGCATCGGCCGCTGGCCCGGCCTGCGCTGGATCGAAGGCGGCGTGCGCGCCCTGCCGCCCTGGGCGGCGGTGGCCGTGTTCCTGCTGCCCACGGCGCTGCTGCTGCCCGTGAAGCTGCTGGCCCTGTGGGCGGTGGGCCGGGGGCACGTGGTGCTGGGCATGACCGTGATCGTGATCGCCAAGGTGGTGGGCACCGCCGTGGTGGCCCGGCTGTACAGCCTCACCCAGGCCGCGCTGATGCAGCTGCGCTGGTTCGCCTGGACCCATGCCCGCTGGATGGGCATCAAGCACGCCGTGCTGGAGCGCGCCCGCGCGTCATGGGCCTGGCGCGTGGCGCGGGTCATCCGGCGGCAGTGGCGGCTGCGCTGGCGCCGCCGCTGAGCGCCTCCCCCATCGCGACCACGAACCACAGACCACGGTCCCCGCCTGGGACCGCCACCAACCCGCCATTGCACCGCGACATGGGCATACAGCTTGACCTCCCCACCGTACTCCTGCTCTACAAGACCGCCCTGGTGGCCGGGGCCCTGAGCATCTTTCACGTCAGCCGGCATTCCTGCCGGCCCCAGGGGCTGCGGCCGCTGGCCGGGGCGTACCTGCTGCTGGCCATCGGCGCCGAACTGGCGGGCCGGGGCGAGTACCTCATCCTGCCGGACTGGCTCTGGACACACGGCAGCCTGCTGCTCGGCACGGTCGGCTATTGCCTCTTCTGGGCGGGCGTCCGGGCGCTGAGCGGGCGCAGGCGCATCCCGATGGGCTGGCTCGCCCTGGTGCCCGCGGGCTGGCTGGTGGCGGGCATCGCCACACAGTTTCCGCTGGACAACCTCCTGCGGGCCGGTGCCTTCCACGTGACGGCCACCGCAGCCCTGGTGGGCTCGGCCCATGAAATATGGCGCGACCGCCGCGCCGAGCCCCTGCCATCACGGGCCCTCCTGGCGGGGTTCCTGCTGGTCAGCGCCTTCATCTTCGCGCTGCGCCTGTTCTACATCGCCACCGAGAACGCCAGCTCCACCGGTTTCGCCCGGGCCTTCTACGTGCAGATGTTCTGCCACTTCGGCATCGCCCTCATGGTCTCGTCGCTCTCCAGCGAACGGGCCGAGGCTCGCCTGGAGCGGATGGCGCAGACGGACGCGCTCACGGGCGTGGGCAACCGCCACTGGGTCATGTCCCGGCTGCCCGCGCAGCTGCCGGTGGGCAGCGCCATCGCGCAGCTCGACCTGGACCACTTCAAGCGCATCAACGACCGCTTCGGCCACGCGGCCGGCGACCGCGTGCTGGTCGCCTTCGCCGAATGCCTGCGCCGCCAGCTGCGCGACTCCGACCTGCTCGCGCGCATGGGCGGCGAGGAATTCCTGGTCTACCTGCCCGATGTCTCGGCGGGCGACGCCACCACCATCGCCCAGCGCCTGTGCACGGCCGTGGCGCAGATCCGGCTGACCGAGAATGGCGAGGACATCCCCGTCAGCGTGAGCATCGGCCTGGCCTGCGTGGCCCGCGCCGGCGGAACCTGGGCCGACTGGCTGAGCGCGGCCGACCACGCGCTGTACGACGCCAAGAGCGCGGGCCGCAACCGCGTGGCGGTGGTGCACGAGCGCCCGGCCTGAGCCGCCCCTCCCGGCCGGGCGCGGACGCACCGCGCCAGGGGGCGGTTGCTGCAGAATGCCACCCCATGCCCGCACCCCCTGCCGTTCCGAACGAGGCGCTCGCACTGGCCTTTCACCTCGCGCCCGTGGGCATGTGCGTGACACGCGACCGCGCCATCGAGCTGTGCAACGATGCCTTCGCCCACATGTTCGGCCATGCCCAGGCCGAGCTGCTGGGCCAGCCGCTGGCGCCGCTGTACCCGTCGTTCGACGAGTTCACGCACACCGGCCACCGGGGCCTGAAGGCCATGCGCGACACGGGCGGCTACAGCGACGAGCGCATCATGCGGCGGCGCGACGGGTCGCTGTTCTGGTGCCACGTGGCGGGCCGCGCGCTCGACAGGGCCGACCCGTTCGCGCGCGCCGTGTGGATGTTCGAGGACATCTCGCACCGCCGCCCCGTCAGCACGCCGCTGACCGTGCGCGAGCGCGAGATCGCGCAGCACATCGTCACGGGCGCCACCAGCAAGCAGATCGGGCGCCACCTGGACATCAGCCACCGCACCGTGGACGCCCACCGCGCCCGGCTCATGCGCAAGCTGGGCGCCAGCAGCACGGGCGAACTGGTGGCGCTGCTGCTGGCAGGCCCCCCCTGACCCTCGCGGCGGGCGTTTGAAATCGTCAACAACGGTGTCCCGGGGGTGCCGGGCAAGCCCCCCACCACGCCCGGCCCGGGGACAATCGGTGGCACCCCCGCCCACCGCCCTCCCGCCGATCCACCGCCATCCACCCATGTACCGCCCTTTCGCGCTCCTGCGACCGCTTCCGCCGCCCCTGGCCTGGCTGGGGCTGGCCCTGCTGATCTTCGCCGCCTGCCTGGTGGGCATCTTTGCGCGGCCCATCGGTTTCCTGTCGGCGTTCTGGCCCGCCAATGCGCTGCTGCTGGGACTGCTGGTCCGCTACCCCCGGCTCGCGCGGCCGCCGGCCTGGGTGGCGGCCGCCGTGGGCTACCTGGCGGCGGACCTGGCCACGGGCAGCGACTGGTCCATGGCACTGTGGCTCAACGGGGCCAACATGCTGGGCGCCACGGCGGGCTGGCTGGTGCTGCGCCGCCTGGACGAACGCATCCGGCGCCTGCAGCGCACGGTGTCGGCGCTGTACCTGCTGGTGGCGGCGCTGGTCGCCAGCACCGTGGGGGCCCTGGCGGGCTGCGGCGCCGCGCCGGTGTACTTCGATACCCCCTGGACCGACCTGCTGTCCCTGTGGTTCAGCACCGAACTCATGAACTACATGCTCATCGTGCCGGTGGTGCTGGCCGCGCCCCGCGCCGACGACCCGCCGCCCGCCATGAACGCCCCGCAGGGCCTGCCGGGCGCATCGCTGTTCTGGCGCGTGGCCCCCGTGAGCTCGCTGCTGCTGGCCGAGGGCATCCGCACCGTGGTCGGCGGGCCCGGCATGCTGGCCTTCGTGGTGCCGGGGCTGCTGTGGTGCGCGCTCAGCTACAGCCCGTTCACGTCCAGCCTGCTGTCGCTGGTGGTGTGCCTGTGGACCATGGCCGGGGTGGCCACGGGCGTGCTCAACTTCACGCCCGCGCATGCCAGCGACGTGTTCTCGCTGCGCGTGGGCGTCACGCTGCTGGCGCTGGGGCCGCTGGCCGTGGCCTGCGCCAGCGCCGCGCGCGCCGAGGCCCTGCGCCGCCTGGACCACGCCGTGCGGCACGACGACCTGACCGGCGTGCTCGCGCGCCGCGCGTTCCTGCAGCAGGGCGAGCGGCTGGTCGCGCGCTACCAGCGCGAATCCGCCGGCCTGGCCGTGCTGATGGTGGACGTGGACCATTTCAAGCAGGTCAACGACCAGCTGGGCCACGGCGCGGGCGACCAGCTCCTCGTCGGCCTCGCCCAGGCCATGGCCGGCGCGCTGCGCCCCCAGGACGTGCTGGGCCGCCTGGGCGGCGAGGAGTTCGCGGTGGTGCTGCCCGATGCCTCGCCCGCCGAGGCGCACGCGATCGCAGAGCGCCTGCGCAAGGTGGTGGAGCAGCAGACCTTTGGCGCCGCCGGGGGCGTTCCACGGCATGCCACCATCAGCATCGGCCTGGTGCACAGCGCCACGCTGGGCGGCGATGCCGACATGGACATGCTGCTGCTCGCGGCCGACGCGGCGCTCTACCGCGCCAAGGCGCAGGGGCGAAACCGGGTGATGATGGGGTAGCCCCCCGCGCCGGCCCGCGGCGTCCCTCTACAGATACTGCGCCCAGAGCATGTTGGTCATCCGCCCCGCAGGGTCCCAGACGGCCTTGGCCGCGCGAAACCGGTCCGCCTGCGGGTAGGCCGCCGCGAACTGCGCCCGCGTGGCATGGCGCTGGTAGGGCAGGTAGTAGGTGCCGCCATGCTGCAGGGCCAGGTCGATCAGCGCACGCGTCCACAGAGCCACTTCGGCACAGGCCTCGGGGCGGGTGCCCTGCTTGTAGTACAGCACCCACGAAAACACCTCCTCGCGCGCCCAGGCCATGATGGCATCGGGGTCGGGCGGCGCATGGCGCACCGAGATGTTGAGCACCTGCGCCCCATGCTGCTGCAGGATGCGGGCCAAGCCCCGCGTGAAAGCGGCGAACCGGGCCACGGGCACAAAGTACTCCTGCAGCACGTAGGTGGACTGTGCGCGGCTCGCGGGCTCCAGCGAGGCGGCATCCAGGCTGGCCTCGTGGTTGCGCCACACCACCGGCTGGCCACGCAGCAGCGCCGGGCGCACCACCTTGTGCTGCAGCTGGTGGCCGCCCGGCAGTTCGGTCATGGCCCAGATCACGCTCTTGTCCAGGTCATACCGCTGGCCGCGCGGCACCAGGCGCCCGGGCATGGTCACGGGCTTGTCGGTGTGGGCCCAGGTCACGGCGGTGGCGCGGTCGAAACGGGGGGGCAGCAGGTCGGCGTTGTGCATCACGGCCCGCGCGTTGGCGGCCACCCTGGCGGCAAAGAAGCCGGGGTAGTCGTCCAGCGCCACCTGGGCCACGGTGCGCTCGATGGCGGTGTTGGCATCCAGGTCCAGCTCCACCTCGGTGATCACCCCCAGCCCGCCATAGCCGCCCAGCGCGGCACGGAACAGGTCGGGGTGCTGCTGGCGGCTGGCCTCGCGCACCTCGCCGCTGGCGAGCACGATCTGCAGGGCCCGCACGGACGCGCCGATGGGCCCGTGCCCCACATAGCGGCCATGCACGTTCACCGACACGGAACCGCCCACCGTGAAGTTCGAGTAGCTCTGCATGGTGCGCACCGCCAGGTCGTGGGGATCCAGGTGGTCCTGCAGGTCGCGCCAGCGCATGCCGGCCTGCACGCGCACCGTGCGCGCCCCGGTGTCCAGCCACACCAGGGCATTCATGCCGCGCATGTCGATGTGCAGGCCGCCTTCCACGCCGAC
The DNA here is from genome assembly GCF_059418365.1 of Acidovorax sp. GW821-FHT09A11. NCBI lineage: Bacteria > Pseudomonadati > Pseudomonadota > Betaproteobacteria > Burkholderiales > Comamonadaceae > Acidovorax > Acidovorax sp. GW821-FHT09A11. The sequence goes on from NZ_JBWKPS010000007.1 coordinate 60,100, forward strand.
CTGGCCGCCCATGCTGTAGCGCCCGCCGCCCACGGCCACCGCGCCGGGCCAGTTGCGCACGGCCTGCGCCACGTCCTGCAGGCTGGCGGGCACCACCACCCGCGACACGCGCACGGGGTACAGGCGGGTCACGTTCTCGATCAGCGCCCCGGGCGCACTGTGGGCCGTCAGCGGCGCACAGGCCCCCGCCAGTCCGGCGGCGGCCAGCGCGCCCAGAAGCTCGCGGCGGCGCAGCCCCCCCATGGATGTCACGCGGGGACCCGCTCAGTCATCCCGCGCCAGCCGCACCCCCGCGCCCGTGCCGCAGGCATGGCAGAAGCGGGCGAAGGCGCTCTTGCGCGTGGTGCAGGTGCCGCAGTGGTCGAACAGGCCGATGCCGCAGTGCGGGCAGAAGTCGATCTTCTCGTTCTTCAAGTCCACGGGCCGCTCGCAGCCGGGGCACACGCTCTTGGCCAGGCGGGCCAGGGCCACGTCGTAGCTCAGCTCCTTGCGGCGCTCCTGGTCGGGCAGGGTTTCGGCCAGCTTCTGGCGCTCCAGGTAGCGGTTGAGCGCGAGGATGGCGTAGCGCCCCACCAGCGCCGTGATGCCGATGCCCACCACGTAGCGCACATAGCCGCCGTAGCTGGGCAGGTAGGGCACCAGCTCCACGAAGAACGCGAACAGCGCGAAGAAGATGAAGCCCCACACGAACGGCCAGTAGGTGCCCTTGCGCTTCTTCACGAACAGCCAGCCGGCGATGGCCAGCAGCGGCAGGGTGAGCGCCAGGCGGTACAGGAACACGCGCAGCTCCACCTTGCGGCGCTCGGCCTCCAGCTTCACGTAGCCATCGGCTTCCATGCTGTTCAGGCGCTCCTGCGTGGCCGCCGCCGCCTGGCGCGCGTCGAGCGCGGCCTGCTGCTGCAGCTCCACCGCCTGCTGGGTCTTGCGCTCGGCGAGCTTGAGCACATCGAGCGCCTGGGTGCGCGCAATGACCTCCGGGTCCTGGTCGACGCGCTGGGTGGCCGAGCGGGTGGAGAGCCAGTTGTTGAAGGTCTCGCGCGCGGCCTGCGTTTCGCTGCGGGCCTTGCTGCGCTGCAGCTGCGCCTGCTCCAGCGCGGTCTGCGCGTCCTGCTCGGCCTGGCGCGCGTCCTTGACCTGGGCGCGCAGCTTTTCAGCGGCCGGCTTGTCCAGGAAGTCATCCACGCGCAGCGGCGTCTCGACCTTGGGCAAATCGCCCACGATGGTGCCGCCCAGCCCGATGAGGAAGCTGGCGAACACCAGCGCCACCAGCCACAGGCCGCGGCGGAACCATTTTTCAGACAGCCGCAGTGATTTGCTCATGATCATTCCCCTCTGTAGATACTATGCATTTGATAGCTGCCAGCGCTTACCAGTCAAGCGCAATCGGCCCATTTCATCAATTCTTCACGGTCAGCACCACCGGCGCGGCCGCCAGCTGGGCCCGCTGCAGCCAGGCCAGCACCGAATCGACCGTGACGGTCTCGATGCGGTCCGAGAACCGCTTGTCGCCCGGGTGGTCGTCGAACGCGATGTTGGCCGAACCCACGCGCCCGCCCATCCGCGTGAGCGGCCCGAGCTTGAGCGTGGTCGGCTCGTAGCCCTTGAACTGCAGCCAGGCCTGCGCCTGCTCGCGGTTGCGCACCGTGGCGGGCTCCATGGCCACGGCCAGCGTTTCCAGCGCCCATTGGTTGGACTGCTGGTACTTGCGGCCCCACACGTAGCTCACCATGCTGTAGGGCGGGTGCTGCAGCGTCCTGGTGCGGGCCTTGTCCTGCAGCACGGCCAGCAGGCGCTGCTGCACCTCGGGCGTGGGCACGGCGTAGACGGCCTCGTAGCGCCACAGGTCGTCCAGGAAGAACTCGCCCAGGCCCTGCCGGTACAGGTGCCCCACGGCCGTGCCGCATTCGTTGAGCTTGTGGGCCACGCGCCAGGGGCCCTCGGGTGTCTTGTAGGCCCAGCCCAGGTGCGAATAGCGCAGGCCGTACTTGCTCAGGTCCTGCCCGGCGCGGGCGAGCACCACCACCTGGGCGCCAGACTTCGCATGCTCCGCGTCGAGCGCGGCGGAGGTCTGCTGCGCCAGTTGCATGCCGCGCTCGATCACCTTGGCCGGCACGGGCTTGGCGGCCTCGCAGGAGCGGCCCGCGTGGGCCGCTGGCGCCGCCAGCAGGGCCGCGCCCGCCACCAGGGCCAGGCCGAGCATGGCGGGGTTGAAGGAGCGCACGCGGGCATGCGCCGGGGTCGTCACGGTCATCTGCTGCACATCCATGGCGGTGCCCCTTACAGGCGCTCGTTGTGCAACAGCGCACGGCCGATGGCGTTGGGCACGAAGGCGATCGCCTCGCCCGCCACCGACAGCACCACGCCCGTGCCGATCACGCTGCAGGTCACCACCGTGCCCACGGTGTGCGCCGATGCGCCCACGCCCCGGCCCGCCACCTCGACGCTGACCTGGGCGCCGTCGGAGGCGCGCTCCAGCAAGTACACCGTGCCGGTGGCCGAGGCCTCCACCGTCTTCACGGTCAGCGCCGCACCCGCCACCGACAATGCGGCAGGCACCGCCACGACCGCGCCAGCGGCGGCGGACGCCACCGACGCCGTGCCCACCACCGAAGCGACAGGCAGCAGCGACAGCGCGGCCGAGGCCTCGCTCTGGGCGCGCGCGGGCAGGGCGGCCAGCGTGCACAGCAGGCCGGCGGCCAGGGCAAGGGTCAGGATCTTCGACAATTTCTTCATGGTTTCACTCCTCACAGGAGGTGCTGCGCAGTAGCGCGGCAGCACCGGTTTTTTTCAGGGCAACCTCCGAGCATCCGCCATGGGGCCAGGGCGAACGCCGGAAACTCAGCTGGCGTTGTTACCAGACGTAGCAGCATGTGCTGCGGCAGCTTCGCGGCGGCCTTGCAGGCGCGCTTCCAGCAGGTCAGCCTCGTGGCGGTCGCGCAGCATCTTGGCCAGCGTGAAGGCAGTGGTGATCAGGTACAGCCAGCTCACACCCAGGAAGGCCTTGTAGGTCACGTTGATCTCCATGCCGAACAGGCCCCAGCCGGTGAGGCCCATGGCCACCACGAAGCCGCCCCAGACCACCAGCTTCCACATGGGCGTGTCGCCCGCACCGCGGCGCGCGGCGCTCTCGTTGTCCCGCACGAACTTGGCCAGCACGAACGCGGCCGAGAGGCAGAACACATAGCCCATCACCATGAACGCCTGCTCCAGCTGCTCGCCCGGCAACCACGCCAGCCCCACGGCGCACAGGAAGACGGCGATACCGAACGAGACCCACACCTGGAGCTGCCATGCACGGGTGTCACGCTGGATGATGGTGGAAGAGGACGACATACAGGGGGTGGCCAGACAAGGCCGTGGTTGAACACGGAGCGGATAGTGCTGCCCCGACCCGCCGCCCGCCCCCACCAGTTGCGCCAGTGGCAATTGCACGGCTCCCGGGTATCGTTTGGCGATACTTTTATCACCCCAAACGCGGCACCTGGGCGACATGACAACACCCGCTTGTCTTTGACAATCGCAGCCATTGATTGCAAAGCCTGCACGGAGACCCCCCATGACCACCGCCAAACCCTTTGACATCGTCGTCCACGGCGCCACCGGCTTCACGGGCCGCCTGGTCGTTGAATACCTGCTGCAGCGCTACCCCGCCGGCAGCGGCCTGCGCTGGGCCATGGGCGGGCGCAGCGCCGACAAGCTGGCCGCCGTGCGCGAGGAAGTCGGCGCGCCCGCCGACACCCCACTCATCGTGACCGACAGCACCGACCCGGCCAGCCTGCAGGCCCTGATGGCCCAGACCCGCCTGGTGCTGACCACCGTGGGCCCGTACCAGCTCTACGGCAACGAACTCGTGGCCGCATGCGCCGCAGCCGGTGTGGACTACGTGGACCTGTGCGGCGAGCCCGCCTGGATGCGCCAGATGATCGACGCGCACGAAGCCACAGCCAAGGCCAGCGGCGCGCGCATCGTGTTCTCGTGCGGGTTCGACTCCATCCCGTTCGATCTGGGCGTGTTCCTGCTGCAAAAGGAATTCCGCCACCGCTTCGGCCACCCTGCGCCGCGCGTGCGCGGCCGGGTGCGCAAGATGAAAGGAACGTTCTCGGGCGGCACCGCGGCCAGCCTGAAGGCCACCATGGCCGCAGCCGCCACCAACCCCGCCGTGCTGGACCTGCTCAAGAACCCGTTCTCGCTCACGCCCGGCTTCGAAGGCCCGCGCCAGCCCACGGGCCACAAGCCCATGGTGGACGAGGCCCTGGCAGGCCCGGGCGGCGAAGGTGTCTGGGTTGCGCCATTCGTCATGGCCGCCATCAACACGCGCAACGTGCACCGGTCCAACTTTCTGCTGCAGCACGCCTACGGCGCCGACTTCGTCTACGACGAGATGCTGATCACCGGCACCGGCGAGAAAGGCGAGGCCATCGCCAACGCCGTGGCAGGCGACAAGTCGCTCGGCTCCGACAAGGGCCCCAAGCCTGGCGAAGGCCCCTCGCGCGAAGAGCGCGACGCCGGCTTCTACGACGTGCTCTTTCTCGGCACCGACGCGGACGGCCACAGCCTGCGCGTGGGCGTGAAGGGAGACCGCGACCCGGGCTACGGCTCCACCTCCAAGATGATCGCCGAGGCAGCCGTGTGCCTGCTGCTGGAGGCCACGGACACCCCCGGAGGCATCTGGACCACGGCGCCCGCCATGGGCGACAAGCTGATCACGCGGCTACAGGCGAACGCAGGGCTGAGTTTCGCGGTCGAGGCCGGCTGATCGCGCCCCTCGGACACGTGCAGGGCGTGTCCGTTTCTGACCGAAACCCGGCCGGCCACGCACGGCGCGCGCCCTGAGGCTGTCAGACAATCAGGGCCCCTGTTGTTGCCGCTGCCCACCTGCCATGAACACCTCCTTGCGCCCCCGCGACCTCTGCCTGGCATTGCTCGTCATCCTGGTCTGGGGCCTGAACTTCGCCGTCATCAAGGTGGGCGTAACCGACATTCCGCCCATGCTCCTGGGCGCGCTGCGCTACCTGCTGGCGGCATTCCCGGCGCTGCTGTTCGTGCGGCCGCCCAAGGTTCCACTGCGCCTGTATCTGCTGTACGGAATGACGATGGCCGTGGGCCAGTTCGCGCTGCTGTTCACCGCCATCCACATCGGCATGCCCTCGGGCCTGGCGTCGCTGGTGCTGCAGGCACAGTCGTTCTTCACACTGCTGCTGGCCGCGTGGTGGCTGCGCGAGCCGTGGCATGGCAACCAGGTGGCGGGCCTGGCGCTGGCGGCGGTAGGGCTGGTGCTGATCGGCAGCGCGCACGGCGCGTCCATGCCGCTGGCAGGGTTTGCGCTCACCGTGGCCGCGGCCGCGATATGGGGCTGCGGCAATATCGTGACGCGCGCCGTGGGCCGCCACGGGCCGATGAACCAGTTCGCCTTCATCGTGTGGTCCAGCCTGGTCGCACCGCTGCCCTTCGTGGCACTGTCGCTGTGGGTGGACGGGCCCGGCGCGGTGCTGTCGGCGGTGCAGCACCTGTCGTTGAAGTCGATGGCCGCCGTCGCGTACATCGCATGGATCTCCACGCTGCTGGGCTTCGGGCTGTGGACGTACCTCATGTCGCGCTACCCCGTGAACCGCGTGGCGCCGTTCACACTGCTCGTGCCCGTGGTGGGCCTGACCACCGGCTGGCTGGTGTTTGGCGAGGCGCTGCAGGCGGTGCACTTTGCGGGGGCCGGGCTGCTGATGGCGGGGCTCGCGGTGAATGTGTTTGGAGGGACTGTGTGGGAGAGGCTCAAGGGCCGGGGGCGGGCGCAAGCACGCTGACAAACTCTGCAACCGTTCGGGCTGAGCCTGTCGAAGCACCCGCAAGGCTTCGACAGGCTCAGCCCGAACGGTTGGTGTGGCCGCCGCATGAGAACTCTCGCAAGCCGTGAACGCAGGCGAATCACACCGCCAACGGCAACTCCGTGGTCGACAGCACATTGCGCAGCACCATGAACGAGCGCACCTGGCGCACGCCCGGCAAGTACAGCAACTGCTCGGCGTGCAGGCGGTTGAAGCTGTCGTTGTCGCGCGTGCGCACCAGCATGAAGTAGTCGAACTCGCCGGTGACCACATGGCATTCCATGCAGCCGGACACCTTGGCCGCGGCCTTCTCGAACGCCGCGAACGAGTCGGGCGTGGAGCGGTCCAGCACCACGCCGATCATCACCAGCATGCCCGCGCCCACCGCGCGCGGGCTGAGCAGCGCCACGACCTTGTCGATCAGCCCCAGGCGCTTGAGCCTCTCCACGCGCCGCAGACAGGCGGGCGGGCTCAGGTGCACCTTCTCTGCCAGTGCCACGTTCGACAGCGAGGCGTCGCGCTGCAGCAGCCGCAGGATGGCCTTGTCGGTGCGATCCAGGGTCTCCATCGTTTCCGCTGTGGCATCCACATTCTTTGCACGAACTTTTGTTGCGCTCATTTGCTCATCACCGAAATTTGTATCACTCATTATTCATTGATCAGCATCAAAACGCCAACTTTCACGCAGAGTTCACAACCACGTTAAGTGCTTGTTTTCCTACGATGGATGCACGGCAGACGCCCCGGTCTGCGCTCCCATCACCGCTTGAGGAAACCGCCATGAACCTGCAGAAATTCGCCCGCCACCCGCTGACCTTCGGGCCCTCGCCCATCACCGCGCTGCCGCGCCTGTCGGCCCACCTGGGCGGCAAGGTGCACCTGTATGCCAAGCGCGAGGACTGCAACTCGGGCCTGGCCTTTGGCGGCAACAAGACGCGCAAGCTCGAATACCTCATCCCCGAGGCGATCGCGGGCGGCTACGACACGCTGGTCTCCATCGGCGGCATCCAGTCCAACCAGACGCGCCAGGTGGCCGCCGTGGCCGCGCACCTGGGCATGAAGTGCGTGCTGGTGCAGGAGAACTGGGTCAACTACTCCGATGCGGTGTACGACCGCGTGGGCAACATCGAGATGAGCCGCATCATGGGCGCCGACGTGCGCCTGGACGCTGCGGGCTTCGACATCGGCATCCGCCCCAGCTGGGAGCAGGCCATGGAAGACGTGAAGAAGGCCGGCGGCAAGCCCTTCCCCATCCCGGCCGGCTGCTCCGAGCACCCGTACGGCGGCCTGGGCTTCGTGGGCTTTGCCGAGGAAGTGCGCCAGCAAGAGAAGGAGCTGGGCTTCCAGTTCGACTACATCGTCGTGTGCTCGGTCACGGGCAGTACGCAGGCCGGCATGGTGGTGGGCTTTGCGGCCGACGGCCGGGCGCGCAAGGTGATCGGCATCGACGCATCGGCCAAGCCCGAGAAGACGCATGCCCAGGTGCTGCGCATTGCACGGAACACGGCCAAGCTGGTGGAACTGGGCCAGGAGATCACGGCCGAGGACGTGGTGCTGGACACGCGCTACGGCGGCCCCGAATACGGCCTGCCCAATGAAGGCACGCTCGAAGCCATCCGCCTGTGCGCACGCCAGGAAGGCATGCTCACCGACCCGGTGTACGAAGGCAAGTCCATGCACGGCATGATCGACATGGTGCGCAAGGGCGAATTCCCCGAAGGCTCCCGCGTGCTGTACGCGCACCTGGGAGGGGTGCCGGCGTTGAACGCCTACAGCTTTCTTTTTCGCAACGGCTGACGCACCGCCGCGCGAGGAAACGGAGCAACAGCGCCTGTGCCGGCTGGCCGGGCTGTCCGTGATCTGAGCGCCCCCCGCTCTGCCCTCACAAGACCTGCGCATGCCGCCCGGTCTTCCACCGCCATGGTCCCGTGCCCTCATCTCATCGCCCTGGCGGCCTCGACAACTCCGCAGTAGCGACAGGCGTGGCCAGAGCGAGACGAAGACTGGCGCGCCTTCCCCTTGTTCACAGCCGCAACGCAGGGTGAACAACCCGCACCAGAAGGACCGCCACATGAAATGCCCACAGCCCAAAAGACGCACCAGCGTCGCCTTGTTGTTCATGGCAGCCATCGCAGGCTTGGGTTGGGGGCGCATGGCGCACGCCGATGGCTACCCCGCCAAGCCGGTGCAGCTGGTGGTGCCCTTTCCGCCCGGCGGGGCCGTCGACATCGTGGGCCGGCTCATCAGCAAGAAGCTGGGCGAACGCCTGGGCCAGGCGGTGGTGGTCGAGAACAAGGCCGGCGCGGGCACCATCGTGGGCGCATCCTTCGTGGCCAACGCTCCGGCCGACGGCTACACGCTGCTGATCAGCTCGGGCTCCACCTTCACCGTCAACCCGGCGCTCAACAACAAGCTGCCGTACGACCCGGTCAAGAGCTTCGAGCCCATCGGCATGGTGGCGCGCGTGCCGCTGATCCTGCTGGCCCACCGCGATGTGCCGGTGGCCAACCTCCCGCAGCTGATCGCGGCGGTGAAGCGCGCTCCGGACAAGTTCTCCTACGGCTCGTTCGGCAGCGGCACCACGGGCCACTTTGCCGCCGAGCTGATGTGGTCGGCCACCGGCATCCAGCTGATGCATGTGCCCTACCGGGGCAGCGCACCCGCCATGAGCGACCTGATCGGTGGGCAGATCCCGTTCACCATCGACACGGTGGCGGCCGCGCTGCCGCAGCTCAAGGGCGGCAAGATCAAGCCCATCGTGGTCACCGGCGCGGCGCGGGCCACGCAGCTGCCGGATGTGCCCACGGTGGCGGAAAGCGGCTTCGCCGGTTTTGCCGCGGATTCGTGGCTGGCCGTCGTGGCGCCGCGCGGCCTGCCCGCCGAAGTCAAGGCGAAGCTGGGCAAGGCCCTGGCCGAGACCATGGCGGATGCCGAGATCCGCAGCAAGCTCATCGCCAGCGGGCTGGAGCAGTCCTATGCCAGCGGCGACGCCGTGCTGGCGCGGATCGAGGACGAACTGCCGCGCATGCGCGCGATCGCCCAGCGCGCGAACATCCGGGCGGAGTGAGCGCGGCAGCGATGGGGCGCTGGCGCGCGCCGGATCACAGCGCCCAGCTCGCCTGCAATGATGGACGCTTTGAAAATGCCTCGTACCAGGCCGCAACGGCGGGATGGCGCTGGCGCCATCCGAAGTCCGCAAACCTGAGATCCAGGTACCACAGCGCACAGGCCACCGTGAGCGTGCCGATGTCCAGCCGCTGCGGCGCGATGAGTGCGGGGTTCGCGGACAGATGGGCCAGCGAAGTCTCGGCCTTGTCCAGCTGCGCGGCGCGCCACTCTGGCCAGCGCAGCGGCTCGGGCCGCGCCACGTCCTCATAGCGGGCGATCAGCGCGCCGTCGAGGATGCCGTCTCCGAGCGCCTGCAGCGTCAGCGCATTCCAGCGCGCATCGCCACTGCGGGGAAACAGCGTTCCGTTGCCGATCTCGTCGAGGTATTCGCAGATGACGCGGCTGTCGTACAGCACGGCGCCCTCATCGGTGATGAAGGTCGGCACCTTGCCCAGCGGGTTCCTGGCGATGATGTCCCGGTCGCGCTGCACCGGATTGGCGTTGGACGGCAGCAGCTGCACGCGGTCGCTGAGGCCCAGCTCGTGCGCCGTCACCAGGCACTTGCGCACGTAGGGGGAGAACGGAGAGAAGTAGATCTGCATGGAAGTTCACCGGTTCATGGATGGGAAGGCGCAGCCTGCGCAAGCTGTCGGCCGGCGATCCACCCGAAGGTCAGAGCCGGCCCCAGGGTGATGCCGGGCGCGGGGTACTCGCCCCCCATCACCGAATGCATGTCGTTGCCCGCCACGTACAGGCCCTCAATGGGTTGGCCGGCCGCATCGAGCGCCTGGGCATCCTCGTTGCAGGCAATGCCCACGGCGGTGCCGATGTCGCCAGCGAACACCTTCACGGCATAGAACGGTCCCTGGCGCAAGGCACCGATGCAGGGGTTGGGCTGGTGCGCCGCGTCGCCCAGGTAGCGGTTGTATTCGGTGCTGCCCTTGCCGAAGTCGTCGTCGCGCCCCTGGTCGGCCTGCGCGTTGAAGCGCTCGGCCGTGGCCTGCAGCGCGGCGCCGCCGATGCCCAGGGCATCGCCGAGCGCCCGCAGTGTCGGCGCCTTCACCAGGTAGCCGGCCTTGACGAGGTGATCGCGCGGCCGCCCGCCCGGCAACGCCAGGCCCATGCCCCATTGCTCCATGAAGTCGCTGTCGCAGACCAGGTAGGCCGGCAGCGTGGGCACCGTGGCGTGGGAGCGGTACATCGCCCGCACGAACTCGTGGTACGAGGTCGCTTCGTTGACGAAGCGCTGGCCGGCCCCGTTCACGGCCATGAGGCCGGGCTTGGCGCGGTCCCACACCAGGTGCGGGTAGCGCACGACCGAGCCATCGGGCCGCTGCAGCACGGAGACCGGGGCCCAGAACGCCGGACTGGTGTGGCCTTGCCCCAGCGTGGCACCCGCCTGGCGCGCCAGCGCGATGCCCTCGCCCCGGTTGCCCTGCGGCGACATGGACCAGGGCCCCGTCGGCGCGGGGTAGTGCGCACTGCGCAGTTCCTCGCTCCAGGGGAATCCCCCCGTGGCCACCACCACGCCGCGGCGTGCCCGCACCTGCACCGGCTTGCCCGCGCGCACCAGCGAGATGCCCACCACCGCGCCATGGGACACGTCCAGCTTCTGCACCGCTGTGTCCAGCCAGTAGTCGATGCCACGGTCGATCACGCTCTTGAAAAGCCGGGCCGCCAGCGCATTGCCCAGCACCAGGCGCGTGCCACGGTGGTAGCCGCGCAGCCGGTCGGAAAAATAGCGCAGTACGAGCTTCATGCCTTCGCGCCAGGACGTGAACGAGCGCGTGACCGCCAGCAGGTGCTTGGCATCGGTCATGGTCACCATCATCCCGCCCAGCACCATGAATTCGGGCAGGGGATCGCGCAGTTCCTTGAAATGCGCGCCCAGTTCACGCCCGTCGAACATCGCCGGGTCGAGCGAGCGGCCGCCGAAGGCCGCGCCCTCGCGGTCGGGGTAGTAGTCGGGCGAGTAGCTGCGCGCGACCAGCCGCACCGCGGTGTGCTTCTCCAGGTAGTCGACCATGCCGGCGCCGTGGCGCACGAAGGCCTGCTGCATCCCTGCCGGCGCGGCATCGCCCACCGTGTTGCGCAGATAGGTCCAGACCTTCTCGAAGCTGTCGGGGTGGCCCACCTGCGCCGACTGCGCATTGAGCGGCGCCCACACGGCCCCGCCGGACACGGCGGTGGAGCCGCCCACGCGGTCGGTCTTCTCCACCAGCAGCACGCTGCAGCCTTCGATCTTCGCGGTCAGCGCGGCGGCCATGCCGCCCGCGCCCGCACCGATGACGACGACGTCGTACTCGGCGTCCCAATGCGGCGCCGTCATGCGCCCGACCCGCCCAGCGACTTGCCGCCATCGACGAACAGCACCTGCCCGGTGATGAAGCCCGTCTGCGGCGACACGAGGAAGGCCACCGCCTGGGCGATGTCTTGCGGACTGCCAGCCTTGCCCGTGGGCTGCAGCGCGAGCTGCGCCGCCAGCCGCTCGGGCGTGAGCGCGCGCAGGATGGGCGTGTCGATCAGCCCCGGCGCGATCGCGTTGACCAGGATGCCGCGCGGCGCCAGTTCCATGGCACTGGCGCGCGTGTAGCCCACCACGGCCGCCTTGGAGGCCACGTAGTGCGGGTGGTTCTTCGCCCCCAGGTACGCGCGCGAAGCGATGTTCACGATGCGGCCGCCCTCGGGCATGGTCTTGGCTACTTCCTGTGTGAGCGTGGCCACGGCGATGAGGTTGACCTCGTAGGCACGGCGGAAGTCGTCGTTGCTCACCTCCAGGAACTTGCGCTCGTCGAAGATGCCGGCGTTGTTGACCAGAGCGCGCACCGGGGGCAGGGACTGCACCAGGCCACGCACGGCCGCTTCGTCCGTCAGGTCGAGCACGCGGCACTGCACATCCAGGCCCAGGCCCTTCAAACGGCCGGTCTCGCGCTGCGCCAGGGCTTCATCGCGGTCCACCATCACCACGGCGTAGCCGTCGCGGGCCAGGCGTTCGACGGTGGCCAGGCCCATTCCACCGGCCCCGCCGGTGACCAGGGCAATCGGTTTGCTGTTGTTGTCGTCCATGTTTTTTCCGAAGATTTCGATCAAGCCGAGAGAAAGCCGCCATCGACGGGCAGCACCACACCATTCACATAGCTGGCCATGTGGGAGGAAAGAAAGACCACGGGTCCGACGATTTCCTCGACCTCGCCGCCGCGGCCCGCGGGCACGCGCTTCATGTACCAGTCCGTGCCGCCGGGCACGGCCAGCTGCGGGGCGACCATCTCGGTCAGCATCAGCCCGGGCGCGACCGCATTGGCGCGCACCCCAAAAGGCGCCAGGTCGCGGGCCAGCACCTGGGTCAGCGAACGCACGGCGCCCTTGGAGGCGACATACCCGGCCGACGAGATGCCGCTCACGAATGCCACGATGGACGACAGGTTCACGATGCACCCCCGGGTCTTCTTCAACGCCGGCACGAAGGCATGCGTGACGTTGAACAGGCCCTGCAGGTTCACGTCGATGAGGCGGTCCCACACCTCGGGCGCGTGCGGGTCGTCGATGCGCGCGCGGCCGGAAATGCCTGCGTTGTTGATCAGCACGTCGATCGGGCCGATGCGCGCCTGCAGGTCCGCGGCGCAGGCCTGGACGGCGGCCCGGTCGCACACGTCCAGCACCACGCTCCAGGCCTCGCCGCCGGCGTCGCGGATGCGCCGGGCCGTGGCCTCGGCCTTGTCCGCACCGATGTCGGCGCAGATCACCTTGGCGCCCTCGTTCGCGAAGCCCAGCGCAATGGCCGAGCCCAGTCCCCCGCCGGCGCCGGTCACCAGCGCGAGCTTGCCTTTCAACAAATCCATCCAATTTCTCCTGCTGAATGGGCGCCGTTCAGACGCCGAGGTAGGCCCGGCGCACGGCCGGGTCGTCCATGAGCTGGGCCGCCGCGCCCTGCAGCGTGATCTCGCCGTTTTCCAGGATGTAGGCGTGGCTGGCCACCGTGAGCGCCAGGCGCACGTCCTGCTCCACGAGCAGGATGGTGAGACCCTGCTCCCGGTTGAGCCGCTGGATCGCCTCGAATATCTGCTCGACGAGCAGCGGCGACAGCCCCATCGAAGGCTCGTCGAACATGATCAGCCGCGGGCGGGACATGAGTGCGCGGCCGATCGCCAGCATCTGCTGCTCGCCGCCCGACAGCGTGGCCGCCCGCTGCTCGGAGCGTTCCTTGAGCCGCGCAAACAGGGTGTAGACCTTGTCCAGGTCCTCGGCGATCGCGGCGCGGTCACGGCGCAGGAAGGCGCCCAGCTCCAGGTTCTCGCGCACGCTCATTTCCTTGAACACCTCGCGCCCCTCGGGCACCTGCACCAGGCCCCTGCGGACGATCTCGTCGGACGGCTGCCGGTGGATGGGCTCGCCGGCGAAGTGGACCTCGCCGGCGGTGGGATCGATGAGGTGCGAGATCGCGTTCAGCGTGCTGCTCTTGCCGGCACCGTTGCTGCCCAGCAGGGCCACGATGGCGCCCTGCGGCACGGCCAGGCTCACGCCCGAGAGCGCCTGGATGGCGCCGTAGGAGGCGCTGATGCCGCGCACTTCGAGCAGTGCGCCCTGGCTTGGTTGCTGCATGGGATCAGGCATGGGCCGCTCCCTTGCCGAGGTAGGCTTCGATCACGGTCGGGTTCTCGCTGATTTCCTTGGGGGTGCCTTCGGCGATCTTCTGGCCGAAGGACATGACGGTGATGCGGTCGGAGATCGACATCACCAGCTGCATCACGTGCTCGACCAGGAGCACGGTGATGCCGTCCTTCTGGGCCAGTTCGGTCAGCAGGTGGTCCAGGTTCTCGATGTCCCGATTGCGCAGGCCGGCCGCCGGTTCGTCCAGCAGCAGCAGGCGCGGCTTGAGCGCCAGGGCGCGGGCGATCTCCAGCAGCTTCTGGTGGCCGAAGTCGAGTTCCTTGGCGCGGGTCTCGCGGTCGTGGGTCAGGCCCACGCGCTCGATGAGGCTGTCCACCAGGTCGCGGATCTCGCCGCCGGGGCGGCGCAGCAGCCGGCCCAGCGTGTTCGCGCTGTGCGAGTGGCAGCCCAGCAGCACGTTCTCGTACACGCTCAGGTCGCCGAACAGCTCCAGGTTCTGGAAGGTGCGCGCGATGCCCATGCCTGCCATGCGCGAAGGTGCATGGTGCGTCACGTCCTCGCCGTCCACAACGATGCGGCCTTCGGTCGGCTGGTAGTAGCGGGAGATGCAGTTGAAGGTGGTGGACTTGCCGGCCCCGTTGGGGCCGATCAGCGCATGGATCGAGCCGCGCGCCACGTCGAACGAGAGGCTGTTCACGGCCACCAGCCCGCCAAAGCGCACGGTGATGCCGGAGACTTCCAGGAAGGGGCGCGTGCTCATGCCTGCACCCCCTTGGCGGGCTTGCGTGCCACGCGGCGGTTGCGGTCGGCGAACAGCCCCTTGGGCATGAACATCATGAACCCCATGAGGATCACGCCATAGATGATTTCCTGCACCGACATGAGCTGGCGCAGCAGCTCGGAGATCAGGCCGAAGGCAATGGCGCCGGCCACCGCGCCGCGCACCGAGCCCATGCCCCCCACGACGACCATGGTGAGCACCAGGATGGTGGTCTGGAAGCCCAGGCTCTCCGGGTGGATGAACGAGGTGAACAGCGTGTACATGCCCCCGGCGATGCCCGCGAAGGCCGCCGAGATGGCGAACGCGCTCTGCTTCATGGCCTTGACGTTGATGCCCATGGCCATCGCGGCCACATCGCTCTCGCGCACGGCCCTGAGCGACGAGCCGTACTGTGAGCGCGCCAGCGCCACGGTGAGCCACAGCATCAGCCCCGCCAGCACCACCACGAAGGGGTAGGCCTGCAGGTCGTTGGTCAGCCTGTAGCCGAACAGATTGGCCGGATCCATCTTCATGCCGTTGGAGCCGCCCGTGACGCGCTCCCAGGTGAGGAAGACCCATTGCATCGCCTCGCCGAAGGCGAATGTGGCCAGGGCCAGGTAGATGTCGCGCATGCGCAGCGCCAGGTAGCCGATGAGGTAGCCGAGCACGGCCGACAGGGCCCCGCCGGCCAGGACGGACAGCACGAAGGGCGGGTGCCATGCCGTGTTGATGATGCCGGCCGTGTAGATGCCGATGCCGAAGAACGCGGCGTGCGCCAGCGCGAACTGGCCCGATTCGCCGATCACGACGTGCATGCCCAGGGCCAGCACCACGAAGACCATCAGCAGGTTGACCACGTACAGGACATAGCCCGACACGGCGAAGGGAAGGATCAACAGAACCAGGGCGGCAGCGAGCAATGCCCAGTGATCGCGGGTCATGGTTTTCATACTTTCTTGACTTGGGGCTTGCCGCCCAGGATGCCCTGCGGACGCACGATCAGCGTGACCAGGATGGCCAGGAAGGGCGCGACCACGATGGCGTTGGTGGAGATGAACAGGCCCACCAGGTTCTCGACGATGCCGATGACGAGGCCGCCCAGCACGGCGCCCGGCAGGCTGGTGAAGCCGCCCACGATGGCCGCCGCGTAGGCCAGGATCGCGATGTGCGCGATGTCCGGCGTGATGAGGATCTTGGGGGTGATGAGCAGGGCGGCCAGCGCGGACAGCAGGCCCGCCATGGCCCACACCATCATGCGGATGCGCGACAGGCGGATGCCGACGATCTGCGCGGCGCGCGGGTTCATGCCCACGGCCCGCATCGCCTTGCCGATGCGCGTGTGGTTGAACATCAGGTAGATCAGCACCATCGCGGTGATGGAGGCGGCGAAGATCGCCACGTCGAGCCGCGTGAGAAAGGCGTCTCCGATGATCACGGGGTCGTTGGAGACCAGGGGCGGCAGCGAGCGCGGCGTGTCGCCCAGCCCGGTCTGGCGCACCAGGCCCTTGAGCATGTAGGCCAGGCCCAGCGTGGCGATCACCAGCTGCGGGCCCACGCCCTTGGAATGGGTCACCCGCTCCATCACCACCCGCTGGAAGAGCGCCGCGCCCACCGCCACGGCGACCACCGTGACGGGGATGACCACGGCGTACGACCAGCCCGCGATCAGCAGCAGGGACAGCGCCACATAGCCGCCGATCATGAAGATCTCGCCCTGGGCGAAGTTCGGCACGTCGGTGGTCTTGAAGATCGCGACGATGGCGATGGCCAGCAGCGCATAGACGCTGCCCGTCACCAGGCCGGAAAGGATGCCCTGCTGCAGAAACAGCCAAATCTCACTGAAACTCATGGCGATGGAGGGGCGGCCGCACGCGGGCGTGGACCGGCCCCTTCTCCTGGTTGGTTACTTGGGCTGGTAGGTCCAGAGGCTGCGGTAGGCGCCGGGGACCGCGGTCATGTTGGTGCCGTCGAACTTGAGGTAGATGGCCGACTTCTGGCCCGCGTGGTCGGTGGGCGTGAGCTCGATCGGGCCGGCCATCACGTTCGACTCGAACTTGGTCTGCGACAGCGCGGTGAGGAACTTCTCCCGCGTGAGCTGCGGGCCCGCGGCCTTGAGCGCGTTGACCACGGTCATCGCCGACGGGATGCCGTAGGGCATGTAGGTCTGCGGATAGCCTGGCTTGGCGGCCAGCTCGGGGTAGTAGGCCTTGTACATGTCGTAG
Source organism: Acidovorax sp. GW821-FHT09A11 (assembly GCF_059418365.1). Lineage (NCBI taxonomy): Bacteria > Pseudomonadati > Pseudomonadota > Betaproteobacteria > Burkholderiales > Comamonadaceae > Acidovorax > Acidovorax sp. GW821-FHT09A11. The sequence continues at coordinate 76,617 of NZ_JBWKPS010000007.1, forward strand.
ACCCACTTGAGCTTGGGGCCGCCGGCCACGTCGGCCATCACTTCCTGCAGGTAGACGTTCTTGAACGCATCCTTGCTGCCCACGTTCTCGACCAGCTGCTTGAGGTCGGCCGTGCCGTTGACGGCGATCACGATGGGTTTGGTCCAGCCCAGCTCCTGCGCCTTCTTGACCAGCAGGCTCACGGGGCGCGCGTAGGTGGTGATCAGCAGCACGTCGGGGTTGGCGGCGCGGATCTTGAGCATCGGCGCGGTCACGTCGGTCAGGTTCGGCGCGACCGACTGGACCTGCAGGTCCACCCCGAGCTGCTTGGCCTGGAACTCCGCCGCTTCGAGGTTCCACCCGCCATAGGCATCGTCGTGGTTGATGTAGCCGATCTTCTTGCCCTTGAGGTGCTCGGCGGCGAACTGCACCATCGAGCCGCCCACCGCGCGCTGGGAGATGGAGAACGCGCCGTAGATGTACTTCGACGGCGGGTACAGGGCACCATCGCCCGACGCGTTGAGCATCACCAGGGGGATCTGCGAGCGTTCCACGTACTCGCGCGCGCCCACCACGGCGGCAGAGCAGGAGCCCCCGTTGAGCGCGAAGACCTTGTCCTGCTCGGTGAGCTTCTTCACGGCGGCCAGCAGGTCGTTGGCGTTGCAGCGGTCGTCCTCGACCACCAGTTCGATCTTGCGCCCGTGGATGCCGCCGTCCTTGTTGATCTTGTCGTAGTACATCTTGGCCGCGTTCATCACGTCGAAGCCGTAGGCCATGGAGTTGCCCGACAGCGGCCCGAACAGGCCGAGCTTGATGGTCTTGTCGGTCAGGCCCGGTTCGGTCTGCGCCTGCGCGCAGAGGGTGGAAAGTGCGGCCACGCAGGCCACGAGCAAGGACTTGGCTGGTTTCACGAGAGTCTCCTTTTTTTGAGGGGTGAGGTAACGGGGGAGCGCAATGGCGTCAGGCGGCCGGCTGTGGGGCCGTGTCCTTCTTCTCGAACCCTGGGCGGGGAATCAGGCCCAGCCAGGCCTGCGTCAGGCCGCCGTCGACGAGGAATTCCTGGCCGCTGATGTAGCTGGCCCGCTCGCTGGACAGGAACAGCACGGCGCCGGCGATGTCCGAGGGCGTGCTGATGCGGCCGGCGGGCACGATCTGTTCGCGCCGCAGGCGCACCGCGGGGTCCGTGTAGATGCCCTCGCTCATGGGCGTGCGGATCATCGCGGGGCTGACCACGTTGCTGCGCACGCCGTGCGCGCCCAGCTCGACGGCCAGCAGCTGCGACAGCATCTTCACGCCCGCCTTGCTCACGCTGTACGCCCCGCTGTAGGGCTGCGGAATGCTGGCCGAGATGGACGCGATGTGAACCATCGAGCCCCCGCCGTGGGCGATCATCTGCCGCCCGAAGGCCTGGGCGCACAGCAGGTAGCCGGTCAGGTTCACCGACAGCAGCTGGTTCCATTTGTCGACGGCGATGTCCATCAGCGCGTCGGCGTACAGGGCCGCGGCATTGTTGACCAGCAGATCCACCGCGCCCCAGGCCTTTTGCACCTGGTCCGCCGCCGCCTGCACGCTGTGCGGGTCGGTCACGTCGCAGGTGATCGGCAGGACCCGGCCCGGGTGCTCGCCCAGTCCGCCGGCGATCTCCGCCAGGCGCTGTGCATCGCGGTCGAGCAAGGCGACGCGGGCTCCCGCGGCCAGCAGCTGCACGGCGATCTCCAGGCCGATGCCGCCGCCTGCGCCCGTCACCACACCGGTGCGGTTTGCCAACCCCAGCCAGCCGCCATCTTCACTTGCAACCCTTGCCATATCCACGCTCGCCCTTCTTGATCAAAATCACGCATGGTGCGTAAGCGAGGCAATTATGTATACATGACTACTGATTTATCTCAGGGATAACCCGTAAAAATGCCATTAATGGCAGCACATGTATACTTGAAGAAAATTTCTACTGGAGCGGCAGGGATGAGAACTTTGGCCCAGGACGTGACCGAGACGCTGCGCAACTGGATCCTCAACGGGGAGATACGGCCCGACGAGCGGCTGGAGGAAATCCCCCTGGCCGAGAAGCTGGGCGTTTCGCGCACCCCCGTGCGCGCCGCCCTGAGCACCCTGGCCAGCGAGGGGCTGGTCGACCACCAGCCCAAGCGCGGCTACCTGGTGCGCGGCTTCAACATGGAGGAGATCGTCGCGGCCTACGAGGTGCGCGCGGTGCTCGAAGGCCTGGCCTGCCGCAACGCCGCCATGCGCGGACTCACGCCCGAACAGGCGCAGCGGCTGCGCGGGGCGCTGGCGGACGGCGACCGCATCCTGGCCCTGGGAGAACTGAGGCCCGAAGACCACGAGCCCTACCAGCAGATGAACGTGACCATCCACGACACGCTGCTGGAAGCCTCGGGCAACCCCTGGGTCACGCGCTTCGCGGAGCAGGCGCAGAACATTCCCTTCGCCTCGGACCGCATCATCCTGTGGGACGACCATCCCATCATCCTGCGCTCGCACGGCGACCACCACCGCATCATCGAGGCGGTCATCGCGCGCGACTGTGTGCGTGCCGAGCAGCTGATGCGCGAGCACGTGTACTACGCAGGGCTGATCCTGCGGCGCAACTACGAGAAGCTGCTCTCGTGCGGGGACGCAGCGCCGGGGGCCAAGCCACCGGCGCGCCGGGGTGCGCCCAAAGACTGACCCGGCGACAGGCCAGGCGGAACGCCCGAGGGCGGTTCCCGGCCCATGTATCCATGCCGGCAGGATCGCGGCTCAGGCGCGCAGCCAGGCCTGCAGGTGCGGATAGGGCGCAACGCCCGAAGAGGCGGCCTGTGCGGGCGATGCCGCGAGGCCCGCCGACACCAGCCCGGCAGCGCCCAGATACACGCCCAGCTCGAAGGTCATGCGCAAGCCCTGCGAGTGGCCGTGGTAGCCCCCTTCGTGGAACAGCACGGCCGATGGCAGCCGCAGATGCTGCAGGGCGGCCCAGGCCCATGCCGTGGCTTCGATCTCGCCGCCGTGCGGCACGGGGGGCAGTTCGGCAAGGGCATCGTCCATGCCCGCGCGCAGGGCTGCGGGCACCACGGCCAGGTGTCCGGCCTCGTGCAGCAGGTCGCCGGGCCACCGCAGCCGCGCCAGGTCCACCCTCAGGCCGCCGCGCGCGATGCGCACGCCGGGCAGGAAGCTGTTGCCGCCGGCAAGCTCGTCCTCGGCCACGTCCAGGCCGATCTCCCGCAGAAAGGCCATGATCTTGCGGGCCAGCGCGGTGCGCTCTTCCTGTTCCACCCGGTCCTGCTCCATGGCGGTCAGGCTCCGAGCAGGTCCGCCACGCGCGAACGCAGCAACGAAGGCTGCACGTCCGACGGCGCCACGGCGTGCCCCACGTTCAGGCCCACGCGGCTGTAGAAGCCCCTCCGGAAGGGCCGCACCATGGCCCCGCCCTGCTCGATGCGGCTGAAGTACGAGCCCCACAGATTGGTCAGCGCCATGGGAATGACGGGCGCCTCGATGCCCTCTTCGCGGGCACGCTCGATGATCTTCATGATGCCGCCCTTGAACTCCTGCAGCTGCCCGTCCTTGGTGATGCCGCCTTCGGGAAAGATGGCCAGCAGGTCGCCTTCGCGCAGCACCTGCGCGGCGCGGTCGAAGGCGGCTTCGTAGGTCTTGGGGTCTTCCTTGTAGGGCGCGATGGGGATGGCCTTGGCCAGGCGGAACAGCCAGCCGAGCACCGGCACGCGGAAGATGCGGTGGTCCATCACGAAGTAGATGGGGCGCGGGCTGGCCGCCATGAGCAGCACGGCATCCACAAAGCTCACGTGGTTGCAGGCCAGGATGGCCGCGCCCGTGCTGGGCAGGTTCTCGTCGCCCTGCACCTTGAAGCGGTAGACGAAACGCGAGGACACCCAGGCCACGAAGCGCAGCAGGTACTCGGGCACCAGCATGAAGATGTAGAACGCCACCACCGCATTGGCCAGGCCGGTGAACAGGAAGATCTGCGGCACCGTGAAACCGGCGCCCAGCAAGGCGCCCGCGATGAGCGAACTCGCGATCATGAACAGCGCGTTCAGGATGTTGTTGGCCGCGATGATGCGCGCGCGGTGCGTGGGCTGGCTGCGCATCTGGATCAGCGCGTACATGGGCACGCTGTACAGGCCCGCGAACAGGCTGAGCAGCGCCAGGTCGAGCATCACGCGCCAGTGCTGGCTCTGCGCTAGAAAGGTGCCAAGGCCCATGATCTCCGCGGGCGGCAGGCTGCGCGCGGCGAAGTACAGGTCGATGGAGAACACGCTCATGCCGATGGCGCCCAGGGGCACCAGGCCGATCTCGACATGGCGGCGCGAGAGCACCTCGCACAGCAGCGAGCCGATGCCGATGCCGATGGAGAACACCACCAGCAGCAGCGAGGCCACCTGCTCGTTGCCGTGCAGCACCTCCTTGGCCAGGCTGGGGAACTGGCTCAGGAACACCGCGCCGAAGAACCACATCCAGCTGATGCCCAGCAGCGAGCGGAACACCACGATGTTGCCATGCGCGAGCCTGAGGTTGCGCCAGGTCTCGGTGAAGGGGTTCCAGTTGATCGTGAGCCCCGGGTCGGTGGCCGGCACCGGGGGAATGAACTGCGCCACGGCGCGCCCCGCCAGCGCGGCCACCACGCAGGCCACGGCCACCGTGGTGTGGCCGATGCCCGGCAGCGCCACCAGCAGCCCCCCCGCCACGTTGCCCAGCAGGATGGCCACGAAGGTTCCCATCTCGACCATGCCGTTGCCGCCCGTGAGTTCGCGCTCGTTGAGCACCTGCGGCATGTAGGCGAACTTGACCGGCCCGAACAGCGTGGAGTGCACGCCCATGAGGAAGGTGCACAGCAGCAGGACGGGCACGTGGCCCGCGATGAATCCGAAGGCGGCCACCAGCATGATGGCGATCTCCAGGTTCTTCACGAAGCGGATCATGCGCGTCTTGTCGTACTTGTCGGTGAGCTGCCCCGAGGTGGCCGAGAACAGCAGGAACGGCAGGATGAACAGCGCGCCGATCACCAGCCCCGCCATCGCGGGCGGCAGCCACGACACGCTGAGCTGGTACGTCACCATCACGGTGAATGCGAACTTGAAGAGGTTGTCGTTGGCGGCGCCGGAGAACTGGGTCCAGAAGAACGGGGCGAAGCGCCGCTGGCGCAGCAGCGCGAACTGGTTCGGGTCCTCATGCCCATGGCTCGGGCTGCCCGTGTGCTGCACGGAGTGCACGTGGGGCGCCTGGGGCACGCTGGCTGGGGTGGTCTCGGGGTTCATGCGTTTCTCCTCGTGTCCAATGGGTCGGCGGTGGCTGCTGTGTGTGTTGGTATGGCCCGGCGCACCCGGGGCTGGAGGCCCTGCCCGCGTGCGACACCCATGGTGTGGGCGCCATTCTGCCCGCACATGGCGGCAAATGCGGGGCGCGGTGCGCGGCTGTGGCGCGAAGCCGCCAGCGCATCCAGCGCCATCAGCACCGGCCAGGCAGCGCCAGCCGCCAGCACGTGCTTGAGGCTGTGGCCCGACACCCACTGCGCCGTGGCGTCGAACACGGCATGGTCGGCCGCCTCGAACAGCTTGGCCACGGCGTACATCGCGATCACGGCGCCCAGGTGCACCGGCAGCGTGCCCGCACGCCGGGGCAGCAGGGCCAGCGCCAGCACCACCAGCATCCCGCCCAGCTGCACCACGGCCCAGGGCAGCAGGTTGCCGGTGGTGGACCACCACAGCACCGCAGCCGGACCCGCCAGCAACACCGTGCCTGCGGCGGCCCAGCCCGCCCGGGCGCTCACCCGGCCACCCGCCGCCAGGCCCAGCAGGCCCGCGAAAGGCAGCACCATGCCCAGCCGGTCCCACAGCAGGCCCGCATCGTCGGGCACCGCGTGGTACAGGCCGGAGCCCACGGCCGTGCACACCAGGCCCGCGAAGAACAGGGCCGCGAAGACCCGGGAGGCCGCATCCATGGCCGGGCGCTCCACGCGCCGCAGCCACCGCAGCCCCCACAGGCCGGCGGCGGCGAATGGCAGGTTGCTCAGGACATCCAGCGCGCAAGGGATGCCCCACAGCGCGCGCTGGTCAGCAAAGGCATGCTGGTGGGTGCTGGCCGGCAGCGCCGGGCCCAGGCACGCCAGCCCCAGCAGCAGCACGGCGAGGCCCAGCAGGGCCCCCTCGGCGCGCGACGGGTCGGGGCGATGGCGAAAGGGAGCGGGGAGAACGGTCATGGTCGTCGTGTCCGTGGGCAGGTGGTTGATCGATGCAGCGCAGTGTCTTCAGCCCAACGGCCCCGGGCCGCGAAAAGTCGCACGGAGGGCCACCCGGAGCACCCTGGGTACCGATAATCGATACCCATGAGCACCACCGCCGACCTCGTTGCCGCCCTGAAAAAGGAACTCAAGACCGCGCAGATGACCTACGCGGACCTGGCCCAGGCCCTGGGCATGGCCGAGTCCAGCGTCAAGCGCATGCTGGCCAAGGGCGACATGCCGCTGTCGCGCATCGACGCTATCTGCCGCGCGCTGGCGCTGGACTTCGCCGACCTGGCGCGCCGCGTGGCCGACAGCCAGCCCTTGCTCAAGGAACTGAGCCAGGAGCAGGAGCGCGCGGTGGTGGCCGACAAGAAGCTGCTGCTCATGGCCATCTGCGTGCTCAGCCAGTGGACGCTGGAGCAGGTGACCACCACCTACCGCCTCACCGAGGCCGAGGGCATCAAGTACCTCGCGCAGCTCGACCGCATCGGCATCATCGAGCTGCGGCCGCTGAACCGCTACCGCCTCAAGCTGGCCAAGACCTTCCGCTGGCGGCCCCACGGGCCGGTGATGAACTACTTTCGCGAGCATGCGCTGCTCGACTACTTCGCGGGCGGCTTCGACGGCCCGGGCGAAGGCGTGCTGCTGGTGCACGGCACCATCAGCCGGGGCCTGGCGCCCGCCTTCATGGAGCGCATGCAGCGCGTGGCGCAGGACTTCGCGCAGCAGCACCTGGCCGACCAGAAACTGCCGCCGCGCGAGCTGGAGGGCTACACCCTGCTGCTGGCCATGCGCAGCTGGGAGTTCGAGGCCTTCACCGGGATGAGACGACTCCCCCCCTGAGCCGCTGCGCGGCGTCCCCCGCGGGGGACGCACCCGGTGGCCCGGCAGAGCCGGCTCCACGGGTGCACCGGCCTTGGGCGCGCCGGTTTCGGAGGGCGATGGCATGGCATGGCGGGGGGCCGGGCGAGCCAGCACAAACACTATCTTTTTGATAGCTTCTTGCGCTTTACCGACAAGCGGTAGAGGGCTAAAAAGTGCTCAGAACAGCCGCCTCCAGCGCACCGAATGCCCGTTTCAGCGCCGGTTGACTCTTTAATGCGAATACACTATTCTTTAAATAGTAAATTTTACCAATTTAAAGATATCAAATGAAGACCACCCGCCAACAGCAAGATGCCACCCGCCGCCAGATCGTGGCCAGCGCGGTGGACCTCATGACCCGCCAGGGCTTCGACGGCACGACGATGAAGGACATCGCCCGCGCCGCCGGCATTGGCGACGCCACGATCTACAAATACTTCCCGACCAAGGACCGCATCGTGCTGGGCTACCTGGACGACGTGGCCCACCAGGCGCTGGCCGACACCCTGCAGACGCCCGGCTTCGCGGGCTACGGCCTGCAGGAAAAGCTGCAGCGCCTGACCGACGCGGTGCTGGAGCGCCTGCTGGCCGACCGCGAGTTCGTGGCCCAGGTGCGCAGCCTGGCGCGGCGCTCGCCGCTGTCGATGCTGGCCGAGCCCCTGGCGGCCCGGCACAGCCTGCGCGAGGCCGTCGCCAGCTTTCTGGAAGCAGCCGAGGCCAGTGGCGAGATCGAGCCCTGCGACTTCAAGGGCATGGCGGGCGGGCTGTACACCGACTACCTGGCCGGTGTGGTGACGTACTGGCTGGCCGACACCTCCGAGGAATTTGCCGACACCACGCAGCTGGTGGACCTCTCGCTCGGCGTGCTGGTGCAGGCGCTGCGCGGAGGGCTCGTCAACCGCGTGCTGCAGCTCGGTGGCTTTGTGCTGCGCAGCCAGATGGCCCGCATGGTGCAGCACAGCAGCGGCCTGATGGGCATGCTGCAGCTGGCCAGACAGGCGATGGCCAGCGCACCGCCCGGCCCTGCCCCCGCCTACAAGGCAGCAGCCGAAACATCCCACTCGCCGGAGCCTTCAACACCGCCGCGCGCGCCGCGCAAACCCCGCGCTGCCGGCCCGGCACCCGCCGCACAGCCAGTGGCCACGCCCCGCAAGAGGAAGTCCGCATGACCACCGCCCCCGCCGTGCGCGAAATCCAGGTGCCCCCAGGCACCGTCATCCATGCCACCTTGCATGACGCGGATTTTTTTGACGCCTTCACAACGACCGATCCCCGCCCCGCCGCCAGCGCATTGCAGACCTGGCTGGAGGTCTTGGCCAGGACACCGCGGTGGACGGAGCAACTTCTGGCAGTGCGCAACAAGCTGGTGCGGCTGATGGGTCTCAAGGACGTGGGGCAGTTGCAGGACGTGCATCCGCTTGCCAGCGGAGCCTCTCCAACCAATGCGCGCAGCTACCGCGTCGGAGACCGCGTGGGCATCTTCCTCATCCGCCATCTGAGCGACACCGAAGTGGTGATGGGGCAGGACGACAAACACCTGGATGTGCAGGTCTCGCTGACCAAGCACGGCCAGCCTGGCAGTGCCCCCACGGTCGTCATCAGCACCGTGGTGCACATCCACAACACGCTGGGCCATGCCTACATGGCCGTCATCACGCCGTTTCACCGCCGCATCGTGCAGGCCATGCTGCAACAACTGGCCGCTTCAAACCATGGCCCGGGCTGACCCGCCGCGCACCAGCCGGCTTGCGCGCGGCACCATCACGGGCCTGGCGGCGGCACGCATCGGCATGGCCCAACTAGGCCATCGCGTGCGCAGCACGCCGTCTGCCCAGGCGCAGGCCGACCACGAGGCCGCCCTGGGCCGCATCCTCTTTGGCGCCCTGGGCCAGCTGCGGGGTTCGGCGCTCAAGGTATCGCAACTGCTCAGCATGCACCCGGGCCTGCTGCCCGACGGCGTGCGGCAGGAGCTGGCGCGCGCCCACCACCAGGCGCCGCCGCTCAACCGCGCGCTGGTGGGGCGCGTGTTCCGCCAGGCCTTCGGCCAGGAGCCCGAGGCGCTGTTCGACCACTTCGAGCCCACCGCCTTCGCCGCCGCCAGCCTGGGCCAGGTGCACCGCGCACAGCTGGCGGGCCACGGCACGGTGGCCGTCAAGGTGCAGTACCCCGGCATTGCCGCCACCATCGCCAGCGACATGCAATTGATGCGCACCGCGCTGCGCGCGCTGGCCCACACCGACATGCCCCTGCCCGCCAGCACCGTGGTGGACGGCGTGATGGCCGAGATCGAGGCCACGCTGCTGCGCGAGGTGGACTACCTGCAGGAAGCCGAGCAACTGCAATGGTTTGCGCAGCACGCGGCTTTGCCCGGCGTGGTGCTGGCGCGGCCCATCCTGTCGCACACGCGGGCCCAGGTGCTCACGCAGCAGTTCCTGCCGGGCCAGCACCTGCAGGCCTGGCTGGCCACGCAACCCACACAGCAGCAACGCGATCAGGCCGGGCAGCACCTGTGGGACTGGTTCATGCACTGCACTTTTGTGCTGGGCCGGGTGCATGCCGATCCGCACCCTGGTAATTTTCTGTTCGCCCCCGATGGCACGGTGGGTGTGCTCGACTTTGGCTGCACGCGCAGCCTCTCCGGCGGGTTTCGGGCACAAGTGGCACAGGCGTGGTCCGCACTGCAGCGCCCTCCCTCCGACCCGCAGCGCGACGCGCTGGTGCTGCAGGCCTACCAGGCACTCGGGCTCGTCAACGCCGGCCTCACCGTGCCGGCCTACACCGCCGAACTCGCGCCCGCGCTCGCCGACATGCAGGCCTGGCAGATGGAACCCTTCACGCAGGCGGTTTTCGATTTTGGCGCCAAGACGCCGCCGCCCATCACCGCCGGCCGCCACCAGCGCGTGCTGGGCGAGCACCTGGTGCAGGTGCCCGGCGAAATGCCGGCGTTCGAGCGCATGTGGATGGGCCTGATGCACCTGCTCACGGGGCTGGGTGCACGGGTGCGCACGCATTGCCCCGCCCTTCTTTCTTCCTAGGAACCCGCCCACATGACCACCCTGACCTCCCCCTCCCCTCGCTCTGCGGCCATGCCGCCTCGCAGCCGCTGGAAGGGCCCGTGGATGCTGGCCGTGGCGCTGCTGCACACGCTGTATGCCGCCGTCGTGTTTCCGACCCAGTTGCAGGAGATCGTGCGGCGCGGCGTTTTCAACAGCGTGCAAAAAGACCCGGCCGTGGGCGCCGTGGTCTGGTTTGTGCTGTTCGGCGTGTTGTTCGCGTTGCTGGGCTGGGCCATCCTGCTGGCCGAACGCAACACAGCCATGGCGCCCGTCCCCATGCGCGGGCTCGGTGCCGGGTTGCTGGCACTCACGCTGCTGGGCATCGTGCTCATGCCCGCCTCGGGCTTCTGGCTGGCGCTGCCGCCCGCGCTGGCCCTGTGCTGGCCCCCAAGGCGCTGAAGGCGACGAAGACGGATCGACGCGCCGCGTCTGCACCTTCCACGGCCACCCTGATTGACTTGAAAACTGTCCATGATGAATACTGCGCTGGTACTGGCAGCCGGGGGCCTCGCCCTGGTGGGCGTTGCGCACTCGGTGCTGGGTGAATTCCTCGTGTTTCGCGCACTGCGCACGCAGGGCGTGGTGCCCACCGGCGGCAAGCCCGTGCTGCACGAGCGGCAGGTGCGCATCCTGTGGGGCACCTGGCACCTGGTCACCGTGCTGGGCTGGGCCCTGAGCGCCCTGCTGTGGCGCCTGGGGACCGTACCCGGGGATGCCAACCTGGGGGCCTGGGTGGCTGACGTGGCCGGGCTGGCCACCTTGGTCAGCGGAATGCTGGTGTTCTATGCCACCGAGGGCAGGCACCCTGCCTGGTTTGCCTTGCTGGTGGTGGCGGCCCTGGTGTGGTGGCGTTGACACGCGCGGGCCTGCACCGGACGGCCGCCTGCACGCCCCGGCGTGAAAGAAATCACGAAAAGCCCCGCCTTTGCCGCCACGGGAAACACAACTTCACAAGACTTCGCAATTCGCCTACACCGTCTTGACGCAGCATCTGCACCATGAAGTCTCCGGTTCCGCAAGGAATCATTTTGAGGAGACCATCATGGCCCGCAATGCACTCGCCGCTGCTTCCATCGCCCTGCTGTCGCTGGGCGCCGCGACCGTGGCGCAGGCACAGACCAGCGCCACCGTCGTCATCCAGTCGGGGCAGCCCCACCACTACCAGGCGCCGCCCGCGCCGGTGATGGTGCAGTACGGCCCACCCCCGCCACCGCGCTACGAAGTGGTGCCCCGCCCCCGCCGCGACATGGTGTGGGTGCCTGGGTACTGGGACTGGCGCGGCCACCGCCACGTCTGGATCCAGGGCCACTGGGTGAAGGCCCGCCCGGGCTACTACTACCGCGAGCCCCGCTGGGTGGAGCATGGGGGCCGCTGGGAAATGCGCCCCGGCGGCTGGGACCGCGATGGCGACGGCATCCCCAATCGCTATGACCGCGACCGCGATGGCGATGGCATTCCCAACCGCTACGACCGCGACCATGACAGGGACCGCGACGGCGTGTCCAACCGCCACGACCGCGACCGCGACGGAGACGGCGTGCCGAACCGCCACGACCGCCGCCCGGACAACCCCTATCGCAATTGACGGGGCCTGAGCGCCGCCCGCCCCCTCGAGGGCGGCGGGCGCGCCAGGAACTGGCCCTCGCCGCCTACGCACCCCCCCGCAGGGCGCCTACGCGGCCCGGCTGCCCGTGCCGCCACCATGCAGTGACCGCTTCCGCAAGGAACATCAGGAGAATCCCATGACCTTCATGACCCGCAAGACATTCACCGCAGCCTCCATCGCCTTGATGGCTCTGTGGACCCTCCCGCAGGCGCATGCCGCCACGCAGGGCACCGTCATCGTCCAATCGGGCCAGCCGGAGCGCAGCTACCACGCCACGCAGTACCAGGTGAGGCCCGCGCCCCCTCCCCCGCGCCATGAAGCCGTGCCCCGCCCCCGCCGGGGCCAGGTGTGGGAAGAAGGCCACTGGGAATGGCGTGGCAACCGCTACCAATGGGTGCGCGGCCACTGGGTGCAGGCCCGCGCCGGCCACCAGTATCGCCAGCCGCACTGGGTGGAACGCGAAGGCCGCTGGGAGTTTCAGCGTGGCGGCTGGGACCGTGACGGCGATGGCGTCGCCAACCGCCATGACCGCGACCGGGACGGCGACGGCGTACCGAACCGCCGCGACCAGCAGCCCGACAACCCGCGCCGCAACTGACCCCACGCCCGGCGCGCGCGCCGCGCAGGGCGCCGCCGGTCAGCCCAGTTGAAGTTCGGCGCGCCCCAGGCCGGGAAACTCAGCCACCACCACCGTGCCCGGCGCCACCATCACGGTGCCGGTGCAGGACCCGGTGGTCACCCACTGTCCCGCGCGCAGCCCACCCAGGCTGTGCGCGCCGCCATTGGCCAGCCAGGCGAGCAGGCGCAAGGGATCGCCCGCCGGGTTGCCCCAGCCAGCGTGCCGCACGGCCTGCGCGCCATTCACCGACAGCACCACGGGCTGCCGCATCGGCTGCACCGACTGCGCGCTCTCCGTTCCCGACCCCACGATGAGTGCCCCATGGCAGGCCTGGTCGGCCAGCCGGCTCCACTCGCCTTGCTGCGCCCAGGCGGCGTAGCGCGTGTCGCAGACCTCGATGGCCGCCCGCACCGACGCCACGGCGGACAGCACCTCGGCCTCGCTGTAGGGCTGCGCCCGGGCAGGCAGATCGGCACCCAGTTCGTACACCAGTTCCGCCTCCACACCCAGCACGGCGAAGCCCGCGCAGGACAGGCGCACCGCGCCCCCGCCGGCCATCGCAAACACCGAATCGCGCGCCAGGGCCGCCCGCGCAGGCAGCGCCTGCGGCGACGCCGCGCCCACCTTCCAGCCCGCGATCTCGCCGCGCTCGCGCACCACGGCGTCCTGCACGGCATAGGCCTGGGCAGCGTTCTGGGGACGCAATGCGGCGGGCAGGTCGAGGGGACGGGGCGTGCGCCCCAGGCGGGCCATGGTGAGCACGGCCGCGCTGGTCAGCGGATCAAAGGCGGTATCGGGCATCAAGGCGTCCTGGAGAGAAAGGCGAAGGTTCCGGCGGATTATGGCCAACCCCGTGCCCGCAGCATCAGCAACGATTGCGATTCATTAGCGCGGACAAAGCGGTTTTTGCGCGATGCGGGCTCCTAGAATGGCCCCCGCAGGAGAGTCAGCGGCCCCGTCCGCTTCACCGAAGGCGCAAACTCCCATACACGCTCAGGTCCCGTACTGCACCATTCATCAAAGCCGTCTGGAGAGCCGCTTCGCGCAACGCGAAGCGCACCGAAGGAGCAAACCGCGCGCCATGTGGGCCGCGCGGTGAATCTCTCAGGTACCAAGGACAGGGGGAGCGGCAGCTTGGGCATTCATGCGCCAGCTGCACGCTATTGAATTCATAGCTGCCAGCGCATGTTGTTCTAGCGCCAGAGCCCAGAAAGGCTTTGAAAATCATGCGCGTGATCGTTTTGGGCGCCGGCTTGCTCGGCGTGACTTCGGCTTATTTCCTGCAACAGCGCGGCCACGAGGTGACCGTCATCGACCGCCAGGGTGCGCCCGGCGCCGAGACCAGCTTCGCCAACGGTGGCCAGATCTCGGTGAGCCACGCGGAGCCCTGGGCCAACCCGAGCGCGCCGCTCAAGGTGCTGCAGTGGCTGGGCAAGGAGGATGCTCCACTGCTGTTCCGCCTGCGCGCCGACATGCGGCAATGGCTGTGGGGCCTGTCCTTCCTGCGCAACTGCACGCCCGCGCGCACGCGCCACAACATCGAGCAGATCGTGCGCCTGGGCACGTACAGCCGTGACACGCTGCAGCAGCTGCGCGCGGCCACCGGCCTCCAGTACGACCAGCGCACGCAGGGCATCCTGCACTTCTATACCAACCAAAAAGAGTTCGACGGCGCCCTGGCCCCGGCCGAGCAAATGCGCCAACTCGGCTGCGAGCGCCAGGTGATCAGCGCCGACGAGGCCGTGCGCATCGAGCCTGCCCTGGCCCATATCCGCCAGCAGCTGGCCGGAGCCACCTACACGGCCGAGGACGAATCCGGCGACGCCAACCAGTTCACACGCGAGCTGGCCAAGCTGTGTGAAGAGGCGGGCGTGCAGTTCCGCATGGGCCACCACATCACCGCGCTGCGCGAGGCAGGCGGCCGCATCGACCACGTGGAAGTGACCAATGCCGAAGGCCGCTTCGAGCGCGTGCGCGGCGATGCGTTTGTGCTGGCCATGGGCTCGTTCAGCCCACTGCTCGCGCAGCCGCTGGGCATCCAGCTGCCTATCTACCCGGCCAAGGGCTACTCGGTGACCATGCCGGTCAAGGACGCCAGCAAGGCGCACCAGGTGAGCCTGACGGACGACGAGTTCAAGCTCGTGTTCTCGCGCTACACCAGCGAACGGGGTGGCGACCGCCTGCGCATCGCCGGCACGGCCGAATTGAACGGCTACGACCGCCACCTGAACCAGGTGCGCTGCGACGCCATCGTGCGCCGCGTGGAGCAGCTGTTCCCCGGCGCGGGCGATGCCAGCCAGGCCCAGTTCTGGACCGGCCTGCGCCCCGCCACACCCAGCAACGTGCCGCTGATCGGCGCCACCAAGGTGGCCAACCTCTTCCTCAACACGGGCCACGGCACGCTGGGCTGGACCCACGCCTGCGGCTCGGGCAAGGCCCTGGCCGACATCGTGAGCGGCCGGGTGCCCGAAGTGGACTTTGCATTCCAGGGTCTGCAGGGGTGCGCTCCCGACAAGGCGCTGGTGCCATCGCGCACCACGGCCTGAACGGGAGCACAGCGGGGTTGCAGCACCGCCGCGCAGGCGGCGCTGCCACCACGGGCCAGCGCCCGGCCTACCTGGCAGCGCCCGTGGCGTGCGCCACGAACTGCGCCACGGCCTGCATGTCCTTCTCGCTCATGCGTTCGGCATACGAAGGCATCACGCCGATGCCCGCCTTGAGCGCGCGCAGCACGCGGCCCGCGTCGGGCTTGAGCTCATCCAGCACCGGGCCCACCTGCCCCTCGGCACCGGCGGCCTGCAGCGTGTGGCACACGGCGCAGGCAGGCTGGATCTTGATGAACAGCTCCTTGCCCCGCGCCAGCTCGGCGGCATCCGCCGCCCAGCCGGCACCCGTCCACAGCAGCAGCACGCTCGACATGGCCGCGAGCGCAGGCACGCGCAAATGCTGGAAACCGATGCGCCCCAGCACCAGTGCCACCGCGGATCTGGCACGGCCAGTCCGGGGGGCGCGCTCCCCTCCAGGGGGGAAGGCGCGCAGCGTCTCAGGGGGGCGCCCGGTCACGCTGCGGTCACCGTGACCGCATGGTCGCGCCAGCTCGCGTTGTTGTAGCCGCCCAGGTTTTCCTCGCGCTGCTCGGCCTGCACATTGCCTGCGGCATCGGTGGCGCGGCTGGCCAGCACGTGCGTGCCCGCCGCCAGCGTGACCGGCAGCACGAACTGGCGCCACGCGAACTTGCCCAGATCGGGGCCGATGAGCCGCGCGGCCTGCCAGGTCTTGCCGCCGTCCACCGAGACCTCCACGCCCTTGATGGCCTGCGTGCCGCCAAAGGCCACGCCATGCACCTGCACCTGGCCGGCCTTGAGGGGGCCCTTCTCGGGCAGAGGGCCATTGATCCAGGACTTGACGCCCATCTCCCACACCGACGGCTGGTCGGGGCTGGCCTTGGAGCCGGGGGGCGACATGCGGTAGCCGTGCGACATGATGCGCGCCTGCGACTGTGCGCCGGTGAAGGCCACGCGCTTGACGTACTTGATGTTGTTCACCCCCTGGTAGCCCGGCACCACCAGCCGCAGCGGGCCGCCGTGCGCCAGCGAGATGGGCTCGCCATTCATTTCCCAGGCCAGCAGCGCGTCCTCGGTGGCCTTGATGGGCACGGAGCGCTCCACCAGCACGGACAGCGGGTCCACGCCGTCGGGCAGCTTCTCACCCCCCGTGCCCGTGAGGTAGGCCGCGCCATCGGCGAGCCCGCCCAGCGCCGCCACCACATTGCGCAGCGGCACGCCGCTCCACACGACGCACCCCGCCGCGCCCACGGCCCAGGGCGTGCCGCTGGGCTTGCTGGGGAAGAAGCCACGCCCGTTGCCCGAGCACTGCAGCACGGTGGCCACGGTTTCCACGCCCAGGGTCTTGAGCTCGGCCAGGGTGAGGCTGCGCGGGTTCTTCACGCCTTCGACCGACACCGTCCAGGCGTCCCGGTTGTCCAGGATGGCCGCATCGGGCGCAGGCAGGTTGTTGCGCACATACAGCTGGTTGGAGGGCGTGATGACACTGGTGCCGAAAGCCGAGCGCCGGGTTTCCAGCGTGCTGCTGCTGTGCACGATGAGCGCATCGGAAGACTTCCATCCCGCGTACGCGGGCAGCGGCTTGGCGGGGCTGGAAGCCTGCTGCGCCCTGGCGCTGCCGGTCCATCCGGCCAGGCCCAGCGCGCTCAAGGCAGCGGCGCTTCCGGCCAGCATGTGGCGGCGCGGCAATGTCATGGAATCTTTCATGGAAACGGTCTCCAAAATAATGATTGAACAGGCAGGCTCGCGACAGCGGTGGGCAGGCCCACGGCTTTCAGCCTAGGCCGCATTCTGTGCGGCAGCCCCTGCGCACCGCGCGCGACATGTCGTTAGTAAACGTAACAAATACAAAACATCGGAAACATTCGTACGCAGATACGGAGGGCGTGGGCATATTCGCCCTTTCTTTTGAGAGAGGGCGCGCGCCATGAACACTGACTGGAGACCCATGGGCGGCAAGCTCGCGGTGCTGCTTTTCGCGTGCGCGGCCTGTGCCGTGGCGCAGGCCCAGCTCACCGCCATGGTGGCGGTGGAGCCCACGGCCCGCAAGGCGGCCCACTCCATCCTGCGCACGGCCGCCGAGTCCGGGCTCTCCAAGGCGGCCGGCCAGACGGTGGCCCTGGCCACCAGCGACGAACTGGCCGACGTGATGCGCGCCACGCGCAGCGCCAGCCACGACATCTTTATTGGCCCCGCCCAGGTGGCCGCTTCCGCCCTGCAGCGCGGCTATGAACTGGTGGGCGCGACGCAGAAATCGGACAGGTACCTGCTGGTCGGCCTGCCGCAGATCGACGCGGTGCCGGCGATGAAGGGCCGCAGGCTCTACCTGCCCCAGCAGGATTCGCTCTATACCTACATGGCGCGCGGCATGCTCAACGAGGCGGGCCTGTCGTTCCAGGACCTGCGGGCCGTGCAGTACGAGAAGTTTCCCCAGGCGGGACTCACGGCCCTGACGCTGGGCACGGCCGACGCCACCGTGGTGCGGGAGGACGAGTGGGCGGAATGGTCCGCCGCGCACCCGGGCACCGCGCGCGTGCTGGCCACCTCGCAGCCGGTGCCGGGCGGGTTTTCCATCGTGGTGAAGAAGGACCTGCCCGCCGATGCGCGCGGCAAGCTGGCCCAGTGGTTTGGCGGGGCCTCGTCCGCCACCGGCCTGCCCCCGGTCGCCGTGCGCCCCGAGGCCGCGGAGTACCGGCGCGTTGCGGAGCTCGGCCTCTTCACGCCCACCAGCCTGCCCGGGGTGAACCGCATCACCGCGCGCGAGGCGCAGAGCCTGCAGGCCCAGGGCGCGACGCTGGTGGACACGCGCACCGAAAAGGAATTCAAGACCCGGCGCATCCGGGGCGCCGTGTTTGCCGCCTATGTGGAAAAGAGCCTCAAGGACGTGGCGTTCAACGCGGCCCAGGACGATTTCCAGGCGCTCGACAAGATTCCCAGCCTGGACAAGGCCAAGCCCGTGATCTTTGCCTGCAACGGCGCCGAATGCTGGAAGTCCTACAAGGCGGCCAAGGTGGCGGCGGCCAAGGGCTTCAAGTCCGTGTACTGGCTGCGCGGCGGGCTGCCCGAGTGGGACGCGACCGGGCTGCCCACCGAAGGCGGCTGAGCACGCGGCGCACGGGCCGCCACGGACCCCGCGCCAGGCCTGCCCTGCGGCCTGCGCGCCCTGCACCATCGGGTGCCGCGCGCGCAGGCGCCGTGGCCCTTGGGAAACCCGCCGCGCCCCCGTCCTTACAATCCCATACTCATCAACACCCAAGGGCGTGCAAGGCGCCCTTTGTATGGAAATAGCAATACTGTTCGCCCTCATCCTCCTCAACGGCCTGTTTGCCATGTCCGAGATCGCCCTGGTCACGGCCCGCAAAGCCCGGCTGCAGAAGCTGATCGATGAGGGCGATAGCGGCGCCGCCGCCGCCGTGAAGCTGGGCGAGGACCCCACCCGCTTCCTCTCCACCATCCAGATCGGCATCACGTCCATCGGCGTCCTCAA
This sequence comes from Acidovorax sp. GW821-FHT09A11, assembly GCF_059418365.1. Lineage (NCBI taxonomy): Bacteria > Pseudomonadati > Pseudomonadota > Betaproteobacteria > Burkholderiales > Comamonadaceae > Acidovorax > Acidovorax sp. GW821-FHT09A11. The sequence goes on from NZ_JBWKPS010000007.1 coordinate 95,027, forward strand.
CGGTATCGTGGGCGAGGCCGCGCTGGCCGCGCCGCTCGCGTCCTGGCTGGAGTCGCTGGGCGTGCCGCTGCCCTATGGCGGCTATGCGGCCACGGGGCTGGTGGTGGTGCTGATCACGTACTTCTCCATCGTCGTGGGCGAGCTCGTGCCCAAGCGCATCGGCCAGTCGTACCCCGAGACCTTCGCCCGGCTCGTCGCGCGGCCCATCAACTTCCTGGCGCTGGCCACCAAGCCGTTCGTGCTGCTGCTGTCCACGTCCACGCGCACGCTGCTGCGCCTCCTGGGCGTGAAGGAAACCAGCGGCAGCCCCGTGACCGAGGAAGAGATCCACGCCATGCTGGTGGAAGGCACCACGGCCGGCGTGATCGAGTCGCACGAGCACACCATGGTGCGCAACGTGTTCCGGCTCGATGACCGCCAGATCGGCTCGCTCATGGTGCCGCGCGGCGACGTGGTGTGCCTGGACATCGATGCGCCGTTCGAAGACAACCTGCAGCGCATCGAAGAATCCGACCATGCCCGCTTTCCCGTGGTGCGCGGCGGCATGGACAACATCCTGGGCGTGCTCAACGCGCGCCAGTGGCTGTCGCGCACGCTGCGCGACCGCGCCCACGGCCTGACCCAGCAGACGCTGCAGACCGCGCTGTACGTGCCCGAAACCATCACGGGGATGGAGCTGCTGGACAACTTCCGGCTGTCGGACGTGCACATGGCTTTTGTCATCGACGAGTACGGCGAGGTGCAGGGCATCGTGACGCTGCAGGACCTGATCGAGGCCATCACTGGCGAGTTCCAGCCGCGCGACCCCGAGACCTCGTGGGCGCTGCAGCGCGAGGACGGCAGCTGGCTGCTGGACGGCCACATTCCCGTGCCCGAGCTGAAGGACCGCCTGAACCTGGACACCGTGCCCGAAGAGGAGCGCGGCCGCTACCACACGCTCAGCGGCATGATCATGCTGCTGACCGGCCGCCTGCCCAAGGTGACCGACACGGTGCAGTGGGAGAACTGGAAGCTCGAAGTGGTGGACATGGACGGCAAGACCATCGACAAGATCCTGGCCACGCGGCTGACGCCCGAGGAAAAAGCCGAGTCCGACGAGAACGGCGCGGGCTGAGCGGCGTTGGCGATTGCGGGGGCTGCTGCACCGGCCCGCCCCCTCTTCTACATCAGGACGGTGAGGGCTCGCCGTCCACAAACACGGTCAACACGCCGGTGTAGCCGTACAGATGGTGGTGGGCAATCTCGCCGCCCGCAAAAAAACCGGCCAGCGGCACATCGCCCAGCGCGTGTCGCACGATCTGCAGTTCGGCGCTGGGGCCGCCAAAATGCGGGCCGCCACGGCCCGAGCAGCTCACGTAGATCGCGCCGCAGATGCGCCGGCCCGCCTGCGGGGCGAGGCTGCCCTGGCCGCCCGCGGCGGGCCCGGCGGCCGCGCCCGCCGCGGCATCCGAGACCAGCGGCACGGGCTCCAGCTCCTCTGGCGACAGTTCCTCGCGGATCTCGGCGCAGATGCGCATGAGGTCGGCGCGCGCCGCGGCCACGTTGCGCTGGCAGAACGCCAGGTGCATGCCGGCCTCGACCTTGTCGGCCAGCGCCACGCCCCGGCGGGCGCCGTCCAGCCCGACGATGTGCCGCACCCGCGTGTCGGTGCCGAAGTGGCCCGTGCGGCGCTGGCCCTGGGGCTGCTCGCCCGCGCTGACCAGGCCCGCCAGCGTGGCGCGCACCTTGCGCAGGGCGGGCTGGGGATCTCCGTCGAGCGTGACGTCCAGCGTCTCCAGCAGCACGTCCAGCGCGGGTTCGCCGTCGAGCTGCAGCACCACGTTCTCCTGCGCGTCGGTGATGGTGCGCAGCGCCCCCACGGGCTGGCAACCCTGCGTGACGCGCGACACCAGCGCCACGCCGGCGCCAAACGCCACGCCCGACAGGCCGCCATCGAACACGCCGCCCGCCGCGCCCTGCCCGGCCATGTTCCCATCGCCCCCCACGGCGAACTGCACGCTCGCGCCGCGGCTTGCGCTCAGGCCCCCAAAGAGATAGCCCGTATCGGTGCGGGCCGCCATCTCCGCCAGCAGTTCGGCCAGCTCGGGCGTCTGGCCATCGGCATGCACCAGCGCGGTGTGCGCGACGAAGCCGCTGGCCGGGTGGCGCGGGTGGTTGGGCAGCGGTGCCACGCCCGAGAACACGCGGTACTGGTCGGCGGGTACATCGAGCAGCAGCACCGACAGCGCGGGCTCGTCAAAGTACTCGGCATTGTTGGCCGATACGCCCACGCCCACGGTGCCGCTCCAGTCCGTGACCTCGGGCAGTTCGCCACTGAGGTGGTCGAGCAGCGCCTGGGCCTCGCTGGCGTAGTGGTCGGTGATGTAGAGCAGGCCCAGCGTGGGCGCCGAGGCGTATTCGGGCAGCGCCATCTGGGCGCGCAACTGCGCCAGAACCAGCGCGGCGGCCATGCGCCACTGGGGATGGGTGGCGTGGCCGGAAGGGAAAAGCTTCATGGTGTGGATCTCCGTGCCAGGGGCGGTGGCGGGGGTGTCGGGCCCCCACGGGTTGCCACCCGCCCGCGTTGGCGTCAGCCCGCCCGCTTGCGGGCCGCCGGGCTTCGGGTGCTGCTGCCGGTTTTTTTGGCGGCGGGTTTCGCCGTGGTCTTGCGGGCCGCGGGCTTCTTGGTGGCGGCGGTCTTCCTGGCGGTGCCCGCCGCCGCGGCACGCTTAGCGCCGCCCTGCATGGTCTGCATGCCCTTGGCGGCGAACTGGGTGGCCATGCCGGTGGCCGTCTTGAGGGCTTCCTTGGCGAGGCCCGTGGCCATGTTCTTGGTGGTGTCGATGGCGGTCTGCTTGGCCGCGTCCTTCATGGCGTTGGCGGCGATCTGCTGGAACTGGCCGGTGAGCGCGCCCCACCACTGCATCGGGTCCACCACGGTGGGCGCGGCGGCGGCGGCCGCTGCCGCCTTGCTGCCCTTCGCCTTGGCCTTGGCGGGCTGGGCGGCGGGCTCGGCGTCCTCGCCCTCGTCTTCTTCTGCTTCTTCGGCGGGGCTCGCGCGGCCCGTGACGCGGGCGGCGGCACCAGCGACGGCACCGGCCGCGCCGCTCACCGTGTCGGCGGCTTTCTGCACGCCGCTCATCACGGTGTCGGCGGTCTTGAGCTTGAAGGCATTGGCCACGTCACCCATGCTGAAGTTCATGCCCTTGAGCGTGGCCAGGGTCATCTTCTGCACCTCCAGCGCCTGGATGGTGGCGGCCAGCGCGCGCGAGTTCTGCTCCAGCCAGAACTGCACGGCCTTGAGTTCGTCGATGCGCTTTTCGAGCTCTTCCACGCTGATGGTGGGCGCTACCCAGTTGCTCAGGTTGGGCAACTGCGGAATGCTGCTGGACGCCCCCTTGGCCAGGCTCTGCAGAAAGTCAAAACCGGGAACAAGTTTGCCGAAACCGAAATTCGATGTGTCGCTCATGGCCGCTCCGCAAGAGGTGGGTCTGTGGTGGGGTCACAGCTTACTCCAATGCGTTGCGGCCGCGAAGGCAGTGGCGCAGGCCAAATCCTCAGTGTTTGTGCTCATGCGCCTTGGCGCCGCCGGGCGCCGACGTGCCCACGGGCACGCTCAGTTCCAGCTTGCTCTCCGCGCCCTTGGCGTCCTGGAACACCAGCGTGATGGGCACCGAGCTGTCCTTGGCCAGCGGGGCCTTCAGGTCCAGCAGCATGACGTGGTAGCCACCGGGCTTGAGCTCCACGGTCTTGCCCGCGGGCAGGTCCAGCGCGGGCACGGCGCGCATCTTCATCACGTCGCCTTCCATTTTCATCTCGTGCACTTCGGTGACGCCCGCAGCGGGCGACTCGGCGCGCACCAGGCGGGCGCCGTCCCGGGCGGTCAGCTGCATGAAGGCTCCGGTGCCCTTCTGGCCCTGCACGCTGGCGCGCGCCCAGGCGCCTTCGACCTTGACGGCGGCGGTCTGTGCCCACGCAGCAGGGGCGCTGGCCAAGGTCGCGGCCAGTGTGGAAACGAGGGCTGCGGTGCGAAGCAGTTTTTTCATGATGGATGTCTTTCGGATATCAGAAGGAAAATTGGATGGAACAAGCCCGTGGGCCTGACTGTCAATGATGGTGGGCACCGCCGCCGCCCGTGGGCAGAATCTCCAGCGCCGCCGCAGGGGACTTCAGGTCCGAAAGTTTCTGGCCCGCCTTGGGCACGTCAGTCCAGTCGTTCCGGCCTTCGGCACAGGCCTGGCGCACGGGCCAGTACACGGTGCCCGCCTGCTCGGGCGCCTGGGCCACGAGCACGAACTCATCGTAGTGCGCGCTTTGCAGCATGTCCTCCGGGGTCTTGGCCGTCCAGGTGATGCGCACCACGTCCTCGGTGATGCTGCGGCCGTGGCTGGTGTACGGCTGGGCCAGCTTGTCGCGTTGCACATCGAGCGTCCAGCCCGGCTTGGGCATGGGGCGCGCGCCGCGCATGCCGGCCGGGATGTCCACCGCGATCTGCCGCGTGGGCGACGCGCCGCAACCGTGGCCGACCTTGAAGCTCGCCTTGTAGCTGGCGCCTGCCGGGGCCACCTGGTATTCGAGCACCACATGGGCGGATGCAGAGCCAAAAAGGCCTCCAGCGCTTAATAGTAAAGCGGTGGCAGCTATATTTTTCATACTGTTTGATTTCATATTCAGACCTTGCGTTTCAACGATTCATTGCCTTCAACACTGGCGCGCCCGAGGCGAGCGCCACCGCGGAACCGGCTTCGCCGGGCCGCTGGAGGCGTCCCCCTTGGGGGAAGCGGCGCAAGCCGCTCAGGGGGTTACTTTCAATTCAGCCAGGTAGGTGCGCTGCGGGTAGGGGTGGAAGTTCCAGAACTGGTAGTTGTTGAGGTTGTCGATACCCACGGCAGCGCTCACCTGCTTGGTGATCTGGTAGCGCACACGCACATCGGTGGTGAAGTAGCGGCTGGCGCCCTGGTAGGCAAAACCGTTCACGTCGGTGTTGTCCAGCGTGCTGTACTGCCTGCCGCTGTAGCGCGCGCCCAGCGTGTATGACCACTTGTCGTCGGGCCGGTACGTGGCCACGGCACTGGCGCGCCACTCGGGGATGCGCGGCTGCCACTTGCCCACGCTGGCGGGAAACTTGTCGTTGCGGGTGATCCTGGAGTCCGTCCAGGTCAGGCTTGAACCGAGGTCGAGCCCACGCAGAAGAACATTGGCGGCCTGGTACGACAGCTCGATGCCCTTGGTGCGGATGGCATCCACGTTCTGCACGTTGGTCACGTTGGGCGTGACGAGCACGTTGGTCTGCGAATACAGCGCGTCCTTGGTGCGCTCAAAAAACGCGGTCAGGCGCAGCAGCCCATTGCCCATATCGCGCTCGGCCGTCAGCTCGGTGGTCCAGCTCTTTTCGGGTTTCAGATTGGGGTCGTTGTTGATGAGCGCGCCGCTGCCGCTGATGCCGCCCTGGTACAGCTCGGCCACGGTGGGCATGCGCACGGCGCGGCCGGTGGAGGCCTTGAGCACCCACAGGTCGCTGGCCTGGTAGGCCACGGCAGCCTTGGGCGAGACATGGGTCTCGTTGCGCTCGGGGTGGCTCAGCGTGGTGGTGGCGTTGCCGGTCTGGCCATTGCTGGCGCTCCAGCGCTCGGCGCGGACCCCCAGCACGGCCTTCCACTTCGGCGCGATCTTCCAGGTGTCTTGCGCCCACAGGCCAATGAGCTGGGTGTCGCCGTTGAAGGCCTGGTTGCGGGCGCCTGCATCACCGCTGATCCAGTTCGTCGTGGCGTTCTCCACGGTGCGCAGCTGGTAGCTGTCGCGCTGCAGGCCAAAGTCCACGATGTGCGTGCCCAGCACCCCATCCGGACGCCAGGTGCCTTTGGCGGCCAGCGTGTTCCAGCCCGTGCCCTTGCCGTTGACGATGCGGCCCGCGCCGCCATGCAACGCGGCGGGCATCGCCACCGTCGCGGCACGCAGGGTGTCGGTCTGGTAGTCGTACAGGCTGGCGGCCACTTCCCAGTCGAACGTGCCCTGCGTGTGGCTCTTGACCGAGAGCCCGTGCATGAAGTGCGTGAGGTTCTCGTTGGACACATTGAAGTCGGTGGGCGCCAGCGTGTACGAGCGGCCGTTGATGTTGACCGTGCCGCCGTACACCGCATTGCCGTTGGCGTCGCGCAGGTAGCTGGCGGGGCGCCCTTCGGATTCGTTGTGCCACCAGCCCAGGGTGTAGGCCGCGCGCACGGTGGGCGAGACGTCGTAGGCGATCTTGGCCTTGATATGGTCTTGCTGCGTGTGGTACTGCGTGGCCGTGCCCAGCAGGTACCAGGGCTGGTTGCCGCGGTTGTCGCCCAGCACGGCACCCGTCACCGGCGTGCCTGCATGGCCCACGGCGCCTGCAGACACGAGGCGCGTGGGGAAGGTGAGCGGCTGGCCCTCGCTGTCGGTCTTGTTGAAGTTGAGGAACCACGACCAGTCGCCATTTTTGTTGCCCACCGAGGCGCTGACCTGCTTGCCCGCGTAGGTGGCGCTGGTGCCGTACAGATCGAACGGCTGGTGCTGGTAGCTCACCTGCGCATGCGCCTCGAACTTTGTCGGCATGCGCGTCACATAGTCCACCACCGCGCCCACCGAGTTGCCGGCGTAGGCGGCCGAAAACGGGCCGTAGAGCACGTCCACGCGCTCGATCTCCTCGGGCGTGACCAGCATCCAGCGCGGCGCGTTGGTGGGGCCGTTGCCCAGGTAGTTGGAGAGCAGGATGCCGTCGGCGAACACCATGGACCGCGCCGGGTTGCCCGTGCCCGAGGCGCGGGTGGACAGCACGGCGTGGTTGTAGTCGCCGATGTAGCGCTTGCGCACCAGCAGGCTGGGCAGGTACTTGAGGGCATCTTCGCTGTCGGTGGCGTTGATCGAGTGCTCGATCTGCTCGCGCGTCACGCCCTCGATGGTGGTGGGAATCTGCGTGGGCAGCGACGTGGGCTGGCCGCCGCGGATGGTGACCACGCCCAGCTCCTTGACGGGCGTGCTGCTGTCAGCGGTCTGGGCCCACGCGGGCACGGCCCAGGACAGGGCAAGGGGAAAGGCGCCGGCCACGGCCAGCGCCATGCGGCTTTTGCGCATGGGAACTCCTGAATTTCAAGCCAAATAGGCCGTCAGCGCTTATCCATCAAGCGCGAACAGCTATCAAACAAATAGCAATTTCAGGAGAAAGCGGGGGGCCCGCGCGGCGGCAGCGGCGCGGCGGTGCGCGCAGCGATGTGCGCGGCGGGGATGGGGCGCAGGGCGTGCGCCAGGGGGTGGACCACGGGCAGCCGGGCCTGGGACACGGGAGGTGGAGCGCCGACATGCGCACACAGGGGGCAATCGAGCGTGTGGCTGGACATCTCCTGCATGCCATCGTCGGTCTTGACCAGCAGCTTGATCGCGCCCGAACCCGAGCAGATCAGCTCCATCGCCTGGGGGTTGACCAGGGGCGAGGCCACGGCCACGCCGATGGACAGGACAAACCACGCCAGCACAAGGCGGGCGAGCCAGCGAAGGCCGCGGATGGTTTGCAGGGAGGAAGGCATGGCAGGGTGATTGTAGGTGGCCCGGCCCCGGCCGCCTTGATCAGGGTCATCTGCGCGACGGACGCGGCAGGAGCGCCCGCCTACCATGCGCCTGTCATCCACAACTACAAAGGAGACTCCACCATGCTCACACTCTGCGGCTTTTCCGCCAGCAACTACTACAACAAGGCCAAGCTCGCCCTGCTCGAAAAGGGCCTGCCCTTCACCGAGGAGCTGGCCTGGGTCGGCGAGACCGACCGCAGCGCCAGCCCGCTGGGCAAGGTGCCCTACCTGCGCACCCCCCACGGGCCACTGTGCGAATCGGCCGTGATCGCCGACTACATCGAGATGGCCCACCCCCAGCCCGCCCTGCTGCCCGCGGACCCCTATCAGGCCGCCAAGGTGCGCGAGCTGATCACGTTCCTGGAACTGCATCTGGAGCTGGTGGCGCGCAACCTGTACCCCCAGGCCTTCTTTGGCGGCAGCGTGAGCGAGGCCGCCCGCGACAAGGTGGGCGCGCAGCTGGAGAAGAACATCGCGGCGTTCGGCCAGCTGGCGAAATTCAGCCCTTACGTGGCGGGCGACACGTTCACCATGGCCGATTGCGCGGCCATCGTTCACCTGCCACTGGTGAGCTCGGCCACCAAGATCATCTATGGCCGCGACTACCTGGCCGCGCTGCCCGTGCGCGACTACCTCGCGCGCATGGCCGAACGCCCGCACGTGCAGCGCGTGAACGCCGACCGCAAGACGAACACCGCCGACATGCTGGCGAGGAAGTGAAGCTTGAGCGCAGCCCCGTGAGCCGCTGCGCGGCTTCCCCCGGAAGGGGCCGCACCAGTTTCACGCGGCTGTGGATGTTGGTGCTGACGGAACCGGAGGGGCGCGGGCACTGCGCGCCGCGCGCAGCTGGTGGTCAGAACTTGGGGGCGCGCTTCTCGCGCAGGGACGCCACGCCCTCGCGGGCGTCGGGGCCGCCAAAGCCCATGAACTCGAGCGCCAGCGAGGTTTCGAACATCGGGCCCGCCTGGCGCAGCCACTGGTTGAGCGCATGCTTGGTCCAGCGGATGGCGGTCTGCGAGCCGGCCGCCAGCCGGTCGGCCACCTCGTAGGCGCGCGGCAGCAGCTCGGCCTCGTCCACGGCCAGCGATACGAGGCCGATGCGCTCGGCCTCCTCGCCGCTCACCGGGTCGCACAGCAGCAGGTAGTACTTGGCCTTGGCCATGCTGCACAGCAGCGGCCACACGATGGCCGCGTGGTCGCCGGCCGCCACGCCCAGGCGGGTGTGGCCGTCCACGATCTTCGCGCCACGCGCCGCGATGGAGATGTCGGCCAGCAGGCCCGCCACCAGGCCCGCGCCCACGGCCGGGCCGTGGATGGCCGAGACGATGGGCTTGTCGCAGTGCACGATGTTGTAGACCAGGTCGCGCGCTTCCTTCCAGATGCGGCAGCGCAACTCGAAATCCTCGGTCATGTCCTGCACCATGGCCAGGTCGCCCCCGCCCGAGAAGCCCGCGCCTTCGCCGCGCAGCACGGCGCAGCGGACGCTGTCGTCGTCGCTCACGTCGCGCCAGACCCCGCACAGCTCGCGGTGGCCCACATGGCCCGCCGTGGGCAGCTTGCCGTTCAGCGCGCGCATCTGGATGTCCAGCACCGCGCCATCGGCGCCGCGGCGGGTGATGTTCAGCGTTTCGTAGCGCTGGTAGTCGGGGAAAGGAGCAGGCATGGCGGTGTGCGCGCGGCAAGCGCGGTGCAGTTGGGGAAGATGCGGCATTGTGGCGCGGGGGCGGCGGCGCCGGAACCCGTGCGTGGCGCAAATCCCGCTGCTATCCTGTGCGCATGCGCAGCCTCTTTCACCTCGCCTTTCACGTCACCGACCTGGACGCCGCGCGCCGCTTCTACGGCGGCGTGCTGGGGTGCCAGGAGGGCCGAAGCACCGACACCTGGGTGGACTTCGACTTCTTTGGCCACCAGATCTCCCTCCACCTGGGAGCGCCTTTCGCCAGCGCCCCCACCGGCCACGTGGGAAACCACATGGTGCCCATGCCGCATTTCGGCGCCATCCTGGAGCTGCCCGGGTGGCATGCGCTGGCCGCACGGCTGAAGGCGGCAGGCACGCCCTTCGTGCTGGAGCCGCAGGTGCGCTTCGAGGGCGAGCCCGGCGAGCAATGGACCATGTTCTTCCACGACCCGAGCGGCAACCCGATCGAGATCAAGGGTTTCCGGTCGCTCGATGGGGTGTACGCCACGTGAGCTACACCTTCGCGTCCGCCACCATCCTGCTCCTGCTGATCACGGATCCGCTGGGCAACATCCCCATCTTCGCCAATGCCCTGCGCGGCGTGGCCCCCGAGCGCCGCGCCCGCGTGATCCTGCGGGAGGTGCTGATCGCATTCGCGCTGCTGCTGGTGTTCCTGTTCTTCGGCGCCCAGTTCCTGCAGGTCATGAACCTGAGCGACCTGTCGCTGCAGATCGCGGGCGCGGTCGTGCTGTTCCTGATCGCGCTGCGCATGATCTTTCCGCCGGACACCGGGCCGCAGACCGAGCTGCCCGGAGAACCCCTGATCGTGCCGCTGGCCATCCCCGCGCTGGCGGGGCCGTCGGCCATGGCCACGGTGATGCTGCTCGTGGCCCAGGCGCCCGAGCGGCGGCTGGAATGGGTGGGCGCGCTGTGCGTGACCATGGCGGTGTGCGCGGTCGTGCTCCTGATGGCCGAGCGCATCCAGCGCCTGCTGGGCGAACGCGTGGTCATGGCCTTCGAGCGCCTCATGGGGCTGATCCTGGTGGCCATCTCCGTGGAGATGCTCATTCGCGGCATCAAGCAGCTCGCCCACCAGCTGTAGCCACGGCGGCGGAGCTCCGGGCGCACCAGGAGCGCCGCCCCCTCAGCGGCGCTGCAGCAACGGGATCGTGCCGAGGGCAAAGACCGAGTTGGGCACCCCGACCCGCGCCATCAGGGGGCGGGGCTTGGCGCTCAGCTTGGGCCGCGGGGCCGCGGGCGCGGCCTCTTGCGGGACCACGCCCTTCTCCAGCTGCTGGGCAACGAGGTCCTGCAGGGTGACCGACTGCAGGTATTCCATCACCCGGGCGTTGAAGGTGGACCACAGCTCACCCGTCATCGACTTCACCTGCGCGGCCTGGCCGGGCGCCATGTTCTGGATGTCATCGGCCTTCAGGTTCTCGACCGCCAGGATGATCTCGGCCACGGAAATCTCGTCCGTGTTGCGTGCGAGGGTATAGCCGCCTCCGGGGCCGCGCGTGCTGTCCACGAGCCCGGCGCGCCGCAGCGCACTGAACAGCTGCTCCAGGTAAGACAGCGAGGTGCCCTGGCGCGCGCTGATCGTCGACAGGGCCACGGGCCGCATTTTCTGGCGCAGGGCCAGATCGGTCATGGCCGAGACTGCGAGTTGTCCTCTGGTGGTGATCCGCATCTTTGACTCCTTGTGAACGGTGTATGGCCAGGGTTCGGTGCCCGAAGGGGCGTTCCGCGATCTGTCCATGAACGTACTGTAGGGATCTTGACACTTCGCGTATATTCGATTTATCGAGATTTTTACTTCGATTTTTACGAAGTATCAAGGAGACGGCATGAACTTCAAGCACCTGCGCTACTTCTGGACCACGGCCAAGGCGGGCGGCATCATGCGCGCCGGCGAGCAGCTCAACACCACGCCGCAGACGCTGTCGGGCCAGATCAAGCAGCTCGAGGAATGGCTGGGCCACGACCTGTTCAAGAAGCGCGGCCGGGGGCTGGAGCTGACCAGCGAAGGCCGCGTGGCGCTGGGCTATGCGGAGCAGATCTTCGCGCTGGGCGACGAGCTGGAAAAGTCCATCCGCCTGGCGCGCGGGCAGTCGCGCCCGCTGGAGTTCCGCGTGGGTGTGGCGGATTCGGTGGCCAAATCGGTCGCCTACCACCTGCTGGAGCCTGCCCTGGGCCTGGCCGAGCAGGTGCACATGACCTGCCACGAGGGCAAGTTCCCCGAGCTGGTGGCGCAGCTGAGCCTGAACCGGCTGGACCTGGTGCTGGCCGACGAGCCGGTGTCCAAGAAGATCGGCGTCAAGGCCTTCAACCACGGCCTGGGCACCAGCTCGATGAGCTTCTTTTGCGCGCCGGCCCTGCGCAGTCAGCTGCAAGGCCCGTTCCCCAAGTGCCTGCACGGCGCGCCGATGCTGATCCAGGGGCCCATGTCCTCGGTGCGCCAGCAGCTCGATCACTGGTTCAACAAGCACCAGCTGCAGCCACGCCTGGTGGGAGAGTTCGACGACAGCGCGCTGATGAACGCCTTCGGGCGCGAGGGGCGCGGGGTGTTCACCTCGCCCACGGTGCTGGAAGAGGAGACCCAGGCCCAGTTCGGGGTCGAGGTGATCGGCCGCTCGTCGGAGCTGGTCGAGGAGTTCTTTGCGATCTCGGTGGAGCGGCGCATCAGCCACCCCTGTGTGGCCGCCATCACCAAGGCCGCCCGCTCCGACCTGTTCGCAGCGTAATGGGGTAGCCCCCCTGAGCCGCTTCGCGTCTTCCCCCCAGAGGGGGACGCCCCCAGCGCGGCGGGGCGGCCCTTGCGCGGGGGCACTCGCCCAGGTCGCGCCAGTTTCCTGACGCTGCGACTATTGCCACGCTCCCCTTACATCAAGCCGTCACCTGCACCTGGCGCGCGTACGGCAACGGTGCCACAGCACCATAGCCCTGCACGGCCAGCGCGGCCGCCGCGTTGGCGTAGCGCGCTGCCACGAACACGTCGTCGCCCTGGGCCATGCGGGCGAGCAGGTTGCCGCAGAAGCAGTCGCCGGCACCGGTGGCGTCCACGGGCGTGACGCGCAGGCCTGCGATGCGTTCCTTGCGCCGGCCGTCGCTCGCCAGTGCGCCTTCGGCACCGAGCTTGAGCACCACGGTGGCCGCGCCACGCGCATGGCCCCAGTCGACGATGGCCTCGGGATCGGACAGGCCGGACAGGGCCTGCATGTCCTCCAGGCTGGGCAGGAAGATGTCGCACAGCGACACGGCCTGTGCGATGCAGGCCTGGGCCCGCGCCAGCGGCCAGAGCTTCAGGCGCAGGTTGGAGTCGAAGGCCACCAGGGTGCCAGCCTCGCGCGCCAGGCGCATGGCCTCGAAGGCCGTGTCGCAGGCCTGCGGCGAGATGGCCAGCGAAATGCCCGACAGGTGCAGGATGCGGGCCGCCTGCAGCACGGCCGTGGGCTCGCCCGCCAGCCACTGCGGCGCCATGCGGCTCGCGGCCGACCCTGCGCGCAGGTAGCTGAACTCGTGTCCGGCCGCCCCGTGCGAGACGAAGTAGATGCCGGTGGGGTGCTCGCCGTCGCTCTGCACGGCGCGGGTGTCCACGCCCTCGGCGCGCCACAGCGCGGTGAGCGCCTGGCCGAAGCTGTCCTGCCCGATGCGCGTGAGATAGGCCACGCGCGCGCCGGCCCGTGCCGCCGCAATGGCGGCATTGCTGGTGTCGCCGCCGAAGCCGCGCAGGTACTGCGGCTGGCCGGGGTGGACCTGGTTGAACTCGACCATGGCCTCGCCCAGCGCGGCCACGTCGAAGGTCTTGCCCACGGAGGTGGTGGAACGCTCAGGCACGGGGCTTGTAGGCGGTGACATCGATCTCGACCTTGGCGTCGATCATGAGGCGCGACTCCACCGTGGAGCGGGCCGGCCGGTGCTCGCCGAAGCACTCCATGTAGACGCGGTTGAAGCTGCCAAAGTCGCGCGCATCGGCCAGCCAGACGCTGACCTTGGCCACGTCGGCCAGGGTGCAGTCGGCCAGGGCCAGGGCGTCCTTGACGCGCTGGAACACCTGGCGCGTCTGGGCCTCGATGCCGCCGACGATGACCTGGCCCTGGTCGTCCGTGGGCACCTGGCCCGAGACGAAGACGAAGTCGCCGGCGCGCGTGGCGGGCGACAGGGGACGCGCCTGGCGGTCGGATGCGATGGGGGACTGGCCCAGCAGTTCTACATGGCTCATGCAAGCTCCTTGTGTAATGAATTTACATAAATCGTCGAAAAAAACCCGTTTGACTTTCACAAACGAGTCATCTACGATTAAAAATGTAATGTTATTACTTATGGAGCCACGATGCAATCCTCATCCATCCGTGATTGGTTGACGCCCGGAACGCCTGTCCAGGCCGCCAGGCGCAGTGTTCTGGGCCTGGCAGCAAGCGCTGCCGTGCTCGTGGCCCTGGGGTCGGGCCAGCCCGCCCTGGCCGCCCCCGCCAAGGGGGGTGCCGCCAACCTGGCCATGGTCGGCGAGCCCCAGGGGCTGGACCCCATGGTGAGCACGGCCGACCTGGTCGGCACCATCATGCAGCACGTCTACGAGCCGCTGTACACCTTCGACGCGAACTGGGCCGTGGCGCCCATGCTGGCCGAGGGCCTGCCCTCCGTGTCCAAGGACGGCCTGACCTACACCATCGCCCTGCGCAAGGAAGTGAAGCTGCACAACGGCCGCGACCTGAATGCCGACGACGTGGTGGCCTCGCTGCAGCGCTGGATGGAACTGTCGCCGCGTGGCAAGGCCGTGGGCAAGGAGGTGGCCTCGCTCACGGCCAAGGGCCCGCTGTCGGTGGAGCTCAAGCTCAAGGCACCTTACGCGCCGCTGCTGGCCCAGCTGGCGCTGCCCAGCGGCATGGCCGCCATCATGGCCAAGGAGAGCATCGCGCCGCAGCTCAAGGATTTCATCGGCACCGGTCCCTACAAGTTCAAGGAACGCCGCCCCGACCAGTTCACCGTGCTGGCGCGCCACGACACCTACAGCGCCCGCAAGGAGGCCCCGAGCGGCTATGCCGGCCGCCGCGAGGCGCTGCTCGACGAACTGCGCTTCGTGCCCGTGCCCAATGCCAACACCCGCGTGGAGGGCGCCCTGTCGGGCCAGTTCCAGTACGCCGACCTGCTGCCCGTGGAAGCGGCCGGCCGCATCGACAAGGGGGCCCCGGCCGTGGTGCCCATCGTGACCAAGAACTTCGGTTTCCCCTACATCGTCTTCAACACCAAGGAAGGCGTGCTGGCCGCGCAGCCGCTGCGCCGCGCGGTGCAGACCGCCGTGGGCTCGGGCGAGCTGCTGGCTGCGGGCTTTGGCGACAACCGCTTCTTCGTGGTGGAGCCCAACTTCTTCCCCAAGGGCACGCCCTACTACTCGGACGCGGGCAGCAAGCTATACAACGAGCGCAACCCGCAGGCCGCCAAGGACCAGGCGGCCAAGGCCGGCTACAGCGGCCAGCCGGTGCGCATCATGGCCAGCCGACAGTACGAGTTCCACTACAACATGGCGCTGGTGATGGCCGAGCAGCTCAAGAAGGCCGGCTTCAAGACCGAGCTGCAGGTGGTGGACTGGGCCACGCTGGTGCAGCGGCGCAACGATGCCAAGCTGTGGGACGTGTACTTCACGCACTCGGGCCTGTTCCCCGAGCCCATGCTCTCGCCGCCGCAGCTCGGTGATGGCGCGCCGGGCTGGTGGGATTCGCCCGCCAAGAAGGCCACGCTCACGGCCTTCAACCAGGAGACCAATGTCGCCAAGCGCGGCCCGCTGTGGGGTGCCGTGCAGCAGGTGGTGTACGACGAAGTGCCCTTCATCGAGGTCGGCAAGTTCAACGGCCTCTCGGCGCGCTCGGCCAAGCTGGAAGGCTACACGCCGGCGATCTGGCCTTTCTTCTGGAACACGGGCCTGGCCAGGTAAGCCCCCACTGCACGAAGGTTCGTTGCCATGCGTTTTCTGATGACCCGCCTGGGCGGCGCCCTGGTGGTGCTGGCCCTTGTCGCGGTGCTGGTGTTCGCGCTCACGCGCCTGGCCTCGGGCGACCCGGTGGCGCTGCTGCTGGGCGAGCAGGCCACGGCCGAGGACATCGCCGCGGCGCGCGTGCAGTACGGGCTGGACAAGCCCCTGCCCACGCAGTTCGTGCTCTGGGTGGGCGAGCTGCTGCAGGGCAACCTGGGCCAGTCCATCTTTCTGCAGCGCCCGGTGGCGCAGGCGCTGCTCGAGCGCGCCGAGCCCACGCTGTTCCTGGCGCTGTTCGCGGTGGGTATCGCGGCGCTGATCGGCATCCCCTGCGGCATGGCGGCCGCCATCTGGCGCGGCAGCCCCGGTGACCAGGCCCTGAGCGGCGTGGCCATGCTGGGCGCCAGCGTGCCCAGCTTCTGGCTCGGGCTGATCCTGATCCAGCTGTTCGCGGTCAAGCTCGGCTGGTTCCCGGCCTCGGGTTATGGCGACCCGGCCTCGCCGCTGGCCGAGCGCCTGTCGCACCTGCTGCTGCCGGCGCTGGTGCTGGGGCTGCTGAACTCGGCGCTGATCATCCGCTTCACACGCGCCTCGATGCTCGACATCCTGGGCGAGG
Organism: Acidovorax sp. GW821-FHT09A11; assembly: GCF_059418365.1. Classification (NCBI taxonomy): domain Bacteria; kingdom Pseudomonadati; phylum Pseudomonadota; class Betaproteobacteria; order Burkholderiales; family Comamonadaceae; genus Acidovorax; species Acidovorax sp. GW821-FHT09A11. The sequence goes on from NZ_JBWKPS010000007.1 coordinate 110,860, forward strand.
ACTACGTGCGCACGGCACGCGCCAAGGGCCTGGCCGAGGGCACGGTGATGGTCAAGCACGTGCTGCGCAATGCGCTGGTGCCCATCGTCACGGTGCTGGGCCTGACGCTGGCGCTGATGATCGGCGGCACGGTGGTGACCGAGACGGTGTTCAACCTGCCTGGCGTGGGCAACCTGGTGGTGCGTGCCGTGCTGCGCCGCGACTACCCGGTGATCCAGGGCACGCTGCTGGTCATCGCGGCCATCTATGTATTCATCAACCTGGCCATCGACTTCCTGTACACGCTGGTCGACCCACGCATCCGGCTGGAGGGCAAGTGACATGGTGCAAGGCCTGATTCGCAATCTCAAGGACTACTGGCTGCCACTGGCACGCCGCCTGTTCGCACGCAAGGTGGTGCTGGCCTCGGCCATCGTGCTGGCCCTGGTGGTCGCGGTGGCCACGGTGTTCCCCTGGGTGTCGGACGCCGACCCCAACGCCATCTCGATCAGCGAGCGCCTGAACGCGCCCTCGGCCGCGCACTGGGCCGGCACCGACGAGCTCGGGCGCGACGTGATGCTGCGCATCGTGCACGGCGCACGCTATTCGCTGCTGATCGGCGGGCTCACGGCCGCGGGCGCGGTGCTGTTCGGCACGCTGCTGGGCATGTTCGCGGGCTTCTTCCGGCGGCTGGACGCGCCGCTGATGCGCGTGGTGGACGCGATGATGTCCTTCCCCGACATCCTGCTGGGCATCGCCCTGGTGTCCATCCTGGGGGCCTCGCTGTGGAACGTGATGCTGGCGCTGGTCATCGTCTACACGCCGCGCGTGGCGCGCGTGGTGCGGGCCAGCACCCTGGTGCTGCGCGAGCTGCTGTTCGTGGACGCCGCGCGCGCCCTGGGCGTGCGCACGCCGCGCATCCTGCTCAAGCACATCCTGCCCAACCTGGTCTCGCCCATCCTGGTGCAGGTGACCTTCATCTTCGCCTATGCCATCCTGGCCGAGGCGGGCCTGTCCTTCCTGGGCGTGGGCGTGCCGCCCGACATCCCCACCTGGGGCACCATGATCGCGGGCAGCCTGGAATCGGCCGACCGCGCGTTCTGGACGATTCTCTACCCGGGCCTGGCCATCGTGTTCACCGCCCTGTCGCTGCAGATGCTGGGCGACGGCGTGCGCGACCTGCTCGACCCCAAGCTCAAGAAGGCCGCATGAGCTTCTTTCACCGACCCACGCAAGCGCCCGCCCCTGGCGAGCGCGTTACGAAGGCACCCACCCCATGACCACCCCCACGGCTGCCCGGCTCGAAGTGCAGGGCCTGTCCACCTCGTTCGCCACCGACGCCGGCCGCATCCAGAGCGTGGCCGACGTGTCCTTTGCCATCCACCCGGGCCAGACGCTGGCGCTGGTCGGGGAGTCGGGCTCGGGCAAGTCCGTCACCAGCCTGACGCTGATGGGCCTGCACGCCAAGACCTCGCAGGCCCAGGTCAGTGGCCAGGCCTGGTTCACCCGGCGCGACGGCCGGCGCGTGGACCTGCTGGCCCTGCCCGAGGCCGAGCGCCGGGCGCTGCGCGGCAACGAGATCGCGATGATCTTCCAGGAGCCCATGACCAGCCTGAACCCGGTGCTGACCGTGGGCGAGCAGATCGCCGAATCGGCACGCCTGCACCTCAAGCTCGACCGCCGCGCTGCACTGGCCCATGCCCAGCGCATGCTGGAGCTGGTGGAGATACCGGCCGCCAAGCAGCGCGTGCACGAGTACCCGCACCAGCTCTCGGGCGGCATGCGCCAGCGTGTGATGATTGCGCTGGCCATGGCCTGCAACCCCACGCTGCTGATCGCCGACGAGCCGACCACTGCGCTGGACGTGACCATCCAGGCGCAGATCCTGGCCCTCATGGGCCGGCTGCAGAAGGAGACGGGCATGAGCATGCTGTTCGTGACCCACAACCTGGGCGTGGTGGCGCAGTACGCCGACGCGGTGGCCGTGATGTACGCCGGCCGCATCGTCGAGTCGGCCCCGGTGCACGACCTGTTCGCGCAGCCCGAGCACCCCTACACGCGCGGCCTGCTGGCCTGCCTGCCCGGCGTGGCCAGGCGCCATGCGGTCGCGGTGGCCGGGCAGCGTCCGCGCCTGGTGGCCATACCGGGCCAGGTGTCGAGCCCGCTCGCGCCGCCGCCGGGCTGCGCCTTTGCGCCGCGCTGCGAGCGCCGCATCGCGGCCTGCGATGCGCGCATGCCGGCCCTGTCCGACGGCAGTGCCACCGAGGCCGGCCGGCGGGTGCGCTGCATCCGTGTGGGCGAGCAGGCGCAGCAGGAGGTGAGCGCATGAATGCCGTGGCCATGGCCCCGACCCCGGGCGACAACCTCATCGAAGTGCGCGGCCTGCGCAAGTACTTCGGCAGCGGCCCACACCCGGTGCGCGCGGTGGACGACGTGAGCTTTGCCATCCGGCGCGGCGAGACGCTGGGCCTGGTGGGCGAGTCGGGCTCGGGCAAGAGCACCATCGGCCGCCTGCTGACGCGCCTGGTGGACCCGACGGCGGGCCAGATGCTGTACCACGGCAGCGACGCTGGCGGGCAGGACCTGGCAGGGATGAGCCAGGGCCAGTTCCGCCCGCTGCGCTCGAAGATCCAGATCATCTTCCAGGACCCCTATGCCAGCCTGAACCCGCGCATGCGCATCCGCGAGGTGCTGGGCGAGGCGCTGGACACGCACCGCCAGGCGCGCGGTGCGGCACGCCTGCCGCGCATCCATGAGCTGCTCACCCAGGTGGGCCTCAGGCCCGAGCATGCAGACCGCTTTCCGCACGAGTTCTCGGGCGGGCAGCGCCAGCGCATCGGCATTGCGCGCGCACTGGCGGTGCAGCCGAACTTCATCGTGGCGGACGAACCGCTGTCGGCGCTGGACGTGTCGATCCAGGCGCAGGTGGTGAACCTGCTGGGCGACCTCAAGCAGCAGCTGGGCCTGACCTTGCTGTTCATCTCGCACGACCTGGACGTGGTGGAGTACCTGTGCGACCGCGTGGTGGTGCTGTACCTGGGCCGCGTGATGGAGATGGCGCCCACCAGCGCGCTGTATGCGCGGCCAGCCCATCCCTACACGCGCGCCCTGCTGGCCGCGGCCCCCATCCCCGACCCGGCGCAGCGGCGTACCATCCCCCTGCTGCAGGGCGACCTGCCCAGCCCCGCCAATCCGCCCTCGGGCTGCGTGTTCCGCACGCGCTGCCCGCATGCGGCGGCCGAATGCGCCAGCGCCGACATGGCCCTGCGCCCCGTGGGCACCGAGCACTGGAAGGCCTGCTGGCGCGACGACATCTGACCGGCGCAGCCCCGCTGCGCCCCTCCAACATGACGAGACGACATGACGAACACCACCACTGACTTCACACTGGACGCCACGAGCAAGAGCTTTCCCATCGCGGCAGCGCCCTGCCGCGCCAGCGAGATCGCCGCACGCGGCTGGAATGTGCTGGCCGACGACCTGGCCTTCCCCCTGGCGGTGCTCAGCCGCACGGCGCTGGCGCACAACCTGGCCTGGATGCAGGATTTCGCGGCGCGCAAGGGCATTGCGCTGGCGCCGCACGGCAAGACCACCATGTCGCCCGAGCTGTTCGCGCAGCAACTGGCTGCCGGCGCCTGGGGCCTGACCTTCGCCACGGCCTTCCAGGTCGCGGTGGGGGTGCAAGCCGGTGCGCGCCGCGTCATCATCGCCAACCAGGTGGTCTGCGATGCCGATCTGGATGCGCTCGATGCACTGCTGGCCCGCCACGCCGATCTCACGGTGTGGTTCCTCGTCGATTCGCTGGCGCAGCTCGCACTGGTGGAGGACTGGAAGCAGCGCCGCGGCAGTGCCCGGGTGTTCAACGTGCTGCTGGAGATGGGCATCCCCGGTCAGCGCACCGGCTGCCGCACGCTGGACGAGGCTCTGGCACTGGTGCGCGCACTGGCGGCCTCGAAGGCCGTGCAGTTCGATGGCATCGAATGCTACGAGGGCGGCGTGGCGCGCTGCGACAACGACCATGACGCACGTGAAGTGACCGCCCTGGTGCGCCGCGTGATGGAGGTGGCACGCGCCTGCGATGCAGCGCACCTGTTCGCCAGCGAGCGCATCCTGCTCACCGCGGGCGGCTCGGCCGTGTTCGACCTGGTGGTGCCGCTGCTGCAGGCCCAGGGCCTGTCGCGCCCCGTGGAGGGCGTGCTGCGCTCGGGCTGCTATGTGACGCACGACCATGGCAACTACGCGCGCTTCCTCAAGAACGTGGAGCAGCGCGAAGGGCTCGATACCTCGCTGCGCCCGGCCCTCACGGTCTGGGCCATGGTGCAGTCGGTACCGGAGCCGGGCCTGGCCCTGCTGACCTGCGGGCGCCGCGACATCTCCTACGACCTGGAGATGCCCATCCCGGTGCAGCTGGCGCGGCGCGGCGAGCGCTCGGCAGCAGCCGCCCCTGCAGGCTGGAGTGTGAGCGCCTTGAACGACCAGCATGCCTACCTGCGCTTCGATGCCGCAGCCGGCGACGCCGGTACGCCGCGTGTGGGCGACCGCGTGGCGCTGGGCATCTCGCACCCCTGCACCACCTTCGACAAGTGGCGCTGGATGCCGCTGGTGGAAGACGATGGCGCCATCACGGGCGCCATCAGCACCCGGTTCTGAGACGCGGAGAAGCGCATGAACAGCAGCCTGCCTCCTTCGCCATCGTCCTCCACCCAGCCGCCCAGCCCCACGCCGGGCCTGCTGCAGCAACTGCGCGAGCGCCAGGACAGCCTGCCCGAGGCGCAGCGCAGCGTGGTGCGCGCGGTGCTGGAGGACCCCCGCGTTGCCGTGGCCGCCACGGTGGAGCAACTGGCGCAGCAGGCCGGCGTGTCCATGCCGACCATCGTGCGCACCTGCCGCAGCTTCGGCTACGACTCGGTGCGCGAGTTCATGCTGGCGCTGGCGCAGGACCTGGCGGTCTCGGGCTCCTACCTGCACCGCAGTGTGCTGGCCGAGGACACGGCGCAGGATGTCTCCAGCAAGATCATCCATGCGGCTGTCTCCTCGCTGACTGAGCTGGGCCGGCGCATCGACGTGGACGTGATCGACCAGGTGGCCGCCAAGCTCGCCAAGGCGCGGCGCATCGACTGCTACTCGGTGGGTGCGGCGTCGACCTTCACGGCCAGCGAGCTGCAGAGCCGGCTGTTCCGCCTGGGCCTCACGGCCAACGCGATCTTCGACGCGCACCAGCAACTGGTCTCGGCCAGCACGCTGGGGCCAGAGGGCGTAGCCTTCGTCATCTCGCACGTGGGGCGCATGCCCTACACGGTGGAGGCGGCGCGTTTTGCCCGCTCGCAGGGCGCCACGGTGATCGCGCTGACCCAGCCCGGTACGCCGCTGGCCGAGACGGCCGACCTGGTGCTGGCCGTGTCGGTGCCGCAGGACGCGGTGATGCGCGTGGGCACAGAGGCCTACCTGGCCCACCTGGTGGTGATCGAGATCCTGATGGTGCGCCTGGCGCAGCAACTGGGGCCGGTGGCCACGCGGGGCCTGCAGCAGTTCAAGCAGCTTTTGCACAAACACGGATTCGACAGCGCCGAGTATTCGGGCGCCATGGACCACGGCCCGGGCATGCACAAGCCGGGCCAGAAAGACAATTGATGGTAGCAACGCAAGCAACCCTGCTGAAGAACGGAACCATCATCGACGGCACCGACCGCCCCGGATGGGTCGGCGACCTGCTGCTGGCAGGCGAGCGCATCGTGGCGCTGGCCGCGCCCGGCGCCATCGACCCGGCCTTGTTCGCCGGGCTGGAGCTACAGACCATCGACTGCACGGACCGCGTGATCGCACCCGGCTTCATCGATGTGCACACGCACGACGATGCGGCCGCCATCGACGCGCCCGACATGCTGCCCAAGCTGTCGCAGGGCGTGACCACGGTGATCGTGGGCAACTGCGGCATCTCGCTGGCCCCCATGGTGGCGGATGCACCGGCGGCGCCGCTGTCGTTGCTGGGCCAGCGCCAGTTCCGCCACGCGCGCATGGCCGACTACGCGCGCGCCGTGGATGCCGCGCGGCCCGGCGTGAACGTGGCCGCGCTGCTGGGCCACACGGCCCTGCGCATGCGTCACCTGCCCGAGCTGGGCCGTGCGGCCACGGCCAGCGAGCGCGCCGCCATGGCGGTCGACATGCAGGAGGCCATGGACGCGGGCGCGCTGGGCCTGTCATCGGGCGTGTTCTACAAGGAAGCCTACGCGGCCGACCTCACCGAGCTGACCGAACTGGCCAGCGTGGCTGCGCGCAATGGCGGCGTGTACGCCACCCACATCCGCGACGAACTCGCCGGCATCCTCCCGGCGCTGCAGGAGGCGGCGCTCACGGCGCGCCATGCCGGGCTGCCGCTGGTGCTGTCGCACCACAAGTGCGCCGGCGCCTCGAACTGGGGCCGCACGCGCGAGACGCTGCCGCTGATCGAGTCCCTCGCAAAGGGCCAGCCCATCAGCCTGGACGTGTACCCCTACACCGCGGGTTCGACGGTGCTGCGCACTGACCTGGTCGACGGTGTGATCGACATCCTGATCACCGGCAGCCAGCCACACCCGGAAATGGTGGGCCGTTACCTCAAGGACATCGCGCGGGAATGGGACACGACCGAGCAGGCGGCCTGCGACCGGCTGCAGCCCGGCGGTGCCTGCTACTTCCAGATGCGCGAGGACGATGTGGAGCGCGTGATTGCCCACCCTTTGTCCATGATCGGCTCGGACGGCCTGCCCCATGACGAGCGGCCGCACCCCCGCCTGTGGGGCGCCTTCCCGCGCGTGCTGGCCTGCTACTGGCGCGAGAAGGGCCTGCTGCGTCTGGAGGAAGCCATCCACAAGATGACCGGACTGTCGGCGCAGCGCTTTCGCATCGGCGAGCGGGGGCAGCTGGAAGCCGGCTGCATGGCCGATATCGTGGTGTTCGACCCGGCGCGCGTGCGCGATACCGCGAGCTACGAACAACCCGTGCAGTTCAGCGAGGGGATCGAACAGGTTTGGGTCAACGGCGTGCTGAGCTACACCGCGGCTGGTCGTGCCACGGGCGCGCGGGCCGGGCGGTTCATCCGGCGTCAGGCAATACCGGCCTGAAGGGGCGATTTGCCTGCGGGGCCTGGATCATCATCCATGCCCCCAGGAATTCCATCTTCTCCTGCCGAGCCTGCCGTCAACCGCGTGCAGCTGTGGCACCAAGACCCAGGAGTTTCGCCGTCTGGGCGGACTTGCCTGCTGGCACGGTGATCCGTCAGCTCACGGCTGAGCGGGTCAGCAGCAGCCGGATGCCTGCGTACACGAAGACTCCAGCCAGCAGCGCATTGAATGCGCGATGGATGCGGGCGTATGCCGCACGTGCCAACGGTGTCGAAAATGCCAGGGCATAGCCCATGAAGATACAAGCTCCGATGCCGGCGCAACACGCCACGACCGCCAGGGCATGGCTGCGTCCGGCGCCGGCGGGCACGCCGAGAGCGACGATGGAAAGCCACACAAAGACGGCCTTGGGGTTGGTCATGTGCATCGCCAGGCCGAGCCGAAAAGCCTGGAGGTGGTCGCCGCCCGTGGTGTCGGAGGCCTCGTGCAGGGCATTCGGCGTGAATGCGGCACGCGCCGCCTTCCAGGCCAGCCAGAGCATGTAGATGCCGCCCAGCACCTTCAGGACGAGCAAGGACCAGGAATAGCTGCGCATGAGTGCCGACATGCCCAGTGCAGCGGCCACACCCCAAAACACCGAGCCGAGGACCACCCCGGCAGCCAGGGCCATGGCACGCCTCCGTCCATGCGACATGGCGGCCGCCATGATCGCCAGATTGCTGGGGCCAGGGCTTGCAACACCAACTGTATAGGCCATGAGCGCCACCAGCAGGGTCGGGGACAGAAAACCTGCGTCCATGGAAGAGGCCTCCTGGAATGCACACCCCACCAAAGAGGAAAGCCGCTCACTGCAATGGCAGGGCACAAACAAAAACGCCCACGGTGAAGTGGGCGTTTGCTGTGAGCGGAGACCGCTACATATTGGTTGCGCGAGAAGGATTTGAACCTCCGACCTTTGGGTTATGAGCCCAACGAGCTACCAGACTGCTCCATCGCGCGGTAAGAAATAAATTATACCCTATTATTCAGCTGCTGCCGAATTATTTTCGGTTTCTGCAGCACGATCCACCAATTCAACCAGGGCCATGGGTGCATTGTCGCCCACACGGAAACCCATCTTGAGGATGCGGGTGTAGCCACCAGGACGCACCTTGAAGCGGGGGCCCAGGTCGTTGAACAGCTTGGTCACGCTGTCACGGTCGCGCAGGCGGTTGAAGGCCAGGCGGCGGTTGGCAACGGAGTCTTCCTTGGCCAGGGTGATCATGGGTTCGATCACGCGGCGCAGTTCCTTGGCCTTGGGGACGGTGGTCTTGATGACTTCGTGCTCGATGAGCGAGTTCATCATGTTCTGCAGCATCGCAAGGCGGTGCGAGCTGGTGCGGTTGAGTTTGCGGAGGCCGTGACCGTGACGCATGGTGCTTTTTCCTTATTTAAAATTAAATCAGGCAGCCGTGTAAGGTACTGCCCGAGGCACTGTTCCCATCCAAGGGAACCAAAAACCGGGTTCCCGCGATTCGGGGAACCCAGAATTATAACTTAACGCTTGTCCAGACCGGCTGGTGGCCAGTTCTCAAGCTTCATGCCCAACGTGAGACCACGCGATGCGAGCACTTCTTTGATTTCGTTGAGCGACTTGCGACCCAGGTTAGGCGTCTTGAGCAGCTCGTTCTCGGTGCGCTGGATCAGGTCACCGATGTAGTAGATGTTCTCGGCCTTCAGGCAGTTTGCGGAACGCACGGTCAGTTCCAGCTCGTCCACAGGACGCAGCAGGATCGGATCGAACGTGGCATTGCCGCGCGGGCCTGCCGGTGCGTCGAACGCAGCCAGCTCGCCACCTTCCAGCTGCGCGAACACCGCCAGCTGCTCCACCAGGATCTTGGCCGATGCGCGCACTGCGTCTTCGGCAGTGATGGCACCATTGGTCTCGATCTCGACAACCAGCTTGTCCAGGTCGGTACGCTGCTCCACGCGAGCGCTTTCCACCGTGTAGCTCACGCGCTTCACAGGGGAGAACGATGCATCCAGCACGATCCGGCCAATCGACTTGGTCGACTCGTCGGCATAGCGGCGCAGGCTGCCGGGCACGTAGCCACGGCCCTTCTCGACCTTGATCTGCATGTCCAGCTTGCCGCCGGCCGACAGATTCGCGATCACGTGGTCAGGGTTGACGATTTCCACGTCGTGAGGGGTCTGGATATCGCGTGCGGTGACCACACCTTCGCCATCCTTGCGCAGGCTCAGCGTGACTTCATCACGGTTGTGGAGCTTGAACACCACGCCCTTGAGGTTCAACAGGATGTTGACCACATCTTCCTGAACGCCGTCAATGGACGAGTACTCATGCAGAACGCCTGCAATGGTGACTTCCGTCGCTGCGTAACCCACCATGGACGAGAGCAGGACACGCCGAATGGCGTTACCCAGCGTGTGGCCGTACCCACGCTCGAACGGCTCCAGCGCGACCTTGGCACGGTTGTGGCCAAGCTGCTCGACATTGATCGCCTTGGGTTTCAGCAAATTGGTTTGCATTCAGACTTCCTCTCAATACCCCCAGCTCGTTACACCGGTAAGGCTGGTGAAGCGCCTAAACCGCGATGCCTCGCGGTTCAGGGACGGTTTTCTTGAAATATGTACCGAGCAATTAGCGCGAGTACAACTCAACGATCAGGGATTCGTTGATGTCGGCGCCAAACTCATCACGGTCCGGCACCTTCTTGAAGATGCCTTCGGCCTTCTCGGCGTTCACTTCCACCCACGCAGGCATGCCGACCTGGGCAGCCAGTTGCAGGGCTTCAACAATGCGGTTCTGCTTCTTGGACTTTTCACGCACGGCCACCACATCGCCCGTCTTCACGAGGTAGGAAGCGATGTTCACGGACTTGCCGTTCACCGTGATCGCCTTGTGCGAGACCAGCTGGCGCGCTTCGGCGCGGGTCGAGCCGAAGCCCATGCGGTACACCACGTTGTCGAGACGGGATTCCAGCAGGAACAGCAGGTTGGCGCCGGTATTGCCCTTCTTGCCTTCGGCGGCTTCGAAGTAGCGGCGGAACTGCTTTTCCAGCACGCCGTACATGCGCTTGACCTTCTGCTTTTCACGCAGTTGCAGGCCGTAGTCGGACGTGCGGGCACCGGAGGTGCGGCCGTGCTGGCCTGGCTTGGAGTCGAACTTGGACTTGTCGGCAATCGAGCGACGTGCGCTCTTGAGGAACAGGTCCGTGCCTTCACGGCGGGAGAGTTTGGCCTTGGGGCCGAGGTAACGTGCCACTTGAGCTTCCTTTGTGTCATCTGCCGCAAACCATTGCGGGAGCCGCCTGAGGCGCTTGCGCGTTCACAGGCGGCGGTGGGCTTAGAGAGAGATTAGATACGACGGCGCTTTTGAGGGCGGCAGCCGTTGTGAGGCACGGGGGTCACATCGGAGATGGACGTGATGCGAATGCCCAGGGCGCCCAGAGCGCGCACCGAGGATTCACGGCCTGGGCCAGGACCCTTGATTTCAACGTCAAGGTTCTTGATGCCTTGGTCGATGGCAGCGCGGCCAGCCACTTCCGAAGCCACTTGGGCTGCGAAGGGAGTGGACTTGCGCGAGCCCTTGAAACCTTGGCCACCGGACGATGCCCACGACAGGGCATTGCCCTGGCGATCGGTGATCGTGATGATGGTGTTGTTGAACGAGGCGTGCACGTGTGCAATGCCGTCCGAAACATTCTTCCGGACCTTCTTGCGAACGCGCTGAGCTGCGTTATTGGCAGGAGACTTAGCCATGATGATCTTTCAATCTCTTTATTTCTTCAGTGCAGCTGCACCCTTGCGCGGACCCTTGCGAGTGCGTGCATTGGTACGGGTGCGCTGACCACGCATTGGCAGACCGCGGCGATGGCGGAAGCCACGATAGCAGCCGATGTCCATCAAGCGCTTGATGTTCATCGTGGTTTCGCGGCGCAGGTCACCTTCAATGGTGAACTGCTCGATTTGCTCGCGAATTTTTTCCAGATCGCCATCCGTCAGATCCTTGATCTTCTTGGAGTAAGCGATACCAGTTGCTTCGCAGATCTTGCGAGCGCGGGTGCGACCAATGCCAAAAATGGCGGTCAAACCGATTTCCGCGTGCTTGTGCGGCGGAATGTTAATGCCAGCGATACGTGCCATATGCGTCCTCTAATACTTTCCAATCAACCTTGGCGCTGCTTGTGACGCAGATCCGTGCAGATCACGCGCACCACACCCTTGCGGCGGATGATCTTGCAGTTGCGGCAGATTTTTTTGACCGAAGCCGAAACTCTCATTGCATTCTCCTAAAACTTTTCCATCCGTCCCGGCTGTTTCGCACGGAACACAATTTGTGCCCGCGAAAAATCGTGGGGCGCCAACTCAACCGATATCCAGTTCTGCAGGCAGTCGCCGCTACGCGACCAACTGCCTTCCTTCATCATCATCAACCGCCTGCGTTGCCCTTGAAATTCGCTTTCTTGAGCAGCGATTCGTACTGTTGCGACATCATGTAGTTCTGAACCTGGGCCATGAAGTCCATTGTCACCACCACAATGATCAGCAGCGATGTCCCACCAAAGTAGAACGGAACGTTGTACTTCAAGATCAGGAACTCTGGCAGCAAGCACACGAAGGTGATGTACACAGCGCCTGCCAAGGTCAGGCGAACCAGGATCTTGTCGATATAACGGGCCGTCTGCTCACCGGGCCGGATGCCTGGGATGAACGCACCGCTCTTCTTCAGGTTATCTGCAGTCTCACGGCTGTTGAACACCAGTGCCGTATAGAAGAAGCAGAAGAACACAATCGCGGCAGCGTAGAACATCACATAGATGGGCTGACCAGGAGTCAACGCACCCGAGATGTCCTTCAACCAGCGCATCGACTCGCCTGCACTGAACCAGTTCACCACCGTGGCGGGCAACAGGATGATCGACGAAGCAAAGATCGGAGGAATCACGCCAGCCATGTTCAGCTTGAGGGGCAAGTGCGACGACTGACCGCCGTAGACCTTGTTACCTACCTGCCGACGGGCGTAGTTCACCAGAATCTTGCGCTGACCACGCTCCACAAACACCACGAAGTAGGTCACCAGACCGACCACGAGGACGATGAAGATGGCGGCCAGGATGCTCATGGCACCCGTACGAACCAGTTCAAGGAGACCACCGATGGAGCTGGGCAATCCGGCTGCGATACCTGCAAAGATCAGGATCGAGATACCGTTGCCCAAACCACGTTCAGTGATCTGCTCACCCAGCCACATCAGGAACATCGTGCCGGCGGTCAGGCTGACGACGGCGGTCATGCGGAACCCGAAACCAGGGCTCAGCACCAGGCCTGCGGAGCTTTCCAGCGCGACGGCAATACCCAGCGACTGGAACAGGGCCAGGCCCAACGTTCCGTAGCGGGTGTACTGCGTGATCTTCCTGCGACCGGCTTCGCCTTCCTTCTTCAACTGCTCGAACGTGGGAATCACGTAAGTCATCAGCTGCATGATGATCGATGCCGAGATGTACGGCATGATCCCCAGAGCGAAGACCGTGAAACGCGACAGCGCACCACCCGAGAACATGTTGAACAGGTTCAGGATGCCGCCTTGCTGGCCACTGAACAGCTGCTGGAGTTGGGCTGGATCGATACCAGGCACAGGGATATGAGCCCCTATGCGATACACGACCAGCGCAAGCAACAGAAAAACCAGACGGCGACGCAGGTCGCCGAACTTGCCGGTCTTTGCAATTTGAGCTGCGCTAGTAGCCACAGATGCCTTCCTTCAGAGCCACACTCAGGCGACGCTGCCGCCAGCAGCTTCGATCGCTGCCTTGGCACCTGCCGTAGCGCCCACGCCATTGAGCTTGACAGCCTTGGTGAGGGAACCGCTCTTGATGACCTTGACCACCTTGGCCAGCTCGCCCACGAGGCCAGCTTGCTTGAGTGCCAGCACGTCCACTTCGGCCAGGCCGAGCTGATCGAGCGCCGTCAGCGTCACTTCTGCATTGAACTTGAGCAGGTGCGACTTGAAGCCGCGCTTGGGCAAGCGACGTTGCAGAGGCATTTGACCGCCTTCGAAGCCCACCTTGTGGTAGCCACCGGCGCGCGACTTCTGACCCTTGTGACCACGGCCAGCGGTCTTGCCCAGGCCGGAGCCGATACCACGGCCTACACGGCGCTTGGCATGCTTGGCACCGTCTGCGGGCTTGATGCTATTGAGTTCCATGATCTATCTCTCAGAGGACTTTGACCAGATAGCTGATCTTGTTAATCATGCCGCGCACTTCGGGCGAGTCCTGCAGTTCGCTCACGCTGTTGAGCTTGCGCAGGCCCAGGCCACGGACGGTGGCGCGGTGCGATTCCTTGGTGCCGATAGGGCTGCGCACCAATTGAATCTTGACGGTTTGTTGCGTTGTCATTTTCAGGCTCCGATTCAGGCGAAGATGTCTTCGACCGTCTTGCCGCGCTTGGCTGCCACATTCGACGGAGTGGTCGAATTGACGAGCGCATCAAAAGTGGCACGGACCATGTTGTAGGGGTTGGAGGAACCATGGCTCTTGGCCACGATGTCCGTCACGCCCAGCACTTCGAAAACGGCGCGCATGGGGCCGCCAGCAATGATGCCGGTACCCTTGGGAGCGGGAGCCATCATCACGACAGCAGCGCCATGGTGGCCCGTCACGTTGTGGTAGATGGTGCCGTTCTTGAGCGATACCTTGACCATGTTGCGGCGGGCTTCTTCCATCGCCTTTTGCACGGCAGCAGGCACTTCCTTGGACTTGCCCTTGCCCATGCCAACACGGCCGTCACCGTCGCCAACCACCGTCAGTGCGGCGAAGCCGAGGATACGGCCGCCCTTCACGACTTTGGTCACGCGGTTGACCGCGATCATTTTTTCGCGCAGACCGTCGTCCTGACCTTCGCTCTGCACTTTGGGTTGAAATTTAGCCATTTTTTATTCGCTCCGCTTAGAACTGCAGGCCGGCTTCACGGGCTGCGTCGGCCAGGGCCTTGACGCGACCGTGGTAGGCAAAGCCTGCGCGATCAAATGCAACCTTCTCGACACCCGCAGCCTTCGCTTTTTCAGCGATGCGCTTGCCGATGATCTGGGCTGCAGCGGCATTGCCACCCTTGCCCGAACCGCCGAGCGACTTGCGCACGTCGGCTTCTGCCGTCGATGCACTTGCCAGCACCTTGCTGCCGTCGCCGGAGATCACACTGGCGTAGATATGGAGGTTCGTACGGTTCACGGTGAGACGCGCCACGCCTTGCTGTGCAATGCGGATGCGGGTCTGGCGCGAACGACGAAGACGCTGCTCTTTCTTGGTCAACATGTTGCAGCTCCTTATTTCTTCTTGGTCTCTTTGATCGTGATCTTTTCGTCCGCATAGCGGATACCCTTGCCCTTGTAGGGCTCGGGTGGACGAACAGCACGGATCTCAGCAGCGATTTGCCCCACACGCTGGCGGTCAGCACCCTTGATCACCACTTCCGTGGGCGTGGGGGTTGCGACCGTAATGCCAGCAGGCATTTCGATATTGACCGGGTGCGAATAGCCCACAGCCAGGTTCAGCTTGGAACCGGAAGCCGCAGCCTTGTAACCCACACCCACCAGGCTCAGCTTCTTTTCAAAGCCCTTGCTGACACCGACCACCATGTTGTTGACCAACTGGCGAATCGTGCCGCTCATGGCATTGGCTTCGCGGGAGTCGTTGACAGGCGCAAAGCTCAGCTTGCCTTCATTGCTCGACACCTTCACCAGCACATTCTGTGCGAGCGAGAGGGCGCCACCAGAACCCTTGACAGAGATCTGGTCATCTTTCACGGACACATCCACGCCAGCGGGGATGGTCACGGGCATTTTTCCTACTCGGGACATTTCAGTTTCTCCTCAATGCCGCGGGTTAGGCCACGTAGCAGAGCACTTCGCCACCGACACCGGTAGCGCGCGCCTTGCGATCGGTCATCACGCCCTTGGGCGTCGTGACAATTGCCACACCCAGACCGTTCATGACTTGTGGAATGGAATCACGGCCTTTGTAGACACGCAGTCCGGGGCGGCTGACGCGCTCGATGCGCTCAATCACGGGACGGCCTGCGTAGTACTTCAGGGCAATTTCGAGTTCCGACTTGCCAGCTTCGGTTTTCACCTGGAAGCCGTCGATATAACCTTCGTCCTTCAGCACCTGGGCGATGGCAATCTTCACTTTGGAAGAAGGCACCAGAACCGTGGCCTTGGCGACCATCTGTGCATTACGGATGCGGGTCAGCAAGTCAGCGATGGGATCACTCATGCTCATGTTTAATCTCTCCTGCCTGCTTACCAGCTGGCCTTGGTGACACCAGGGATGTCGCCTGCAAAAGCCAGTTCACGGATCTTGGCGCGAGCCAGACCGAATTGACGGAAGGTGCCGCGAGGACGACCGGTGATTTCGCAACGGTTGCGCTGACGCGTCGGGTTGGCATTGCGGGGGAGCTTTTGCAGGCCCAGGCGGGCTGCATCGCGCTCTTCGTCGCTGCGCTTGGCATCGCCAGCGATTGCCTTCAGTTCCGCATACTTGGTTGCGTACTTGGCTGCCAGTTTTTCGCGCTTCAGTTCGCGCTGGATCAAAGCTACTTTAGCCATGCTTCGCCTCAGTTCTTGAACGGGAAACGGAAACCAGCGAGGAGAGCCTTGGCTTCTTCGTCCGACTTGGCCGTCGTGGTGATGCTGATATTGAGACCGCGCAAGGCATCCACCTTGTCGTACTCGATTTCAGGGAAAATGATCTGTTCCTTGACGCCGATGTTGTAGTTGCCACGGCCGTCGAAAGCGCGGCCAGAGATACCACGGAAGTCACGAACGCGGGGCAGAGCCACGGTCACGAAACGGTCCAGGAACTCATACATCTGCACGCCGCGCAGCGTGACCATGCAACCGATGGCCTGGCCTTCGCGGATCTTGAAACCGGCGATAGCCTTCTTGGCCTTGGTCACCACGGGCTTCTGACCAGCAATCTTGGTCAGGTCGGCCACGGCGTTGTCCATCACCTTCTTATCCGAGACTGCCTCGCTCACGCCCATGTTCAGGGTGATCTTGGTCAGACGGGGAACCTGCATCGGCGAGGTGTAACCGAACTGCTTGGTCAGTTCGGGAGCGATCTTGTCGCGGTAAATTTCTTGGAGTCGTGCCATGTTTACCCCTTAGGCCGCCTTGATTTCAGCGCCGCTGGACTTGAACACGCGAACGCGCGTGCCGTCAGCCTGCACCTTGATGCCCACGCGATCAGCCTTGCCGGTCGCGGCATTGAAGATGGCCACATTGGACTGGTGAATCGGCATGGCCTTTTCAATGATGCCGCCCGTCGTACCCTTCATGGGGTTTGGCTTGGCGTGCTTCTTGACGAGGTTGATGCCGTCGATGACGAGGTGGGAGTCATCCTTGCGCAGCGACACCGTGCCACGCTTGCCCTTGTCACGGCCGGTCAGCACGATGACCTCGTCGCCCTTGCGAATCTTGTTCATGGCGCGTCCTTAGAGAACTTCAGGAGCCAGGGACACGATCTTCATGAACTTCTCGGTACGCAGTTCACGCGTCACAGGTCCAAAGATGCGGGTGCCGATAGGCTCCAACTTTGCGTTCAGCAACACTGCAGCGTTGCCATCGAATTTGACGAGCGAACCGTCGCCACGGCGAATACCCTTCGCCGTACGAACGACCACCGCACTGTAAACCTCGCCTTTTTTGACGCGGCCACGTGGAGCGGCTTCTTTGATGCTCACCTTGATGATGTCGCCAACGCTTGCATAGCGACGCTTGGAACCACCCAGCACCTTGATGCAAAGGACGGACTTAGCGCCGGTATTGTCGGCAACCTCTAACCGAGATTCTGTCTGGATCATTTCAATATTCCCAACTTGCACCAGAAGACAACAGCCCCAGAGAACTTCTCAAGGGCTGCGGATCAGCCAGTCAGTCTTGGGCCCGTCGTCCGCACCGCAAACCATTTGCAGCACTTCCCGCTGGGCAGAAACTTCACGTAGGAAACGCGAAGCCCTCGATTATTGCAAAGGACTTCCAGGAAGTCAAGCGCCGCATCAGCCAGGGGCGTGCAGATACTGTTGCGCCAGCACCAGAAAGTCGCCGAGACGAGGGTCCGAACCCAGTTCCTCCTGCAGGAGGTCAGCGACGGCGGGCGCCAGTTCAATGGCCTTGCGGGCATCGAGGAACAGCAGCCTGCAGCGGCGCGCCAGCACATCTTCCACCGTGCGGGCGTATTCATGCCGCGCCGCGAACCGCACCATCGCCTCCGTCAGGCCGCCGCCCAGATCCGTCTGTGCACCCGGCATTTCCTGAACGGCCGCCGCTTCGCTGCCATAGGAGTGCAGCCCCTGGGCATCGCTGATACGGTGCCGCACAGGCCCCGGGGGCGTTCCCACCAGGGGCAAATGATTGGTCACGCCCGCGGGTTTTTCGGGCAGCAGGCCCGTGGTGAAGCATTTTTGCAACACATCTTCAGCCATGGCGCGGTAGGTGGTCCATTTGCCACCGGTCACGGTGATCAGGCCGCTGCGGCTGGCCAGGACGGTGTGCTCGCGGCTGATTTTCTTGGTGTTGTCGCCATCGTCGTCCTGCGGCTTCACCAAGGGACGCAGGCCCACCCAGATGCTGCGGATGTCCCCGATCTTGGGGGCGCGGGTGAGGTAGCGCGCCGATTCTTCCAGGATGAACTGGACTTCCTCGTGGAAAGGCTCCGGCTCCCGCACGATGTCCTGGCGCGGGCTGTCCGTCGTCCCCAGAATGAGCTTGCCCAGCCAGGGCACTGCAAACAGGACCCGGCCATCGGCCGTCTTGGGCACCATGAGGGCATGGTCGGAGGGAAGGAACTCGCGATCCACCACGATGTGCACGCCCTGGCTTGGCGCCACGATCGGCTTGACGGGGCGGCCAATGGCCTCGCCGTCCATCTGGCGCAGGGCATCCACCCACACGCCGGTGGCATTCACCACGGTGCGGGCGCGAACAGTGAACTGCTGGCCGCTGTCGGCGTCCTCGCAGACAAGGCCCGCCACCTTTCCCGCCTCATGGACCAGGGCCCGCGCAGGACAGTAGTTGACCACCAGGGCGCCCAGACCCGCCGCCGTCCGCGCCAGCGCCAGGGCCAGCCGGGCATCGTCGAACTGCCCGTCCCAGTACTTGACCCCTCCCTTGAGCCCCTCGGTCCGGGCCGTGGGCAGGCATTCCAGGGTGCGCGCACGGCCCAGGAACTGGGTGGCACCCAGTCCGGCTTTTCCGGCCAAGGCGTCGTACATCATGAGCCCGATGCCATAAAAGGGCGTCTCCCAGAAACGGTACGAGGGCATCACGAAAGGCAGGGGCTGGGCCAGATGCGGCGCGTTGTTCAGCAAGGTTGTGCGCTCATGCAACGCCTCGCGCACCAGCGCGATGTTGCCCTGGGCCAGGTAGCGGACACCACCATGCACCAGCTTGGTGGCGCGGGACGAGGTCCCCTTGGCGAAGTCGTGCGAGTCCACCAGGACCACGCTGAAACCGCGCGCGGCCGCATCCAGAGCGACTCCCAGCCCCGTCGCCCCGCCACCAATCACGGCAAGGTCGTAGTGGTGCGGCTGGGCCAGACGGGCCAGCAGGTCGGCGCGTCGCGTAGGAAGGGGGGCAGTGGCGATGGTCAT
Source organism: Acidovorax sp. GW821-FHT09A11 (assembly GCF_059418365.1). Classification (NCBI taxonomy): domain Bacteria; kingdom Pseudomonadati; phylum Pseudomonadota; class Betaproteobacteria; order Burkholderiales; family Comamonadaceae; genus Acidovorax; species Acidovorax sp. GW821-FHT09A11. The sequence continues at coordinate 129,591 of NZ_JBWKPS010000007.1, forward strand.
GGGGTGATTGTCCATGGGCGGAACAAGAATTAAGGGTTTACCCTTGAATTCTTGGCACTTCCGGGATGAGAAACCGCCCAAGGGGAAGGAACTCCGGGGGGCGGCATGGAGTAAAAAAGGCAGCCAGAGACCTTGTGAGCCCTGGCTGCCGGTGGCATCAGTCGTCAAGAAGCGACCGCTTCAGGGTCTCAACGTGCCTTGCCGTCCTTCCAAGCCTGCAGCAGCGTGCCGTACGCAATCGTCTGGCCCTTCGGCTTCTCATTGGCCAGCTTGGCCCAAGGCGCCTGCTTGTCGCTCAGCCACTTGGCGTTGTCGCTCTTCGGATTGAGCTTGGGGGCGCAATGCGCCATGCCGGCACGTTCCAGACGGGCCATCACCTGGTCCATTTCGTCGGCCAGCGTGTCCATGGCGCCCTGGGGCGTCTTCTCACCTGTGACCGCCTGCGCCACATTCTTCCACCACAGCTGTGCCAGCTTGGGGTAGTCAGGCACGTTGGTGCCGGTGGGCGACCATGCCACGCGGGCGGGACTGCGATAGAACTCCACCAGGCCGCCCAGCTTGGGCGCCATGTCGGTCATGGCCTTGGACTGGATGTCGCTCTCGCGGATCGGGGTCAGGCCCACGATGGTCTTCTTGAGCGACGTGGTCTTGGCCGTCACGAACTGGGCGTAGAGCCAGGCAGCGGCGGTCTTGTTGGCGTCGTGGTCCTTGAAGAAGGTCCAGCTGCCCACGTCCTGGTAGCCGTTCTGCATGCCCTGCTTCCAGTACGGGCCGTTCGGGCCGGGGGCCATGCGCCACTTGGGCGTGCCGTCGGCATTCACCACAGGCAGGCCGGGCTTGGTCATGTCGGCCGTGAAGGCGGTGTACCAGAAGATCTGCTGGGCGATCTGGCCCTGGGCGGGCACGGGGCCGGCCTCGCCGAAGGTCATGCCCGTGGCTTCCTTGGGCGCGTACTTCTTCATCCAGTCCACGTACTTGGTCAGCGCGTAGACCGCAGCAGGCGAGTTGGTAGCGCCGCCACGGGCCACCGAGGCGCCCACGGGCGTGCACTTGTCGTCGGCCACGCGGATGCCCCATTCGTCGATCGGCAGGCCGTTGGGCGCGCCAATGTCCGCCGTGCCCGCCATGGACAGCCATGCATCCGTGAAGCGCCAGCCCAGCGAAGGGTCCTTCTTGCCGTAGTCCATGTGGCCATAGATGGGCTTGCCGTCGATGTTCTTCACGTCGTTGGTGAAGAACTCGGCGATGTCCTCATAGGCGCTCCAGTTGAGCGGCACGCCCAGGTCGTAGCCGTACTTGGCCTTGAACTTGTCCTTGATGTCCTTGCGGTCGAACAGGTCGGCGCGGAACCAGTACAGGTTGGCGAACTGCTGGTCGGGCAGCTGGTACATCTTTCCGTCCGGGCCGGTCGTGAACTTGGTACCGATGTAGTCCTTGAGGTCGATGCCGGGGTTGGTGAATTCCTTGCCCGCGCCGCCCATGTAGTCGGTCAGGCTCATGATCTTGCCGTAGCGGTAGTGCGTACCGATCAGGTCCGAATCGGAGATCCAGCCGTCATAGATCGACTTGCCGGACTGCATGGAGGTCTGCAGCTTCTCGACCACGTCGCCTTCCTGGATCAGGTCGTGCTTGACCTTGATGCCCGTGATTTCCTCGAACGCCTTGGCCAGCGTCTTGGATTCGTATTCGTGGGTGGTGATGGTTTCAGACACCACCGAGATTTCCTTCACGCCCTTGGCCTGCAGCTTCTTGGCCGCATCGATGAACCACTTCATCTCGGCCATCTGCTGGTCCTTGCTCAGCGTGGAAGGCTGGAACTCGCTGTCAATCCACTTCTTGGCTTCCGCCTCGCCCGCCATGGCGGCCTGGCCCGTCATGACCGCAACTGCCAATGCCAGCGCTGTGTACCGCGTCTTCATAGTGCCTGTCTCCTCATAGTCATCTCCCCTTTTGGATGCAAGGGTCGCCCGGCTCCGGGGAAGGGTTGAGCCGCGCGACGGGAACCAACGGAATGAAAGCTGCCTGCGAACGCGCTACCCCTTGCGCAGGATCAGCGCCAGCAGCGCCATCGACAGCACGAAGCTGATCCAGATCGAAGGATCGCCCTGAAGGCTGAACCACTGGGCCAGCTTGCCGCTGATGCCCACAAAAATCAGATTCACGTAGGCCGCTGACAACAGCCCAATAAACAGCCGATCACCGCGCGTCGTCTCCAGCGGCAAAAAACCCTTGCGCATCGTCGTGGGCGACTTGATCTCCCACACCGTCATGCCAATCAGCATCAGCACGATGCAAATGAAGAACACCGCCACGGGCAGCGTCCAAGCCATCCACTCAAACATGGCGATATCTCCTCAAACCCGGCCCATCGCGAAACCCTTCGCGATGTAGTGCCGAACAAACCAGATCACGATGGCACCCGGCACGATGGTCAGCACGCCGGCGGCGGCCAGCGTGGCCCAGTCCATGCCGCTCGCGCTCACCGTGCGCGTCATGGTGGCCACGATGGGCTTGGCATTCACGCTGGTCAGCGTGCGCGCCAGCAGCAGCTCCACCCAGCTGAACATGAAACAGAAGAACGCCGCCACGCCCACGCCGGCCTTGATCAGCGGCAGGAAGATCGTCATGAAAAAGCGCGGAAAGCTGTAGCCATCGATATAGGCCGTCTCGTCGATCTCGCGCGGAATGCCGCTCATGAAGCCTTCCAGGATCCACACCGCCAGCGGCACGTTGAACAAGAGGTGCGCCAGCGCCACGGCAATGTGCGTGTCCATCAGCCCCACGGTGGTGTAGAGCTGGAAGAACGGCAGCAAAAACACGGCCGGCGGCGTCATGCGGTTGGTCAGCAGCCAGAAGAACACATGCTTGTCGCCCAGGAACTGGTAGCGCGAGAACGCATAGGCCGCCGGCAGCGCCACGGTCAGCGATATCGCCGTGTTGATGGCCACGTAGATCAGGCTGTTGATGTAACCCGAGTACCAGGACTCGTCGGTGAAGATGGTCTTGTAGTTGTCCCACGTGAAGTTCTGGGGAAAGAACGAGAACGTCGAGAGGATCTCCGCGTTGGTCTTGAAGCTCATGTTGACCATCCAGTAGATGGGCAGCACGGCGAAGACCAGGTAGGCGATCAGGAACACCGACCGCTTGTGGAAGCGTTTTTCATTCATGGCCGGCCCCTTCGTTGCTGGCGGTGCCCACGCGCTGCATCCAGTTGTAGAGGATGAAGCACAGCAGCAGGATGATGAAGAAATAAATCAGCGAGAACGCTGCGGCGGGACCCAGGTCGAACTGGCCCACGGCCTTGGTCGTCAGGTACTGGCTCAGGAAGGTGGTGGCATTGCCCGGCCCGCCACCCGTGAGCACGAAGGGCTCGGTGTAGATCATGAAGCTGTCCATGAAGCGCAGCAGCACCGCGATCATGAGCACGCCGCGCATCTTGGGCAGCTGGATGTAGCGGAACACCGCGAACTTGCTGGCACCGTCGATGCGGGCGGCCTGGTAATACGCATCCGGGATGGAGCGCAGGCCGGCGAAGGCGAGCAGCGCCACCAGCGGCGTCCAGTGCCACACGTCCATGAGCAGCACCGTGAGCCATGCATGCGCGGCGTTGCCGGTGTAGCTGTACTCGATGCCCGCCTCCTGCAGCAGGCGCCCCATGAGGCCGATATCCGCGCGGCCATAGATCTGCCAGATGGTGCCCACCACGTTCCAGGGAATCAGCAGCGACAGCGCCACCACCACCAGCACGGCGGACGACTTCCACCCCTGCGCGGGCATGGACAGCGCGAGCAGGATGCCCAGCGGGATCTCCACCGCCAGCACCGCCAGCGAGAACGTGATCTGGCGCCACAGCGCGGCGTGCAGCTCCTCGTCGCGCATCACGGCGGCGAACCACTCGGTGCCCACGAACACCCGGCGCTCGGGCGAAATGATGTCCTGCACCGAGTAGTTCACCACCGTCATCAACGGAAGGATGGCCGAGAAAGCCACGCAGATGATGACCGGAAGGATCAGGAACCAGGCCTTCTGGTTCACGGGCTTGGTGGTGGTGCTCATGCCAGCAGCTCCTCGTTTTGATAGAAGCACGTGTGCTCGCCGAGCACCTGCAGCCAGACGGCATCCCCCGCGGAAGGCAGCCGTGCTTCCGGGCTGAAGCGCGCCTTGAGCGTGTGCTCGCCCACCTTGGCGGTCAGCATCAGGTAGGTACCGATGTCCTGCACCTGCACCACCGTGCAGGGCAACGCGCCGGCTTGGCCGGGCTCGGCCAGGGCCAGGTACTCGGGCCGCACGCCCACCTGCAACACACCTTCGGGCAGGGCGCGGTCCACCGGCGCGGCCAGGCGGTGGCCCGCCACCGACAACGCGGCTCCATCGCGCTGGGCGGGCAGGAAGTTCATGCCGGGCGAGCCGATGAAGTGGCCCACAAAGACGTGTGCGGGCCGCTCGAACAGCGCGTCGGCCGAGCCCACCTGCACGGCACGGCCGCGCGTCATCACCACCACCTGATCGGCAAAGGTCAGTGCCTCGACCTGGTCGTGCGTCACATAGATCAGCGTGAGCTTGAGTTCGTGGTGGATCTGCTTGAGCTTGCGCCGCAGCTGCCACTTGAGGTGCGGGTCGATCACCGTGAGCGGCTCGTCGAACAGCACGGCCGCCACATCGGCGCGCACCAGGCCACGGCCCAGCGATATCTTCTGCTTGGCATCGGCCGCGAGGCCGGCCGCGCGCTGGTTGAGCTGCCCACTCATCTCCAGCATCTCGGCGATCACGCCCACGCGCTGCCTGATCTGGTCTTCGGGCACCTTGCGGTTGCGCAGCGGGAAGGCCAGGTTCTCGGCCACCGTCATGGTGTCGTAGATCACGGGGAACTGGAACACCTGCGCAATGTTGCGCTCCTGCGGGCTGGCGCGCGTCACGTCGCGGCCATCGAACAGCACCTTGCCGTGCGAGGGCACGAGCAGGCCCGACATGATGTTGAGCATGGTGGTCTTGCCACAGCCCGAGGGGCCCAGCAGCGCATAGGCACCGCCGTCCTCGAACTCCATCTTGAGCGGCAGCAGCGCGTAATCGCTGTCCTGCTGCGGGTTGGGCTTGTAGGAATGCGCCAGATCCAGACTAATGCGAGCCATTTCAGCGCCCTCCCTGGCGCGCGGGCGCCCATGCCAGCCGGCCGTCAGCGCCAAACACATAGGCCTGCGCCGGGTCCAGATGCAGCGTGAGGGGCGTGCCCAGTTCGAAGTAATGCACCCCCGTCAGCTGGGCGACCAGGTCACCCCAGGGCGTCGTGGCGTGCACGAAAGTGTCGGACCCGGAAATCTCGGCCAGCTCCACCACGCCCCCCACGCTGATGTCATCAGGGCGGGCATGTACGCGCAGCGCGCTGGCGCGCACGCCCACGGTGAGCCCCGCGGCCGTGGCCACACCCTGCGGCAGCGGCACGGCCAGCTCCACGCCGCCCTCCAGGCGCACGCCACGCGGGGTTGCCGATGCGGCGATCAGGTTCATGGGCGGGTCGCTGAAGGCACGCGCCACGCGCAGCGAGTTGGGCGCATGGAACACCTCCGCCGTCGGGCCGTACTGCAGCAGCTGCCCCTCGTCCAGCACGGCGGTGTAGCCGCCCAGCAGCAGGGCCTCGCCCGGCTCGGTGGTCGCATAGACCACCGTGGACTGGCCGGCGGCAAACAGCTGCGTCAGTTCTTCACGCAGCTCTTCGCGCAGCTTGTAGTCCAGGTTCACCAGGGGTTCGTCCAGCAGCATCAGGGGCGCACCCTTGGCCAGGGCGCGGGCCAGCGCCACGCGCTGCTGTTGCCCGCCCGACAGCTCGGCAGGATAGCGGTCCAGGAACATGTCGATGTGCAGGCGGCTGGCGATCTCGCGCACCCGGGCGTCGATGTTCTTTTCGCCGCGCAGCTTGAGCGGCGATGCAATGTTGGCCGCCACCTTCATCGAGGGGTAGTTGATGAACTGCTGGTACACCATGGCCACGTTGCGGTCGCGCACGGGCATGCCGGTCACATCCACGCCATCGACCGTCACGCGGCCCGCGGTCGGTGTGTCCAGCCCGGCCATGATGCGCATGAGGCTGGTCTTGCCTGCCTGCGTGGCGCCCAGCAGCACCGTCACGGCGCCGCTGTGCAGCGCCAGGCTCATGTCATGGAGCCAGGTCTGCGGACCAACCTTCTTGCTGATGCTGTCCAGTGCCAGCTGCATCACGCAACCTTTCTAATGGGCCCCTGAGGGCCGGGTGGATCTGGCTCCCTGCCGCGCACGCAGCAAAACGCCTCGTTTTCGATTGCGTTCATTTTTGTTCTTTTTTGATCGTATTGAATCAAGGTTTACCCTTAACAGGTTCCTTTTTGTTCGATTTAAAGTATCTCCAATCCTCAGACCACTGATTCGCGTGAATACGAACCCCCGACAACTGCTGCTTCTCGAAGAAGTCCGCGCGCGCAAGTCCGCCACGGTCGAACAACTGGCCGACACGCTGGGCGTGACGCTGCAGACCGTGCGCCGCGATGTGCAGCGCCTGGCCGAGTCCGGCCTGCTCACGCGCTTCCATGGCGGCGTGCGCGTGCCCAGCTCCACGGTGGAGAACCTGGCCCACACCCAGCGCGAGACGCTGCATGCCGAAGGCAAGGCACGCATCGCGCGCGCCGTGGCCGAGCAAGTGCCCAACGACTGCTCGCTGATCCTGAACATCGGCACGACCACGGAAGCCATCGCCAAGGCGCTGCTGCACCACCGCGGCCTGCGCGTGATCACCAACAACCTGAACGTGGCTGCCATCCTGAGCGGCAACCCCGAGTGCGAGGTCATCGTGGCCGGCGGCGTGGTGCGCGCGCGCGACCGAGGCATCGTGGGCGAGGCGGCGGTGGACTTCATCCGCCAGTTCAAGGTGGACATCGCGCTCATCGGCATCTCGGGCGTCGAGCCCGACGGCTCGCTGCGCGACTTCGACTACCGCGAGGTGAAGGTGGCGCAAACCATCATCGAGCAGTCGCGCGAGGTCTGGCTGGCGGCCGACCACAGCAAGTTCAACCGCCCGGCCATGGTGCAGCTGGCCACGCTGCAGCAAATCGACCGCCTGTTCACCGATGCGCCACCGCCCGAGCCCTTTCCCGTATTACTCCAGGACGCCGAGGTCATCTGCACGGTCGCTGCATGACAGAAGGCCCCCCGAGTCACCTGCGGCGCCTTCCCCCGGTGGGGGACGACGCCCTCGCTGCGGGGCGGCCCTTGCTCGGCGTCCGCTGGTCTGGGCCGCGCGCTGATCGACCGCCGTGGACACTACGTGGATTCATACATTTCGGAGCCCCTCGTCACCATGACTTACCTGCTCGCCCTCGACCAAGGCACCTCCAGCTCCCGCAGCATCGTTTTTGACGAAGGCGGCCACATCGTGGCGCAGGCGCAGCTGGAGCTGCCGCAGATCTACCCACAGCCCGGCTGGGTCGAGCATGACCCGCTGGAGATCTGGCGCACCCAGCTGGCCACGGCACGCGATGCGCTTGCCAAGGCGGGCATAGCGGCGAGCGCCGTGCGCGCGGTGGGCATCACCAACCAGCGCGAGACCACGGTGCTGTGGAACCGCAGGACCGGCCAGCCCGTGCACCACGCCATCGTTTGGCAGGACCGGCGTGCCGAACCCGCCTGCGCACAGCTGCGCGAACAAGGCCACGCAGCCACCATCCAGGCCAGGACCGGGCTGCTGGTGGACGCCTACTTCTCGGGCACCAAGCTGCAGTGGCTGCTGGACCATGTCCCCGGTGCGCGCGAAGCCGCCGAGCGCGGCGACCTGGCCTTTGGCACGGTGGACAGCTGGCTGATGTGGAAACTCACCCATGGCCAGGTGCATGTGACGGACGTGAGCAACGCCTCGCGCACCATGCTCTTCAATGTGCACACCAACCAGTGGGACGACGAGCTGCTGGCGCTGCTGCGCATTCCCAGGGCGCTGATGCCCGCAGTGCTGCCGTCGAGCGCCCACTTTGGCGACATCGCCCCCGACCTGCTGGGCCACTCCATCCGCATCGGCGGCGTGGCGGGCGACCAGCAAAGCGCGCTGTTCGGCCAGGCCTGCTTCACGGCCGGCATGGCCAAGAACACCTACGGCACCGGCTGCTTCATGCTGATGCACACGGGCGGCGTGTTCCAGACCAGCCAGAACGGCCTGCTCACCACCAGCGCGGCGCAGGCAGGCACGGCGCCCGAATACGCCATGGAGGGCAGTGTCTTCGTGGGCGGCGCCGTGGTGCAGTGGCTGCGCGACGGCCTGCGCGCCATCTCCACCAGCAACGAGGTCGAGTCGCTGGCGCAGAGCGTGCCCGACTCGGGCGGCGTGATGATGGTGCCCGCCTTCACGGGCCTGGGCGCCCCGTACTGGAAGCCCGATTCGCGCGGCACCATCACGGGCCTCACGCGCGGCACCACGCTGGGCCACATCGCCCGCGCAGCGCTGGAAAGCATCGCCTACCAGAGCGCCGCCCTGCTCCTGGCCATGAGCCGCGATGCCGTGGTCGCCGGCGGCGCACCGGTCAGCGAGCTGCGCGTGGACGGCGGCGCCTGCATCAACGACCTGCTGATGCAGTTCCAGGCCGACCTGCTGGGCATCCCCGTGGTGCGCCCGGCCGTCATCGAAACCACGGCCCTCGGTGCGGCCTACCTGGCGGGGCTGTCGAGCGGCGTGTACCGCAGCACGGACGAACTCTCGCAGCTGTGGCGCGCCGACCGCCGCTTCGTCCCCACGCTGGGCAGCGCGCGCGCGCAGGAGCTGATGGCGAACTGGGAACACGCCGTGCGGCAGACCACGGCCGCATAGGCAGGCTCACCGCCTTCAGGCCGCGGGCGGCATGGCCCCGGGCGGCTGCGCCTGCTCCTGCGGCAGGTAGATGCGCGCCAGCCCCCGCGTGATCGCGTCCACGATCTGGTCGCGCCGCAATGCGATGTGCGCGGACAGCAGACGCTCGCTCAGGGCCGGGTCCCGCGCGCGCAGGGCTTGCAGGATGTCCTGGTGCTCATGCTGGGTGGAATCGCGCCCGACGTTTTCCATGTCAATCCAGCGGATGAACCGGATGCGTTCATTGAGGCTCAGCAGCATGCGCCGCAATTCGGAATTGCCCGCCATGTCCGCGATGCGCATGTGAAAGCCCTCGTCCAGCTCCACCAGCCGCTGCACCGCAGCCGCGGCGGGAACGCGCCGGCTCTCCTCCAGGTAGGAACAGGCCTCTTCCACCTGGGCGTCCGTTGCCCGCTCGATCGCCAGCCGCATGCATTCGCGCTCGATCGCCACGCGCGCTTCATACAGGTCCAGCGTTTCCTGCACGTCGAGCGGGCGGCGCATGTAGCCCCGCGTGGCCGGCTGCAGGAACCCTTCCGTCACCAGCCGCCCCAGGGCCTCGCGCACGGGCGTGCGGCTCACGCCCAGGCGCTCGGCCAGCTCGATTTCGCTCAGGCGCTCTCCGGGCTTGAACTGGTAGGCAATCGCCATGTGCCGCAGCGTGTTGTAGACGCTGGAACCTCTCTCGCGGCGAATCTTGGCAATGGGAGCTGTCATGGGGGTGTATTGTGCACGCGCTCTTTCAGAATTCATTTAGGTATACTTAAATGAATTCTCGCGAATCACCCCAACCCGACGAAGGCCCTCCGACATGACGACCCCTTTCAATGGCGCCGATGCGATGGTGCGCATGCTGCAGCACAACGGCGTGAAGCACATCTTCGGCCTGTGCGGCGACACCAGCCTGCCGTTCTATGACGCCCTGGCGCGCCTGGACCACGGCATCGACCACATCCTTACCCGCGACGAGCGCAGCGCCGGCTACATGGCCGACGCCTACGCCCGCGTGACCGGCAAGGTGGGTGTGTGCGAGGGCCCCAGCGGCGGGGGCGCCACCTACCTGCTGCCCGGGCTGGTGGAGGCCAACGAGTCCTCCGTGGCGGTGCTGGGCATCACCTCGGATGTGTCGGTGGGCGCGCGCGGCAAGTTCCCGCTGACCGAACTCGACCAGCAGGCGCTCTACCGCCCCCTGACCAAATGGAACACCACCATCGACCGGGTGGACCAGATTCCGCATGCCGTGCGCAGTGCTTTCCGTGCCATGACCACGGGCCGCCCCGGCGCGGCCCACATCTGCCTGCCCTACGACGTGCAAAAACATGCCATCGACCCCGCGGAGGTGTGGGCGCAGCCAGGGCATGGCCAATTTCCCGCCCACCGCTCGGCACCCGACCCCGCGGCGGTGGACGAGGCCGCCGACCGCCTCGTGGCGGCTACGTCGCCCGTGCTCATCTGCGGCGGCGGCGTGGTGATCGCTGGCGCCAGCGCGGCGCTCGACGCCCTGGCCACGCTGCTCAACGCGCCGGTCTGCACCAGCGTGAGCGGCCAGGGCAGCCTGGCCGACACGCACCCGCTGAACGCGGGCGTGGTCGGCACCAATGGCGGGATCGATGCCACCCGCGCCGTGGTGGCGCAGGCCGACCTCGTCCTGTTCATCGGCGCGCGCGCGGGCTCCACCACCACCGAGCACTGGCAGATGCCGTCCCGCAAGGTCACCATCCTGCACCTTGACGTGGATGCGATGACCATCGGCACCAACTACCGCACCGACGTGGCGCTGGTCGGGGATGCCCTGCTCGGCCTGCAGGCGCTGCACGCCGCGGTGCAGGCGCGCATCGGGCGCCGCCCCGCCCACGCGGCCGATGGCGGGGCGCTGGCCGGCGAGGCACGCGCCCGCAAGCAGGCCTTCTTCGCACCGCTGGCGGCATCGCTGGACCGCCCCATCAAGCCCGAGCGCGTGGTGGACGTGCTCAACCGGCTGCTGCCGCCCCGAGCCATCGTGGTGGCCGACCCCGGCACGCCCTGCCCCTACTTCACCGCCTACTTCAACGCACCGCAATCAGGGCGCCACTTCATCACCAACCGGGCGCACGGCGCGCTGGGCTTCGCCATGTCGGCCGGCGTGGGCGCGGCGTTCGGGCAGCCGGACTCGGTGGTGGTTTCCGTCATGGGCGACGGCAGCTTCGGCTTCACCTGTGGGGAGCTGGAGACCATCGTGCGCCGCAACGTGCCCCTGAAGATGATCGTGTTCTCCAATGCGGTCTATGGCTGGATCAAGGCCAGCCAGAAAACCGGCTACGACGGGCGCTACTTCTCCGTGGACTTCAACCGCACCCACCATGCGCGCGTGGCCGAGGCCTTCGGCGTGAAGGCCTGGCAGGTGGAGGACCCCGCCGACCTCGAGGGCGCCATCAGGGCGGCCCTCCTGCACGACGGCCCGGCGCTGGTCGACGTGGTCTCGCAGGAACTGCAGGACACGGCCGTGCCCGTGAGCCAGTGGATGGGCTGAGGCCCGCCCCCCGGCATGTCCGCGGGCGCCAGCCTTGGCGCCCGCCGCTGATTCACTTGAAGAGGAGTTTCCATGACCCGCACCGCGTCCCGCCGCCAGATCCTGTCGGCCGCCCTTGCATCCGCCCTGGGGCTGGGCGGCCCCGCGCTGGCCAGCAACGATGCAAACCTCAAGCTGGTGATCACCTTTCCACCGGGGGGCAGCACCGACATCGCGGCGCGCATCCTGCAGCCCCGCCTGGCCGAGAAGGCGGGCCGCCCGGTGGTCGTGGAGAACCGGCCCGGCGCGGCCAGCCAGATCGCCACGCAGTACGTGGCCAAGTCGGCCCCGGACGGCAACACCGTGCTGGTGAGCTTCGACACCCACGCCATCAACCCCATCGCCAAGCCCCGGCTGCCCTACGACACCTTCAAGGATTTCGCGGGCGTCTCGCTGGCGCTGCGGTTTCCGCTGGTGATCGGCGCCGCCGCCTCCGTGCCGGCCAAGGACCTGCGCGGCTTTCTCGACCTGGCCGCCAAGGCGCCCGGCAAATACAGTTACGCATCCACCGGCCTCGGCTCGATGAACCACCTGGTGATGGAGGACATCAAGCGCCGCTCCGGCACCTTCGTGCTGCATGTGCCCTTTGGCGGCGGCGGTCCCGCCGTCCAGGCGGTGCTGGGCGACGTGGCCAGCCTGACCTTGCTCAGCTATGCGGCGCTGCGCGGCCAGATCGCCGCGGGCAAGATCAAGCCGCTGGCCGTGACGGGCGCCCGGCGCCTGCCCGAACTGCCCGACGTGCCCACCGTGGCCGAATCGGGATTCCCCGGCTTCGAGGCCTATTCCTGGATCGGGCTGTTCGTGCCCGCCGCGACACCGGCCGCCACGGTGCACCAGCTGACCGAGGACTTCCAGGCCACCCTGCAGACGCCCGACATCAAGGCCAGGCTCACGCAGGCGGGCTTTGAAGTCGTCGCCAGCGACGGGCCGGGCCTGGAGCGCCACGTGCGCGAGGAATATGAGCGCTGGGGCAAATTCGTGCGCGAAACCCGGTTGAAGCTGGACGAATGACCATGGAGCTCCACGCCATGCCCTTCGCCCTGGACCACATCGTCATCGCCGTGGCCGACCTGCAAGCCGCCATCGCCGACTATCGCGCCCTGGGCCTGCAGGTGCTTCCCGGCGGGCAGCACCCGGGGCGCACCTCGCACAACGCCCTGGTGGTGTTTGCGGACGGCGCCTACCTGGAACTCATCGCATGGCGGGCCCCGGCCCCCGAAGAGCGCTGGTACCGCACGCTGCGCGACCATGGCGAAGGCCTGGTGGACTTCGCGCTGCGTGCGCCGGACACCGTGCAGGCGCTGGCGGACGCACGCGCGCGCGGGCTCGGCACCCTGACCGGCCCGGTCGACGGCGGCCGGCTGCGGCCCGACGGCGCGCAGCTTCGCTGGCAGACCGCGCGCCACGCCACGCCGGACGTTCCCTTCCTGTGCGGCGACATCACCCCCCGGGCCCTGCGCGTGCCCGAAGGCGCCGCCCGCGTCCACCCCAACGGCGCAGAGGGCGCTGCGGCGCTGACGGTGGCCGTGCACGACCTGGATGCCACCCTGGCGCGCTACCAGGCCCTGCTGGGCGCGCAGGCGCAGGCCGCCACCCTGGCCAGCGCAGGCGGAATCCGCACCGCGCGGCTCCCGCTGGGTAGCACGCTGCTGTGGCTGCAGAGCCCCGAGCGCGCGGCCAGCGCCCCCGGCGCGGCAGAACCGCCCGCCGCCCAGGCGCTGCGCGAGCGGCTGGCCTCGCGCGGCGAAGGGCCCTGCGCGCTGGTCCTTCGCCGCCGCGCTGGCACGCTCCCGCCCGGCACCGCGGCCACCCACGGCGTCGCGCTCCAATGGCTGGCCGCCGAGATTCCCTAAACTGCCAGCTTTTGATTCCCTCCGCCTGCCCGACATGAACACCTCCGCCGCTCCCACCTCCCTGCCCGTCATCGCCTTCATCGGCGGTGGCAACATGGCCAGCGCCATCATTGGCGGGCTGATCCACCAGGGCCACCCCGCCCGCGACATCGAAGTGGTCGAGCCCTGGCCCGAAGCGCGCGAGGCGCTGCGCAAGAACTACGGGATCGAGGCCCAGCCCGAAGCCGGCCCCGCCCTGCAGCGCGCCCGCATCGTGGTCTGGGCCGTCAAGCCCCAGACCTTCAAGGACGCGGCCGCCCAGGCCCGGGCCCACACGCAGGACGCGCTGCACCTGAGCGTGGCCGCCGGCATCCGCTCGGACAGCATCGCCCAATGGCTGGGCACCGAACGCATCGTGCGCACCATGCCCAACACGCCGGCGCTGGTGGGCAAGGGCATGAGCGCGCTGTATGCCCGCCCCGCCGTGGACGCGGCCGCCCGCGTGCAGGTCGAGTCCATCATGGCGTCCACCGGGGAATTCCTGTGGGTGGAAAGCGAAAAGCAGCTCGACGCGGTCACGGCGCTGTCGGGTTCGGGCCCGGCGTATGTCTTTTACTTCCTGGAAGCCATGACCCGCGCGGGCGTCGGCATGGGGCTGTCGCAGCAGCAGGCGCACCAGCTGGCCGTGGGCACGTTCGTGGGCGCATCGGAGCTGGCGCGCCGCTCCGACGAGCCGCCCGCCGTGCTGCGCCAGCGCGTCACCTCCAAAGGCGGCACCACCTACGCGGCGCTGCAGTCCATGGAGGCCGCGGGCATGGGCGCGAGCTTCGAGGCCGCCATGCGCGCCGCCGAGCAGCGGGCGCTTGAACTGGGCGATGAATTCGGCGGCTAAGCCCCGAGGCGCTGCCCTGGCCGGGGCCATGCCGTCCGCGGCCAGCGGGTACCGCGCAGCCCCGTGACAGGCGGAGACACCGTCTGCAAACGGGTCAATGGGCCGCCAGCTGGCGCAGCAGATAGCTGCCGGCGATCCCCGCGAACACCGTGGCGCCGAGCCAGTGGTTGACCCGGAAGGCCTTGAAGCACCCCTCGCGGGTGCGGTGGCGGATCAGGCGCCAGTGCCACAGCACCTGCGCGAGCGCCCCGGCGATTGCTATGTAAAACATAGCACCTAGCGCATACCGATCAAGCGCTACAGCCCAAATGGACAGGAAGAGCAGATAGAACGCCACGATGGCCGCCACGTCCAGGCGGCCCAGCGTGATGGCCGAGGTCTTGATGCCGATCCGCAGGTCGTCGTCGCGGTCCACCATGGCGTATTCGGTGTCGTAGGCCAGCACCCAGAACAGGTTGCCCAGCCACATCCACCAGGCCACGGCAGGCACCGCGCCCTGCACCGCGGCGAACGCGATCACGATGCCGAAATTGAACGCGATGCCCAGCACCGCCTGCGGCATGGAGATCACGCGCTTGGAGAACGGGTAGGCGATGGCCACCAGCAGCGCGGGCACCGACCAGGCGATGGCCGCGGCGTTGGTGGTGAGCACCAGGCCGAACGCCAGCAGCGCCAGCACCGCGCCCAGGGCCAGGGCTTCCTTCACGCCCACGGCGCCCGTGGTGACCGGGCGCTGCGCCGTGCGCTTGACATGCCTGTCGAAGTCGCGGTCGGCCACGTCGTTCACGCAGCAGCCCGCGCTGCGCATGAGGATGGTGCCCAGCACGAACACCGCCAGCAGGTGCCAGCCCGGAAACCCGTCCGCCGCGATCCACAGCGCGCTGAGCGTGGGCCACAGGCATACCAGCCAGCCGGCGGGGCGGTCCCAGCGGATGAGGTCAAGGTACAGGGCGAAGCGGCTGCGCAAAGATACGGACGGCATGCGGGCTGAGCGGAAAAGGACGGTGGAAACCCGCCGGACACGCGGGCGCACCGAATGTAGCAGGGAGGGTACGGGCAGCCCGAAGAACCGGTAAAGTCTCCCGTTCCCTTCCACTACGGACCAGCCCGCATGCCCCGATCATCGAGCCCCCAGGCCGCCACGCGCTTTGCCATCCCCCGCACGCTGCTGGCGGGTTTCGTGGTGGCGGCCCTGGCCACGCTGGTCATCGCTCTGGTCAATTTCCGCGCCTCCGAACTGCGCGCCGACGCGGTCGATGCGATGGACCGGACCACCCTGGCGATGCGCCAGCTCAATCTGCTGAGTTCGGCCCTCAAGGACGCGGAGACGGGCCAGCGGGGCTACCTGCTGACGGGCGAAGCCCCCTACCTGCAGCCCTACCAGCTCGCGCTCACCGCGGTGGAGCGGCAGATGTCCGCCCTGAAGGCCAGCACGGCGGACAACCCCGTGCAGCGGCGGCTGGTGGTGCAGATCGATGACCTGGCCCAGCAAAAGCTGCGCGAGCTGAACGAAACCATCGAGCTGCGCAAGGCCGGCAATGCCGACGGCGCGATGGCGCTCGTGCGCACCGATGCCGGCAAGAACCTCATGGACCGCGTGCGCGACCTGGCCGCCGACCTGTTCACGCTGCAAAGCCAGCAGCTGGAAGCCCGCCGCCAGCAGTGGGTGGATGCCGCCACGGCCTCCGCCTACTACTCGTGGGGCGGCTCGCTGGTGCTGCTGGTGCTGATCTGCGTCTCCGCCGCGCTGACCGCGCGCGAATACCGCGCCAAGGCCCTGCAGTCCTGGGTGGCGGCGGGCCTCACCGGCCTGGGCCAGCGCATCCAGGGCGACCACCGGCTCGAGGACATCGGCGAGCTGGCCCTGGAATACCTGGCCACCTACCTCAAGGCCTCCGTCGGCGCGGGCTATGCGGCCAATGGCCACGGCAGCTTCGCGCTGTTTGGCGGCTATGCCCTGCCGCGCGAACGCCTGGAGCAGAAACTCCTCGCGGGCGAGGGCCTCGTCGGGCAGGCCGTGCGCTCGCGCCAGCTGCTGCATGTGCGCGATGTGCCGCCGGGCCACCTGCAGGTCGCCTCGGGCACCGGGCAGTCCGGCCCTGCCGAGCTGCTGGTGGCGCCCGCGGTGGAAAACGGCGAAGTCTTCGCCGTGATCGAGCTGGGCTTCTACCGGCCGGTGGGCGAGGCCGAGCGCGACCTGATGGAGCGCGCCTCGGAGATGCTGGCCGTGGCCATCCGCTCGGGCATCGACCGCACGCGCCTTGAATCCCTGCTGGAAGAAACCCAGCGCCAATCCGAGGAGTTGCAGATGCAGCAGGAAGAGCTGCGGGTCAACAACGAGGAGCTGGAGCAGCAAAGCCGCGTGCTGCAGGAATCGCAGGCGCAGATGGAAGTGCAGCAGACCGAGCTGGAGCAGACCAATGCGCACCTGGAAGAGCAGACCCAGCAGCTCGAGCACCAGCGCGAACAGCTCCTGCGCGCCCAGAGCGCGCTGACCGACAAGGCCCGCGAGCTGGAACTGTCGAGCCAGTACAAGAGCGAATTCTTGGCCAACATGAGCCATGAGCTGCGCACGCCCCTCAACTCCACGCTGATCCTGGCCAAGCTGCTGTCGGACAACAAGCCCGGCAACCTCAGCAGCGACCAGGTGAAGTACGCGCAGACCATCTACGCGGCCGGAAACGACCTGCTGGCGCTCATCAATGACATCCTGGATCTGTCCAAGATCGAGGCGGGCCAGGCCACCGTGGCCGTGGAGCCGGTTTCCATCGCACGGGCCGTGCAGGCACTGGTGGACCCGCTGCGCCCGCTGGCCCAGGAAAGGGGCCTGGCGCTCAACGCCACCGTGGCCCCGGACGTGCCCGCGACCATGGACACCGACCCCCTGCGCCTGGGACAGGTGCTCAAGAACCTGCTGTCGAATGCGATCAAGTTCACCGAGCAGGGCTCGGTGGCGCTGCACGTGTCCCGCAACCCCGGCGACACGCTGTCGTTCGTGGTCAAGGACACCGGCATCGGCATTCCCGCGCACCAGCAGGAACTGATCTTCGAAGCCTTCCGCCAGGCCGATGGCAGCACCCACCGCAAGTACGGCGGCACGGGCCTGGGCCTGTCGATCTCACGCGACCTGGCGCAGTTGCTGGGCGGGCACATCACCGTGGAAAGCACGCCCGGCCAGGGCAGCGTGTTCACGCTGGTCCTGCCCCTGCAGCTGGAAGCGGCCATGCCGGTGGCGCCCCTCCTGCCCGCGAGCGTGCGCGCGGAGCCCGCCCCGCCCGCCGATGCGCCCGCGCGGCTGCCCGCCGCGGCGCCGCAGGACGCCCCGCCCCCTCCGGGCACCCGCGCGGGCCCGGCGCCACTGCCGCGTGCCGGTGCGCGCAGCATTCTCATCATCGAGGACGACGAACGCTTTGCGCACATCCTGCGCGACCTGGCCCAGGAAATGGGCTTCGAGTGCGCCGTGGCCCTGAACGCCGCCGACGGCATGCTGGCCGCCACGCAGAGCCTGCCCAGCGCCATCGTGCTGGACGTGAACCTGCCGGACTTCTCGGGACTGGGCGTGCTCGACCAGCTCAAGCGCAACCCGGCCACGCGCCACATCCCCGTGCACGTGGTGTCGGTGGCCGACTATTCGCAGGAAGCCATGGGCCGGGGCGCCGTGGGCTACGCGCTCAAGCCGGTCAAGCGCGAGGAACTGGTGCATGCGCTGGAGCGCCTGGAGGCCAAGTTCACCCAGAACATGCACCGCGTGCTGGTGGTCGAAGACGACGAGCGCCAGCGGGAAAGCGTGCGCCACCTGCTCAGCCGCGATGGCGTGGAGATCGTCTGCGCCGGCACCGCCGCCGCCGCCCTCGAACACCTGCGCGGCGCGACCTTCGACTGCATGGTGATGGACCTGAACCTGCCCGACCTGAACGGCTACGAGCTGCTGCAGCAGATGACCGAGCAGGACGGCGTGTCGTTCCCGCCCGTCATCGTGTACACCGGCAGGGCGCTGTCGCGCGACGAGGAACAGCTGCTGCGGCGCTTCTCCAAGTCCATCATCATCAAGGACGCCCGCTCGCCCGAGCGGCTGCTGGACGAAGTCACGCTGTTCCTGCACCAGGTGGAGTCCGAGCTGTCCGCCGAACACCGCCAGATGCTGCAGGTGGCCCGCAACCGGGACACGGCCCTGGAAGGGCGCACCGTGCTCGTGGTGGAGGACGACGTGCGCAACGTGTTCGCGCTCTCCAGCATCCTCGAGCCCTCGGGCATCCGCGTGGAGATCGCCCGCAACGGCCGCGAGGCGCTGGACGCCCTGGCCCGCGCCGACAGCGGCGCGAGCGCCCATGCCATCGACCTCGTGCTCATGGACATCATGATGCCGGAGATGGACGGCTACACCGCCATGCGCGAGATTCGCGCCCGCCCGGAATGGCGGCGCCTGCCTATCATCGCGCTCACCGCCAAGGCCATGAAGGACGACCAGGAAAAATGCCTGGCGGCCGGAGCCAACGACTACATCGCCAAGCCGCTCGACGTGGAAAAGCTGCTGTCGCTGGTGCGGGTCTGGATGCCCAAGTAACCCGGCAGCGCACCATGCCCCACCGCAAGAAGGCCCGCACGGCGGACATCGAGCAGCGCCTGCTGATCGATGCGATCTACCACCGCTACCACTACGATTTCAGGGGCTATGCGCAGGCGTCCCTCAAGCGGCGATTGAACACGGCCCTGCTGCAGTTCCAGTGCCAGACGCTCTCGCAGCTGCAGGACCGCGTGCTGCACGAGCCCGCGGTGTTCCCGGCACTGCTCGAGTACCTCACGGTGCAGGTCAGCGACATGTTCCGCGACCCAAGCTACTTCCTGTCGCTGCGCAACGAGGTGGTGCCCCTGCTGCGCACCTACCCGTCGCTCAAGGTCTGGGTGGCGGGCTGCAGCGCGGGCGAGGAGGTGTATTCGCTGGCCATCCTGCTGCACGAGGAAGGCCTGCTCGAGCGCACGCTGATCTACGCCACCGACATCAACCCCCATGCGCTGCATGCCGCCGAGGCCGGCGTGTTCGACGTGGCCCGTGTCGCGTCCTTCACCGAGAACCATGCCCGCTCGGGCGCGCGCAGCTCCCTGTCGGACTACTACTCGGCCCACTACGGGCGGGCGGTGTTCGACAAGTCGCTCAAGGAGCACATGGTGTTCTCGGACCACAGCCTGGCCACCGACAGCGTGTTCGCCGAGATGCACCTGGTCTCCTGCCGCAACGTGCTCATCTACTTCGAGCGCGAACTGCAGGACCGGGCGCTGGGGCTGTTCCGCGACGCGCTGTGCCACCGGGGCTTCCTGGGCCTGGGCTCCAAGGAGTCGCTGCGGTTCTCCGGCCAGGCGGATGCCTTTGACGACCTCGTGCCCGAGGACCGCATCTACCGCAAGAAGGCGGGCCTGTGACGCGGCCACGACACCCGCCAGCCGAGCCCCTGGAGGGCTACGACGCCATCGTGGTGGGCGGGTCCTCCGGCGGCATCGATGCGCTCATGCAGGTGCTGCCCGCGCTGCCCGCCAGCCTGCGCGCCGCGGTGCTGATCGTGCTGCACCTGCCCCGCGACCGGCGCAGCCTGCTGGCGGAAATCTTCCGGCAACGCTGCGCTCTCCCCCTGCACGAAGCGCAGGACAAGCAGTCCATCGCCCCGGGCGCGGTGTACTTCGCGCCGCCGGACTACCACCTGCTGGTGGATGCGGGGCCGGGCATCGCGCTGTCCGTGGACGCGCCCGTGCATTTCTCGCGCCCCTCGATCGACGTGCTCTTCGAATCCGCGGCCGACCAGTATGGCGGACGCCTGGTGGGCATCCTGCTCTCGGGCGCCAACGAGGACGGGGCCCACGGCCTGCGGTCCATCCGCGCCGCGGGCGGGCTGGCCATCGTCCAGGAACCCGCCAGCGCGGCCATGCCCACCATGCCGCAGGCCGCGCTGGCCTGCACCGAGGCCCACCACGTCCTGCCCCCCAAAGGCATTGCCGATCTGCTCGCAGACCTGCACCGCCAGCGCCTGCTGTGATGCACCGCGCCCTTACCCACCCCGACGCCCACATCCTCTCCCCGCACGCGAAGACCATGCCACACACCGACCGCATCAAATGCCTGCTCGTCGATGACATTCCTGAAAACCTGATCGCGCTGGAAGCGCTGCTGCAGCGCGACGGCCTCGACATCCTGAAGGCCCAGTCCGGCCCGCAGGCACTGGAGCTGCTGCTCGCCCACGGGGACGTGGCGCTGGCCCTGCTCGATGTGCAGATGCCGGAGATGAATGGCTTTGAGCTGGCCGAACTGATCCGCGGCAGCGAGCGCACGCGCCATATTCCGCTGATCTTCATGACCGCCGGTTCCCGCGAGCAGAACTGGCAGTTCCGGGGCTACGAAAGCGGTGCGGTGGACTTTCTGTACAAGCCCATCGAACCGCACGTGCTCACCAGCAAGGCCAACGTGTTCTTCGAGCTGCACCGGCGCAAGCAGGCCCTGGCCCACGAACTGAAGGAGCGCACGGCGGCGCTGCGCATCAACGAGATGTTCATGGCGGTGCTGAGCCACGACCTGCGCACGCCCCTGATGTCGATCACGGCGGCCGCCACGGTGCTCAAGCGCCAGCCCGATGCCGAGAAGGTGGGCGCGATGGCCGACCGGGTGCTCAGCAGCAGCCAGCGCATGGGCCGGATGATCGAAGACCTGCTGGACGTCACCCGCATACGCCACGCGGGCGGGCTGGCCCTTCAGCTGGGCCCCGTCGGCATGCAGGCCGTGGTGCAGCGCGCGCTGGACGAGGTGCAGACCGGGTTCCCGGCCCACCGCATCGAGTCCACGCTGGCGGGGGACCTGGCCGGGGTCTGGGACGCCGAGCGCATGTGCCAGGTGATGACCAACCTGGTGGGCAATGCCATCCACCACGGCGATCCCGCGCAACCCGTGCGCATCGCGGTGGACGGAACCCAGGCGGGGAGCGTGTCGGTCTCGGTGGCCAACGGGGGCGTGATACCGCCAGGCCTGCTGCCCCATCTTTTCGACCCGTTCCACGGACGGGAAAGAGAGCCGGGGCGCCACCAGGGGCTGGGGCTGGGACTGTTCATCGCGTACCAGATCGTTCGCGCGCACTCGGGGAACATCGAGGTGTGCTCACAGGACGCAAGCACCTCTTTTCGCGTGACCCTGCCCCGGGTCTCGCCTGCGCCCGGCGATCGCAAGGCACCGCCGGCCTGAGCCGGCACGGCGGTGGCGCGTCAGGCGACGGGGCGCGCCACCGCCTCGCGGATGGAACTCAGCAGCTGCTCCAGGTCCTCCAGGTCGAAGGGCTTGAGCAAGGTCCGGACATTGGGGCCCCAGGCGCCGGGATAGTGGCCCAGCTCATAGCCCGAGCACAGGACCACCCAGCGTTGCGGGTCCTGGGCCAGCAGCCGGCGCGCGAGATCCGTCCCCGAAATGCCGGGCAGGCTCACGTCCGAGACCAGCAGGTCGTAGGACTGCAGGGCATCAAGCTCCAGGGCTTCTTCGGCCGTGGCGCACGAAGTCACCGTCTGGCCTTCGCCCTCCATCAGCATGCCAATGGTCTCGCGCAGTTCGGCGTTGTCTTCCACGTAGAGGATTCGCATACATCACAGATTTTCTTGTCCTCCATGCCCCTGACGTCGCCCCACGGCAGCAGGCGGCATGCCCAAGCCCGGATCATCCACACAAGCCAGGCGGCCCCCTGTAGGACAACACGCACTTCCGTCCCCTGGGGGCGCACGCGGGCGCCGCCCCGCGTCCAGGGCTGCGGTGCGGCTACTCCTCCAGCAGCGAGCGCAACATCCACGCCGTCTGCTCGTGCACCGTCAGGCGCTGCGTCAGCAGGTCCGCCGTGGGCTCGTCGCTGGCCTTGTCCGCCAGCGGGAACAGGCTGCGGGCGGTGCGGGCCACGGCCTCGTGGCCTTCGACCAGCACACGCACCATATCGAGCGCCTTGGGCGGCTTGGCGGGCGCGTCGGGCACCGTGGCGAGCTTGCCGAACTCGGCGTACGAGCCGGGCGCCACATGGCCCAGCGAGCGGATGCGCTCGGCGATCGGGTCCACCGCGTTCCACAGTTCGGTGTACTGCGCCATGAACATGGTGTGCAGCGTGTTGAACATGGGGCCCGTCACGTTCCAGTGGAAGTTGTGCGTGGTCAGGTACAGCGTGTAGGTGTCGGCCAGCAGGCGCGAGAGGCCTTGCGCGATCGCGGCGCGGTCCTTGTCGCTGATGCCGATGTTGATGCTGGGGGCTGCGGTGGTCTTGGGGGCCTTGGCCATGGGAAGCTCCTTCGTTGGAATGGGGGTCAATCGATGGAATCCGCCGCGCCATCGCAGCCCGGAAGGCTCCGGGCCACGGCGCACGGCGGCTGGTGGTCACTGTAGCGCAGGCGCCAAAGCCATCACTGCATCTGGCTCAAATTCCCGATGCGCACGAGCATCTCGGTGAACATCTGCATGTCCGCGTCCAGGTCCACCACTTCCTTGAACTCCTTGGCGTTGTGGGCCGTGTACTTCTTGCCCGGCATGGCGGGGCCGAAGTTGATCGCGTTGGGCATGAGCTTGGCCGTGGTGCTGCCGGCCGTGGGCACGGGCTTGGCTTCCAGTCCCGTGGTGTCGCCAAAGGTGTTGAGCAGCGTGGAGAGCCAGGCGCCCTGGGGGTCGCGGGCCATCCAGTTGCCCTGGCTGTGGTCCACCTCCACCGCCACGCCGGCCTGGGCGCCCCAGGCCTTGATCTTCGCGGCCGTCGCCTGGGAGAGCGCCTCGGGCGTGCTGCCGCGGGGCATGCGCACATTGACCAGCACGTCGACCTTGCCATCCTTCTCGCGGATGAGGTTGGGCGACATCGTCAGCGGGCCCATGAAGTCGTCGGCATACGCCAGGCCCAGCGTGCGGCCCAGGTAGTCGGTGCCGTACAGGTCGGTGAGGTAGCGCACGGCCTGTGCGTAGCCGTTGGGGGCCAGAGCGACGCCGGACTCCTTGAGGAACAGCGCCAGGCGCGGCAGCGGGTTCACGCCCTCTTCGGGGCGCGAGCCGTGGGCCGATGCGCCGGTGACCTTGACCTGCACGGCGGCGCCGTCCTGCGTGACGTCGATGCTGAAGGGCCCGCCCTGCGGCTTGTACTTCTCGACGAATGCCGCCTTGGCAGCGTTCAGGCGCGCAGCCACGTCGGCCGTGTTGCCGCCTTGCAGCCTGGCCGTGGCGGTCTGCGGCACGGCGTTGGCCGATGCGGCGCCGGCCATGGCGGTGATGGCGGTGGCACTGACGCTAGCCATCGATCCCAGCGCGAACGAGGCGCGCAGCGCGCCGGAGCCCTTCTCGGCCACCACGGCGGGGTACTTGCTGTCGAGCACGATGTTGTACTCGGGCAGCGCGGTCCTGGCGCGGTAGTACTTCATCGCGTCGCCACCGGTTTCCTCGGTGGTCTCGATCATGAGGCGGATGGTGCGCGACAGCGGCAGGCCGCTTTCCTTCACGGCCTTCATGGCGTACAGCACGGCAGCGATGGAGCCCTTGTCGTCGATGGAGCCGCGGCCGTACAGGTTGCCGCCCACGCGCGTGAGTTTGAAGGGATCGAGGCGCGTGCCGTCGTCCAGCACCCATTCGTCGGCCACCACGGGCACCACGTCGGCGTGCGTGAGGATGCCGAACTCCTCCTTGCCCGTGCCGGGCAGCTTCACTTCAAAGATGCGGTTGTCCACATTGCGGTACTGCAGGCCAAAATCGCGGGCCATGCGTTCCACCAGCGCGCCGAAGGCGATGATGGACTTGTCCTCGTGCGGCGGTACTTTCTCGGACCGGAAGGTGGGGAGCGCCACCATCTTCGCCGTGGCGTCGATCACCGCGGATTGATTGTGCAGGCGGTTGTACAGGCCGAGCAGGCGGCCGATGTTGACCAGGTCATCCCCCGCCAGCGGCTGCTTGGCCGCATAGGCCGAGACGCTGGCGCGCAGCAGCGGGTTCTCGCGCGCGGCCTGGGCCAGGAACTCGGTGAAGCTGCCTTGTGCCGCAGCGGGCAGCACGGCCACCAGGCGGTCCATGTCGGCCTTCTTGACCGTGCCCGCCGAGGGTGCGTTGGTGGGCATGCTGGTGCACGCGGCCAGGCCCAGGGCCAGGCCGGCGGCCATCAGGATTTTTTTCATCTATTGCTTTCCTTGGGTTGTGGAGTGCGCAGGGCGCCCGCGGTGCGCATGTGGCGCAGCCCCGCGGTGCGGGCGGCCCGTTGGCGCCGCCCGCGGCGTGCCGCCCGAAAGCAGCCGCACGCCATGCGGGGCGAGAGTGTAGTCCCGCGCAGGCGGGGTCAGGACAGGCGCTTGACGCCGGGCAGCTCGCAGGCATACACGGCGTTGCGCAGTGCCGCGATGGCTTCGTAGCGCGTGAAGCTGCGCCGCCATGCCAGCACCACGCGGCGCATGGGCGGCGGCCCCCCGTCCTCTTCACGGATGGGCAGGTAGCGGATGTAGGTCTCGTCGCTCTTGCGGCGGCGTGACACGGTCAGCAGGGCGTCGCGCGGCACCGACAGGCGCGGCACCAGGGTCACGCCCATGCCCGCGGCCACCATGTGCTTGATGGTCTCCAGCGAGGAGCCCTCGAAGGACTTGCGGATGCCCTCGGCATTGCTCGCAAAGCGCGCGAACTCGGGGCAGACCTCCAGCACGTGGTCGCGAAAGCAGTGGCCCGCCCCCAGCAGCAGCATGGTTTCACTCTTGAGTTCGGCGGCCGTCACGGATTTCTTGGCCGCCAGCGGGTGCGAACTGGGCACCGCCGCCATGAAGGGCTCGTCGTACAGCGGCGCCATGGCCAGGCCCGTGTCCGGAAACGGCTCGGCCAGGATGGCGCAGTCGATCTCGCCCGTGCGCAGCATTTCCAGCAGCTTCACCGTGAAGTTCTCCTGCAGCATGAGCGGCATCTGCGGCGAGCGGCCAATGGCCTGGCGCACCAGGTCGGGCAGCAGGTAGGGGCCGATGGTGTAGATCACGCCCAGGGTCAGCGGGCCGGCCAGCGGGTCCTTGCCGCGCTTGGCGATTTCCTTGATGGCCGCCGCCTGCTCCAGCACGCTCTGGGCCTGGCGCACGATCTCCTCCCCCAGCGGCGTGACCGAGACCTCGCCCGCGCTGCGCTCGAAGAGCTTCACGTCGAGCTCTTCCTCCAGCTTCTTGATCGCGACCGACAGCGTGGGCTGCGAGACATAGCAGGCATCGGCCGCATGGCCAAAGTGCTTCTCGCGCGCCACGGCGACGATGTACTTGAGTTCGGTCAGGGTCATGGTCTGTTCCTGGGCTGGGGGTGAATGGCAGTCCCCTGCCCATGCTGCGCGCGCGGCAGCGCGCGGCGGCTTGGGGGGAATGTCATCTTCATGCCTTCAGATAGTCCGATTTTCCACCCAACCAGCGCGCCACGTGTTGCGCCGCCAGGTCCGGGTGGCGGTCCAGCATCACCGGCGCCAGTTCGCGGGCCCAGTCGAGCAGCACGGTGTCGGTGGCCAGGTCGGCAAAACGCAGCAGCGCGTCGCCCGACTGGCGCGCGCCCAGGAACTCGCCGGGGCCCCGGATCTCCAGGTCGCGCCGGGCGATCTCGAAGCCGTCGTTGGTCTCGGCCATGGCACGCAGGCGCTCCTTGGCGGTCTCGCCCACGCGGCCGCTGTCGTTGGTGGCATACAGCAGCACGCAGGCGGACGCCGCCGCGCCGCGCCCCACGCGGCCGCGCAGCTGGTGCAGCTGCGACAGGCCAAAGCGCTCGGCATGCTCGATGACCATGAGCGAGGCGTTGGGCACGTCCACGCCCACCTCGATCACTGTGGTGCTGACCAGCACGCCCATCTGGCCGCTGGTGAACAGCGCCATCACCGCCTTCTTCTCGGCGCTGGGCATGCGCGAGTGCAGCAGCCCGACCATGACGCCGGGAAGCGCTTCGCTCAGATCGGCATGCGTCGCGGTGGCATTGGTCAGGTCCAGCGCCTCGCTCTCTTCGATCAGCGGGCACACCCAGTACACCTGCCGCCCGGCCTCCACCTGGGCGCCGATGCGCTCGATGACTTCGTCCTTGCGGCTGTCGGCGATCAGCTTGGTGACGATGGGCGTGCGGCCGGGGGGCAACTCGTCGATCACCGAGACGTCGAGGTCGGCGTAGTAGCTCATGGCCAGCGTGCGCGGAATCGGGGTCGCGCTCATCATCAGCATGTGCGGCTCCATGGGAACCTTGCGCCCCCACGCTCCGCCGCTGCGCGGGTCGCTGCCCCCCGAGGAGGCCGCGTCGCCTTGGGGCGGCCCGGCGGCGACGCCCTCCGCCAGCTTTTGCCGCAGCGCCAGCCGCTGCGCGACGCCAAAGCGGTGCTGCTCGTCGATGATGGCCAGCGCCAGGTTCCTGAACCGCACCTGCTCCTGGATCACGGCGTGGGTGCCCACCACCAGGGCGGCCTCGCCGCTCTCGACCAGCGCCAGCATCGCGGTGCGGTCCTTCTTCTTTTGCCCGCCCACCAGCCAGGCCACCCTGCGGCCGCGCGCGGCCAGCAGGGGTTCGAGCCAGCCGATCATCTTGGCGAAGTGCTGCTCGGCCAGGATCTCGGTGGGCGCCATCAGCGCGCACTGCCAGCCCGCGTCCATGGCCAGGCACGCGGCCAGGGCCGACACCACGGTCTTGCCCGATCCCACGTCGCCCTGCAGCAGCCGGTGCATGGGTACCTGGCGCGCCAGGTCGGCCGCGATCTCCTCGCCCACGCGGCGCTGCGCGGCGGTCAGGCTGAAGGGCAGCACGGCCATCAGTTGCTCGTGCAGCGGCAGCGCACCATCGGTGGGCCGACGCACCTTCAGCACCGGCGCACGCAGCATGTCCCGCGCGCGGCGTGATTGCTGCTGCGACAGTTGCTGGGCCAGCAGCTCCTCCACCTTCAGGCGCTGCCACGCGGGGTGGCTGTGGTCTTCCAGCGTGGACAGCGCCACATCCGGCGTGGGGTGGTGCAAAAAAGTGAGCGCCTCGCGCAGGCTGAACAAGCGCTGGAGGCCATTCTGGCTTGTAAAACGCGCATACGGCGGCTCGGTGCCGGGTGGCAGCGTGTCCGACAGGTCCACCCGGGCCAGCGCACCGACCACCGCGCGGCGCAGGTAGGGCTGCGGCAAGCCGGCCGTGGTGGGGTAGACGGGCGTGAGCGCGGCGGGCAGCTCGCCGCCCGCGAGGCGGAACGCGGGGTGCAGCATCTGCCGGCCCCAGAACCCGCCCTTGACCTCGCCCCGGATGCGCAGGCGCGCGCCCACGGACAGGGTCTTCTGGTGCGAGGGGTAGAAGCTGAAGAAGCGCAGCTCGCACGTGCCGGAGCCGTCCTCCACCTGCACCACCAGCTGGCGGCGCGGGCGCAGCTGCACCTCGCTGGCGGTCACGGTGGCTTCGATCTGGACCATCTGCCCGTCGCGCGCGCTGGCCAGCGGGGTGATGCGGGTTTCGTCCTCGTAGCGCAGGGGCAGGTGCAGGGCCAGGTCGATGTCGCGCTGGAGGCCCAGCTTCTGCAGCGCCTTCTGGGCCACCGATGCACCGCCCTTGGACACGGCAGGCGCCGCCGCCGCCGGGGGGCTAGGGCGAATCGGCATTCACATGTCCCCTAGGGGAAACTCTGGATACGGCGGCGGGCATGTAGCGGGTTTTACGAACGACACGAATGGGCAAAAAGGCTACCATGGTTACCACTGCCAGCGCGTCAAAGCAGGCGCCTTTTCCGAGTCCAGGGGTCTTCTTGCCATGCTCAAGCGCATCCAAATTCAGCACCTTACCCTGGGCATGTATCTGCACGAGTTCTGCGGCTCGTGGATGGAGCACCCCTTCTGGCGGGCCAAGTTCCTGCTGAGCGACCCCAAGGACCTCGCCCGCATCCAGGCCACCGCGATCCATGAATGCTGGATCGACACCTCCCGGGGCCGGGACGTGGCCCCCGGCACCGCCTCGGTGTCCCGCGAGGAGGTGGACGCCCAGATCGAGACGGACTTCAGCCGGCTGGAGGACCTGCCGCCCATCAAGGTCACGCTGCCCTCCCCACCCCCGCCGCCCAGGCGCGACCGCAAGCCCGCCGACATGAAGAGCGAGCTCAAGGCCGCCGCCGCCCTCTGCGTGAAATCCAGGGAGGCGGTGATTTCGATGTTCAACGAGGCACGCCTGGGGCGCGCGGTGGACTCCGCCAGCGCGCAGAGCCTGGTGGAGGAAATCTCGGACTCCGTCACCCGCAACCCGGGCGCGCTCATCAGCCTGGCGCGCCTGAAGACGGCGGACGACTACACCTACATGCATTCGGTGGCCGTGTGCGCGCTCATGGTGGCGCTGGCCAAACAGCTCAGGCTCAAGGACGACCAGCAGCGGCTGGCCGGCATGGCGGGCCTGCTGCACGACCTGGGCAAGGCCGCGGTACCGCTCGCGGTGCTCAACAAGCCCGGCAAGCTCACCGACCAGGAGTTCACCGTGGTGCGCAGCCATCCGGTGCAGGGCTTTCACATGCTCAAGGAAGGCGGCAACATGCCCGACGCGGTGCTGGACGCCTGCCTGCACCACCACGAGAAGGTGGACGGCTCCGGCTACCCGGACAAGCTGCAGGGCGATGGCATCAGCGTGATCGCGCGCATGACGGCGATCTGCGACGTGTACGACGCCATCACCTCCGACCGCCCCTACAAGCGCGGCTGGGACCCCGCCGAATCGCTGCGCCGCATGGCCGAATGGACCCAGGACCACTTCGACGCGCGGCTGTTCCAGGCGTTCGTCAAGAGCATCGGGATCTATCCCGTGGGCTCGCTCGTGCGGCTGACCTCGGGCCGCATCGGCGTGGTGACCGAGCAATCGGCCGCGGCGCTCACCACGCCCCACGTCAAGGTGTTCTTCTCCACCAATTCCGGCCTGCGCGTCCCGCCCGAGACGGTGGATCTCTCCGCCCCGGGGTGCCACGAGAAGATCGTCGCCCGCGAAGACCCGGACAAGTGGCGCTTTCCGGACCTGAACGAGCTGTGGTCGGGCTTTCCCGAAAAGACCTGGTAGGCCCGGCCCCCGGCCCCGCCGTGGGAAAATGGCGGCCTCTCCGCTTTTTTCTTGGCACGGGCCTGTCCGGCCCTCAAGCCCCATGACCGCATCCAGCCCGCCTGCCCCGCGCACCTACACGCTCAGCGACTTCGACTTCTCGCTGCCTCCCGAACTCATTGCCCAGCACCCCGCCGCCGAACGCAGCGCCTCGCGCCTGCTGGACGGACGCGCCATCGAGCCCGTGGACCGCATCTTCCGCGAGCTGCCCGGCCTGCTGCGCGAAGGCGACCTGCTGGTGTTCAACGACACCCGGGTGGTCAAGGCGCGCATCTTTGGCGAGAAGGCCAGCGGCGGCAAGCTGGAGCTCTTGATCGAGCGCGTGCTGCCCGCCGAAGCCGGCGGCACGGGCAACGAAGTCGTGGCCCACATGAAGGTCAGCAAGAAGCCGCTGCCCGGCAGCACCGTGCACATGGCGGGCGGCCGCCACGGCGGTGGTTTCGACGCCACGCTGCTGGGCCGCTGGCCCCATGACGACGGCCCGCTGTTCCGCTTTGCGCTGCACGGCCCCGCAGGCGAGTCGCCGTGGGAGCTGATGGACCGCCACGGCCACCTGCCGCTGCCGCCCTACATCGAGCGCCAGCAGAACACCGGCCACGACCCCGACGAAGCCGAGGACAGCCAGCGCTACCAAACGGTGTTTGCGCGCGCCCCCGGCGCCGTGGCCGCGCCCACCGCCGCGCTGCACTTCGACGAGGGCGTGCTGGCCGGCCTGGCCGCGCGCGGCATCGAGCGCGCCAGCGTCACGCTGCACGTGGGCGCGGGCACCTTCCAGCCCTGCAAGACCGAAAACCTGGCCGAGCACCAGATGCACAGCGAGTGGTACGAGGTGCCGCTGGCCACGCTGGCAGCCCTGGAGCGCTGCCGCCAGCGCGGTGGCCGCGTGGTGGCCGTGGGCACGACCACGGTGCGCACGCTCGAATCGTGGGCGAAGACCGGTCTGGCCACGGGCGACACCAGCATCTTCATCACGCCGGGCTTTGCTTTCCAGGTGGTGGATGTGCTGGTCACCAACTTCCACCTGCCCAAGAGCACGCTGATGATGCTGGTGAGCGCGTTCGCGGGCTATGCGCACACCATGGGCCTGTACCGGCACGCCATCGCGCAGGGGTACCGGTTCTTCAGCTACGGGGATGCGATGCTGCTGGAGCGCCCACCCGCGCGTTGACCGGCGATGCGGCCCTGCGGCTCCACGGCAATCGGCGGGGTCAAGGGCAGTTGCTGACGGGCGCCACGCGCGGTGCGGCGCCCACATCGGGCAGGCGATTGGCCGAGGGCAGCCGCACGCAGTAGGTGCCCGACGGGCTCTCCACCTGCGTGACCCGGGAGCCATCGCCACCGCGCCACTCGCGGGTCGAAATCGCAGCACCCAAGGGCCTGGCCGCTGGCGCGCCGTCTCCCACTGCCAGTTGCGCCGCCGGTACGGCACCGTGGCGGCGCTGCCATTCGCGCTCTTGGCGGTCGGCACGGCCCACGGCGTCGGGGCTCCAGCGCAGAGGTGCATCGGCCATCCGGCTGTCGGACGCAGGCAGCTCGGGCGCGGGCGCAGCGGCAGTCGCGGCCTGCGGAGGGGACAGCTGCACGGCGCGTGCCGGGGTGCCAATGACCGTGCCGGTCACTGCATCGGTGGGCGCGTCGGCGCTGCGGTGGCGCTCTGCCGCACGCACCGGGCGCGATGCAGATGCGGGCGCGGAAACGGAACCCTTGGGGAGAGCCTGCGCACGCCCCGGGCCGAGCACCGCCATGGCGGGCTGCAGCACCTCGGCGTGCGTGATCCACTGCACCTCCATCGCTTGTCGCGGTGATGTGAATGGTGGCGGTGGTGCCGATAGCGATGGCGAGACGCGGCTGGTCGACAGATTCCACGCGGTCAGGATGACACCGTGCAGCAGCACCGAGGCCACCACGGCCACTGCCACGCGCCTGCGCCGGCTGACGGAAGCGGCACCCCAGCCCCACCAGCGCACTTACACGCCTTCTTGCGCCGCGCCGTCGTCCGCGCCATCACCGCCGCTGTCCACCCACGCCAGCAGGTCGCCGGGCTGGCACTGCAGGTACTCGCAGATGGCCGAGAGCGTCTCGAAGCGCACGCCCTTGACCTTGCCGCTCTTGAGCAAGGACAGGTTGGCCTCGGTGATGCCCACATGGGCCGCCAGGTCCCGCGACTTGACCTTGCGGCGCGCGAGCATTTCATCCAGGGTCACAACAATCGCCATGGGGAATACGGTACCTGGGAGTGGCTACACAAACGCATCCGCTTCGGCCTGCAGGCGGCAGCCCTCGGCCAGCACGTGGGCCAGGAGCAGCATCATCAGCCCCACCACCAGCACGCTCATTTCAAACGAGCCCACGCCCAGCGCGATGAGCCCGCCCTGCTGGCCGGAGGCCAGCCACGACAGCAGCGCCGTCACGCCCACCTGGTAGACCAGCGAGGTCGCGAACATCGCCAGAAAGCCCCAGCCCACGCCCCGGAACCCGCGCACGACCACCGGCCCGAACACGGCGCCCGCCAGGAAGGCCCGGCAGATGCGATGCACGCACAGCACCGCGTACAGCATGGCCGGGGCCGGAATGCACTCCAGCGCCACGCCCACCCACCGCCATTGCGTCTCCATGGACTGCGGCGGGGTCAGCCCGACCAGCAGGGCCTGCGTCGGCACCACCGTCAGGGGCATCCACCCACCCCAGCCGGTCTCGTGCCCGATCGCCGCCCAGCGCGCCAGCGAAAAAACCAGCGACACAAGGGCACACACCCAGCTTGCGGCCAGCAGCCCCCAGGCCAGCCGGCGGAATGAAGGGCTGTGGACGGGGGAGACCGGGGTGGCCAGAGTTCGCGTCATGGTTTGGCAATTTTTTCTGTAAAACAATAATAATATACCGTTAAACAGAAATTTCAACACCGTCCGACTCGCATGACACCCAGCCCGCCCATCCCTTTTCGCAGCGGCACCCGCCTGCTCCGGGGCCCTATTTCACCCGTCCGGCCGCCATGGCGGCGCGGGGCGGGCCTTGGCGTTCTCCTCCTGTGCACGGCACTGCTGGCCGCCTGCGGCACCGTGCCGGTGTCGTCCCTGTGGAAGCTGCGCAAGCTCCAGCTGGAGACGCTCGACCCCGCCGCGCTGCGCGCCGCCGTGGTGCACGGCCCCGGCCTGCGGCTCCATGGCCCGGCGCTGGAGCTGACGGTGAGCGTGTCCCGCAAGGTGCGCCAGCCCGGCGGCGGCACCACCACCGAGCGATGGGAAGAAAAGCTGCCGCTGCAGGAGCTGAGCGGCACCGCAGAGCGCAGCCCGCTGGGGCCCTATGACACTGCCCGCACCGCGGTGCAGGTCTGGCGCATCGACCCGGAGGCATTGCCCCGGCTGCAGGCACTGCGCGCCAAGGCCCTGGCCTGGAAAACGGTGGACGACGGCCCGCGCGAGCTGGGCCTGGGGGTGGAACTGGCAGGCTGCCAGAAGGGCGGCGCCGGGAACCGGCTGGTGACCACGCTCATGCGCTTCACGGATCCCGGGGAGTACATCCCCCTCGCGCACAACATGGACCTGGCGGAAACCATGCCGGCAGCGGAGCTGGCACGGCGGTTTCCGGACTGCGCCGCCGGTTGACCAGGGAACCTGGCAGGTTCTCAGAACGCGACCGCGTGCCCGTCCTTGCGTGGGTCCGACCCGGCGATGTAGTGGGCGCCGTCGCGCAGCACCAGCTGGGCCCCGCCAAAGGCGAACACGCCGTTGCCCTCTTCCACCGTGACCTCGTGGCCCCGCGCACGCAGCGCCGCCACCACGGCGGGATCGAACGCGGGCTCCACGGCCACGCCCTTGCCGCCCGTCACGCGCCAGCGGGGCGCGTCGGCGGCGGCCTGCGGGTTCTGGCCGTAGCGCAGCACGCGCAGCGCCATCTGGGTGTGGCCCTGGCTCTGCATGGGGCCGCCCATCACGCCGAAGGCCATCTGCGGCGTGCCGTCCGAGTGCATCGCGAACGCCGGGATGATGGTGTGCGAGGGGCGCTTGCGCGGGCCCACTTCGTTGGCGTGGCCTGGCTTGAGGTTGAAGCCGTGGCCCCGGTTCTGCAGGCTGATGCCCGTGCCCGGCACCACCACGCCCGAGCCGAAGCCCATGTAGTTGGACTGGATGAACGAGACCATCATGCCCTGGCTATCTGCCGCCGCCAGGTACACCGTGCCGCCCGGGCGCGGCGCGCCGTGGCCCGGGTCGCCCGCGCGCTCGGGGTCGATGAGCGCCGCGCGGCCGCGCAGATAGTCCGCCTCCAGCAGCTCCTTCGGCGCGACACGCATCGCACCGATGTCGGCGTTGTACTGGGCCAGGTCGGCCAGCGCGAGCTTCATGGCCTCGATGCTCGCGTGCACCGTCTCCACGCTGTCGAGCGGGTGCGCGCCGATGCCGTGCGCGTCCAGCATGCCCAGCGCCATCAGCGCGGCAATGCCCTGGCCGTTGGGCGGGATCTCGTGGATCACCGAGTCGCCGAAGCGCTGCTTGATGGTGCCCACCCAGTCGGCCTGGTGCGACGCCAGGTCTTCGAGCGTCATCGCGCCGCCGTGGGCCTGTGCATGGGCCACCATGCGCTCGGCGATCACGCCCCGGTAGAACGCCTCTCCCTGCGTTTCGGCGATCAGTTCCAGCGTGCGCGCATGGGCCTCGCTGCGGAAGATCTCGCCCGCCCGCGGTGCGCGGCCACCGGGCAGGAAGCACTCGGCAAAACCCGGCTGCGCGCCCAGCTTGGCGCCACCCAGCGCCCACAGGCGGGCGATGGTGGGTGACACCGGAAAACCATGGCGCGCGTAGTCGATGGCGGGTTGCGCCAGCTGTGCGAAGGGCAGCTTGCCCAGGCGCCTGGACAGCGCCACCCACGCCGAGACGGCGCCCGGCACGGTCACCGCGTTCCACCCCGTCTCGGGGATGCCGCCCAGCTTCTTGAAATACTCCGGCGACCACGCGGCCGGTGAGCGGCCCGAGGCATTGAGACCGTGCAGTTCCTTGCCGTCCCACACGATGGCAAAGCCGTCGCTGCCGATGCCGCAGCCCGTGGGCTCGACCACCGTGAGCGCCATGGCGGCGGCGATGGCGGCATCCACCGCGTTGCCGCCCGCCAGCAGCATGCGCAGCCCCGCCTGCGCGGCCAGCGGCTGCGAGGTGGAGACCACATTGCGCCCCATGACCGCGCTGCGGTGGGAGGCGTAGGGAAGGGACCAGTCGAGGGTTGGGTTATTCATAGCGTTCTGACTCCGTGGCTCGCAAGGGTTGCGGTGCGTGGAAACTGGCGCGGCGCAAAGCGAGAGACGCCAAGGAAGGGCCGCCCCGCACCGAGGGCGTCGTCCCCCTCGGGGGGAAGGCGCCGAAGGCGACTCAGGGGGGCTACTCCACCGCGATTTTGTGCTGCCGGATCACCGTCGCCCAGCGATTGCTGTCCGCCTGCACCATGGCACCAAACTGCGCGGGCGTGCGCGGCGCGGCAGGCTCCACGCCCAGCTTGGCCAGGCTCTCGGCCACTTCGGGCGCCTGCACTGCCTTGGCAAAGGCCTTGTGCACCTTGTCGACCAGCGCGGGCGGTGCGCCCGCGGGCAGGTACACGCCGAACCAGGTCACCGACGAATAACCGGGCAGGCCGGACTCGGCCAGCGTGGGCAGCTCGGGCGCCAGCGTGCTGCGCTTCTCGCTGGTCACGGCCAGGGCCCGCAGGCGGCCGGCCTTGGCGTGCGGCATGCCCGTGGGCAGGGAGTCGAACAGCACGTGGGTCTGCCCGGCGATCAGGTCCGGAATGGCCAGCGCCGTGCCCTTGTAGGGGATGTGCGTCATCTCCACGCCGGCCTGCGCGCTGAAGGCTGCCGTGTTCAGGTGCACGATGGTGCCGTTGCCGCTGGTGGCGTAGTTGAGCTTGCCTGGATGGGCCTTGGCGTAGGCGATGAGTTCGCCCACGGTCTTGACCGGCAGCGAGTTGGTGACCAGCAGCACGCTGGGTGCGTCAGCCACGTGGGCCACGGGCACAAAGTCCTTGCGCGGGTCGTAGGCCAGCTTGGGCATCAGATGGGGCGAGATGGCATGCGTGCTGCTGGTGGTCAGCAGCAGGGTGTAGCCATCGGGTGCGGCCTTGGCCGCCTCGGCCGTGCCCAGGGTACCGCCGGCGCCGGGCTTGTTGTCCACGACCAGCTGCTGGCCCATGTCGGCCGCCACGCGCTGGGTGACCACCCGGGCCACCAGGTCGGTGGCGCCGCTGGCCGGAAACGGCACGATGACCCGTACGGGCCGGTCGGGCCACGCGGCCTGCGCCTGTGCGCTGGCGCCCCACACCATCAACCAGGCCAGGCACACGACGCCACGGCCCCAGGGAAAAAGACGCATACAGGTACTCCAGAAGAAGGGGAAACGCGCGATGCCGGACCGCGCACGCAGACAGGGACAGGGGGAGCCGCAGGGCCCCGCCCGGGGGCAACCAGACAGCCATCTTAGGAAGCCAGCCCCCGGAAGACCAACGCCAAATAGGCAAGCAGCTTTGCCGTAGCGGCAAACCACTTCATACTTTGGGCCACCACCCGGCAATACGCCCCACTCCAGCCCCCTGCCCTGCCCATGCGCCCCCAGCTCCTGCAAGACACCGCCCTGCGCTACTTCCTGGAGGTGGCGCACAGCGGTTCGCTCACCGAAGCCTCGGCACGGCTGCACGTGGCCGCTTCGGCGCTCAGCCGCCAGATCGCCGGGCTGGAGGCGCAGCTGGGCACGCCGCTGTTCGACCGCCACCCGCGCGGTATGGTGCTCACCGCGGCCGGAGAGATCCTGGCCGTGCACGCCCGGCGCACGGTGCTGGACGCCGAACGCGCGCTGGGCGAGATCGGCGCGCTGCAGGGCCTGCGCGCGGGGCAGGTGCGTCTGGCCACGTCGGACGCATTTGCCAACGAGTTGGTGCCGCGCCTGTGTGTGGAATTCCAGCGCACGCACACGGGCATCCAGTTCAGCGTGATCTCGCTGCCCACCGCCCAGGTGCCCGACGCGGTGCGCAGCGGCGCGGCCGACATCGGCCTGTGCTTCAGCCGTGCGCCGCACAAGGACATCGAGGTCGCCTACCGGCAAGGCGCTCCGGTGCTGGCACTCATCCCGCCCGGCCATGCGCTGGCGGAATCGGCCAGCGTCACGCTCGCGCAGATGGCCGCCTACCCCCTGGCCCTGCCGCCCGCCGAGACCACGGTGCGCCAGATGATTGACATCGTGTGCAGCCGCCAGGGCCTGCAGCTGGAGGCGGTGCTCATCAGCAACCATGCCAAGACGGTGCTCAACTTCGTGGCGCATGGCGGGGGGCTGTCGGTGGCCAGCGAGATCGCGGCACGCCACCTGGTGGCGGCGGGCGCCGTGGTGGCCGTGCCCATCAGCGACCCGGGCATGGACCTGCGCGACCTGGAGGTGCAGACCCTGGCGGGCCGCAGCCTGCCCGTGGCGGCGCAGGCCTTTCTCGACCTGCTCAAGGAGCGGCTGCCGGGGCGCTGGTAGACCGCGGGGGCGCAGCGCCGCCGCGCTGGCGCCTCAATACCCGTGCTGCGCCCGGAACGCGCGCGCCTTGCCGAAATGCCCGTTGCCGATGAACGGCACGGGCGGGCGCAGGGCGGACAGCGGCGAAGGGTGGTTGGACAGGAGCAGCAAGTGGCCTCGGTCCTGGGGGATCAGCGCGCGCTTGGATTGCGCGTGCGAGCCCCAGAGCATGAACACCACGGGCCGCTCGCCCTCGGCCACATGGCGGATGACCGCGTCGGTCAGGGCCTCCCAGCCCTTGCCGGCATGGCTGGCGGGCTGGCCCTCTTCCACCGTGAGGCCGGTGTTGAGCAACAGCACGCCGTTCTTCGCCCACTTGACCAGGCTGCCCCCCGGGTTCGGAAACGGCGGGAAAGCCACGCCCAGGTCGCGCTGCATTTCCTTGAAGATGTTTTGCAGCGAGGGCGGCAGGCGCACGCCCGGCGCCACCGAGAACGCGAGCCCCTCGGCCTGGCCGCGCCCGTGGTAGGGGTCCTGGCCCAGGATGACCACGCGCACCTCGTCCGGCGGCGTGAGTTCCAGCGCCCGCAGCGGGCGGGGCGGGAAGATCACCGCGCCCGCATCGAGCCGCGACTGCAGAAAGGCAAGCAGCGACTGGCCGCGCACACCGGCAAAGAAGTCATCGACCAGCGGCTGCCAGCCGGGGGCCACCGGCCAGTCAGCCGGGTCAGCGCTTTGCAGCTGGGTGGGGTTTGCAGCGGCGTCATTCATGGTAAAAAGTGCCTCTACCGCTTGATGGACAAGCGCAATAAGCTATCAAATAAGGAGCAAACGCAGAATCAGGCGAACAGCTTCGCCAGCGCTTCGCCCGGCTCCGGCGCGCGCATGAACGCCTCGCCCACCAAAAACGCGTGAACGCCGGCATCGCGCATGCGCTTCACATCGTCGGGCTTCAGGATGCCCGACTCGGTGACCAGCAGCCGGTCGGCCGGCACGTCCTTGAGCAGGCCCAGGGTGGTGTCCAGCGTCACCTCGAAGGTGCGCAGGTTGCGGTTGTTGATGCCCACCAGCGGCGTCTTGAGCCTGAGCGCGCGCTGCAGCTCGGCGCCGTCGTGCACCTCCACCAGCACCGCCATGTCCAGGCTGCGCGCGATGGCTTCGAAGTCGGCCATCTGGGCGTCGTCCAGGCTGGCCGCGATCAGCAAGATGGCATCCGCCCCCATCGCCCGGGACTCGTAGATCTGGTACGCATCGACCATGAAGTCCTTGCGCAGCACCGGCAGCTGGCAGCTGGCACGCGCTTGCTTGAGGTAATCCACGCTGCCCTGGAAGAACTGCTTGTCCGTCAGCACCGACAGGCAGGCGGCGCTCACCTTGCCGTCGCCATCGGCATAGCTTTGCGCGATGTCGGCGGGGATGAAGTCGGCGCGCAGCACGCCCTTGCTGGGGCTGGCCTTCTTGACCTCGGCGATCACCGCCGCCTGGCCCTTGGCGATCTTGGCGCGCAGGGCTCCTTCGAAGTCGCGCGTGAGCACACGGCTCTCGGCATCGGCACGGATGGCGTCGAGGGGCGTGCGCTTCTTGGCAGCGGCCACTTCTTCGTGCTTGACGGCCACGATCTTGTTGAGGATGTCGCTCATGGGAAACCTGCCTTTTCAACCCCGGCGGGGTCGCGATTGAACGTTGAAACATGGCGCGAGCGCAACGCCCGCGCGGCCCAAAGCGGAGGACACCGCAGCGCTGGCCTTGCCAGGCTGCGGGTGTCGCCCCCCTTTCCGCAGGAGAAGGGGGAAAGCGGCACTGCCGCTCAGGGGGTTGATCTTCATGCAGCCAGCGCATGCGTGCGCGTGACCATCTGCTCGAGCTTGGCCAGCGCCGCGCCCGAGGCGATGGCGGCCCGTGCCTTTTCAAGCCCTGCGGGAACCGAGTCGACCACATTGGCCGCATACAGCGCCACGCCCGCGTTCAGGCAGACGATGTCCTGCGCGGCGCCCGGCTCGCCCTTGAGCACGCCGATCAGCATCTCGCGCGACTGTTCGGGGGATTCGACCTTCAAGGCGCGGTTGCTGGACATGGCCAGGCCGAAGTCCTCGGGGTGGATTTCGTACTCGGTGATCTGGCCGTTTTTCAGCTCGCCCACCAGCGTGGCCGCGCCCAGGCTGACTTCGTCCATGCCGTCGCGGCCGTAGACCACCATGGCGTGTTCGGCGCCCAGGCGCTGCAGCGCGCGCACCTGGATGCCCACGAGGTCGGGGTGGAACACGCCCATCAGGATGTTGGGCGCGCCGGCCGGGTTGGTCAGCGGGCCCAGGATGTTGAAGATGGTGCGCACGCCCAGCTCCTTGCGCACCGGGGCCACGTTCTTCATGGCCGGGTGGTGGTTGGGCGCGAACATGAAGCCGATACCGACCTCTGCGATGCACTGCGCGATCTGCTCGGGCTTGAGGTTGATGTGGATGCCCAGGGCCTCCATCACGTCCGCGCTGCCGCTCTTGCTGGACACGCCGCGCCCGCCGTGCTTGCTGACCTTGGCGCCCGCCGCTGCCGCCACGAACATGGAGCAGGTGGAGATATTGAAGGTGTTGGCGCCGTCGCCGCCGGTGCCCACGATGTCCACCAGGTGCTTGCTGTCGGGCACATGGACCTTGGTGGAGAACTCGCGCATCACCTGCGCGGCGGCCGTGATCTCGCCGATGGTTTCCTTCTTCACGCGCAGGCCGGTGACGATGGCCGCCGTCATGACGGGCGAGAGCTCGCCGCTCATGATCATGCGCATCAGGTGCAGCATCTCGTCGTGGAAGATTTCGCGGTGCTCGATGGTGCGCTGCAGCGCTTCCTGGGGGGTGATGGACATGGTGTCTCCAGTGTCTTTTCGACGGTATCTGTCTGTCTAGTTCAATGCGTGGGTTGATCGGTGAAGGCCAGTTTCAGGCCGAAGCCGATGAACATGGCGCCCGCCACGCGGTCCAGCCAGTGCATGCCGCGCTGCACCGCGCCCATGCGGCGCGCCATCCAGCCCGCGGCCAGCGCCCAGCCCGTGTTGACGGGAATCGCGTTCACGTTGAACAGCACGCCCAGCAGCACGAAGGCCAGCGCCTTGTTCTCGGTGCCGGGCGTGATGAACTGCGGCACGAATGCCAGGAAGAAGATGGCGACCTTGGGGTTGAGCACGTTGGTCCAGAAGCCGCCCATGAAAATCTTGGACAGCGGCGTGGCAGCACCGGACGATGCCCCCGCCTGCGCCACCGCGATGGCCGCCGCGCTGCCACCGTCACCCGAGGGCTTGGACAGCAGCATGCGCACGCCCATCCACATGAGGTAGGCCGCGCCCACCCACTTGAGCACGGTGAACGCCGTGGCCGAAGTGGCCAGCAGCGCGCCCACGCCCACGGCGGCCGCGAAGATGTGCACGAAGCACCCGGCCGTGATGCCAAGGCCGGCGACGATGCCCGCGCGGGTGCCGGACTTGAGCGCGTTGGACACGATGTAGAGCACGTCCGGGCCGGGCGTGAGGTTCAGCAGCCAGCCGGCCGCGATGAACATGAGCAGTTGGTGGCTGTCGGGCATGGTGTTACGACCAGCGTCGCTCCGGTTGCAGGCGGTGCAGGAAGGTGGTGAGCGAGTCGCGCGGCAGCGGCACCGCATGCCCCGCCAGGATGCGGCCGGCCGCGCCCCGGTGGTAGGTGCCGTGGACCACGACGTGGTTCAGGATCTCGGCCCGCGTCATGGTGCCGGTGTCGCCGTCGGTGAAGCGGAACTGCACGGGCTCGGCCAGCTGGTCCGCGCCGAGGCCGCCGGCGTACTGCAGGTACCAGTCGTCCGACGCGCGCACGGCTTCGCGCAGGGCGGGCAGTGCGGGCGTCTCTTCGGTGTTGGTGGCCGCGTAGGCGGTCTGCGGCAGGCCCTGCAGGTGGCTCGCGAAGATGCGGTCCACCACGTAGGTGTGGTTCAGGATGCGCACGAAGAGCCGGCGGTCGCCTTCGGGCAATACCGCCTGTGACGCCTCGCCCAGCGCGAGCAACTCTTCATTGGCCCAGCGCTTGTACTGGAACAGCTGGGCGAGCGAGCCCGAGGAAGCTGCTGCAGCATCGGCCGGCGCCGTCATGCGCGCTGCTCCAGAAAGTTCTTCAGCATCGCGTGACCGTGTTCGGTGAGGATGCTTTCGGGGTGGAACTGCACGCCCTGGATGGCCAGCTCCTTGTGGCGCACGCCCATGATCTCGCCGTCATCCGTCCAGGCCGTGACCTGCAGCACGTCGGGGCACGCGGCGCGATCGATGGCCAGCGAGTGGTAGCGGTTCACGGTGAATTTTTCGGGCAGGCCCGCGAACACGCCCTGCTGTGTGGTGGTGATGACGCTGGTCTTGCCGTGCATCAGCTCCTGCGCGCGGACGATGGTGCCGCCGAAGGCCGCGCCGATGCTCTGGTGGCCCAGGCACACGCCCAGGATGGGCAGCTTGCCCGCGAAGTGCTGGATCGCCGCCACCGAGATGCCGGCCTCGGCGGGCGAGCACGGGCCGGGCGAGATCACCAGGCGGTCGGGCGCGCGCGCCGCAATGCCTTCAAGCGTGATTTCATCGTTGCGGAACACCTCGACCTCGGCACCCAGCTCGCCGAAGTACTGCACGATGTTGTAGGTGAAGCTGTCGTAGTTGTCGACCATCAAGAGTTTCATGCGGCGCTCCCGGCAGAGGCGGATTCGCGCAGGCGGGCGAACTCGCGGTGTTCATAGGCAATGCAGGCTTCCATGAGGCTGCGGTAGATGGCTTCCATCACGTCGGCATCGCCGCCTTCGGCCAGCGCCTGCTCGCGCACGCGGTCCACGATGGCCTGTATGCGCGCCTCATCGCGCACCTGCGTGGCGTCTTGCTTGATGCGCGCGGCCTGCGTCATGTAGCCCACGCGCTCCACCAGCAGGGGCACCAGCACGTCGTCCAGCCTGTTCACCTCGCGGCGCACGTCCGGCATGGCGGCGCAGGATTTGACTTTGTCGATGGCGCGGGTCATTCGAGGCCCTCCTCGACCAGCTCCGCCGCGCGCAGCAGCGCACGGGCCTTGTGCTCGGTTTCCTTCCATTCCAGCTCGGGCACCGAGTCGGCCACCACGCCGGCGGCCGCCTGCACGTAGAGCGTGCCGTTCTTCACGATGCCGGTGCGGATGGCGATGGCCACGTCCATGTCGCCGGCGTAGCTCAGGTAGCCGCAGGCGCCGCCGTACAGGCCGCGCTTGGTGGGTTCGAGCTGGTCGATGATTTCCATCGCATGCACCTTGGG
The DNA here is from genome assembly GCF_059418365.1 of Acidovorax sp. GW821-FHT09A11. Taxonomy (NCBI): domain Bacteria; kingdom Pseudomonadati; phylum Pseudomonadota; class Betaproteobacteria; order Burkholderiales; family Comamonadaceae; genus Acidovorax; species Acidovorax sp. GW821-FHT09A11. The sequence continues at coordinate 171,492 of NZ_JBWKPS010000007.1, forward strand.
CGCGCCGGTGAGCGTGCCGGCCGGGAAGGTGGCCTTGAGCACGTCGATGGCCGTCATGCCGTCGTTGAGGATGCCTTCCACGTTGCTCACGATGTGCATCACGTGGCTGTAGCGCTCGATGGCGAAGGCCTCGGTCACCTTCACCGTGCCGGTCTTGGCGATGCGGCCGATGTCGTTGCGCGCCAGGTCGATCAGCATCACATGCTCGGCGCGCTCCTTGGGGTCGTTGATGAGCTCGACCTCGGCGGCCTTGTCCTTCTCCAGCGTGGCGCCACGGGGGCGCGTGCCGGCCAGGGGGCGGATGGTGACCTTCTGGCCGTCGGGCGTGTTCTCCTGGCGCACCAGGATCTCGGGGCTCGCACCCACCACGTGGAAGTCGCCGAAGTCGTAGAAGTACATGTACGGCGACGGGTTCAGCGAGCGCAGCGCGCGGTACAGCGACAGGGGGCTTTCGGTGTAGCGCTTGTGGATGCGCTGGCCCACCTGCACCTGCATGAAGTCACCCGCGGCGATCAGTTCCTTGGCGCGGTCCACGGCGGCGAGGTAGTCGGCCTTGGAGAAGTCGCGCTGCGCGGGGTGGCTCTCGGTGGGCTTGACGATGGGCGCGCTCACCGAATACTTGAGCTGGTCCTTCAGGTCGCGCAGGCGCTTCTTGGCCTTGGCGTAGGCCTCGGGCTGGGCCGGGTCGGCGTAGACGATGAGGTAGAGCTTGCCCGACAGGTTGTCGATGACGGCGAGTTCCTCGCACTGCAGCAGCAGGATGTCGGGGCAGCCCAGCGTGTCGGGCGGGCAGGTGTCTTCGAGCTTCTTTTCGATGTAGCGCACCGCGTCGTAGCCGAAGTAGCCGGCCAGGCCGCCGCAAAAGCGCGGAAGGCCGGGGCGCAGGGCCACCTTGAAGCGCTTCTGGTACGCCTCGATGAAGTCGAGCGGGTTGCCCGCTGCGGACTCCACCACCTCGCCGTTGGTCACCACCTCGGTCTTGGCGCTGGCGCCAAAACCGCTGGCGCGCAGCAGCGTGCGCGCGGGCAGGCCGATGAAGCTGTAGCGCCCGAAGCGCTCGCCGCCCACCACGGATTCGAGCAGGAAGCTGTGCTTGCCGCCGTCCTTGCTGTGGGCCAGCTTCAGGTACAGGGAGAGAGGGGTTTCCAGGTCCGCAAAGGCTTCCGCCATGAGCGGAATGCGGTTGTAGCCTTCGCCGGCCAGGCTTTTGAATTCAAGTTCTGTGATCACGGGGAGAGCTCCCAGCTGTGGCAGCGCGTGTCCCCCGGGCAATAAAAGGGGGCGCTGCGGTCCATTCAATCGGCCCCGGTAGGGCCACGGGTGCACGCTGGGGCGATTGCCCAGGTGCCATCAGGCGTTCAAGGAGACAGGCTGACGCCAGGGCCAGGCTCCCCGGTCGCTGCAACCTGTGATGAACACGTGGTGAATGAACATGGCCCAAAGTGTAGCAAAGGTTCCCGGCCGCCCCGGTTTTGACACACCGCAACGCCGCGCCGCGCAACCACTCGAAAACCCTGTTGCGGCAAAAAGCAGGTGCAGCAACAATTTGAAACGAACGACCGTTCTTTTTTAGGAGTTGCGCATGAAGTTCCTCCAGCGATGCGCCGCAGCGGCAGCGTTGTGCCTGCTGACGGCCGGTGCCATTGCCCAGACCATCACCGTGGCCGACGTCAAGTACGAAGAAACCACCAGCCTGAGCGGCAGCAGCCTGCAGCTCAATGGGGCGGGCGTGCGCTACAAGGCGGTCTTCAAGGTCTACACGGCCGGCCTGTATCTCGAAAAGAAAGCCCACACGCCGCAGGACATTGCCGCGCTCAAGGGCCCCAAGCGCATGAGCATCACCATGCTGCGCGAGATCGACTCCACCGAGCTGGGCAAGCTCTTCTCGCGCGGCATGGAGGACAACATGGACCGCGCGGCGTTCTCCAAGCTGATTCCCGGCGTGCTGCGCATGAGCCAGATCTTCTCGGACCACAAGAAGCTGCAGGCAGGCGACCAGTTCATGATCGACTGGATACCCGGCACCGGCACGGTGATCACGGTCAAGGGCAAGCCGCAGGGCGAGCCTTTCAAGGAGCCGGAATTCTTCAACGCGCTGCTGGGCATCTGGCTGGGCAACACACCGGCCGACTGGAAGCTCAAGGATGCCTTGCTCGGCAAGCCCGCATAGCCGCCCGCGCCGGTTGCGCGTCCCGGGACACCGCCGCTACGGGCAAACCCCCATGAAAGCATGCCTGCGGCTGTCACCCGCCCGACAGCGGCGGGCCGCACCGGGGCGTAACCTTTGATCCAGGGAATTCAGGGCCTTCGACGCAACCTGCACCGCATGCCCCTGCGGCGCCACCCGCGCCATGTGATGCCACGCACAGCCCGGCCCGGGCGCCCTGCGCCACCCGCATGCGCCACGGCCCTTGCCACCCCAGAGCCCCACCCCCGCCCCCAGACACCTTTTTTGCGCCCGCCCTCACCATGAAATTCAGCAACCTTTCCGTCGGCCTGCGCCTGGGCGCATCCTTTGGGGCCATCCTGCTCATCACCGCCCTCATCGCAGCCACCGGCATATGGCGCATCGCCAGCCTGCAGAACGCCAGCGAGCGTGTCGCCACGCAGGAGATCGAGCAACAGATGCTGGTGGAAGACTGGGCCTCCGACATCCGCCTGAACTGGGTCCGCACGGAGGCATTCCTCAAGGCCATCGACCGCGACTACATGGACAAGCTCGCCGCGGACACCCAGGCCACGGCCAAGGGCATGGATGCCAAGGTCCAGCGCATCGAGGCGCTGGTGCAGGGCGAGCCTGGCCGCGCACTGCTGGCCGCCATTGCCACGGCGCGCGCGGCCTACAACGACAAGCAGGCCGAGATCCGCGAACTGCACCGGGGCGGCGAGCCGAACGTGCCCGCCCTGGTGGACAAGGACCTTCGCCCGCTGGCCGACAAATACCTGAAGTCACTGGACGACCTGCGCACGGCCATGGCCACGCAACTGGCTGAAAGCCAGGCCGACACCGGTACCCTTGCCAAGGCCAGCCAGGCACTTCTGGGCGTGGGCACTCTGGTGGCGGTAGCGCTGGGGGCCCTGCTGGCCTGGACGGTCACGCGCTCGATCGTCCGGCCCGTGCAGCGGGGCAAGCAGGCGGCGGAGAGCATTGCCAGCGGCGACCTCACGCACGCCATCGAAGCCCATGGCGGCGACGAGACAGGCCAGCTGCTCCAGGCGCTGTCCACCATGCAATCGCGCCTGGCCACCATCGTGGGCAATGTGCGCCACAGCGCCGAAGGCGTGGCCACCGCCAGTGCCGAAATCGCCTCGGGCAACAACGACCTGTCGGCCCGCACCGAGCAGCAGGCCTCGGCGCTGCAGCAGACGGCCGCCTCGATGGAACAGCTGGGCTCCACGGTGCGCCAGAACGCGGACAACGCGCGCCAGGCCAACCAGCTGGCGATGAGCGCCTCCACCGTCGCCCAGCAGGGCGGCGACGTGGTGGCCGAGGTGGTGGACACCATGAAGGGCATCAACGACAGCAGCCGCAAGATCGCCGACATCATCAGCGTGATCGACGGCATCGCGTTCCAGACCAACATCCTGGCGCTCAACGCGGCGGTGGAGGCGGCCCGCGCGGGCGAGCAGGGCCGGGGCTTCGCGGTGGTGGCCGGCGAGGTGCGCAGCCTGGCCGGGCGCTCGGCGCAGGCCGCCAAGGAAATCAAGGCCCTGATCGGCACCAGCGTGGAGCGCGTGGAACAGGGCACCGCGCTGGTGGACAAGGCGGGCGCCACGATGGCCGAGGTGGTCGGGGCCATCCGCCGCGTGACGGACATCATGGGCGAGATCAGCGCGGCCAGCAGCGAGCAGAGCCAGGGCGTGTCGCAGGTGGGCGAGGCGGTCACGCAGATGGACCAGGCCACGCAGCAGAACGCGGCGCTGGTGGAGCAAAGCGCCGCAGCGGCCGACAGCCTCAAGACCCAGGCAGGCCAGCTGGTCGATGCCGTGGCCGTGTTCCGGCTGGGCAGCGACGCTGGTGCTGGCGCGCCAGCGCATGCGGCACTCGTCACCACGGCACCACCGGCCCGTACAGCCGGCAGCGCACGGGTGCTGACAACGGCTGCGCAGCGCCGTATCGCGGCCTGATCAGCCCGCGAACGCGCTCAGCGCATCCGCGAAACCATCGGCATCCACCGCCCGCGCGGGCTGGCCGTGGTTGTAGCCGTAGGTCACCAGCACCACGGGGCAGCCGGCGGCGCGCGCGGCCTGCGCATCGTTGCTGGAATCGCCGACCATCAGCGTGCGCGCGGGCGCGGTGCCCAGGGCCTCGCAGGTCTTGACGAGGGGCAGCGGATCGGGCTTCTTGCGCGCGAAGCTGTCGCCACCGAACACCTGCGAAAAGTAGCCGTCGAGCCCCTTGGCCTTCAGCAAGGGCACGGCGAAATCCAGGGGCTTGTTGGTCAGGCAGGCCAGGCGCAGGCCCGCGGCCTGCAGCGCCTGCAGGCCGGCCACCACGCCGGGGTACACCTGCGCATACTGGCCGTTGATGGCCAGGTAGTGCTTCTGGTAGCTGGCCCAGGCGGCGGGGTACAGCGATTCGACCTGCGCCGCATCGGCCGGCTGGCCCTCGGATGCCAGCACATGGGCCAGCACCGACCGCAGCAGGTGCTCCGAGCCTTTGCCCACCATGCGCTCGATGGAGGGTGCCTCGATGGGTGGCAGCGCCAGTTCGCGCAGCATGCGGTTGAGCGCCTCGGCAAAGTCCCCGAGCGTGTCCACCATGGTGCCGTCCAGGTCCACGATGGCGGCGTCCACGCGGGACAACAGGGCGGACAGGGGCGAGGGTGTGGACATGCGAAAAACCTTGCAGTGCAGACGAGGAAAGGCCGGGCATCTTGCCCGGCCTGCCTGGATTTTAAAGGGCCCATCTTCGTCGCACATCGCGACCGCCATGCATGGCCATTGCCCCGTGAAACTGGCGCGGCCAAAACCAGTGCTCCCGCGCAAGGGCCGCCCCGCCGCGCTGGGAGCGTCCCCGCCCAGATTGCGAAACAATCTGAGAGAGGGGGAAGGCGCGAAGCGACTCAGGGGTGCTCATCTCAAGCTCAGTGTCTGGCGCTTCCAGGCCGGGTCCTGCCAGCGCTGGAACAGAGGCAGCGCGGCCACGTCACCCGTCACGCGCTCGGTGGCCAGGCCTTCCAGGCGCACGATCTCGAAGCTCTTGCGGTAGCGGCCCTGGCCCCGGGCCTCGCGCGCCACCAGCATCTGCTGGCCGCCGGGCACCCAGCCAGCCCACTCGGCCACGCCGGTTTCGGGCGCCGTGGCGGCGGGGGGCAGCACGTCGACCAGCCAGCCCTCGGCGGTCTTGCGCATCACCCACAGCTCGCGCCAGCCTTCCAGCGGCTGCACGGCCAGGGCCACGGCCGTGCCCTCGCGGTTCACGCTGGCCGAGGCAGCCCAGACCACGCCGTAGGTGCAGCGGCGCAGCAGCGGGGTCTTCACGCCCCTGTGGGCATCGACCAGCAGCACGCAGGTCTCGCCGGGCGCACCGGGCTCGGTCACGATGCCCGGGCGGCTGCCCTGGGCCACCGGCAGGCTGGCGGGCACCAGGGCCCAGCGCACGGCGCCCACGCGCATGGCGGCATCGTTGTAGGCCGGCTGGTCCTCGTCGGGCAGGTCGTTCCTGCTCACACCGGAGAACTCGGCCAGGGCGCGGGCCGCAGCAGCGGCCACGGCCGGGCCGACGGCATCCTTGCGCGCCTGCTGGAAGGCCAGGGCACTCCACACACTGGCACGGCGCACCTGGATGCGGTTGCGCACATAGGAGGGCAGGCCGGCCACGTCCACGCGTTCGAGCACATCGGACTGCCATTCCTGCACGCGGGCACGCTCGTGCGGCGGCAGGTCGGGGTTCACGCACTCGGGGCGGGTGAGGGCCAGGGCGGCGCGGGCGCGCTGCTCGGCATCGGCCACGGGCATGGCCATCACGCGGCGAAAGGCCTCGCCGTCGTAGCAGACCTGCATGCGGCCTTCGACCTCGTAGGTCGTGAAGCGCACGCCGTAGCCGTTGGCCACGTCCAGGTGGGCCGACAGCGTGGCGCCCGAGGCCTTGCCCGGCACGGCGGCCGAGGCGCGGCGCGCCAGCCGGTCGGCCAGCGTGCCCAGTGCGTCGAAGGCCTGGGCGCCCTGCTCACCGGCCAGCGCACTGGCGGGCGCGGCCTGCAGGTAGGCGGCCGTGATGCCGATGCCCAGCGCCTCGGCGCCCGGGCTGTCGCGCACGAAGCGCAGCACCGACAGCAGGGCCGGGCCCTGGGCCTCATCGAGCGCCACGCGGCGCACGTCGCTGGCGCGGATGAAGCCGCCGCGTTCGCGCTTGTGGTCCCAGACCTGCAGGTAGTCGAGGCGCTCGCCGCGCACTTCGAGCACCTCGCCCTGCCACAGGGCGGACTGCTGCTGGGCCGAGTCGCGCGGGGCGGCGCGCAGGCTGGCCTGGTCCTGCACGACGATGGCGCTGCCGAATGCGCTGGCGGGCGCGGGGGGCACTGCGGCGGTGGCGAGCATCGCGGCGGCAGAGGCGATGGCTGCGACGAGCGTGAGGGTGGTGCGGTCCATGTTCATTGCTCCGTGGCGGGGGTCGTGGCGGTGTCGTCGGCACCGGCGGCAGCCTGCGCGGCCACGGCCTGGGCATTGCGGTTGCCGCCCAGCAGCGCGGCACCGATGAAATCGCCATTGGTCGGCGGGGGCGCGATGATGACCTGGATCTTGTCCGACAGCTTGTCGGCCAGCGTCTTCTGGATCAGCAACGGGTGGCGCGTGACCAGGGCGCCTTCGCGCGCCATCTGCTCGGCGTTGACCTTGCCGATGCGGTCCATGCGGTAGGCCTCGGCCTCGGCCAGCTTCTGGCGCGCATCGGCCTCGCCGTTGGCTTCGATGCGGCGCGCCTGCGCGCTGCCCTCCGCGGCCTTGATGCGCGAGACCTTCTCGGCCTCGGCCTCCAGCTGGCGCTGCTCGATCTGGCGCTGCTTGAAGGGCAGCACGTGCTTCATGGCCTCTTCCTGGGCGCGGGCGGCGATCACCTGCTCGCGGGCGGCGGCTTCGGCGGCCACCTCGCGGCGCACCTTGTCGGCGCTGGCGTCGAGCTCGGTCTCCTTCACGCGCTTGTCCTTGAGCTCCAGCGTGTAGCGCATCTTCTCGGACGCCAGCTCCTCGGCCAGCAGGCTGTCCATGCCACGGCGGTATTCGGCGGGCAGGTCCACCTTGCCGATCTGCACATGGCGCAGCAGCACGCCTTCGGCGGCCAGGCGGGTGCGCAGTTCGGCTTCAATGGTCTGCGCGATTTCGGCGCGCTTGGACGAGAAAATCTCGCGCACCGTGTAGCGGGCAAACACCCTGTAGACCAAGCCCTGCACGGCAGGCGCCACGATGTCGGCGTCCACGTCATCGGGCAGGCGGCCGGCCCGGACGGCGTCGGAGGCGGGATCGAGCGCGTAGCGCACGCTCAGGTCGAGCCCGAACGACAGGCCTTCCACCGATTGCAGGGGTGCGCTGCCGTTGGCCTGGCGCATGGCTTCAGGGCGATAGCTCTGGTCCCGCAAGGAGAAGATGCGCACACTGTGCAGGCCCGGCACCACCCACATGCTGCCGTCGCGCCACTGGCTCACCGAACCGGTGAACTGGTTCATGCGGACCGCCAGCTCGCCCTGGCCCAGTTGCTGCACCGGTGGGTGGCGCACCACCAGGGCACCGGCGGCCACCACCACGGCTGCGGCCGCCATCCAGCGCGCCGTGCTGGCCGTGGGCAGCAGGTAGGCCCAGTGGATGCGCCCTTCGGCCGCGGATGCTGGCGTGGGGGCGTCGGCTTCCACAGGTGCCGCAGCTTGCGGCCCTTCGGCACGGGCGTCCAGCGGGTGGGCGGCGGCGTTGCGGCCACGCAGGGCTTGCACGATGCGGCTCCAGGCGGTTCTCATGGTGTTTCTCTCTCTTGGGTGGTGAATTTGTTGTCTGCTTCTGAGCGGCCCAACCGGGCTGCTCATTGGGGACTGATTCTTCGGATTCACCCCGGAAGCAACAATGCAGCGCAGCCCCCAAAGCCCTCACGCCCGCCGCGCAAACCCTCCGGGCCCGGAAGAAACCTTCACACCGGGCAAGCCAGGCGCCCCGGATAATCCACGCACCCCCACCCACTCCGCGCCCCACCATGACCCGCATCGCCGTGATCGAAGACGACCTGCCCACCAGCAACCAGCTGGCGGGCTGGATTGCGAGCGCGAAAAACGGCATCGTGATCGACCAGTGGTTCACGCGCGACGACGCCGAAGCCGCCCTGGCGCGCGAGCACTACGACGCCGTGGTGCTCGACATCGAACTGGGCCGCGAGCGCCATGCGGGCGTGGCGCTCATCAACGCCATCAACAAGCGCCGCCAGGGCACGCCGGTACTGGTGGTGTCGGCCATGCCCGCCGCCATCTACCGCAGCATCATGAAGGCGCTGGACGCGTGGGACTACCTGCAGAAGACCACGTTCGAGGAGGCCGACTTCATCGAGACCTTCCTCGACATCCTGCGCACCACGCAGGCCCCGGCGAACGCCGCCACGTCCTTGTCCGCGCCGGCGCCGGATGCGCTGGTGCTGGACCCGCTGTGGCAGCGCACCCCCACCTGGCGCGGCGAGCGCATCAACCTGCCGCTGACGGCCCAGCGCATCCTGGCCACGCTGCACCAGCGCAGCGGCGAGGTCGTGTCGTACGACGAGCTGTTCGAGGTGGTCAAGAGCGGGCGCAACCGGGACAACGTGCGCAAGCATGTGAGCACCATCCGCGAAGCCCTGCGCGAGGTGGACCCCGCCTTCGAAGGCATTGAAAACGTGCCCATGCGGGGCTTTCGCTGGGTAGGCAAGTGAGGCATCCCCCTGAGCGGCTTCGCCGCTTCCCCCTTCTCTCGAACGGCTGCGCCATTCAGGAAGGGGGACGCCGCCAGTGCGGCGGGGCGGCCCTTGCACGGCGGCCCTGGCCTGGGCCGCGCCGGGTTCAGACGCCGTGTGCAGTGCTTTCACGCAGGGGGACCTGAAATGAAACGCCTGCTGCGCCCCACGCTCGACATCCCCAAGCTGGAAATGCCCCGCCTGGGCCTGCCCGCCTTCCGGCTGCGGATTCTGGTGCGCGGTGTGTTTGTGCTGCTGGCGCTGGCCACCGTCGCGCTGAGCGTGGTGCTGCTCAAGGAAGAAAAGGAGCGTGGCTGGCAAAGCTACCGGCACGGCTTCGCGCGCAGCCAGTCCGAGGTCATGGCCCGCCTGCGCCACCCCTCGGGGCAGCTGGCCCTGCTCAACGCGGGCAGCCGGGGTTCGGCCCCGGCACCGCTCGCACCCTTGCTGCTGCCCTATGCGGCGCTGGACTTCGACGACCAGAACAAGGCCCAGCAGGCGGTGGAGATGGCAGGCTGCGCGGTGCAGTACCCCGACGGCGCGTCGGTCTGCGCGGCCATCGGCAACAACCCGTATGCCGGGGGCTTCATCTATCTGGTGGGCAGCTTCTACGCGGGCGCGCTGGTGCCGCGCGAACGTGGTGCCCTGGACCTGCAGGCGGTGCACCGCGCCCGCGTCACGCTGGACATGCGCGGCGCCACATCCCGCTGGGTCGCGCCCTTTGAAGCACTGCCCCCCCAGGGCACGATCAGCACCCGGGGCCGCCTGACGGGTTTCGTGGACGGTGGCGAGGAATCCCTGGACGCACGTGCCCGGCCGGTGCGGGATTTTCGCGGCTGGCTCTGGCAGAACGGCCAGTGCCGGGACCTCGCGGGCGCCGCGCCCGATTGCCTGCGCCGCACCTTCTATTCCATCCGCCTTCCCGTGGAGCTGTTCCGCGAAGCGCTGTTTGACAAGCAGCGCCTGGTCTGGCCGCCACAGGATCTGGGCAGCATGCGCTTGCGCGTGGAAATGCTGGCGCCCGGTGCGGTTGCGCCCCTGTTCGACAGCAATGCCCCCGGAGCCCAGGCCGCCGCATCGCTGGCCGACGTGGCGCGCACCCTGCTGCCTGGCGAACAGGTACAGATCCGCAAGCTGGGCACGAGCGACAGCGAAGCGATCACGCTCAAGGGCTCCGAGGTGCAGGCAGATCCGTCGGCGCCCTGGCTGCTGCGCCTCATCAGCTGGCTGCCGCTGGAGTGGCAGGCCGCTGGCGACAACAGGACGCAGCCCGTACCGGCGGGCCTCGACATTCTGGACACTCCGGCGGGCAACTATGCCGTGACCTTCACCGGCAACCTGCGCGGCGTGGAGCAGGGGCTTGCGGCCGTGGCCACCCGGGTGTCGTGGTACCTGGGCGCGATGCTCGCGGCCATCGCACTGGCCTGGCTGGTGGTGGAAGTGGGCCTCATCCGCCGCGTGACCGCCCTCACCCGCCGCGCGGCAGCGGTTTCGTACAACGTGCAGGAGGGGCACATCGGCCCGCGCCTGGGCGACCTCGACGTATCGGACCTGCGTGGGTCGGACGAACTGGGCATTCTGGCCGGAGGCCTGGCCGACCTTCTGCAGCGCGTGAAGGACGACATCCAGCGCGAACAGTTGCGCGCCCAGCAGGAGCGCGACATGTGGCATGCCGTGGGGCACGAGATCATGTCCCCCTTGCAGTCGCTCATGGTGCTGCACGGCGGCGCAAGCGACCCGGGCCACCGCTACATCCAGCGCATGCAGCAGGCGGTGCACGTGCTCTATGGCACTGCATCCCCGGCGGAGGCCTTGCAGGCGGCGGACGTGCCGCAGGGGCGGCTGGACCTGGACGCCTTCCTGCGCCATGTGGCCGGCAACGCGCACTTTGCCGGTATCGACCAGGTGGTCTATGAAGGCGGCGCGGGGCCTGTCATCGTGCGGGCGGACGAGTTTGCGCTGGAGGACGTGGTGACCCACATCCTGCGCAACGCCGACCGCTACCGCCCGGCGGGCACGGCGATCACGCTGACGCTGGCGGCCTCCGAATCCACCGCCAGCGCCACGCTGCACAACCAGGGCGCCACTATCGACGAGGATCTGCTGGAGCGCATTTTCGAGCTGGGCGTCTCCGACCCCAGCCTGCCCATGCCGGAGGGCGAGACCGGGCACCGGGGCCAGGGTCTGTTCGTGGCCAAGACCTACATGGCCAAGATGGGCGGCGCAGTCAACGCGCGCAATACGGCCGATGGCGTGGCCTTCGTCCTGACCTTTCAGCGCCTGGGCTGACGCCTTCGCCCCACGCGCAACGGGGGGCAGCGGGGTTGCACCGGCCACCGCGCACCACGTTCCCGCGGCTGCGCCACAGCGCGTTGCGAGACGCCTGCGCCGCACCCGGTCCGAGGCCTCCAGGGCATCATTCGAATTGAACTTCGGTGGCCTGAAGTACCCCGGAAACCACCTGGCGGCCTCGCACCGTCACGCGAACGCCATTGCGCAAACCCTTCGCCGTCCCGTTGGCGAACACCACGCCCTCACCGGAGGCATTCACGGGCTGTCCGTTCACACGGAAGTCATGGATGGACCGATACTGCCCAATGGCACCGATCAGCTCAAAGGTGGCAGGCCCGCCCGCCCCCGGCACATGGCGAATGCGCGCCCGCTGGGCCACCAGCACACCGCCGGCCATCGTTCCGGCGACTTCGAGCTTGACGCCATTTCCAATGGCCGTGGCGGGCCCGCCCGTGATGAGCGCGGACGCGGCATTCACCCGCGTTCCGTACAGCGAGAACTCGGCATTCAGATGACTGAAGTTCGACACGATGCCCAGCAGGTTGGCCGCGAAGCTCCCCGCCGTGGGCAAGGTGTGGCCTCGCCGGATCTGTTGAGCGTTCAGCACGCCATCAACGGGCGGCGCCATGGCCCGCACGTACACCACCATGCCATTGGCCAATGCAGTGCCGAGCAACGTGCCCTTGAAAGACGCGGCCGCGTAGCTCACCAGATGGCCGCCCAGCCGGAAGGTCCTGGAAGCACCATCAAGCTGTTCAATGGCACCCGCCATGATCAACGGCATGCCCGGGTCCTTGCGTTCGACCCGGCTCGCACGCCACCGGCCATCCCCCACTGGCAGCGCATAGATCTGCAAGGTGGTGCCCACCGCCACCGAGGACAGTCCCGCCAGGCCGTCGTACACCGTGGTTGTATCCACCGCAATCCGGTTCCCCCAGATTTCGAATTCGCCCGCGGCCACGTTCAGCGCCGTGACCGGCCCCCGGAACTCGGGGACCGAAAGCACGCTGGTCGCGACCCCCGTCGCCAGGTCTGGCCGAATGGAGCCGCTGATCAACGCGGTCATCCCCAGGCGCAACGCGTCCGAATCCTCTGTCGTGATCTGCGCAGTGTCGGTGGCAAATCGCACGCCATTGACAATCACGCTGCCAAAACCGTCCGCAACGCCGATGCCCACGGCGGAAGCCGTCACCCCCGTGCCTCCGGAGCCCACGCCGCCCGCGTCCCCTGGGGCGGCAGCAACACCATCTCCCACCCCATCGCCTGTGCCTGTGCCTGTGCCTGTGCCTGTGCCTGTGCCTGTGCCTGTGCCTGTGCCTGTGCCTGTGCCTGTGCCTGTGCCCGTGCCCGTGCCCGTGCCCGTGCCCGTGCCCGTGCCCGTGCCTGTGCCTGTGCCTGTGCCTGTGCCTGTGCCTGTGCCCGTGCCCGTGCCCGTGCCCGTGCCCGTGCCTGTGCCTGTGCCTGTGCCTGTGCCTGTGCCTGTGCCTGTGCCCGTGCCTGTGCCTGTGCCCGTGCCTGTGCCCGTGCCGGCATCAGTGCCCGAACCCGAACCTGTGCCGGCATCAGTGCCTGGGCCCGAGACTCCACCGCCTCCCACTCCTGCGGGCGCAGTGCCCTCCTGCGACCCACCGCCACAAGCTGCCAAGGCGAGCCACAGAGTCAGCAAGACTGACCGAATCAACACATTCATGGGATATCTCACTGTTATTCTTTCAACGGATCAGATGCTCTCGGCTGGCCGGCCCCTTGGAGAGGCACCACGGGCGCCTCGATGCCGTGGGGCCGATCCCGTTCGTCCTCGTAGTAGGCGTAGATCCCGACACGCATGCGCCCCGCCCCCTGCCCGTCGCTCTGTTCCACGGCGTCCGTCATCTCCCGCACGAGCAGATGGTGGGTCGCCTCCCAGTGCTGGCGTGCGACCTGATGTATGCGCTCGCAGTCCTCCAGTGTCAAGCCGGAGGCATAGACCGCGCGCTCCAGCATGCGGGGCTGCTGGCCCAGCGTGTTGGATACCGCGGCCTGCAGATGGTCTCGCACGTTGTCTCCCAGGAAGGCGAGCATGTCGCGCACGCTGGCGGTGGGCAAAAAGCTGTCCCCCAGCAAGTGGACCTCACCGTCCGAGAGAGCGACCAGGTTCAGCCTCAGCAACTCTTCCAGCACGGTGCGGTGGTGGACATTGCCACGGGTCGCGAACCGGGACAGCAGTTCGAAGGAATGGCCCTTCCCAGAATCCGCCAAGGGCAATGTGCGCTGCGATTCGTCTTCCGAGACCACCTGGAGCCAGGCCGTGTAGGCCTTCGCCGCCGCAGAACCCTCGGTGGCAGGCAACACGGAGCGCGTGTCGCGCACCCGGGCTGTCACGTCCTTGCGATTGAGCCCGGTCGTGGTGGCCAACTGGCTGAGATTGGGTTTCGCCCCATCCTTCGCGAGCCATAGATTCCTGGCCTCGTCGACCAAGAGGTCGCGCAGCACCTCTTCGAGCTGCGGATGCTTCAGACCCATCGCCAGGGCCAGACGCACCGCTGGCCGCAGGATGCGTGCCAGGGCGGCTTGGGTCCAGGAAATTCGATCTTGCATGAATGTTCGGAATAACCCGCGATTTTCCGCGAATTTCGCGGCATTTGCCATGCTGCCCAAGGCGCCACGGACTCACCTTCCAACGCGGTTGTCTGCTGTCGCTCCATCGACCACGACACCGCCTCCAGCCCACCTCCGTGCAACATTTTGCAATAGAATGAATGTGATAATTTCACATTTCATCGCAACACCGCAGCTTGGCAGAGGAGAACCGACATGGATCGGAACAAGGGGTTTACCCTGATAGAGCTGATGATCACAGTGGCTGTGATCAGCATCCTGGCTGCCGTCGCCTATCCCTCTTACCAGGAGCACGTGCGCAAATCACGCCGTGCAGAAGCGCAATCGGTACTCATGAACATCGGCACCCGGCAGCAACAAATGCTCCTGGACACGCGCAGTTACGCGGCGACGGCGGCCGCCCTGAACGTCGCGGTTCCTCCTCAGGTCACCGCCAACTACACCATCACTGTCAGTGCACCGGCCAGCACCCCTCCTTCCTTCACCGCCACAGCGACACCCCAGGGCAGCCAATTGAACGACAAGTGCGGCACCCTGGGCGTGGACCACACGGGAGCAAAGACCGCCGTGAAAAACGGAAACGCCCAGACGGGCTGCTGGTAGGGGAAGACGCGCCATGCATACCCTCAGACACCGCCCGGCCGCCGGGTTCACGCTCATTGAGCTGATGGTCACCGTAGCCCTGCTGGCGGTGGTGGTGTCCTTGGCGGCCCCTTCCTTTCGCAACTTGCTGGAAATGCAGCGCATGCGTGCCGCGGCCTTCGACCTCATGGCGGACCTGACACTGGCCCGCAACGAAGCCCTCAAGCGCGGCCAGCTTGCCACCCCGGTCACGCTTCGCCCCACTTCAGGCGATGCCTCCCACTGGGAGTCCGGCTGGAGCGTGATGGTGGGCACAGAGGTCGTGAGCCGCAAAAACCCCGTCGGCAACGGCGTGACTTTCACCGGACCAGCGCTTGTCACATTCGATCGCAACGGTCGCGTCTCCAGTTCCACCACCGTGGCCCGTTTCGCCCTGATGAACAGCGATGCCAATCGCAGCCGCTGCATTTCACTCGATCCCTCGGGTCGCCCCAAGAGCGCCACCACCGCTTGCCCGCCATGAAGTCCTCTTCCTCTCCCCAGCAAGGTGTCGCGTTGATCGAGGCGCTGATTGCCATGCTGATCGTTGCATTTGGCGTACTGGGTTTTGTTGGCCTGCAGGCCCGCACCACCGTGGCCAATCTCGAGGGATATCAGCGATCACAGGCACTCATCCTGGTCAATGACATGGCCGAGCGCATGAAATTGAACCGTGGTGATGCGGTGGCCTATGTAGGCAGCAGCATCGGCACGGCGGCGCCAGGCGATTGCACCAATGCGGCCCTCACGACCGCGCAGCGGGATATGTGTGAATGGGCCACGACCATCCAAGGGGCAGGGGAGGTGCAGGGCGGCACCAAGGTGGGCGCCATGCTGAACGCACGCGGCTGCATCACCAATCCGGCAACCAACCAGTACTTGATCTCCGTGGCATGGCAAGGCCTGCAGCCCAGCGGGTCTCCCGCAAACGCCTGTGGCCAGAACGCGTACAGCAGCGAGGACACCCGCCGCGTCGTTTCCGTCGTGATGCAGGTGGCCCAGCTCACGGATCCCGCACCCTGAACCGCCCATGAAACCTACATTCGCAGCCTCGCACACGCCGTCTGCACGCCTGCGCCAGCGCCAGCGCGGATTTTCGCTCGTGGAGCTGATGGTGGGCCTTGCCATCGGCCTGGTGCTGGTCGCGGGGCTGGCTCTGCTGTTCGCCAACAGCAGCCAGTCGGGGAACGAACTCGAAAAAAGCATCCGGCAGATTGAAAACGGCCGCTATGCGGAGGAGCTGCTGCACGACGATCTCGCCCTTGCGGGCTTCTACGGCGAGGTGCCGGCGGACTTCCTGGGCTATACCACCCCCGACGTCTGCGCGACTGCGCTGCCCGACCTGGGCTGGGACAAAACCGTTCCATCAGACCCCAAGGTACCGCTGCCCCTCATGGGCCTGACAGCGGCACAGGCTCAAGCCTTGCCGGCGACATGCATCACAAACCACAAGGCTGGAACCATCGCGTTTGCAATCCATCGGCTGGGGGCCGATCTCGTGGCGCCCGCAGCCAAGGTTGCCAATGCGCCCTACGTGCAGACATCCCGATGTGTCACCGATCCTGTGGCCGACCCCTTCCTCGTGTCCGCAACCTCGGGGGATTTCACCCTCAGGAACTTGCAGTGCAATGGCATCAACCCGGTCCGGCAATACGTTTCCCGCATCTACTACATCGCCGACTGCAACGAGTGCGGTAGCGACACGACGCCCACACTCAAGATGGCGGAGCTGCGTGGGACCCAGATGGTGACCGTGCCGCTGGCCGAGGGGATCGAGAATCTCGTCCTCGAGTATGGTTTCGACACCACCGATCCCGCCGATGCGGACCCCGCAACCGATGCCAGCAAAGGCGGCCCTGATGTGTTTCGCCCCGGGCTGAGCGGGGTCGTGGGCGCCCGCGACAACGACTGGGCCAACGTCGTTGCCGTGCGTCTTCATCTGCTCTCCAGGACCACGGAAAAGTCTCCGGGCTACAGCGACAGCGGCAAGACCTATGTCATGGGCCCCTCCAGCATCTCCGGAGACGGCAGCGGCTTCAAGCGCCGCGTGTACACCACCACGGTGCGCCTTACCAACGTGGCAGGTCTGCGCGAGGTTTCTCCCCCCGCCACGCCAGCGTCATCACCATGAACACCCATACCACCCAGCGTGGCGCCACCTTGGTGGTCGCCCTGATCTTCCTGGTGCTGATGAGCCTGTTTGCCATCAGCGCGTTCAACAGTTCGTCCGGAAATTTGCGCATCATCGGCAATACGCAGGCGCGCCAGGAAGGGCTTTCCGCAGCACAGATGGCGGTGGAGAAAACCATCAGCGCGTCCACCTTCCATACCAACCCCGACGGGGTGGCTGCCTCGCCGGTTCTGGTCGACATGGATGGCAACGGGACAACGGACTACTCCGCGGTGCTTTCGCCAAGACCCCAGTGCACGCGCGCCAAACCCATCCTTGCCGGCGACCTTCCCCCGGCGCCGAAGACGCCAACCACCATCGATGTCTACGCGCCCTGCCGTGCCGCTCCCAAGCAGGGGGGAACGTTCGTGGACCTGGAAACACCGATCGCCGGCGCAGACCCTGAAAGCTGCGCCAACAGCGAGTGGAATGTCAGGGCGCAAGTCAGCGATCCACAGACTCAAACCAAGGTCGCCGTCAACCAGGGCGTCGCCGTCGTGGTCTTCGGCAACGAAGTATCCAGTTTCTGCAAGTAGCCACAGGAGTTTCACCATGCAAGGCTTCACAACCCGTCAACTGCGCCGGTGGACCGTCCTGGCGATGGGGCTGGCAGCCACCCTGCCCTGCCTCGCTCAGTACACCAGCGACATCGATATCTACAGCGGCACATCCACCTCGGATCCCCCCAACGTACTCATCCTGCTGGACAACACGGCCAACTGGAACAATGCGTTTACCAACGAAATTGCCGCCATGGTGAGCACCATCAATGCCTTGCCGGCTGGCAAGTTTCGCGTAGGCCTGATGCTGTTCACGGAAACCGGCAACCCCAACAACAACGTCGATGGCGGCTATCTGCGCGCGGCCATCAGGCCATTGGACGCTGCCTACAAGACCACGTTCACCAACATGCTCGGCAGCCTGGACAAGCTGGGGGACAAATCCAATGGCGGGAAGGCCGGCAAGACGATGGCCGAGGCCTACTACTACTTCACGGGTGCTGCGCCCAACTCTGGGAACAACAAGGTCAAGGCGGACTACGCAGGCAATGCTTCAGGCACGGCATTTTCCAATGCCATCTACGCACAGCCCAACAATGCCCTGCCGTCTTTCGCGGGATCCCCCTATCGCAGCCCGCTCGTTGACGCCTGCGCGCGCAACTACATCATCTACATCAGCAACGGCGCAGCGCAAGACAACAACAGCGACAACACCGATGCATCCACCCGCCTGTCTGCAGCCTACGCAGCAGCCGGCCTTGCCCGTCCAGCCGATATCACGGACCTGTCGCCGAACGGTTCACAAAGCAATTTTGCCGATGAGTGGGCGCGCTTCATGAAGAAGTCGCCCAGCAATATCACAACCTACACCATGGATGTGGACCGTGTCACGACCGGCCAGGGCCCGGGATGGAGCGCCTTGCTTGGAAGCATGGCGGTCAACAGCGGTGGGGAATACTTCGCCGTCAGCTCCGCGGGTACTGATATCGCTGAGAAGCTGGTATCCATATTCAACCAGCTCCAGGCGAGTGACAGCGTGTTTTCGTCCGCCAGCCTGCCCGTCAGCGTGAATGCCCGAGGCACCTACCAGAACCAGGTGTTCATGGGCATGTTCCGACCTGACCCTGACTCTCGTCCCCGCTGGCGCGGCAACCTCAAGCAGTACCAGTTCGGATACGACGTGCCCACGGACACCCTCTTCCTGGCGGGGGCGGATGGAAAGGCGGCGGTCAGCGGTGCGTCCGGCTTCATCTCGCCCACAGCGATTTCCTTCTGGACATCACCCAGCA
The DNA here is from genome assembly GCF_059418365.1 of Acidovorax sp. GW821-FHT09A11. Classification (NCBI taxonomy): domain Bacteria; kingdom Pseudomonadati; phylum Pseudomonadota; class Betaproteobacteria; order Burkholderiales; family Comamonadaceae; genus Acidovorax; species Acidovorax sp. GW821-FHT09A11. The sequence goes on from NZ_JBWKPS010000007.1 coordinate 189,864, forward strand.
CTTTCTGGGCCAAGGATCCCATGGGCACGCCTCCCAGCGCATCGGACTCACCGGATGGAGAGGTTGTCGAAAAAGGCGGCGTCGCACAACTGATCCGGAGCGCCTATGCCACCAACCAGGCTACACGGAACCTGTATACCTGTATCGGATGTGCCACAGGAACCAACCTTGCAACCAGCACTTCCGCCCGGTTCAGCACTTCCAACTCGTCACTCACTTCCACACTGGACACCAGCACCATCAACTGGGTGCGTGGCACCAACAACGCGGCGGAAGTGGGCCCCACCACCACGCCGGCAACGACGATCCGACCGAGCGTGCACGGCGATATCCTGCATTCACGTCCAGCCGTTGTGAACTATGGAGGGAATACGGGTGTCGTGGTGTTCTATGGCTCGAACGACGGCATGCTGCGAGCCATCAATGGCAACCAGAGCGGCAATGATGCAGGCGCGGAACTCTGGGGATTCATCCCGCAAGAGCATTTCGGCAAGCTCCAACGGCTGCACGACAACACGCCGGATATCCGCTTGTCCACGACGCTCGTGATTGACGAGACCTCCGCCAGCAAGCCCCAGCCCCGCGACTACTTCGTTGATGGGCCGATCAGCGTCTATCAAAAAGTGAACGCGGACGGCTCCAATGCCAAGGTGTACCTGTATGTGGGCATGCGTCGTGGCGGACGCTTCATCTATGCGCTGGACGTCACGGACCCAACACAACCGAAGTTCCTCTGGAGAAAATCCAATACCGACACGGACTCTCGCTTGAGCGTGCTGGGGCAGACGTGGTCCGAACCCAGAGTGGCAAAGATCAAGGGGCATGCCGACCCCGTGCTGGTGATGGGCGGGGGCTACGATGCCGCTGCGGAAGACGCGGCCACACCCGGTAGCACCACGATGGGCAATGCGGTCTACGTGCTCGACGCATTCACGGGATCGGTTCTCAAGAGGTTTGACACCGCGCGCAGCGTCCCCGCGGACGTCACCCTTGTCGACTCAGACTATGACGGCTACACCGACCGCGCCTACGCGGTGGACACCGGTGGCAACATCTACCGCATCGATCTGGAGACCCCCTCCTCCTCGGCCGTCTCGGATTGGGGCATCTACAAGCTGGCGGCGCTGGCAGGAACGGACACCCGAAAGTTCTTCTACGCGCCTGACGTGGTACCGACAAAAACATTTACCGCTGTGCAAGTGGGATCTGGCGACCGGGAAAAGCCCTTGAAGGGCACAACAGCCGGCACCGACCGCTTTTTCACCGTGTTTGATGACCGGACCGCCAAGGGTACGGCGACATCCTTCACCCCGATCTTGCCGGGCTCTCTCGGTTTGTCCGGCAGCACCACCGACAACATGACCAATGGCTGCTACTTTCCCATGACGGCGGGCGAAAAGGTGGTGAATGCGGCGACGACCTTCCGTGGCCAGACTTACTTCGGCACCAACAAGCCGACACCGCCGGGCAATACATGCTCGGCCAACCTGGGAGAGGCACGCACCTACGCTGCGCCGCTCTTTTGCCGAGCTCCGGCAAGCCAGAAGCTCAATGGCGGCGGCCTGCCCCCCAGCCCCGTGGCGGGATTCGTGACCATCACCTACACCCAGACCAACGCAGATGGCACAACGTCGGAAGTGACCAAGCAGAAGGAATTCGTGATCGGGGCACCGAACCCCAAGGAATCAGGGATTGAAGCAGGGAAATCCACGGCCACCTTGGGCATTCCTCGCAAGCGCCGCTTCTGGTACCAAGAGAACGCACGTTGAGCCACGGTGCTCCAGGCCAAAAAGGCTGACATGAAGTCGGCCTTTTTTTGGTTTGGCGCCGTGCCCATCCGCCGGGCGCGCCAAGGCATTCGCGCGGACACGTGAACGCTCCGCACGAACGAAGCGGCAGCATGCTCCATGAAAGAAGGAAGGCGCGAGGGCGCACGGAGGCGGGAGGCGGTGTCTGACAGGGTCGCAAGGCGCTCGGGGCTACGCTGAAGCCAGCCCGTTTGTGATTACCGAGATTGCCAGGAGCCCTTACATGACCCGCACCGCTTTTTTTGCCCCCGTCCTCACGGCGACCCTGTTGGCAGCCTGCGCAGGCGCCCTCGCCCAGACGCCGCCCCCGGATGCCCGTGCGCGCTACGAGCAGGAGCGCGAGAAGTGCATGACCAACAACACCCAGGACAGCCTCGCGACCTGCCTGCGCGAGGCGAACAACGCGCTGGACGCGTCCCGCAAGGGGCAGCTGAGCAACCCGGGCGCCGCCGCCACGGACAACGCCACGCAGCGCTGCGCGGCGTTCCCGACGGCGGCGGAGCAGACGGAATGCGTGCGCCGCATCCAGAACAGCCCGGCCAGCGGCTCGGTGCCCGGTGGCGGGGTGCTGCGTGAATCCACCACGACCACCGTCGTGCCGCAATAGGCAGTGGCAGCCCCGTATTGGTAATCGTGCCGCGGCAGGCCGCAGCGGCGCGGCCTGGCCAGCCGCCGTGGACGTCAGGCCAGCTGCACGCGCATGGCGTCGATAACGCCCTGGTAGTCTGGCTTGCCGAAGATGGCGCTGCCCGCCACGAACGTATCGGCGCCCGCATCCGCCACACGGCGGATGTTGTCCGTCTTGATGCCGCCGTCCACCTCGAGGCGGATGTCCTTGCCCGTGGCATCGATGCGGCGGCGCACCTCCTCGATCTTGCGCAGCGCCGAGTCGATGAAGCTCTGGCCACCAAACCCTGGGTTCACGCTCATGATGAGGATCAGATCGATGTCGTCGATCACCCAGTCGAGCACATCCAGCGGCGCGGCCGGGTTGAACACCAGGCCGGGCTTCACGCCCTTGGCGCGGATGGCCTGGATGCTGCGGTGCACATGGGCCGAAGCGTCCGGATGGAAGCTGATGTAGTCGGCCCCGGCGTCGGCGAACGCGGCGGCCAACGCATCCACGGGCTCGATCATCAGGTGCACGTCCACCGGAACGGGCACGCCGGCGGCGGTCCGGGCATGCGGCTTGAGTGCCTGGCAGACCATGGGGCCGAAGGTCAGGTTGGGTACGTAATGGTTGTCCATCACGTCGAAGTGGATCCAGTCCGCGCCAGCGGCGATGACATTGCGCACCTCTTCACCCAGGCGGGCGAAGTCGGCGGAGAGGATGGAGGGGGCGATGCGGAAAGAACGGCTCATGGGGGCAATTGTCGCAGTTCAGCGGTTCCACAGGGCAAGCCTCGCCTATTGCGCTGCGTGCACGCGACGTGCCTCCGCCCGGGCGCCGCCGCGCACTCAGGCCCCGGGCACGCGGGGTTTCTGCACCATTGGCTTACCATTCGCCCCATGCCAAAGTACCAGTTCGCCGTGGAGGTGCGCCCCGAATACCTGCCCGAGCAGTCCGCCCCGGACACCGGCGTGTTCAGCTTCGCCTACACGATCACCATCACCAATGCGGGGGAAGCGCCAGCACAGCTGATTTCGCGCCACTGGATCATCAGCGATTCCCGCGGCCACACCGAGGAGGTCAAGGGCCTGGGCGTGGTGGGCCACCAGCCGCTGCTCAAGCCCGGTGAATCGTTTCAGTACACCAGCGGATGCCGGCTGCGCACCGCCAGCGGCACCATGCACGGGACGTTCCACTGCGTGGCGGAGGACGGGGAGCCTTTCAACACGCCCGTGCCGCTCTTCGTGCTGGAAGCGATCAACCACGGCCCGTCGGGTGAGCCGCTGAGCGGTCGGGTGCTGCATTGAAGCGTGGCAAGACCACCCCGGACCTGGCCAGCCTGCTGTCGGCGCTGGATCCGGCAGCCGACCTCGCGCACCGCCACCTGTGGCTCATCCACCTACTGGACTGGGTGCGGGGCGAGCGCGACACCGTGGCCTCCGCCGTGGGCCGCGTGCAGCTCTTCCTGGATGCGGCGCAGGCACGGCCCGACATCCAGCTGCGGCTTCAGGCGTGGTGGGCCACGCTGGTCGACCAGGTGGACATCACCACCCTGCTGGCGGATTTCGGCTTCGCGCCCCGCACCGCGCTGGTCAGCGAGCTGGCCGAACGCCTGCGCACCAAGCTGCTGCCGGGCAGCCCTGAAACCATCGACGCGTCCGAGCTGTTCATGCTGGCCCTGCCCGGGGAGTTCGACGCGCAGTGGCTGTCGGCCCTGGAAGAAGCCCAGCTCACCCGCCTTGTGGCGCTGCTGGCGCCCCCCAGCACCGAAGGCAACCCGGGCCCCTCGCGCTGGCAACGGGCCCTGCTGGATGCCATCACCTACTGCGCCGGACAGATTCTCTCCACGGGCTTCGCACCCGAGCTGCGCCTGCGCATGAGCGAATCCGCCCGCGAAGCCCAGCCCTTTCATGCCCTGATCCGCGACGTGGAAAGCCTGCGCGTGGAGGTGCTGCATGCGCTGCGCACTCCAGACCGGCTCAACGAGGCCGCGCAGCGCCTGCGCGAGCGGCTGGAGGCCTGCCGCGCCGCGGCCGCCACGGTCTACACCCATTTCGAGGACAACGGCATCTCCGTGGGCCTGGTCTTCCGCCTGCGGCAACTGCGCGAGCGCATCCTGCGCGTGCGCGAGCTGCTGGACTGCCTGCTGTCGCCCAAGCCGTCCGTCACCGCCGCCCGGCTCATGGCACGCCTGGTGATGGTGGGCCAGGAACGGCGCAGCCTGCGCGCCCTGCTGGCGTCCAACTCCTCGCTGCTGGCGGCCAAGGTGGTCGAGCGCAGCGCGGAAACCGGCGAACACTACATCACGCGCACCGCGGCCGAGTACCGGGCCATGGTCCGCAAGGCGGCAGGGGGCGGCGCGGTCATGGCCTTCACCACGCTGGCCAAGTTCGGCCTCTATGCGTTGGCGCTGTCGGCCTTCTGGGGCGGCTTCTGGGCGGGCGTGAACTACGCCGTCACGTTCGTGCTGATCCAGCTGCTGCACCTGACCGTGGCGACCAAGCAGCCCGCGATGACGGCGCCCGCCATGGCCGCAAAGCTCAAGGAGCTGGGCGCCAGCGACGCCATCGAGTCGTTCGTGGACGAGATCACGCACCTGGTGCGCTCCCAGGTGGCCGCCGTGCTGGGCAATGTGTTCGTGGTGTTCCCGGCGGTGCTCGGGCTGGCCATGCTGATCGCGCTGGCCACCGGCAGCCCGGCCATCAGCGAGCGCGAGGCAGCGCACGTGTTCGAGTCCCTGCACCTGCTGGGCCCGTCGCTGCTCTTCGCGGCATTCACCGGGGTGCTGCTGTTCGCTTCCAGCATCATCGCGGGCTGGACCGAGAACTGGTTCGTGCTCAACCGCCTGGACTCGGCCATGCACTACAACCCGCGCATCACACGCATGCTGGGCACGGAGCGGGCCGCCCGCTGGGCGCGTTTCCTGCGCGAGAACCTCTCGGGCTTCGCGGCCAACATCTCGCTGGGCTTCATGCTGGGGCTCGTCCCGGCCTTTGCAGGGTTTTTCGGACTGGCCCTGGATGTGCGCCATGTCACACTGTCCACGGGCCAGGTGGGCGCGGCCAGCGCCGCGCTGGGCCTGGGAGTGCTGCACATGCCCGCCTTCTGGTGGGCCGTGGCGTCGCTTCCCTTGCTGGGCGCGCTGAATGTCACCGTCAGTTTCTACCTGGCCTTCAGCCTCGCGCTGCGCGCGCAGAACGTGAGCGGCGTGGACCGGTCGCGCATCTACGCGGCGATCCGCGCGCGCATGCGTTCGGCGCCCCTGAGTTTTTTCATGCCCGAACGCCGCACCGCGCCCTGAGGCGCAGCGGCGGGTGGAACCAAGCGCCGCCCCTGTCCTACAGAGACGTTTTGTTTCCGCCTGTAAATTCAGGCCACGCCAGGCGCACCCCTTCCCCCGCGGAGGCGGTGTGCGCCCGCTCCTTCACACCGACGGGCCAGCCCGTCTGACGCAGAGGTCCCGAAACATGAATGAAATCCTGAGCTTCTGGGCGCAATGGCTGCGCCCCTCGGCCGGGTTGCCCACGGTGCAATGGTCGCTGCTGCTCGCGGTGGCGGCCATGGTGGGCTATCTCACGCAGCGCCACACCGGCCTGCCCAAGGTGCTGGGCTACTCGCTGGTGGGCACCGCCGCCGGGCTCGCAGGCTTCAGCGGCGCCGTGTGGCCGCTGCAGGGTATCGGCCTGTTCCTGCTGGAGCTGGGCATCGCCCTGGTGCTCTTTGAATGCGGTGGCCGCATCCCGCTGCGCTGGTTCCGCCACAACCCCATGGTGCTGGTGCAGAGCATTGCCGAATCCGTGCTGACCTACTTTGCCGTGTACTGGGTGCTGGTGTGGCTGAACCTGCCCCCGCAGGTGGCCGGCCCGCTGGCGCTGGTGGCCCTGGCGGCATCGCCCGCCGTGCTCACGCGCGTGGTGGCGGACACCCGCGCGGCCGGCCCGGTGACGGAGCGCGCCATCGTGCTCACCACCCTGTCCACCCTGTATGCGCTGACGCTGGGCAGCGCGAAGGCCGAGCTGATCAACCGCCAGAGCCTCACCGTGGTGGAAACCGTGTACCCGGTGATCGTGGTGCTGGGCGTTTCCATCGTGGTGGCGGCCGTGCTGGCGCTGGTCTTGCGCATGGCGCTGCGCTTCATGAGCCCCACGAGCGAGAACACCTCGATGCTGTTCCTCGCACTGGTGGCGGCGGGCACCGCCGTGGCGGCGCACATGGGCGGTTCGGCGCCGCTGGCGGCGCTGCTGGGCGGCATGCTGCTCAAGCAGCTCAACCCGCGCCCCTGGGCGTGGCCGCGCCAGCTGGGCAATGCGTCCTCGCTGCTGACCATGCTGATGTTCGTGCTGGTGTCCACCGTGGCCGCCCAGGCGGACTGGAGCGCGCCGGTGGCGGGCGTCGTGCTGGCACTGATCGCCGTGCGCCTGCTGGCCAAGGCCACGGGTGTCGCCCTGGGCAACGTGGGCAGCGGCGCCAGCTGGAAGCAGGCCCTGTGGGTGGGCTGCGCCATGACGCCGATGTCGTCCATCGCGCTGCTGATTGCCTCGCAGTTCGTGCTCGCCTCGCCCTCCACGGGCCATGTGATCGCCGGCGTGGCGCTGCCCGCCATCCTGCTCATGGAAGTGCTGGGCGCCGTGATCGCCACCGTGGCCATCTACCGCGCGGGCGAGAGCTCTAAACCCTGGGCGCCACTGACGACCCGTGGCCACAACGGAGACACCCCATCGTGAGTCTTGAAGCCTTCAACCATTCCGAACCGCTGACGCTGGGCGTCGAGCTGGAGCTGCAGCTCGTCAACACCAACGACTACGACCTGGCCCCCTATGCCGAGGACATGCTGCGCCTCATGAAGAAAACCCCGCTGCCCGGCAGCGTGGTGCCCGAGATGACGAACAGCATGATCGAGATATCCACGGGCATCTGCCATTCCAGCAGCGAGGTGCTGGGCCAGCTCACGCCCATCCGCGACGCGCTGGTCAAGAGCGCCGACAAGCTCAACATCGCCGTGGTGGGCGGCGGCACGCACCCGTTCCAGCAATGGCACGAGCGGCGCATCTACGACAAGCCGCGCTTTCGCGAGCTGTCGGAGCTGTACGGCTACCTGTCCAAGCAGTTCACCATCTTCGGCCAGCACGTGCACATCGGCTGCCCCGACGCGAACGCCGCGCTGCTCATGCTGCACCGCATGTCGCGCTACATCCCGCACTTCATCGCGCTGTCGGCATCGAGCCCCTACGTGCAGGGGCAGGACACGGCGTTCGACTCGGCGCGCCTGAACTCGGTGTTCGCGTTTCCGCTCTCGGGCCGCGCCCCGCTGGCGCTCACGTGGGAGGACTTCACCGCCTACTTCGACAAGATGACGCGCACCGGCGTGGTCAAGAGCATGAAGGACTTCTACTGGGACATCCGCCCCAAGCCTGAGTTCGGCACCATCGAGATCCGCGTGTTCGACACCCCGCTCACCATCGAGCGCGCCGCCGCGCTGGCGGGCTACGTGCAGTCGCTGGGCGCCTGGTTCCTGGCCGAGCAGCCCTTCATGCCCACCGAGGACGACTACCTGGTCTACACCTACAACCGCTTCCAGGCCTGCCGCTTCGGCATGGACGCGGTGTACGTGGACCCGGCCACGGGCGACCACATGCCGCTGCGCGAGCACATCCTCAAGACCATGGACAAGATCGCCGGCCACGCCGCCGTGCAAGGCGCATCGAGCGCCATGCACATGCTGCGCACCGAGGTCGAAGCGGGCCAGAACGATGCGCGCTGGCTGCGCGAGCGCCAGCGCGAGGAGCAACTGCTGGCCGAGGTCAGCCGCCAGGCGGCGCAGCGCTTTCGCGGCGCCACGGCCTGATCCTGCGCGGCCCCGCCGTCACGCCGGCAGCACCGCCAGCTGGCGCGAGTGCTGCGTGCGCCCACCATGGCCCCAGTCGCTGGCGGGCAGCTCCCGCACCACCACGTAGCTGGCGGGGGCCAGCACGCCGTCCCCGGCCAGCTGGCGCTGCAGCTCCGCGAACGCCGCCTGGATGAAGGCGGCCTTCTCTTCCTGCGTGTTCGTGCCCTGCGTGATGCTGATCTCCAGCAACGCCGTGGGCTGTTCGGCCGGCGCACCGCCGATGTGCCAGCGCGCGGCGGGCAGGTCGTCGATGACCACCGCCGTCACCTCGCGGCGCTTGCCCAGCAGGTCCACCGTGAGGTCCGTCAGCGCGCCGGCCAGTTGCCGGTAGCGTTCGGGGTTTTGCAGCGGGGCCAGTTTCAGAACGAGGGTTGGCATGGTGCTGTCTTCCTTTCTTGCGGGGTGGGAGCAGCAGGGGACGGCGTGTTCAGCCCGGCGCTGCGCAAAACCCAAAGGCCCGCGCGCACCAGAGTGCGCGCCAGCCAGGCGTGGGCGTCACGAAGGGCCTGCTGGCGCAGCCGCAGCGCGTCGCGCCGGGCGCAATCGCGCAGCCTCTGGTACTCAGCGGGGTGCATGGGCTGGTGCATGGCGGTTCCTTTCGAGGGCTGTTTTGCAGGGCTTGAAGCCACTGTAGGCAGCCCCGGGCGCGGCGGAAACGGCCCACGGCGCAAGACCGTTTTGCGCGGATTGCAAGGCCCCGCCGTTACCATCGCCCCATGCGCGAGATCCGCTTTGAAGACATGCACCTGTTCGTGCGCGTGGCCGACCTGGGCTCGCTCTCGGCGGTGGCGCGCGAGCGCGGCGCGCCGGTGAGCCAGGTCTCGCGCACCCTGTCGCGCATCGAGCAAGCCTGCGGCGCGCGGCTGCTGCACCGCTCCACGCATGGCCTCGCGCCCACACCCGAGGGACTGACCTTCCTGGACTACTGCCGCCGCATCACGGGCACGCTCGACGAGCTGGAAGGCGAATTCGCCCACCAGAGCGGCCAGCCCCGTGGCTGGGTGCGCGTGGCGTCCAGCTCGGTCGTGGCCGAGCACCTGTTGATTCCGAGCTTTGACAGCCTGCAGCGGCAGCACCCGCAACTGCGCGTGGAGCTGCTGGTGGATGACCGCATGGCCGACATGGCGCGCGATGGCATCGACATCGCCATCCGCACCGGCCCCCCGCTGACCGACACCGTGGTGGCGCGCCCGCTGGGCACCTTGGCACGCGCCCTGTACGCCACGCCCGGCTACCTGCAGGCCCATGGCGCGCCAGAACACCCCGACGACCTGCACGCGCACCGCCTCATCGCCAACAGCGCGGTGGCTTTCCTGAACCATTGGCCCTTCCTCGTCGATGGAGAACCCCGCGTGCTGGTGGCCGAGGGCCACTGGCGCTCGGGCAGCACCGCCATCACGGCGCGCATGGCGCTGCAGGGCCTGGGCATTGCGCGCCTGGCCACGGTGGTGGCCGAGCCCCTCGTGCGCCAGGGCCTGCTGGCGCCCGTGCTCGCCGACTGCGTGGACCTGCAGCCCAGCCCGATCCATGCCATCACCCTCACCCGCAGGCACCGGCTGCCCAAGATCCAGGCCTGCATCGACCACTGGGCGCGGTGGTTTGACCCGCGCTAGCGCACCACCATGCCACGCTCTTTTTTGCTGCCGCACATGTTTTCTGATTTTTGGCCCTCCCCGGCCCACCATCCACACCGCACACACCCCATGACCACACGGCCCTGCCATGGGTGAGTTCGACCTGATCGCCCGCTACTTCACCCGCCCCGCGCGCCCCGGCGGCGCCGTGGCCCTGGGCGTGGGAGACGACTGCGCGCTGCTGGCGCCTGCGCCCGGCATGCAGCTGGCCATCTCCAGCGACATGCTGGTGGAGGGCCGCCACTTCTTTGCGGACGTGGACCCCGAGGCCCTGGGCCACAAGGCGCTGGCCGTGAACCTGTCGGACCTGGCGGCCTGTGGCGCGCGCCCGCTGGCGTTCACCCTCGCCCTGTCGTTGCCCCGGGTGGACGAGGCCTGGCTCGCGGGCTTCTCGCGCGGGCTGCTGGCGCTGGCCGACGCCCACGGCTGTGCGCTGGTGGGCGGCGACACCACGCAGGGCCCGCTCAATATCTGCATCACGGTATTTGGCGAGGTCCCCCCGGGCCAGGCCCTGCTGCGCAGCGGCGCACGGGCCGGCGACGACATCTATGTCAGCGGCACGCTGGGCGACGCCCGCCTGGCGCTGGAAGCCCTGCTGGGCCACGCCCCCCTGCCCGCCGGCGTGCTGGCCCGCGCGCGCCAGCGGCTGGAGCGCCCCACCCCGCGCGTGGCCCTGGGCCTGGCCCTGCGCGGGGTGGCCAGCAGCGCCATGGATGTGAGCGACGGGCTGCTGGGCGACCTGTCGCACATCCTCAAGGCCTCGGGCGTCGGGGCCCACATCGACACGCACACTACTTCAAAAATGATAGCATCCAGCGCTTACCCATCAAGCGCCAACGGCCAAATTGGCTTGGAATTGATCCACCAATGCACGCTGGCAGGCGGCGACGACTATGAGCTGGCCTTCACCGCCCCGCCCGCACAGCGTGACGCCGTGGCCGCCGCGTCGCGGGCCAGCGGCACGCCCGTCACCCGCATCGGCACCGTGCGGGCCGAGCCCGGACTGCAGCTGCTGGACGCGCAGGGCCAGCCCATGGACAACCGCTACGCCTCGTTCGACCATTTCCGGTAACGGGCCCCGGCGGCCGGCGGCCACTTTTTTTCGCGGACCATGAATCCTTTGGCGAAACCAGCGGCTCTTGGTGGGGGGAGGCGCCCTGTGCTGGCATCTCCTTCAACCGACCAAGGAACCAATTCCCATGCTGTACCGCAAGAACATTACCCGCCCCGAAAGCCTGCTGCGCGTTGTGGGGGGCGTCGCCCTCATCGCTGCGGGGCTGTGGTGGCTGGCCGCATCCCCCTTGGGCCTGGCGCTGGCCGCCGCGGGCGTCGGCAGCATCCTGAGCGGCGCGTTGGGCTACTGCCCCGCCTGCGCCATGGTGGGCCGCAGGCCCGTGGAATGACATGAGACATTCCCCCCTCGAGTCGCTTCGCGCCTTCACCCCCCGCTCTCACGCTGCGCGCGGGCAGGGAGGCGCAGCCAGCGCGCCGGTCTCATGGGCTGCGGGTGGCGCAATGCACCGTGGAGAACTGAGAAGATGAGCCCCACCCAACCACTACCCACGCTCGCCCAGCTGCTACCCGCAGCGCGCAGCGGCGACGCCGTGGCGATGGAGCAGCTGCTGCGCCTGACCCGCCCCGACATCCGCCGCTATGCGCTGCGCCACTGCGCGGCCACCACGGCCACCGACGACGTGGTGCAGGAGGCGCTCATCATCGTCTACCGCCGGGTGGGCGCGCTGCGCGAGGTGGCGGCGTTTGGCGGCTGGGTGGTACGCATCGTGCAGCGGCTGTGCATGCGGCCCATGCTCGCGTGGCTCAAGGCCGAGCCCCTGGCGCAGGTGGAGGACACGCTGGCATGGTCGCACCGGCCCGACCACGAACTGCGCCACGACCTGGCCCTGGCCATCGACTCGCTGCCCCCCCTCTACCGCGACGCGCTGCTCCTGCGCGACTTCGAGGAGCTGACCATCGAGGAGATGGCCCAGCGCTTGGGCGTGACGCGCGAAGCGGCCAAGAGCCGCCTGCACCGCGCGCGGGCCCTGGTGCGGGAGTACCTTTCCGCGCCCGCCGGCACCCCGGGGCATTGAGGCCAGGCGCCAAAGCGGCCGCGCTGCGCAATAGTTCACGCGGCGCCCTGCGGGCTTTTGCAACGCCAGGCCCGCAGCGTGCAACATCACGCCCCATGGCCTACACCTACCTGTTCTTTCAACCCGCCCGGCTGCCGCTGCGCACGGAGGACCTCTCGCCCGACACCGTGCTGGTGCTGCGCGACATCGAGCACATCAAGGCATCGCTCGCCCAGGTGCTGCCGGGGCTGGAATGGGCCCTGCCCACCTGGGGCCATGCCACGGTGCTGGGCCACGGGGTGGAGTTCCACCTTCCCGAGAACGTCTCCGAAGGCCCGCTGGCCATGCATTGCTCGCTGCGCACCGACTACACCGCATGGGTGCAGGCGCTGTGCGACACGCTGGGCTGGCTGGCCTTCGACGAAACGCCCATGTGCCTGCAGCCCCACGGGCCGCCCTTTCCCGCTTGACGCGCCGCGCGCGAAGCCCCGGTTCGACGCCGCCGCCCGGCGGGAACGGGAAGCCGCCCCGGCCCTCCAGCCAAACAGCCAGCCGGCAAACAGGCCTTCCTTGCGCGGCGACCGCCCCGCTCAGGCGCGCACGAACTGCGCCAGCGGCCGGCGCGGCGTGGCGGGCACCTCGCCCTGCGGGTAGCCGATGCGGCAGAACATCTGCACCGTGGCATCGTCCGCGCTGCGCGGCGCGGGCCGCCCCAGCACCAGCTGGTGCACGCGCTCGTAGTGCGGCGCCATCTCGGCGAACTCCTGCAGCGCCTGGCTCATGGGGTGCATGCCCACGCCCAGCGCCGTGGCCCGCAGCTGCAGGCGCGCATAGGCCCGGCCCGCCTGGACCTGGTCAGCGCGCGTGTTGCCGCCCGCGATCCACACAAAACCCATGGCCGTGCGGCTGTGGCCTTCGAAGCGGCCCATCGCGCTCTTGTAGGCCGCGCTGCCTTCGGCGGGCGGCGCCGTGCGGTCGAACATGCCCAGCGCCGCCACCGCCCGCACGAAGGGCGAGTTCAGGGAGATGCCGTCGCGGTGGCGCAGGATTTCGGAGGGGCCCACGCGCGTGAGGTGGATGCTCTCCATCATCGTGCGCGGGGTGAGCAGCTCGACCTGCGCGGATTCCCAGCACAGCGCGCGCAGCGGCCCCAGGCGGGCATCGTCCACCGTTCCCCCGGCCTGCAGCGGCGCCCCGGGGCGCTGGCTGGCCAGCAGCGCGGCCAGCACCTCGGGCGCCACGGGACGGGCCGTGTCGAAGTCGCTCTTGGGCGTGCGGCGCTGCAGCACCTGCGCAAACAGCGGATCGGGCTGGCCCGCGGGCTGGAGGGTGACACGCGCCACGGGCCGGTCGTCCCAGGCGGTCAGCGCCTCGGGCAGCGGGCCCTGCGGCCACAGCTGCACCTCGCTGCCCGCGCCTTGCTGCGCCAATGCCAGCACCAGCAGCTCCAGGAACGCCCCGTGGCCGATCAGGATCTGTCGGCCCAGCGGGTCGGTGTGCGGCAGCACGCGCTCGCGGTCGGTGCGCAGGGTGATCACGCCGTCCTCGCGCAGGTCCACCACCCAGGGCTGCAGGTTGTGCGGGTTCGGCGCGGTGATGGCGTAGGCCACGGCGCGGCGGCGCACCTCGGTCTCGCCCACGGGGCCCTGCCAGGCCTCGACCGCCTCGGCGGGGTAGTGCGGGCCGGCCACGCCACACGCGGCCAGCGTGCCCGTGGCGGCGGCGATGGTGCCACCACCGGCCAATCGAATGAAGTTGCGGCGATGCATGGAGACGCTCCTTGGAGGGGTGAGAAAGACAGACACGGGTCAGGCCAGCGCGGCACGGCGCGCCTGCGGGGCCAGCAGCCCCAGGTCGGCGAGCGCCTGGCGCACCGCCTGGTCGAAGGGCGTGTGGGGTTCACCGCCGATGAGCGCGCGCAGGCGCGTGTTGTCCAGCCGGTGCGGCGTGCTCCACAGGTAGCGCATGGCCGCCAGCGCGGCGAACGTGGGCGCCACGGCGCCCGCGATGCGCAGCAGCGGCCAGGGCAGCCGCCCTACCCGCAGCGCGCCGGCATCGGGCAGCCAGCCCTGTTCCGCGGCAATGGCCGTGAAGCTGTGCAGCCATTGCCGGGCGCTGGCGTGGTGCCCCGCGAAATGCAGGCATTCAAAGGCGGCCAGGCGATGCCGCTCCTGGGCCACGCGCACGAAGGCACGCGCCAGGTCGGGCAGGTAGGCCCAGGGCGTGGCCACGTCCAGCGGGCCGGGCCAGGTGATGCGGCCCCGGGGCAGCTCCCTGGCGATGGCCTGGTCGAGCCAGCTGCCCGGGCCGCTGCCAAAGAAGTCGCCCGCGCGCACCACCACCGCCCGCAGTCCGCCGTCCCGCGTGGCGGCGGCCAGGCGCTGCTCGAGTTGCACGCGCAGGCGGCCCTTGAAGCCGGTGGCGGCCTGGGGCGTGTCCTCGTGCAGCACGGCGGGCATGGCCTCGCCGAAGTTGTAGACGTTCCCGGGCAGCATGAGCGTGGCGCCCAGCGTGCGCGTGACGGCGACCGCCGCCTCCATGAGGGCGGGCGCCTCGTCGCGCCAGGCCTTGTGCGTGTAGGCCGGGTTGAGCGCATGCACCACCACCTGGGCGCCCCGGGCCTGCGCCGCCAGCGCGGGGGTGTCCTGCACCGCCGCGGGCAGCCACCACACGCCGGGGATGGCCGGCAGCGCCGCTCCCTGGGCGCCCGGCCGCACCTGCGCCAGCACTTGCCAGCCCGCCTGGGCGAAAGCGCGGGCGGCGGCCTGCCCCAGGCGGCCCCGGCCTCCAAGGATCAGCACGGTGGAAGCCGCCGGGGCGGCGGTGCTGGGCGTGGCGCTGGTGGTCATTGGGGGCCTTTGTGAAAAGAAGGAATGGGGTGATTGTGGAAATGCGCGGCGAACTACACAATTGCCTAACTTTTCATATCAGCAATTCATTTTTGAATAGCAAGGCCCGCAGAAACCGGAGCACGCCGCCGCCCCATGAATCAGACCTTCGACTGGAGCCTGGTGCAGTCCTTCCTGGCCGCGCTCGACCAGGGCAGCCTGCTGGGCGCGGCGCGCGTGCTGAACGCGAGCCAGCCCACCATCGGCCGCCACATCGCCGAGCTGGAGGCACAGTTGGGCGTGGTGCTGTTCGAGCGCACCGGGCGCGGGCTGCTGCCCACGGCCACGGCGCTCCAGCTGGCCGAATCGGCGCGCGCGATGGAGGCCGGCGCGCACCAGCTCGCGCGCAGCGTGTCGGGCGCGCAGGCCGGGGTGAGCGGCACCGTGCGCATCACCGCCAGCCAGCCCGTGGCCTGCGCGCTGCTGCCCCCCGTGCTCGCGCGCATGCGGCAGGCGCTGCCCGAGGTGCAGGTGGAGCTGGTGGCCAGCAACGAGGTCACCAACCTGCTGCGCCGCGAGGCCGACATCGCGCTGCGCATGGTGCGCCCCAGCCAGGCCAGCCTGGTGGCCAGGCGCATCGGGGCGGTGACCCTGGGCGCCTACGCCCACCGCGACTACCTGCGCCGCAAGGGCGTGCCGCGCCAGCCGGCCGACCTGCTTCAGCACGAGCTGATCGGGAACGACCGGCACGAGGACATTCCGCAGGGCTTCGCGGCCATGGGCTACCCGGTGGAACGCCAGCATTTCGCGTTCCGCACCGACGATCTCATGGCCTACTGGGCGGCCGTGCGCGCGGGCCTGGGCATCGGCTTCGTCGGCCGCTACCTGGCCCGCACCGATCCCGAGGTGGTGGCCGTGCTGCCCCTGCTGCCCCTGCCCGAGCTGCCCATCTGGCTCACGGTCCACCGCGAGATCCGCACCAGCCGCAGGATCCGCGCCGTGTATGACTTCCTGGCGCACGAGGTCCCGGGGATGCTGTGAGCATCCGGCAACGCCACACGGCTGCTAGCATCCCATTTCCGTTTGTCCACCGCGCCCGAGGAACCCCGTGATCCACTTCCCCATCGCCCTGCGCTTGCGCGCTCCACGCCCGCTGCGGCACGCGTGCCTGGCCGGCCTGGCCGTGCTGTGGAACGTGGCCCCGGCGGCCCTGGCCCAGGACACCTCGCGCATCACGCGCGTCACCGTCTATCCGGGCAGCGCCACCGTGGAGCGCGTGGCCAAGGTGCCCGCCGGCGCGCGCAGCCTCACGCTGGCCTGCCTGCCCGCGTCGCTGGATGCGCAAAGCCTGCAGATCAACGCCGACCCCGGCGTGCGGGTGGGCGAGTTCAATGTGCTCACCGAAGACCGCGATGTGGTGGCCGCCTGCGCCAGCCCCCTGGACGGCCGCATCCGCGAGCTGGAGGACCAGATCGCCGGCGTGAAGGCCGAGGCCTCGGCGCTGCAGCTGGTGGACAGCTACCTGCGCGGCGTGGCCCACGCGGGGCCCGCCCCCGGCGATGCGGCGGCGGCGGGCCGCACCGGCGGCCTCGCCCCCGCACCCGCGCAGATCACCGCGACGGCCGAGGTGCTGCGCAAGTCCGGGCAGGACAGCTTTGCGCGCGCGCACCAGCTCCAGCGCAAGCAGGAATCGCTGGAACTGGCGCTCAAGCCCCTGGTGGCCGAGCGCGAGCGCGTGGCCAGCCAGCGCGCGCGGGTGGTGTCCGTCACCATCAACCTCGCCACCGAGCGCGAGGCCGAGCTGCGCCTGTCCTACCAGGTGCGCGGCCCGGGCTGGCAGCCCACCTACCGCGCCACGCTGGACGCCGGCCAAGCCAAGGTGCTGGTCGAGCGCCAGGCGCTGGTGGCGCAAAACAGCGGCGAGGACTGGGGCAACGTGCAGCTGACCCTTTCCACCGGCCAGCCCGGCCGCGCCACCCAGGGCCGCCTGCCGCGCGCCTGGACGCTGGACGTGGCACCGCCGCCGCAGCCCGTGGCCGCGGCGGCCCCCATGATGGCCATGGCCCCGCCCGCCCCCGCGCCCGCGGCCCGCGCGCGCAATGTGGCCGAGGAGGCCATGCCCACGTTCGACGTGAGCGCCACCGACAAGGGTTTCGCCACCGAATTCGCGGTGCCGCAGCGCATCACCGTGCCATCGAGCGGCCAGCGCGTGACGCTGGCGCTGGGCAGCCACGCCGCGCCCGCCACGCTGATCACCCGCACGGCCCCCGCCGTGGAAGAAGCCGCCTACCTGGTGGCCGACATCGCCCAGCCGCCCGGCGTGTGGCCCGCGGGCCCGGCGGGCCTGTACCGCGACGGCGCGTTCGTGGGCAGCGGGCGCATCGACTTCGGCACGCCCAGCCCGGGCGCTCCGGCGGGCAGCACCAGCCTGTCGTTCGGCCGCGATGAACTGGTCACGGTTCGGGCCGAGCCCGCGCAGGACCTGACCGGCAGCACGGGCTTCACCGGCTCGCGCACCGAGCGCAAGACCCGCCGCGCCTACAGCGTGGAAAACCGCCACAAGACCGGCATCACGCTGCAGGTGCTGCATGCCGCGCCGGTCTCGCGCAACGAGAAGATCGAGGTCGAATCGCGCTACCAGCCCCAGCCCGCCGACATGGCCTGGAACCGCACGCCCGGCACCGTGGCCTGGCAGCAGGCCCTGGGCGCGGGCGCCACGGCGCAGTTCAGCGCCGAGCACACGATCCGGTATCCCAAGGATGTCGAGCTGCAAGAGCGCCAGTAAATGATGAGGCACCCCCTGAGGCGCTTCGCGCCGTCACCCCTCTCTCGCTGCGCGGGAAGGGGACGCACCCGGTGGCCTGGCAAAGCCAGTTTCACAGGTACGCTGGCCTTGTGCGCGCCAGCTCCATACGCCGTGGGTTGCACGAAGCACCGTTGATTGTTGATATGACCCCCAGCTCTCCTTCCGCCCACACACCCGCCCCCCGGCGCCCCACCGTGGCGTTCATGTTTTCTCACCCGGCGCACTTCATCGCCCTGGGTTTTGGCGCCGGGCTGTCGCGCGTGGCGCCGGGCACCGTGGGCACGCTGTGGGCCTGGCTGAGCTACCTGGTGCTGCAGCAATGGCTGTCGCCCCAGCACATGGGCCTGCTGATTGCAGGGAGCACCGTGGTGGGCTGGTGGGCCTGCACCGCCACCGCCCGCAACATGGCAGTGGCCGACCCCGGCAGCATCGTGTGGGACGAGATCGTGGCCTTCTGGCTGGTGCTCTGGCTGGCCATGCCCATGGGCTGGTGGGGGCAGCTCGCGGCATTCGCGCTGTTCCGCTTCTTCGATGCCGCCAAGCCCGGCCCCGTGGGCTGGGCCGACAGCCTGTTCAAGGGCTTTGGCTGGCGCGGCGGCTGGGGTATCTTGTGGGACGACTTTGTGGCAGCCTTCTGCACGCTGCTGGCCATTGCACTGTGGAGGTTCCTATGACAACCGCATCGCTATCGAATGAAGAGCTGCTGGCGCTTGATACATCAGCGCTGGAGGCCAATTTGACGCAAATTTCCCTGCGGCTGCTGAAACACAGCCACCTGCTGGCCACCGCCGAGAGCTGCTCGGGCGGCATGATCGCAGCGGCCTGCACCGACCTGGCGGGCTCCAGCCAGTGGTTCGAGCGTGGTTTTGTCACCTACTCCAACACCGCCAAGGTCGACATGCTGGGTGTGCCCGCCGCCCTGATCGAACAGGACGGCGCCGTGAGCGAGTCCGTGGCCCGCGCCATGGCCGACGGGGCGCTCACCCATTCGCAGGCGCAGGTCAGCCTGGCCGTGACCGGCGTGGCCGGCCCCACGGGCGGCAGCGACGCCAAGCCCGTGGGCACGGTGTGGTTTGCCTGGTGCGTGAATGGCGAAACCCACAGCGAGATGCAGCACTTTGCGGGCGACCGCGCCGCCATCCGCACGGCCACGGTGCGCTATGCGCTGCAGCGGCTGCTGGCCTGGTTGCCCGCCTGAGGCGGCGTTGCCTTGCGCCGCCTCACGTCGTCTCACGCCGTTGATTCGCGTTACCGCGGTACCGCACCGTCTGCGGCTTCCGCTTGGGCTATACGGTTGAACGCACATCCGCATGAGACGGCGCCCGCAGGCGGGTCGGCCTATGCGCGGCCGCGAAAAACACCGCGCCGCCTTGCAGGGATCGCTGCCAGCCCGAGCAGACCTGCCAGCAGCACCAGCCCCCACGACGAAAGCGTGGGCACGGCCATGGCCGCCCCCAGAGCCACGGCAAACACCCCCGACAGCAGGCCCAGGTTCTGCGGATTGCCGTGGGCGTCGCGCGCTCCCGTCACCTGCACGTCGACCGCCGGGAGCACCAGATTGCCCGCGCCCACGGTGAAGCTCTGCACGTAGTGCGTGCTGTCCGTCCAGCTGCCGCCCGTGGGCGTCAGTACGGCAGCCAGGCCCGGCTGGTTGGGGAAGCTCAACACCGGCGTGCTGGCGGTGTCCATGGGTTCGCTGAAAGTGATCGTCAGCGTGAAGAGCTCCCCGGCGCGCAGGATGCTGCCGCCCCGCTGCGTGGTCAGGTCGCTGCGCAATACGGCGGTGCTGGGCGCGACCGCCAGGACGCTGGGGTTCCTGGTGTCGATGCTGAACACGCCCGTGAGTTCGAAATCGGTGTTCTTGTTGTCGGGGTCGTCCTTGCGCCCCACGCCGCCGGCGATCAGCACGTTGATGCTGTCGAACTGCTCGTCGCCATCGGCAATCGTCCAGGTCACTATGTAGCGGTTGCGGTTCGCCCATGTGGATGTGACATTGCCGAGCGTGAGCGGCGTGCCGCCCGTGTTGGTGAACACCAGGTTCGTGCACAGATAGTTGAGCGGCACCCCATTGGGGCACCCGCCATAGTCGCTGGCAATGTCATACCGGATAACGAATGTGACGGTTTTCCCGATGTCGGCGTCGGTGAGGACATGGCCGCTGCCGGCCGGGTGCACCAGGATGCCGCCATCGATGACACCCTTCATGTCGACGACATGCGGGGGAGGGATGTAGAGAATCTCGAACACGTCGGCCTGAAAGCCGGGGGACTGGACCGCGCCCACGGTGTCCTTCGCGCCGCTGACCGCCACGTCCACCGGGCTGATGTTCACGACCATGCTGGCGGTGCCATAGTTCTGCCGGAACGTCGTGGCATCGAGCCAGGTCGAGGTGGTGGGCACCAGAAACGCCCCGGGGTCTTCACCCACCGTGGGAAACGAGATGACCGGAGTGACGGCGGTGTCCATGGCGACGTCGTAGGTCACCGTCAAATGAAAGGCGTCACCGCCCGATACCGGGGAGTCGCTGGGCACGACCGATACCATCGCCGGAGCCGCCAGCACAAACGGTGCCGCCAGGCACAGGCACCACGGCAGCAGCAGCCGTGCCATCAGCCGGCCCCGCCCCCTTGAAATCACGCCCACCCCAAGCCCCGCCCCGCCTGTACAGGCCATCTCTGTCGTACCCACAACCATTCCTTTTTCGGCCCACAGGGCCTGTTTCTTTTTTTCGCGCCGAGCACCTTGCCGAACCACCGGTGGAATTCAGAACCTGCGAGGGAAAACCCGGTGCCACGCGGGGCTGCCGCGCACCGCGCCCCAGGCTGCTGCCGGCTGCATGCGGACACCCCGGGGTGCCACCGCGCGAGCCGGCCGTCAGTGTAACTTTACGTAAACAAAGACGATCCGGCGGCGGCCCCGCGGCGCGAACTGGGGCACCCGGTCGCCAACGCGCCCCTCGCGCGCACCCACCACCGCGTCCACCGCCAGCGCGCTCTTGCGCTGCAGCGCTGCGGTGTAGCATGGGCGCACCTCATTCGCGGCGCACACCATGCACTGGTTCCAAGGATTCAACACCCAACGTATCGCCACGGGCGGGGCAGATATCTTTGTGCGCACGGGCGGCAACGCCGAGGGGCCGCCGCTCTTGCTGCTGCACGGCTTTCCGCAAACGCATGCGCTGTGGCACCGCGTGGCGCAGCAACTGCAGCACGACTACTTTTTGGTGATGCCCGATTTGCGCGGCTATGGCGACTCGTCGCACGCCCCCGGCCTGCCCGGCCACGCCAACTACAGCAAACGCGCGATGGCGCAGGACATGGCCGAGGTCATGACGGCGCTGGGCCATGAGGCGTTCTTCGTGTGCGGCCACGACCGGGGCGGCCGCGTGGCGCACCGCCTGGCGCTGGACCACGCGGCGCGCGTGCGCAGGCTGTGCGTGATCGACATCGCGCCCACGCTCGACATGTACGCCCGCACCGACATGGATTTCGCGCGGGCCTACTACCACTGGTTCCACCTGATCCAGCCCGCGCCGCTGCCCGAGACCATGATCGGCGGCAACGCGCGCGCCTACCTGCACGCCAAGCTGGGCGGCTGGGGCAGCGCGGGCCTGGCCCACATCGAACCCCAGGCCCTGGCCGACTACGAGCGCTGCTTTTGCACGCCCGAGGCCATCCACACCGCGTGCGAGGACTACCGCGCCAGCGCGGGCATCGACCTGGACCACGACCGCACGGGCCGCGCGCAGGGCGAGAAGATCGCCTGCGACACGCTGGTGCTGTGGGGCGAGCACGGCGTGGTGCACCGGCTGTTCGATCCGCTGGCACTGTGGCAGGCGCAGTGCGCGGGCGCCGTGACCGGCCAGGCCGTGCCCGCCGGGCACTTCATCCCCGAGCAATTGCCCGAGGCCACGGCCGGCGCGCTGCGCGCCTTCATGCGCTGACGGCGCGGGCCCGGGCCGCGCACGGACCACAATCGCCGCGGCAGGCGTGCATTTGTTCACGCAGGCCCCGGCCGGCGCCTGCCGCCGGGCACGCGCAGGGGCTCCGGCGTTCCTAGAATCCGCCGCTTCGCAGCTGCGGAATCCGTTGCGAAGGCCTGTGCGCAGGCACCCCGTTTTCCGCAGCGCCCCCCCAAAACAAGCCCTGCCGATTGCGCGACCATGCCCCCTTTCACCGCCACCCAGAACCAACTGCTCACCGAGCACCTGCGCAGCTTTCTGCACGGCATCGAGCCCGAGGCGCTGGAGCTGCTGCGGGCCCACCTGGAATGGGTGGAGGTGCCCGGCGGCAGCACGCTGATGGCGCAGGGCGAGCCGGGCGAATCGATGTACCTCACGGTGAGCGGCCGCCTGCGCGCCTATGTGCGTGGCGACGACGGCCACCAGCGCCGCGTGGCCGACATGGGGCGCGGCCAGGTGATCGGCGAGATCAGCCTGTTCACCGATGCCCCCCGCGCCGCGACCGTGGTGGCCGTGCGCGACTCGGTGCTGGTGCGCCTGACCAAGGACGTGTTCAAGACCCTGCTGGCCAGCAGCGCGCAGGTGTCCATCGCGCTCACGCGCCAGATCATCCAGCGCCTGCAGTCCGGGACGGCCGCCAACGTGGCCGCGCTGGAGCGCCCCGTGGCCATGGGGCTGCTGCCGATCAGCGCCGGGGTGGACCTGCAGGGCTTCGGCCAGGGCATGGCACGCCAGCTGGGCCTCATCGGCCGCGTGCGCGTGGTGGATTCCGCCACGGTGGACGCCGAACTGCGCGAGGCCGGCATCGCGCAGCGCGAGGGCGCCGACGCCACGGCCAACCGGCGCATCGCCATGCTGCTCGACGAGATCGAGGCGCGCAACGACTTCGTGCTGCTGGTGGCCGACCCCGAGCCCACGCCCTGGACGCGCCGCGTGAGCCGCCACTGCGACGAGCTGCTGCTGCTGGCCGACGCGCAGGCCGAGCCCGCCCTCCACGCCATCGAGGAGCAGTGCCTGCTGCGCCGCGCGCCGCTGGCCGAGGCCGCCGAGATCCTGGTGCTGCTGCACCCGGCCGGCACCCGGTGCCCGCAAGGCACCCAGCGCTGGCTGGACCGCCGCCCCGTGGCCGACCATCTGCACGTGCGCCCCGCCCTCGACCGCGACATGGCGCGCCTGGCCCGCATCCAGAGCCGCACGGCCGTGGGCCTGGTGCTGGCCGGTGGCGGCGCGCGCGGCTTCGCGCACCTGGGCGTCTACCGCGCGCTGCAGGAAGAAGGCGTGGAGATCGATTGCGTGGGCGGCACCAGCATCGGTTCGGTGATGGCGGCGTACGTCGCCTCCGACCAGCCGCTGGAGGCCGTGATGGCCAATGCGCGCGAGGCCTTTCGCACCAACCCCACGGGAGACTTCAACCTGCTGCCGCTGCTGTCGCTCATCAAGGGCCGGCGCCTGCGCCACATCCTGCACGCGGCCGTGGAGCGACTGGTGGGCTTCCCCGCGCAGATCGAGGACCTGTGGAAGAACTACTACTGCGTGGCCACCAACTACTCCAAGGCGAGCGAGCAGGTCGTGCGCCGGGGCAGCCTGGTGAAGTCGCTGCTGGCCAGCATCTCCATCCCCGGCGCGCTGCCGCCCGTGGTGCACGAGGGCGACTTGCTGTGCGACGGCGGCACGTTCAACAACTTTCCGGTGGACGTGATGCGCGGCATGCGCGGCGTGGGCACGGTGATCGGCGTGGACCTGAACTTCAGGAAGCCCCGGCGCATCGACCTGGACGACGTGCCCACGAGCTGGGCCCTGCTGCGCGACAAGCTGCGGCCGCGCGCCAAGCGGCGCTACCGGCTGCCGTCGCTGGCGAGCTACCTGATGAACGTGACCATCCTGTACAGCATGTCGCGCCAGCGCCAGTCGCAGCAGCTCACCGACCTGTACTTCAACCCGCCCATGGACCGCGTGGGCATGCTGCAGTGGAACCGCTTCGAGCAGATCGTGCAGCAGGGCTATGCGCACGGTACCGAGGTGCTCGACGCGCTGGATGCCGTGCGCCGCCAGCGCATCGGCGGGCTGCGGGCGGCCTGAGAAGCAGCCCGCACGGTGCGCGGGTTTCAAATCAAAAAAGGCCGTGGCGCTTGCGTGACAAGCGCCAATTGCTATTTATTTAATAGCAACCCGACCGATAGAGACCGGGACTCAGGTCGCCCCGTGGCACTTCTTGTACTTCTTGCCGCTGCCGCAGGGGCAGGGGTCGTTGCGGCCCGGCTCGGGGGCCTTGCGCACCGTTTCCACGCGCGGGCCCATGCTCTTCCAGATCTGGCGCAGGTCGTACACGGCCCAGATGGCTTCGCCGAAGGCCTCGACGCGCGCCTGGCTGGTGCTGGGCGGGCCGTCCTCGCTGTACATGCAGACCTCGGGCTTGCCGGTGTCGTCCTCGGTCAGCGCGACGATGCTGTCCAGCGCGTCGTCCAGCCACCGGGCGGCCTCCTTGTCGCGCGGGGCGGCCCAGTCCTCGGGCCAGTTCTCCACGGCGAACATGAAGCCCAGGGCCCAGACCTGGCCGAAGGACGGGATTTCCTGGTCGTCGCCCATCTCCGCGCGCTGCTCGTCGGTGAGGCTGGCCACCGCGCCGCGCATGTCCATGGCCTCGGGCTGGAAGGTGCGGTCGTCATCCAGCGTTTCGACCTTGGTGTCCAGCTGCGCCACGATCTCGTTCCAGCGGCGGTCCCACAGCGCGAGGAAACGCGCCTGCTGGGCGGCATCCGCGAAGGCGGGCAGCAGCGGCAGGGGCTCGCCCTCGGCCACATCGAGCTCGGCGCCGTCGCCCAGCAGCATGGGCAGGTATTCGGCGGGGGCGATGGGGCGGCGGCTGCAGATCACGGCGGTCATGAAACCGTCGCAGAACTCCCACTGCGGGATTTCCTCGCCGCGCGAACGCAGGTCGTCCAGGATGTTGTCGATCTCTTCGAGTTCGTCGGGGCCCAGCCCCAGGGGGGCGGCGGCAGGCGTGGTATCGGTCATGGCAGGGCTCCGGTCAATCGCTCAGGGGCGAAGAAGAACAATTTTTTACTTCTATGATGCTGCGCAGGTCCGCCGCTTGCGGCCGGGCCTGCGAAAAGGCGGCCAGTGTAGCCCTCTCGCCGCCTGGCGCCCGGCATCCCGCAGAATCAGGACCCCCATGATCCACCAACTCAACTCCCTGTACCCGGTGCGCTACACGGCCTTCGCGCTGTGCGTTTTCGGGCTGCTGCTGTCGCTGTTCGCGCTGGTGGCCTTTAGCGTGGGACTGCCCGTGGTGCTGGTGTTCGCCGCCCTGGTGGCCGTGGGCGTGTACGACCTGCAGCAGTCGCGCCACGCCATCCTGCGCAACTACCCGGTCATCGGCCACATCCGCTTCATGCTCGAATACGTGCGGCCCGAGGTGCGCCAGTATTTCATCGAAAGCGACAGCGAGGCCGCGCCGTTCTCGCGCGCGCAGCGCTCGCTGGTGTACCAGCGCGCCAAGGGCGACCCGGACAACCGCCCCTTCGGCACCCACCTGGACGTGGGCGCGCAGGGCTACGAATGGGTGAACCACTCGCTCGCGCCCACACAGCTGCCGTCGCACGACTTTCGCGTGTGGATCGGCGGCAACCCGGATGCACCGTCGCCGTCCGTGGCGCCCTGTACCCAGCCCTACCACGCGAGCGTGTTCAACATCTCGGCCATGAGCTTTGGCGCGCTGTCGGCCAACGCCATCCTGGCGCTCAACCAGGGCGCCAGGAAGGGCGGCTTCGCGCACGACACGGGCGAGGGCAGCATCAGCCAGCACCACCGCGTGCACGGCGGCGACCTGATCTGGGAGATCGGCTCGGGCTACTTCGGCTGCCGCAATCCCGACGGCACGTTCAGCGAAGAGCGTTTTGCGGCCAACGCCACCGACCCGCAGGTCAAGATGATCGAGCTGAAGCTGAGCCAGGGCGCCAAGCCCGGCCACGGCGGCGTGCTGCCCGGGGCCAAGGTCACGGCCGAGATCGCGGCCGCGCGCGGCGTGAAGGAAGGCGAGGCCTGCATCTCGCCCGCCAGCCACAGCGCCTTCCGCAACCCGGTGGAGATGATGCAGTTCATCGCCAGGCTGCGCACGCTCTCGGGCGGCAAGCCCACGGGCTTCAAGTTCTGCCTGGGCCACCCGTGGGAGTGGTTCGCCATCGTCAAGGCCATGCTGGTCACGGGCATCACGCCCGACTTCATCGTGGTCGACGGCGCCGAGGGCGGCACCGGCGCGGCCCCGGTGGAGTTCAGCGACCACGTGGGCGCGCCGCTGCAGGAGGGCCTGCTGCTGGTGCACAACACCCTGGTGGGCGTGAACCTGCGCGACCGCGTGCGCATCGGCTGCGCGGGCAAGGTCATCAGCGCCTTCGACATCGCCCGCATGATGGCGCTGGGCGCCGACTGGTGCAACGCGGGGCGCGGCTTCATGATGGCGCTGGGCTGCATCCAGGCGCAAAGCTGCCACACCGGCCACTGCCCCACGGGCGTGACCACGCAGGACCCGCTGCGCCAGCAGGCCCTGGTGGTGCCCGACAAGGCCACGCGCGTGGCGCAGTTCCACCGCAGCACGCTGCACGCGCTGCAGGAGCTGGTGCAGGCCGCCGGCCTCACCCACCCCAAGGACATCACGGCCCACCACATCGTGCGCCGCATCAGCGACACCGAGGTGCGCCTCTTGTCCAACCTCATCACGCGCATGCTGCCCGGCGCGCTGCTGGGCCCGCTGGACGCGCAGCACAACGTGTTCCGCCTGTACTGGCCCCTGGCCAGCGCGCACAGCTTCCAGGCCAGCGAGCCCGCGCTGGAGCCCTCCATCCCGCACCATGTGGAGCTGGTCCATGCGGCGGCGGCAGGCACCGCCGCCGCGGTGGCAGGGGACGCGGCCGTATGACGATGGACACCCCCGGGGACACCCCCGACTACCGCGCCTTCCTGCAGCAGCACCTGGCCACGCAGCCCCACGCGGTGATGGCCCACGTGCTGGGCGGCGAACAGATCTGGATCAAGCGCGCGGGCGCGCCCCACGGCACGGGGCGCTACCGCGCCATGGCCGCGCTGGCCGGCCTGCTGCGGCTCCCGGTGCTGCGCCCCGTGCCCAACCCCGGCGGCACCGCCGCCATCGCCACCGAGGTGCGGCGCCTCACGGACCTGGCGGCGCGGGGTGTGCTCGTGCCCGTGGTGCTGGCCGCGCAGCGAGATGGCTTCGCGATGCGGCACCTGGGCCGCACGGGGGAGGAGACCCATTCGCTGGGCAACGAGATCGACCATGCCGTGCAGGCGGGCGACACGGCGGCCGTGCTGGCGCTGTGGCAACAGGGGCTGGACACACTCGCCCATGTGCACCGCCAGGGCACGTGCCTGAGCCAGGCCTTTGCGCGCAACCTGGTGCGCTGCCCCGATGGCGAAGTGGCCTGCATCGACTTCGAGGACGATCCTGCGTCCGTGCTGCCGCTGCCGGTATGCCATGTGCGCGATGCGCTGTGCTATGCGCACTCCACGGCCATCTATCTGCACCAGAGCGGCACGCTGGGCGAGGGGCGCGAGCGCTGGGCGGCGTGGGTGGCGCATGGGAGCACGGAGATGCGGGAGGTGCTGGCGACCAGCGTTCGCCGGATGGGGTGGATGCGGCAACTGCCTGCGAGCCGCAAGCTGGGGCGGGACTTGCAGCGGGTGCGGGCGGCGTATGACTTGTTGGCATGACAAGACTAGCGCGATGAACGACTATGAGATTTACACCCCCACAGCAGAAGAAGTCCACTCCGGCGTCCTCGGCCGCCGGATGCGGCAGTTCAACTACGGATTTGTTGGCGAATACGGCCAGACGCAGCCAGTGTGGGTGAGCGCACGTGACACCAAGGGTGAATTGCTGGGCGGGCTGCGCGGATTCGTGTTTCTGCAGTGGCTGAATGTGGAACTTCTGTTTGTCGACGAATCGGCCCGGAACCAAGGGCTGGGCCGAAGCCTGCTGGCTACGGCGGAACAGAAAGCCCGCGAGCTGGGTGCGCACAGCGCGACGCTGAGTACCTTTGAGTGGCAAGCGCGGGGCTTTTACCTCAAGCAGGGCTATGAGGAGTTCGGACACATCGACAACTACATCCAGGGCTTTCAGCTGGTGTACATGAAGAAGGTACTCGCACCTTGATGTCTCCGGGCAGGGAGACTGGATCTTCAGAAGCGCTAGACGAACCACAGCCAGATGGCCACGCCCAGACACCCCAGCGAGAGCACAACAAAGGCCCAGCAGAGGCCAGGAATGCCACCGATGGCAGTGAACTTGTTCGCCTGCAGCCCCTCCTGTTCAGCGCGTGACAGGGGGTCCACTCCGACAGCCCGACCAGAAGATGGCGGTACAGCCCAGATCTTATGGTCCGACGTTCGCTCGAACTGACGCGCATCGAATGCAAGGTACGCGAAGAAGCCTGAGAGGACTAGAAAACCCAATGGTCTCATACCGATCCTTCCAGTGACGGCCGCATCAAGCCACTGGAGCGACGGACGCTTCTTCCAGCACCAACTCCGTCGCCACATCCGCGCCCAAGCTCAACAACCGCTTGCGCATACAAATCACGGCCTTGTCCTTGCTCAGCAAAATCGCCCGGTGCGCGGCGGCCAGGTCGATGAACTTCTGGTCGTCCGCGTCCTTGCACACATAGGCCACCCTGGGCGCAACATCCACCAGCTGCACCTGCACATCAAACGCGGACAGCACCTGCGCCGCGTCCACGCGGTAGTAGTCCATGCGCTCTGCGATGTGCGGGTAGGCCAACACCCGCTCCAGCTCATCGCGCATGACCTGCGTGGCGATCCATGACAGGCGCCCCTGGGCCAGCAGCGTGCGCAGCGGCGCGGTACGCGGGTCGCTGAAGATCAGCAGGTCCAGCGCCACGTTGGTGTCCACCACCACGGGGCGCGCGGGCTCGCCCTCAGCGGCCTCGGCGGGCAGCGAAAGCTCAACCCGCATCGCGCGGGCCGCCGGCATCGGGCGCCTGGGGCGGCGCCTTGGCACCGCGGTCGCGCACCGCGCCCTTGATCATGTCGAAGCGGAACATGCGGCATTCGATGGGGCCGTTCCACATCGGCACGCGGCGCGACTCCTTCAGGCGCATCTTGCCGGGCAGCTTGAGGTCGGGCGTGAGCATCCAGGCCGTCCAGCCGCTGTAGTTCTTCTTCCAGTGCGCGGCCAGCTGGCTGAAGAACTCGCCGCCATCGTCGGTATGGGCTTCTTCACGGCCCACGGCCAGGCCCTGGGCACGGTCGGCCGCGCGCTCGCTGGCATTGCGGCCCGCGGCACCGGCCGCGGCGATGCGTTCGCCGTACGGGGGGTTCAGGAGCATCACGCCGGGCTGCTCGCACGGCGGCATGCGCTGCAGCGCATCGCCTCCGCGCAGCTGCACGGCGCCCGCCACGCCGGCGCGCTCGGCATTGCGCTCGGCGAAATCCACCATCCGGAAGGCGACGTCACTGCCGAAAATAGGTACAGCGCTTGTCTGTATTGCGCCTTCAGCTTCATTTTTAATAGCAGACCAGACATGGGCCTGGTAGGGCAGCAGTTTCTCGAACGCAAAGCGGCGCAGCCTGCCCGCCGGAATGCGGCAGGCGATCTGCGCGGCCTCGATGGCGATGGTGCCGCTGCCGCAGCAGGGGTCGTACAGCGGCTGGGGGTTGTCGCCGTGGGGGTCCCAGCCGCTGGCGGCGATCATGGCAGCGGCCAGGGTCTCCTTCAGCGGGGCGTCGCCCTTGTCCTCGCGCCAGCCGCGCTTGAACAGCGGCTCGCCCGAGGTGTCGATGTAGATGGTGGCTTCGTCGGTGGTCAGGTGCAGGTGGATGCGCACGTCGGGCCACTGCGTGTTCACGTCGGGGCGCACGCCGCTCTTGGCGCGAAAGCGGTCGGCCACCGCGTCCTTGACCTTGAGCCCCGCGAAATTGAGGCTCTGCAGCGGGCTGTGCTGGGCGGTCACCTCGACCTTGAAGGTCTGGCGCGTGGTGAACCAGATTTCCCAGGCCACGTCGCTGGCGGCGGCGTAGAGGTCGTTCTCGGAGCGGTACGGGCGGTGCGCCAGCTGCACCAGCACGCGCTGGGCCAGGCGGCTGTGCAGGTTCAGCAGCAGCGCGTCGCGCCACGAGGCGCGCAGCAGCACGCCGCCCCGGCCCACCAGCAGATCCTGCCCCGTGAGGCCGGTGATGCCATGCACCTCGTCGGCCAGGAAGCCCTCCACACCGGCGGCGCAGGGGAGAAAAAGTTGGAGTTGGTTCATGACGATGGTGAGGATACGCGCTCGGAAAGTGCGTGTGAATCCGGCGTGCCGGCACGGGCCAGCAGCAACTGGCGGATGGAGTCCGGGATCGGCGCCACCTTGCGGCCGGCCTTGCCGATGAAAACGATGCCGATCTTGCCGCGCGCCACCTCGCGGCCCGAGGTCTTCTCGGTCATGCAAAAGACCAGGTCGAACCCATAGCGGTTGAAGTCCGCAGGCGCCATCTCCACGCGCATGGTCTCGCCGTGGAACCCCTCGGACTTGTACTGCGCCACGATGTCTCCGACCACGATGGACAGCCCGCCCACGTCGGCCTCGGGGTAGCCGAGTGACTGGAAAAACCGCACCCGGGCCTCGGACACGAGGCTCAGCAGCTGCGCGTTGTCCAGGTGCCCGCCCTGGTTGACGTGGCTGATGTAGATCTGCATTTCGGTGGCGAAACCGAAGTGCGCGGGAAGGTCGAAGACGATGCGGGCCATGGACGGGGTGGCGAAGTGAGAGGGAAAGACGGCAACGGAGCGGAAAAACGGGCCACCAGGCGCATGCGCCGTGCACGCGCTCGCAAGGCGCCTACAGCGCCTTGCGCAGATTCGCCGGCGCGATCTTGAGCGCCTCGCGGTACTTGGCGACGGTGCGGCGCGCGCACTCGATGCCCTGCTCCTTGAGCATCTCGGCGATCTGGCTGTCGGACAGCGGCTTGGTCGGGCTCTCGGCGGCCACGAACTGCTTGATGAGGGCGCGCACGGCGGTGCTCGACGCATTGCCGCCGGTCTCGGTGCCCAGGCCCGAGCCGAAGAAGTACTTGAGCTCGTAGGTGCCGATGGGCGTGGCCATGTACTTGGCCGTGGTCACGCGGCTGATGGTGGACTCGTGCAGGCCCAGCTCGTCGGCGATGTCGCGCAGCACCAGCGGGCGCATGGCGAGTTCGCCGTGGGTGAAGAAGTTCTTCTGCCGCTCCACGATGGCGCGCGAGACGCGCAGGATGGTGTCAAAGCGCTGCTGGATGTTCTTGATGAACCAGCGCGCCTCCTGCAGGCGCTGCTGCATGCCCTGGTGGCCCTCGCCGCCCTTGTGGCCGCGCAGGGCGCCGGCATAGATGTCGTGCACGCGCAGGCGCGGCATCACGTCGGGGTTGAGCTGCACGATGAAGTTGTGCTGCCCGTCGCGGCCATTGGCGCGCCCGGCCT
This sequence comes from Acidovorax sp. GW821-FHT09A11, assembly GCF_059418365.1. Taxonomy (NCBI): domain Bacteria; kingdom Pseudomonadati; phylum Pseudomonadota; class Betaproteobacteria; order Burkholderiales; family Comamonadaceae; genus Acidovorax; species Acidovorax sp. GW821-FHT09A11. The sequence continues at coordinate 220,933 of NZ_JBWKPS010000007.1, forward strand.
TGCGCACGATCACGTCGGGGATGATGATGTTGCGCTCCACGTCGGCGAAGCGGCGCCCCGGGCGCGGCTCCAGCCGGGCGATCAGCGCCATGGCGGCGCGGGTGCGCTCCTCGCTGTCGCCGCAGGCCTGCGTGAGGCGGCGCACGTCGCGCCGCGCCAGCATCTCCAGCGGCTGCTGGCACACGCGCAGCGCGGTCTGCACGGTGTCGGGGTCGATGTCGCTGTCCTCGTCGGCGGCCAGCGCCTTGAGCTGCAGCGTCAGGCACTCGGCCAGGCCGCGCGCGCCCACGCCCACGGGCTCCAGGCTCTGCAGCAGCCGCTGTGCCACGGTGAAGCGGTGCACCAGTTCCTCGATCTGCTCCAGGTCGTCGGGCCCGGCCAGGCTGATGGCCAGCTCTTCGAGCGGATCCTCCAGGTAGCCGTCGTCGTTGAGCGATTCGATCAGGAAGCGCAGCGCGGCGCGGTCGATCTCGGACAGGCGCAGCGCCAGCGCCTGTCGGTGCAAAAAGGCGGTCAGCGATTCGTGCGTGCGGGCCAGCTCGGTGGCGTCGGCCTCGTCGCCTTCGGCGTCGTTGCGGTTGCGGGCGGGGGCGTCGCCGCCCCACTCGGCGTCGTTGGGCGCCATCTCCACCGTGCCGTCGCCGCTCCAGTCGGGCTCGTCGGCGCCCGCGCTCGGAGTTTCAGCATCATTTTGAGCCTCAGCGCTGGTACTGCTTGCGCTGGTAGCTCCTGAAAAAATAGCATCATCCGCGCTGTAGTCGTCGGCCTGGGCCGGCGTATCGGCGGCTTCCAGGCCAAACTCCTCGCGCGGCGCCTCGTCGGCGTTGCGTTCGAGGAACGGGTTTTCGTCAAGCATCTGCTCGACTTCCTGCGAGAGTTCCAGCGTGGACAACTGCAGCAGCCGGATGGACTGCTGAAGCTGGGGGGTCAATGCAAGATGCTGCGAGACGCGCAGCGAGAGTCCAGGTTTCATTGATTGAGCGCCGCCGGGCCGCCCCAAGGCGCGAACGCCCCCTCGGGGGGCAGCGAACCACGCGCAGCGGGGAGCGTGGGGGTACCGTACCGCGCCGCCGGGCCGCCCCAAGGCGCGAACGCCCCCTCGGGGGGCAGCGAACCACGCGCAGCGGGGAGCGTGGGGGCACCGTACCGCGCCGCCGGGCCGCCCCAAGGCGCGAAGGCCCCCTCGGGGGGCAGCGCAGTACACGAAGTGACAAGCGTGGAGGCCATGTCTACATGCGGAAATGTTCGCCCAGGTACACCCGGCGCACTTCGGCGTTGTCCACGATCTCGGACGGCGTGCCCTGGGCCAGCACCTGGCCATCGCTGATGATGAAGGCGTGGTCGCAGATGCCCAGCGTCTCGCGCACGTTGTGGTCGGTGATGAGCACGCCGATGCCGCGCGCCTTGAGAAAACCGATGATGCGCTGGATCTCGATCACGGCGATGGGGTCGATGCCCGCAAAGGGCTCGTCCAGCAGGATGAAGCGCGGCTGCGTGGCCAGCGCGCGGGCGATCTCGACGCGGCGGCGCTCGCCGCCCGACAGGGCCATGGCGGGCGAGGCCCGCAGGTGGTCCACGCGCAGCTCCTGGAGCAAGGCCGTGAGACGCTCTTCGATGGCCTCGCGCGACAGCGGCTTGCCGTCGTCGTCCGCGCGCTGCAGCTCCAGCACCGCGCGCACGTTCTCTTCGACCGTGAGCTTGCGGAAGATGGAGGCTTCCTGCGGCAGGTAGGACAGCCCCAGCCGCGAGCGGCGGTGGATGGGCATGTGGGCCACCGAATGGCCGTCGATGCGGATGTCGCCCGCGTCGCTGCGCACCAGGCCCACGATCATGTAGAACGAGGTGGTCTTGCCCGCGCCGTTGGGCCCCAGCAGGCCCACGACCTCGCCCTTTTGCACGACCAGCGACACATCCTTGACGACCTTGCGGCTGCCATACGACTTGGCCAGGTGCTGCACCTCCAGGCGGCTGCCCGCCTGGGTGTCAGGACCGGGGCTGACGGGCTGCGCGCTCACTTGGAGCCGCCGCCAAGGCTGTTGCTGGGGCGCAGCACCGGCGCCGATGCCGGGGGCGCGGCCTCCGGCGCGGCGGTACCGGCGGGCGGGTCCTTGGGCGCGAGCACCGCCCGCACCCGGCTGCCGGGCGCGGGCGCATCGCCCGCCGCATTGGTCGCGGGGGTGCGCTTGCCGTCCACGGTGAACACATCGGTGAGGTTGTTGTAGACGATCACGGCGCCGGTGATCTCGTCGCTGAGGACCGCCCCGCGGTAGCGGCGCAGTTCGGCGCGGGTGATGAAGCGCACGTTGTCGGCCTTGCCGTCGTACTCGATGACTTCGCTCTCGCCTTCGATGAACTCGTCCGGCGCGCCGGCCACGGTATCGCGCTTCTGGCGGAAGAAGGCCCGCTTGCCCGCCTCGGCCGTGACCACGCCGTACTGGTAGCCGTCGGCGTCCTGGCGCACGTCCAGCCGCGCGCCGCGCAGCACGATGGAGCCCTTGGTCATGACCACGCGGCCCGAGAACACGCTGGTCTGCTTGAGCTCATCGTGTCGCAAGGCGTCGGCCTCGATGTTCATGGGCTTGGCGCGGTCGGCCTTTTCGGCGTGCGCCGCGCCCAGATGGCAGGCCAGGGCGACAAGCAGGAGGTGGGGGAGGATGCGGTAGTTCATAGGGCACGAATCTTGCAGGTCATTGTAGCCACCCCACGGCGCGCGCCATGAAAAAAGCCCGCATCCGCGGGCTTCTTCTTGGGACATCCGAGGCCGTCGGCGCTTGGAAGCCGACGCCTGCACCCGTGGAGCCGGCGCTGCCGGGCCGCCGGGTGCGTTCCCCTTGGCAGGAAGGCGGCTCACGAGGGCCACGCTTCCTTCAAGGAGGCGTCACCCCTTTTTCGCCGTGGCGGCCAGGTGCTCCACCACCTGCAGCACGTTCTGCATGTTGCCGGCCATGGTGCCATCGGTGTAGTACTTGCCGGCCACGCCCATGGAAGGCACGCCTTCCACGCCATACGCGTCCTGCAGCTGCGACGCACGGCGCACCTGGTTGGACACGGTGAAGGAGCCGTAGACCTCCTTGAACTTGGCGGCATCGACCCCCTGCTGGGTCACCCAGGCCAGGATTTCGTCGTCCTTGGCCAGCTTCTGCTTTTCCACATGGATGGCGCGGAACACCTTGGCGTGCAGCGCGTCGAGCTTGCCCATGCCTTCGAGCGTGTAGTAGAGCTTTTGCTGCGGCACGAAGCTGGCATTGAAGGCCACGGGCATGCGGCGGATGCTCATGTCCTTGGGGGCGCTCTTCACCCATGCGTCGAGCGTGGGCTCGAAGGCGTGGCAGTGGGGGCAGCTGTACCAGAAGAATTCGATCACATCGACCTTGCCGGCGGGCGCATCGGGCGCCACGGGCTTGTCCAGCCGCTTGAAGTCCTTGCCCTCCTTGAACTGGCGGGCCTGGGCCAGCGCGGGGGTGGCCACTGGCAGCGTCAGGGCGGAAGCGGCAACCGCCGAGGCGGCGGACAAAGAAAACTCACGGCGTTTCATGGCAAAGACTCTCCTGGTTCTGGTCTGGGGGATGTGAGCCATGCCCCCGCAAAAAGTTCAGCTCCCGCTGCGCGGCAGTTCAGCGCTGCACCCGCACCAGGGCCGATTCCACCCCGGCGCCGTCGAGCTTTTCCTTGAGCTGCTCGGCATCATCGCGCTTGGTGAACGGGCCCACGCGCACGCGGAACACGGCCCGCCCATTTTGCTCGCGCTCGCTCACCCGGGCCTCCCAGCCCAGCATGGCCAGCTTGGCGCGCTGGGCATCCGCATCGGCCTGGGTGCGGAATGCCCCGGCCTGCACGAAGTAGTCGAACGGGTCCAGGTTGCCCTTGGCGGCGGCCTTGGCGACGGCCAGATCGCCCAGCGGATCGGCGCCGGGCTTGCTTTCGGCCTTGGCCGCCTCGGGCTTGCTGGCAACCGGCTTGGGCGCGGAGGCGGCCGCCCGCACCTCGGGCGCCGCCGCGGAGGCGGGCGCGGAAGCCGCCGCCACCGCCGGCGCGGGGGGACGCGCGGGGTTCTTGCCGTACAGCGGAGAGTTCGGGTCCCAGTTCTTGTTCTTCTGGGATTCGGCGGCATCCATGTCCACGCCCCGCCCGTTGCCCTTGTTGAGGAAGGGCACCGGCACCTTGGTCACGTACACGGCCACCGCCAGTGCGGCCCCCAGGCCCACGATGACCCCGACGATGAAGCCGATGATGGTCCCACCCGTCTGTTGTTTCTTCATAGTGACTGCTTACATTCTGGCCGGAGCCGACACGCCCAGCACGGCCAGGCCATTGTGCAATACCTGCGCGGTGGCGGCGACGAGGGCCAGCCGGGCACGCTTGACGGTTTCATCGTCCACCAGGATGCGCTCGGCGTCGTAGTAGCTGTGGTAGCTGGCGGCCAGGTCGCGCAGGTAGAAGGTCACGTCGTGCGGCGCCTCGCCGTCGGCGGCGGCGGTGAGCATCTCGGGGTACTTGGCCAGCTGCAGCATCAGCGCCTGGGCCTGCGGGCCTTCGAGCGCCGACAGGTCCGCGCCCTGGAGCGAGGCCACATCGCCGCCGCCCTGCTCGGCCCAGCCGCGCAGCACCGACTGGATGCGCGCGTGGGCGTACTGCACGTAGTACACCGGGTTGTCGTTGTTCTGCGCCACGGCCAGGTCCACGTCGAAGGTGTACTCGGTGTCGGGCTTGCGGCTCAAGAGGAAGAAGCGCACCGCGTCCTTGCTGGTCCATTCGATCAGGTCGCGCAGCGTGACATAGCTGCCCGCGCGCTTGCTGATCTTGACCTCTTCGCCGCCCTTGACCACGCGCACCATGGTGTGCAGCACGTAGTCGGGGTAGCCCTGCGGAATGCCCACGCCGGCTGCCTGCAGCCCGGCGCGCACGCGGGCGATGGTGCCGTGGTGGTCCGTGCCCTGGATGTTGACGACCTTGGTGAAGCCGCGCTCCCACTTGGCGATGTGGTAGGCCACGTCGGGCACGAAGTAGGTGTACGTGCCGTCCTGCTTGCGCATGACACGGTCCTTGTCGTCGCCGTAGTCCGTGCTCTTGAGCCACAGCGCGCCGTCCTGCTCGTAGGTCTTGCCGTTGGCCACGAGCTTGCCCACGGTAGCCTCGACGCGGCCGCTGGTGTACAGGCTCGACTCGAGGTAGTACTCGTCGAACTTCAGATTGAAGGCCTGCAGGTCCTTGTCCTGCTCGTTGCGCAGGTAGGCCACGGCGAACTGGCGGATGGACTCCACATCGTCCACGTCGCCGCTGGCGGTGAACTCGCGGTCGTCGGCCTTGACGGTCTTCTTCGCGAGGAAGTCGTTGGCGATGTCCTGGATGTAGTCGCCGTTGTAGAACGCCTTGGACGCCGGGTTCTCCGGGTCGGTGGGCCAGCACTCGTCGCCGGGCTTGAAGCCCTTGGCGCGCAGCTGCGTGCTGGTGGTCAGCGTCTGGATCTGCACGCCCGCGTCGTTGTAATAGAACTCGCGGTGCACCTTCCAGCCCTGGGTGGCAAAGAGGTTGCAGATCGCGTCGCCCAGCGCCGCCTGGCGGCCGTGGCCCACGTGCAGCGGGCCGGTGGGGTTGGCCGAGACGAACTCGACCAGCACGCGCTGGCCGTTGTCGGCCTGGTAGCCAAAGCGGTCTCCGGCACCCAAGACCTCGCGCACCACTTCCTGCTTGGCGGCGGGCTTGAGGCGGATGTTGAGAAACCCGGGGCCGGCGATCTCGATGGCATCGACCCAGCGGGCAAACGCGGGCGTGGCCTCGAGCGCGGCCTTGAGCTGCTCGCCCAGCGCGCGCGGGTTGAGCTTGAGCGGCTTGGCCAGCTGCATGGCCGCCGTGCAGGCGAAGTCGCCGTGGGCGGCCACCTTGGGGGATTCGAACGCAGCGCGCCCGGCAGTGCCGGGCGACAATTTTTCCAGCTCGCCGGCGAGCGCCGCGAGCAATTCCTGTTTGACGGAGAGCATGCGGGGATTCTACGGGGGCGCCCCGTCATCCCATCCCGCCGCTGTGGCGTTATGCTGAATGGCCCGGTGTCCACCGGGCCGTCCATCCCCCTACCCGCAGGAGCATTACATGAAGAAACTGCTTTCCCTGATGACGGCCATCGGCCTGACCCTCTCCCTGGCCACGGCCCATGCCGCCGACGCGCCTGCTGCCGCGGCCTCCGCGCCGGCCAAGGCGCCCACCGCGCAGCAGAGCAAGATGGCCACCTGCAATGCCGACGCCAAGGAAAAGAAGGGCGACGAGCGCAAGGCCTTCATGAAGGAATGCCTGTCTGCCAACAAGCAGGAAAAGCAGCAGACCAAGATGAAGACCTGCAACGCAGACCCCAAGGCCAAGACCCTCAAGGGCGACGAGCGCAAGGCCTTCATGAAGGAATGCCTGAGCAACAAGCCCGCCTGACACACCTTGGCCCCCAAACAAAGCCCCGCACGCGGGGCTTTGTGCTTTCTAGCGCGTGCCCACGCCCCGCGCCAGGAACACGGCCAGCAGCGGAATCACCACCAGCAGGTGAGCCTCGATCATCACGAGGCGGCGCGTGCCGCGCACCTCGGCCTCGGTGGGCAGCGCACCCGTGGCGCGCAGCTGCTTGCGCCAGCGCAGAAAGCGCACCGTGGGCACGATGGAGATCAGGCCGATGACCACGAACAGCGTGACCTTGGTGTGCAGCAGGGGCTGCGACCAGTACCACCCCGCGCCCTTCATGCCCCACCAGGTGCGCGCCAGGCCCGTGGCCAGCACGGCGATGGCGGAGATGCCATAGACCATGTCCACCCGCGCCAGGCGCTCCACCACCGCGGCGTTGAGCCACTCCTTGCGGCACAGGGCCGCCTCGCTGGCCAGGAAGACGGTCATGGTCAGGATGGCCAGAAAGTGGGCGTAGGCCAGCAGGGCTTCAGTGGGCATGGGGCGCCTCGTGACAATGGGACTGGCAATGCTAGCGCATCCGGAAAAAACTCCTGATTTGATAGCTTTCAGCGCTTTCTCATCAAGCGCTGGAGGCCGATCCGGCTTGAAACCTGCGCAGCGCTGCCAGCCCCAGCAGCGCCGCCAGCACGAGCAGGCCCCATTCGGACAGCGTAGGAATCGCCTGCGCGGCGGCGGCCAGCAGCAGCATGGCGTGCGGGTCGGCGATGGCGCCGGGGGCGGGGTCGTTGTCGCCCGTGCCGTTGTCGGTGACGGCAAAGCTCACCGTGTCGCCGCTGACCGCGCCATGCGGGAACCAGAGCGCCGTGGCACCGGCCGCGGCGGGGCCGAACTTGCGCGGCACCAGCCCCGCCAGGCTGCCGCCGGGGTAGGTGATGGCCACCGCGAGCGTGGCGCCCGCGCAGCCCGTGGCCGTGAAGCGCAGCACGCCCAGCGGGGCGGTCGCGCCTGCGGGCAGGTTGTCGGCGCCAGTGGCCGCGCTCAGGCCCAGGGTGTTCACGGTGCAGCCGGGTGGGCCGCCGGTGATGCCGACCTGCGCCGTGCCGCCGCCGCCGCCCGGCACGGGCACGGCAGCGGTGTTGACGGTGTGCGCCAGCGGGCTGGCGGTGGCGGGCGCGTTGTCGGCGTCGCCCGTGTAGCTGGCGGTGATGCTGTGCAGGCCCATGGCCAGGCTGCTGGTGGCGCAGGTGGCCACGCCGCCGCTGAAGGTGGCCGTGGTGCAGGCCAGCGGCGCGCCATCCACGCTGAACGCCACCTGGCCCGTGGGGCTGGCGGATGCGCCGTTCAGCGTGGCGGTGAAGGTGACGCTGGCGCCCACGGCGCTGGCGGACAGGGCCAGCGTGGGCTGGGCCTGCGTGCCCAGCAGCAGCGCGTTGGACGCCATGCCGTTCACGAACGCCCGCAGCGCATACCGGCCGCTGGGCAGCGCGCCCGGCGCGGCCACGTCGATGCTGGCGGCGGTGGAGCCGGTGGGCGCGAGCCAGGTGCGCGCGCCGTTGTCCAGCCGCGTCAACTGCACCAGCGGCAAGGGGGTGGGCGATGCGCTGGTGCTGCCGCCGCTGGCCTCGCTGTCGCCACGCAGCCGCAAACCGGTGAGGGTGAAGGCCGCGCCGCTCAACCGGGCGGGGCCGCCGGTCAATGTGGGAATGCGGGCCGGGGGCACTGCGCCGCCGGCAGGGTCGTAGCGCTCGGCGGTGGCGATGCCGCTGGTGGCCGTGACGCCGTCGCGCCCCCCGGCGGCGAGCACCGTGCCATCGGGCAGCACGGTGGCGGTGTGGTAGGCGCGCACAGTGGCCAGCGCGCCGGTGGCGGCCCAGGCGCCCGTGGCGGGGTCGTACAGTTCGGCGCTGCCCAGGTAGCCGCCACCACCCCCCCCAGCGGCCAAAACCTTGCCGCCGGGCAGCAGGGTGGCGGTGTGGCCGGAGCGTCCGGTGTTGAGCGGGCCGGTGGGGCTCCATGCGTTCAGGGCGGGGTCGTAAAGCTCGGCGCCGCCGAGGTCGGTGCCGTCGTGCCCCCCCGCGACAAGCACCTTGCCCTGGGGCAGCAGGGTGGCGGTGTGGGTCCAGCGTGGGCTGGCCATCGTGCCGGCGCCGCTCCAGGTGCCCGAGGCGGGGTCGTACAGCTCGGCGCTGCCCAGGGTGCCGCCGCTGCCATTCCCCCCCGCGATGAGCACCCTGCCGGTAGGCAGCAGGGTGGCCGTGGGCCATTGGCGTGCGGCGCTCATCGCGCTCGTGGCGGACCAGAGGCCGGTGGCGGGGTCGTACAGCTCGGCGGTGGCGGTTTGGCTGTTGCTGATGTTGCTGCCCAAGCCCCCCACGACCAGCACCTGGCCGCTGGGCAGCAGGACGGCGGCGTGCCGCAAGCGGGGGCTGGCCATCGCGCCGGTGCCGCTCCAGGTGCCCGTGGCGGGGTCGTAGAGTTCGGCGCTGGCGAGCGCTCCTGCGCTGCCGAGGCCGCCCACGACGAGCACCTTGCCGCCGGGCAGCAAGGTGGCGGTGTGGTAGATGCGCGCGGCGGCCAGCGGGCCCGTGGCGGCCCAGGCGCCGGTGGCGGGGTTGTACAGCGCGGCAGCGCCGATGAGCTGCCCGGCGCCAAAACCGGCGCCCCCGCCCGCGACGAGCACCTTGCCGTCCGGCAGCAGGGTGGCCGTGTGCTCCGTGCGCTGGCCTGGCAGCGCGCCGGTGCCCGCCCAGGTGCCGATGGCGGGGTCGTAGAGCTCGGTGCTGGCGAGCAGCGCGCCGAGGTCGCTGGCGCCCCCGATGAAGAGCACCTTGCCCTGGGGCAGCAGGGTGGCGATGTGGCGCCAGCGCCCGTCGTTCAGGCCGCCGGCGGCGGTCCATTGGTTGGTGTCAGGGTCGTACCGTTCGGCGCTTTGGAGAGCGCTGCCGCTGCCGAAGCCTCCCGCCACGAGCACCTTGCCGCCGGGCAGCAGCGTGGCGGTGTGGAATAAGCGCTTGCTGTTCAGCGGGGCGGCAGGCGCCCAGGTATCGCCCTGGGGGTCGTACAGCTCGGCGCTGGCAAGCTGCTCGCTGCCGCTGTTTCCGCCCACGGCAAGCACCCTGCCGTTGGGCAGCAAGGTGGCGGTGAAATCGCTGCGCGGCCCTTGCGGCAGCGGGGCGGCGGAGCCCCAGGTGTTGTCGCTCGGGCGGTACACCTCGGCGGTGGCGAGGTAGCCGGTGCCGTTGCCGCCGCCGACGACGAGCACCCGGCCGTCGGCCAGCAAGGTGGCGGTATGGCCCTGGCGCGCTTCGGCCAACTGCCCGGCGGGGGACCAGGCGCCGGTGGCGGGGTCGTACAGTTCGGCCTGGGCCACCTGCCCCCCGCTGGCGTGGCCGCCCGCGACGAGCACCCGGCCATCGGCCAGCAGGGTGGCGGTGTGTTCCGTGCGCGGCTGGGCCAGCGCGCTGGCACCGCTCCACAAGCCGGTGGCGGGGTCGTACAGCTCGACGCTGGCGATGAATGCGCTGCCGTCGTAGCCACCCGCCACGAGCACCTTGCCATGGGGCAGCAAGGTGGCGGTGTGGCCGCGGCGCGCGTGGGCGAGCGGGCCGGTGGCGGCCCACTGGCCGGCGGCGGGGTCGTACAGCTCGGCGCTGGCAAGGTGGCTGAGGCTGCCGCCGCCATAGCCGCCCGCGACGAGCACCTTGCCGTTGGGCAGCTGGGTGCTGGTGTGCCATTGGCGCCCATCGCCCAGGCTGCCGCTGGCCGCCCAGGTGCCCGCCTGGGCGTGCGCGGCGGGCCAGGCGGCCAGGCAGGCGATGGCGATGAACACGAACTGGAGCAGCAGGGCGCGCAGGGCGCAGGGGCGGCGGGGCATGGCGGGGCCTTGGTGTGTGACGAACCGCCGGAATGTTAAGAAATTGCAACACGCCTGTATGTCCTCAGAACTGAGGACAAGGCCTTGCCGGGGTTTGATGCCCAACAGGCCTCCAGCGCTTAGCAGGCAAGCGCCCGCAGCTATCAAAAGAGTAGTTCTTCAATCACCGCGCGCCAGCGGCAGCCACAGGGTGAATTCGCCCCCGCCCTCCCATGCCGCCCACTGGCAGCGCCCGCCCAGGGCCTGGGCGCGGTGGCGCACGTTGAGCAGGCCCTGGCCGGCCAGGGCGGCGGGCGGGCCTTCGGACAGCACGAAGGCGCCTGCGTTGTCGCGGATGCGCACCACCACGCCCGCGCCGCCCTGCCCGGCTTGCGCCTGCGGCGCGGTGGCCACGTCGATCAGGGTGGCCTGGGTGTGCTTGAGGATGTTGGCCAGCACTTCTTGCAGGATGCGCAGCACGTGCAGCGCGGACTGCGGGTCGAGCCAGGGCAGCGGGGGCAGGTCCTGCACGTTCCAGGCAAGGGTGATGCCCGCGGCCTTGAGCCGGGGCGCCAGGCGAAAGCGCACGGCCGCCAGCAGCGCCAGCAGGTCGGCATCGGCGGGGTCCAGCGAGTCGATGGCGAGCTTGAGGTCGTCGATGCAGTCCTTGAGCACCTGGGCCGTGTCGGCCGTGCTGGCCTGGCCGCGCTCGACCATGCGCAGCGCGCTCATCAGCGACGAGCCGATGCCGTCGTGCATGTCCTGCATCATGCGCTGGCGCTCGGTGGCCAGGGTCTGCTGGCGCTCCAGCGCGCGCAGTTGCTCGTGGCTGGCGGTCAGTTCGCGCTCGCGGGCGGCGAGCTGGCTCTCCAGCCCGGCGTTGGCCACCTCGACCGCGTGGATGGCGCCCACGTAGCGCCGCCAGACGATGGCCAGGAAGATGGCGAACAGGCCGATGGCGTTGTAGGGCGCCAGATAGACATGCTCCATGTCGATGCGGTAGTTGACCATCAGCAGGTCGTGCGCGCCCGCGGGCACGTTCAGCGAGAACCAGGCGAACAGCACCAGCCCCTCGCGCGACCGCGCGCGCCACGAGGCCCACAGGCCCGACGCGGCCACCACCGCCGTCAGCAAGGTGATGACGAGATAGACCAGCGGCAGCATGGCATCGAGGTACGGCAGCAGCGGCGGCAGCGGCAGGGTGAGCACGGTGCCCAGCGACACCAGCCCCGCGATGCCCAGCGCCAGCGCGGGCATGCGCCGCCCGTGCACGCGGAAGGCGAAGGCGAAGGTGCACACCATGGCCCAGCCCAGCGAATTGACGGTCATCCAGCCGAACCAGTCGTCGGGCACGGGCAGGGGCCGGTCGTCCACCACGTAGTGCAGGCTGCGCAGCAAGGTGGTGACGGAGATGGCGAAGAACAGCAGGTAGATGGGCTCGCGGCGGCGCACGCAGCCCACGGCCAGCGCGAACAGGCCAATGGCCAGAAAGGCGGCGCCGGTCAGGCTGATGAAGTCGTTCTGCACGAAGCGGCGCACGCTGTAGCGCCACAGCAGGTTCTGCTCGGTGCCCACCCAGGCGCTGGAGACGGCCCCGCCCACGCCGCGCTGGCTGGCCATGCGCAGCCACACGGTGCGGGGCGGCTCGCCACCGGCGGCGTGGTTGCCCAGCGCCACCCACAGGGGCCGGTTGAAGCTGTTCCACACGCGGCTGCCGCGCGTGCGGTAGGCCATGCGGCCATCGACATAGATGGCGACGATGCCGATGGTCTGCCAGCGCGGCAGGTACAGAAACAAGTCCTGGCCCGGCGCGCCCGATGCGCTGGGGGCACCGGGTGTACCGGGCGGGGGCAGGTCGAGCCGGTACCAGGCCACGTCGGGCGGGGCCCGCAGCGAGGCACCGCCCTCGGCCAGGCTGCGCTCCCGCGCGTGGGGCAGCGGCACGCTGGCCCACGCGCCTTTCTCCTCCTCCCCTGCGAAGGGCGGCGCGGGCGGAGGTTCCCAGCCCGCGCCGGGCTCCATGCGGAAGGCGGCCTGCCGCAGGTGCGTGGGGTTATCGGTAGCGCTGCCGCCGCCGCAGGCCGCGAGCCAGGCGGCCAACAGCAGCGCGGCGCACCACCTACCCGTTCGCCAGAAGGCCTTGCCTGTGGGCGGCATGGATGGCCTCGGCGCGCGTGTTGACCTGCAGCTTGGCGTAGATGCGCCGCACGAAGGTGAGCACCGTGGTGCGGGAGACGCCCATGGTGCGGGCCGTCTCCTCGGTGGTGAAGCCCTTGCTCACGCAGCGCAGCACCTCCTGCTCGCGCGCGGACAGCAGCGCGGCGGGCGGCTCGGTGGCGGGCGGCAGGCTGGCGGCGGCGCGCGCCAGGATCTTGCGCGCCACCATGGGGCTGATGGGGCTGCCGCCCGCGTGGATGCTGCGGATTTCCTCGGCCAGCTCGGCGGCGCTCACGTCCTTGAGCAGGTAGCCCATGGCCCCGGCCTCGATGGAGCGCAGCACGTGCGTTTCATCGCCAAAGATGGTGCTCACCAGCACGCTGCAGCCGGGCCACTGCGCGCGCGCGGCGCGGATCACGTCCAGGCCCGAGCCGTCGGGCAGGCCCAGGTCCACCAGCAGCACATCCATGGGCGACTGGGGCAGCAGCGCCAGCGCCTCGGCCCGGCTGGCCGCCGCCATGGCCAGCGCCAGGTCGGGCTGCGCGCCGATCATGGCGATGAAGGTGTCGCGGCAGGCCGGGTCGTCCTCGACCACGCCCACCCGCAAAGGAGCCGGCAGGCGCGCGGGCCAGGGGGCGGGCAGGGGCGGGGCGGTGTCGGGGGCCATGGGCTGGATTATGGGCAAGCGCCGGGCAGCAGCGCCATGTCATCAGTTCTGAGGACAGACAGGCGCATGGCCAATCCCTACCATCTGTGACTTCACGCCAATGCTTTCAATTTCATAGCTGCCTGCGCTTTCTGTGTGGGCGCTGGAAGCCTTTTTTATGCCCAAACGAATCGCCCTCGCCGCCGCCTGCCTGCTGGCCGCCAGCCTGGCCCCCGCGGCCACCATCACCGTCAACACCACGACCGTCATGGGGGGCGACGGCCTGTGCAGCCTGACCGAGGCCCTCGGCAGCGCGGTGACGGATACCGTCTGGGACGCCGACTGCGCGCTGGGCAGCGGCGCCGACACCATCGCGTTCGACCCCGCCGCCTTTCCCGCAGGCAGCACCATCACGCTGGGCAGCGCGCTGGACATCTACCAGGCCTCGAACACCACCATCGACGGCGGCGGGCGCGTGACCCTGGACGGCGGCGGCGCCACACCCCTGGTCACCGCCACGCTGGCGGGCACCACGCTCACGCTGCGCGGGCTGACGCTGGCCGGCGGCAATACCGCCGGCGGCGGCCCGACGGATGGCGGCGGCATCTACGCGGACGGCGTCACCCTGAACATCGACCACAGCGTCATCACCGGCAACACGGCCCTGGCCAACGGCGGCGGCCTCTTCAGCCGCGACAGCACGGTGACCATCACGGACAGCCAGTTCACCGCCAACACCGCCAGCCTGGGCGGCGCCGTCTACAGCACGGGCAGCGGCTCGCTGACGGTGGCGAACAGCCGCTTCACGGGCAACGTCGCCGGCCAGCAGGGCGGCGCCCTCTACAGCGGCGTGAACACGCTGGTCACCGGCAGCATCATTGCCAACAACGCCAGTCCTGCCGCAGGCGGCGCGAACAGGGGCGCGGGCGTCCGGTTCAGTGCTCCGGCCGGGCACACGTTCACGCTGAACCACAACCAGATCACCGACAACACGCCCGGCGACAACTGCTATAGCGCCATCCCCTTCACCGGCACGGGCAACCAGTACTGGCCGGAGAGCGACACGAGCTGCCCCGCAGCCGCGGGCCGCTTCGTCAACCCCCTTGCGCCGCCCGCGGCCATCCCCGTGGATGCGCCCTGGGCGCTGGCGCTGCTGTCTGCGCTGGTGGCCGCGCTGGGCTTGCACCGGCGGCGAGGCGGCGTTTAAGGCCAAAACACCCTTCAACGCCCGCTCAGCAAGCGCAAACAGCTATCAAAACAAAAGCAAACAAGCCATGTTCCACACCCCGTGCCCCCATCCCCTGCGCGGGCTGGCCTGCGCCGCCGCGCTGGTGGCCGCTGGCGCCGCCCAGGCGGCCAGCCTCACCGTGACCAACGGCAACGACAGCGGCCCGGGCAGCCTGCGCCAGGCGCTCGCCGATGCCAACGCCAGCGGCGACACCATCGCCTTCGCGGGCGGCGTGTCCCGCGTGGCGCTGCAGGGCCAGCTCGTCATCGGCAAGAGCGTCACCATCGACGGCCCCGGCGTCACGCTGGACGGGCAGCTTCGGGGCCGCGTGCTGTGGGTCAACGCGGGCGCCACCGCCACCCTGCGCGGGCTGGTCATCACGCGCGGGCTGCTGGCAGGCAAGGGGATCGACGTGGGCGGCACGGCGCAGTCGGGCTCGTCCTGGGGCGCGGGCATCCGCAACGATGGCACGCTCACGCTCGACGGCGTGCAGGTGCAGGGCAACTACGCCACGGGCGGCGGGCAGAGCGGCATGGGCGGCGGCGGCGGGGGCAGCGGCGTGGGGCTGAACATCGGCCAGCCGGGCGAGATCAAGGGCGCGGGCGGCAGCGGAGGCAATGGCAGCAGCCTCAATGGAGGCGGTAGCGGCGCCATCGATGCGCCAACGGGTGGGGAGGGTTTCAGCAATGGCGGCAGCGGCAGCCATGGCGGGGGCGCGGGGGGCGGTGGCGCCGGTGGTGGCGGTGCCGGCGGCGGTGGCTGGGCGGGCGGCGGTGGCGGTGGCGGATGGTACGGCGCGGGAGGTGGCGGCTATGGCGGCGGCGGTGGAAACACCGACGCCGGGAACGGCAGCAACGGCAGCAGCGGCGGCGCAGGCGCAACCCTTGCAGGAAACGGCGGCACCGGCAGCACGGGCTTTCCAGGAAATGCTGGTGACACGGGCGGCGGCGGGGGGTATGCCGCGCTCGGCGGCGTCTGGGTGGGCGGCGGCGGGGGCGGGGGATGGATTAGCGGCGGCGGAAATAGCGCCGGCGGCGCGGCGGCCGGCGGCATCTACAACGCGCCGGGCGCGCAACTCACGGTGCAGGGCGCGGGCTGCGCCATCAGCGCCAACCTGGCCGCGGGCGGTGGCGGTAGTGGTCACCCTGCCAGCTTCGCTGGCGGCCAGGCCGTGGGCGGGCTGTGGAACGATGGCCAGCTGACCCTGGCGCCCGGCTGCGAACACAGCGTCAGCGGCAACGCGGCCGGCGCCGGGATGCGGGGCCGGAACGCAGGCCCTGACCGCGCCGACGCCGACCTGCGCGACGACAAGCTGCTGCAACTGGCCGTGCTGTCCACGGGCGGCAGCGTGGGCGCCACGGCCCCGCCCGCCCCCACGGCAGGCCAGATCACCAACTGCATTGCGAGCAGCGGCACCTGCGAGGCCAGCTACCTCGCGGGCGGCGTGGTGACCCTCACGGCCACGCCCGCCACCGACTGGCACGTGGTGTGGGGCGGCGACTGCGCCGGCAGCGCCACCACCTGCACCGTCACCCTGGACCAGGCGCGCAGCGTGACGGCGAGCTTCGCCATCAACACCCATGCCCTCAGCGCCAGCGCATCGCCCGCCGGCGGCGGCATCGTCACCTGCCCGGCGAGCGTGAACCACGGCGGCGGCGCCACCTGCACCGCCAGCGCGCCCCACGCGGGCTTCACCTTCACCGGCTTTACCGGCTGCGACGGCGTGGACCTGCCCAGCCGCACCTGCACCCTCGCCAACGTGCAGGCCCCGCGCAGCGTGCAGGCGCAGTACGCGGCCATCACCACCGCCACCGGCACCACCGTGCCGGCCGGCGGCGCGGGGGGCGCGGCCAGCGCCAGCTTCACCGGCGGGGGGGCGGGCTGCCGCTTCGACCCGGCGGCCACCGGGTTCATCGCGGCGGCCGCAACGCCGCCAGGCCGCACCGCGCCGCAAGGCGCATTCCGCTTCAAGCTGGTGGGCTGCACCCCGGGCGCGACGGTGCGCGTCACCACCATCTGGCCGCAGGCGGTGGACGACTTCATCAAGCACAGCCATGGCAACTTCATCACGCCCGGCAACCTGCTCATCAACGGCAACACCGTGGGCTTTGACGTGACCGACGGCGGCGTGGGCGATGACGATGGCCTGCAGAACGGCGAGATCCTGGACCCGGCGATGCCCCTGGCCGCCGCCCCCCCCAGCGCCCATGGCATCCCGGCACTGGGCGGATGGGGCTTGCTGCTGCTCACGCTGCTGGCGGGCTCGGCAGGCATGGTGGCGCAGCGGCGCAAGGCATTCGCCTGAACACAGACGGGGGCCAGCGCTTGTCCAGCAAGCGCAAGTAGCTATTACATCAATAGCAAAAAAAAGCGGCACAAGCCCCGGGGCCTGCGCCGCTGCGGCGGCGAGTGGCGACGTATCAGGCCGCGGAGCGGGCCACCGCGCCCAGGGGCACCTCGGCGGCGGGCACCACCCCGGGGGCGGGCAGCGGATGGCCGTTCAGCGCGGCGTCCAGGCGTTCGTGGTCCAGCGCGTTTTCCCAGCGCGAGACGACCACGGTGGCGACCGCGTTGCCGATGAAGTTGGTCAGCGAGCGGCACTCGCTCATGAAGCGGTCCACGCCCAGGATCAGCGCCATGCCGGCCACCGGCACCTCGGGCACCACGGCCAGGGTGGCGGCCAGGGTGATGAAGCCCGCGCCGGTCACGCCCGCCGCGCCCTTGGACGACAGCATGGCCACCAGCAGCAGCGCCACCTGGTGGCCCAGCGAGAGTTCGGTGTTGGTGGCCTGGGCGATGAACAGCGCGGCCAGCGTCATGTAGATGTTGGTGCCGTCCAGGTTGAACGAGTAGCCCGTGGGCACCACGAGGCCCACCACCGACTTGCTGCAGCCGGCCTTTTCCATCTTCTCCATCAGCGACGGCAGGGCCGATTCGGACGACGAGGTGCCCAGCACCAGCATCAGCTCGGCCTTCAGGTAGCGGCACAGCTTGAGCACCGAGAAGCCGCACAGCCGGGCCACGAAGCCCAGGATGACCACCACGAACAGCAGCGAGGTGATGTAGAACGAGCCCACCAGCCAGGCCAGGTTGACGAGCGAACCCAGGCCGAACTTGCCGATGGTGAAGGCCATGGCGCCGAACGCGCCGATGGGCGCGGCCTTCATCACGATGCCCACCACCTTGAACACGGGCGTGGTCAGCGCTTCCAGAAAATTCTGCACCGGGCGGCCGGCCTCGCCCACCATGGCCAGCGCGATGCCGAACAGCACGGCCACCAGCAGCACCTGCAGGATGTTGTCGCCCACGAAGGGGCTGACCAGCGTCTTGGGGATGATGTCCATCGCGAAGCCGGTGAGCGACATCTCGTGCGACTTGGCCACGTAGGTCTTCACGGCCGTCTGGTCCAGGTCGGCGGGGTTGATGTTCATGCCCGCGCCGGGCTGCACCACGTTGGCCACCACCAGGCCGACGACCAGCGCCAGCGTGGAGAAGAACAGGAAGTACGCCATGGCCTTGCCGAACACCCGGCCCACGGTGGAGAGCTGCGACATGCCCGCGATGCCGGTCACGATGGTCAGGAAGATCACCGGGGCGATGATCATCTTCACCAGCTTGATGAACGCGTCGCCCAGCGGCTTGAGCGCCTCGCCGTAGGCCGGCTCGAAGTGGCCCAGCAGCACCCCGAGGACGATGGCGACCACCACCTGGAAGTACAGTTGCCGGTAAAAGGGAAGCCGCACGGGATGGGCGGTGGGGGCGGTAATGGCGTGCATGGGGATGTCTCCTGAAATCACGGTGACTGCACCAGCGGGGTGCGTCGAGGGTGCCGTTTGTACAGCCGCCCCCGGATTCAGCCGATAACCTATTGGTATTAGTCGGTGGCACCGCCAGAGGGCGCCCCGTGCCCCAATATAGGGAAAACCCCTAGGCGCCAGCGAGGTGAGGCACACTCGCTGCCCTCACCATCACAGCCCGGGGCACGCTCCCGGCCCCCTGATTTCTGCCCCATGACGACGCCGCGCCTTCGCAAATTCTGGACCCTGCTGATCCTCCTCACCGGCATGGCGGGCAGCATGTTCGTGGCCGGGCAGTGGGCGTGGCAGCGTTCGCTGCACGAGGAGAGCGACAGCGTGCAGCAGCAGCTGACCCTGTACGGCCAGACGCTGGCCCAGCGCATCGACCGCTACCGCACCCTGCCCGAGGTGCTGGCGCTGGACGCGCAGCTGCAGGATGCGCTGACCCGCGCCCTGAGCCCGGCGGAGGTGGAGCAGCTCAACCTCAAGCTGGAGCAGGCCAACGGCGCGAGCCAGTCGTCCACGCTCACCCTGCTCAACCGCGAAGGGCTGGCCGTGGCGGCCAGCAACTGGCGCACCACCACCAGCAACGTGGGGGTGGACTACAGCTTTCGCCCGTATGTGCAGGAGGCGCTGGCGCAGGGGCGCGGCAGCTTCTACGGCATCGGCGTGACCACGGGCGAGCCGGGCTACTTCCTGTCGCAGGCCATCCGCGACGCCAGCGGCCACACGCTGGGTCTGGTGGCGATCAAGATCGCGCTGCAGGAGCTCGAGCGCGAGTGGCTGCAGACGCCGGACATCGTGCTGGCCTCCGACGCGCACGGCGTGGTGTTCCTGGCCAGCCAGGACGCGTGGCGCTACCGCCTGCTGGAGCCCCTGGGCGACGAGGAGCGCCGCGAGCTCAACGCCACGCGCCAGTATTCGAACCAGCCGCTGCGCCCGCTGGCCTGGCGCGTGGACGACCACATGGACAACGGCGGCCGCCTGGTGCGCCTGTTGTCGCCCGACCTGCCGCCCCTGCCCGGCCGCGTGCTGTGGCAGACCCAGCCGCTGCCCGGCACGCCCTGGCAGCTGCACCTGGTGCACGACACGCACAGCAGCATCGCCGACAGCCGCTGGGCCGCGGCGGCCGGCGGCGGCGGGTGGCTGGCACTGGCCCTGCTGGTGCTGTTCGTGCGCCAGCGGCAGCGCCTGGCGAACCTGCGCCAGCGCAGCCGCCAGGAGCTGGAGACCGTGCTGCAGCAGCACGCGCAGGAGCTGCGCACCGCCCAGGACGGCATCGTGCAGGCGGCGCAGCAGGCCGCCCAGCAGACCGACACGGGCCTCTCGCGCAGCCTGGAGCACCTGCCCCAGGGCGTGGTCATCATCGATGCCGACCTGAACCTCGTGGCCTGGAACTCGCGCTACGTGCAGCTGTTTCGCTACCCCGCCGACCTGATGCGCGTGGGCCAGCCCATCGCGGACCTGCTGCGCCACAACGCGCGCCGCGGCTTGCTGGGCCCCGGCCCGGCCGACGAGGCGATCGAGCGGCGCCTGTCGCACCTGCGCAGCGGCCTGCCCCATCTGCACGAGAGCGCCAAGGGCGATGGCACGGTGCTCGAGATCCGCGGCAACCCGCTGCCCGAAGGCGGCTTCGTGACCAGCTATGCCGACATCACCAGCTACAAGAACGCCGCACGCGAACTGCGCAGCCTGGCCGATGCGCTGGAGCAGCGCGTGGCCGACCGCACGCGCGACCTGGACGCCGCGCGGCGCGAGGCCGAGCGCGCCAACCGCTACAAGACCCGCTTCGTCGCGGCCGCCGTGCACGACCTGCTGCAGCCGCTGAACGCCGCGCGCATGTTCACCTCGCTGCTGCGCAGCCACCTGCAGGACGACGCCGAGCGGCGCACGGTGGACAGCATCGACGGCGCGCTCGCTTCGCAGGACGCGATCCTGAGCAGCCTGCTCGATATCTCGCGCATGGAGTCGGGGCAACTGGACGTGCACATCCACGACGTGGCCCTGGGCCCGCTGCTGCAGGTGCTGGCCCACAACTTCGGCGTGCTGGCCGAGGGCCAGGGCCTGAAGCTCCGCTGCGTGCCCACGCGCGCCGTGGTGCGCACCGACGAGAACCTGCTGCGCCGCATCCTGCAGAACTTCGTCTCCAACGCCATCCGCTACAGCCGGCAGGGGCGCATCGTGGTGGGCTGCCGCAGGGCCGGGGACCACCTGCGCATCGAGGTGCACGACCAGGGCCCGGGCATCCCCGAGGCGCTGCAGCGCGAGATCTTCGAGGAGTTCCGCCGCCTGGACGAAGGCCGCGCCGACGACCGGGGCGCGGGCCTGGGCCTGGCCATCGTCGAGCGCCTGGGCCGCCTGCTGGGGCACGAGATCGGGCTGCGCTCGCAGCTGGGGCGCGGCAGTGTGTTCTGGGTGCGCGTGCCGCTGGGCGACCCCGCCGCCGCGCGGCAACAGCCAGCCGCCGCCGCCACGGCCGCTCCACGGCAGCCGCAGGAAGACGCCCCGCTGCAGGGCAGCAGCGCCTGGGTGATCGAGGACGACGGCCCCACCTGCGCCGCGACACGTGCCCTGCTGGAGCGCTGGGGCTGCCAGGTGCCGCTGGCCGGCGGCGCGCCCGAGGCGCTGGCCCAGGCCGAACGCGGCCAGGCGCCGCAGCTGGTGCTGCTGGACGTGCACCTGGGCGCCCGCCACCATGGCCCCGATGTCTACGCCCAGCTGTGCGAACGCTGGGGCCAGGCCCCCGCGGTGATCCTGGTCACCGCCGAGCACGACGCCACGCTGCGCCGGCAGGCGGCCGAACGCGGCTGGGGCTTTCTGGCCAAGCCGGTGCGGGCGCCGGCGCTGCGGGCGCTGGTGAGCCAGACGCTGCTGAGACAGGGAGCATCCCCCTGAGCCGCTGCGTGGCTTCCTCCTTCTTTCTCTCTGCGCGCTGCGCGCTACGGGAAGGGGGACGGCGCCAGTGCAGGCACCGTGTGCTGGCGGCCCTCGCACGGCGTCTCGCACATGGTGCTGCGCCCGGTTGGGGAGGCTGCGCTCGTCGCTACGCTTTTAGTAGCTGCCAGCGCTTGATGAATAGGCGACAGCGGCCGTTTTGATTCAGATCCCGACCTCAGGAAGACACGCCGTCTTCCGTCTCCAGGCTTTTCACCAGCACCGCCGCCTGCGTGCGGCTGTAGCACGCGAGCTTTTTCAGGATGGCCGTGACATGCACCTTCACGGTGTTCTCCGCCAGGCCCAGCGCGGCGGCGATCTGCTTGTTGAGCAGGCCGTCGGCCAGGCACAGCAGCACGCGGAACTGCTGGGGCGTGAGCTGCGCGAGCCGCGCGGCCAGCTCGGCGTCGGCCTCGGAGCGCTCGGCCGCCATGGGCGGGAACCAGCTGCCGCCGTCGAGCACGGCCTCGATGGCCTCGCCCATGGCCTCGGCCGGCGCGGACTTGGGGATGAAACCGGCCGCGCCGAACTGCTGCGCGCGGCGGATCACGCGCGGGTGGTCGTTGGACGAGATGATGACCACCGGCAGCTCGGGGTACTCGCCGCGCACGTGCAGCAGCGAGGAGAAGCCGCGCGCGCCGGGCATGCTCAGGTCCAGCAGCACCAGCTCCACCTCGGGGTGCTCCTGCAGCGCCGTGCCCAGCGTGGCGGCGCTGGCCGCCTCCAGCGTGCGGAACTGCGGCAGACGCTCATGCAGCACGTGCAGCACGGCGGCGCGGAACAGCGGGTGGTCGTCAGCGACGAGAAGCGTGGGCTCGGCCATGGAGTGCGCAGTCTGCCACGGGGCGGTCCATCAGCACCACCCGTCGCACGGAGCGGGCCAACGCATGGGGCGCGCCAAGGCCAGCGCTACCGTGGAACCGGCTTGGCCCCCGGAGGCATCCCGCTTCGCGTCGGAGGAAGGCGCGCAGCGGCCCAGGGAAGTCATTCGCCTTTCCAGAACGCGGGCTGCGCGTACTGGTGTTTCAGGAAGTCGATCCACAGCCGCACGCGCAGCGGCAGGTGCTTGCGCTGGGGGAACACCACATAGATGCCGTTGGGCGGCGCGGCGAAGTCCTCCAGCACCGCGACCAGGCGACCAGCGGCGATCTCGGCCTCGACCTCCCAGGTGCTGCGCCAGGCAATGCCCCAGCCGCCCAGGCACCAGTCGTGCAGCACCTGGCCGTCGGAGCAGTCGAGCGGCCCGCCGGGCTTCAGATGCATGACCTCCGTGGCGCCATCCGCAAGGGGCACCCGGAACGCCCAGCCGCGCGTCTGCGATGCGTCGCTGGACAGCGTGAGGCAGTCGTGCTGCACGAGTTCGGCCGGCGCGCGCGGCGTGCCGCGCCGGGCCAGGTATTCGGGCGTGGCCACGCACAGGCGGCGGTTGTCGGCGATGCGAACGCTCACCAGCGACGAGTCGGGCAGGTCGCCCACGCGCACGGCGCAGTCGAAGCCTTCCCCCGCGAGGTCCACCACGCGGTCGCTGAGGTTCAGCGAGATGGTCACGTCCGGGTGCGCCGAGCGAAAACGCGGCACCAGCGGCGCCACATGGCGGCGGCCAAAACCGGCGGGCGCGGTGATGCGCAAATGGCCCGTGGCCTTGACCCCGCCTTCCGACACGCTGGCCTCGGCATTGGCCACGTCGGACAGCAGGCGCTGGCAGTCTTCCAGGAACGCGCTGCCCTCGTGCGTGAGGCTGATGCGCCGCGTGGTGCGCACCAAGAGCTTCACGCCCAGGTGCTCTTCCAGCGCGTCGAGCCGCCGCCCCATGATGGCGGGCGCCACGCCCTCGGCCTTGGCGGCGGCCGTGAGGCTGCCGCGCGTGGCCACCGACACAAAGGATTCGAAGGCCTTGAGTTTGTCCATGGGCAGTGATTATGGAGACATCCGAGGGCGTGCAAGCCCGGCGCCGCACGGGCCTTACGCCCCCGGCCTTGAAGCAAAAACAGCGTCCAGCGCCCGGGGGCATTGCGCCAATAGCTATTGTTTTTATAGCATTCAGAACAGGCGCGACTTGAGGAAACCCACCGTGCCATACCGCTTGACGTCCGCGTAGTGGTCGCGCGTGAGCCCCTGCACCATGGCGGTGTAGGCATCGGCCAGGTCGGGCGCGATGGTGAAGTGGTCGTAGTTCACGATGACCTCCACGCGCTCGCCCTGGGCGGCAAGCGGTGCCAGCAGGCGACGCACCTCGTGCTCGATGGCGTCGATGGTGGTGGCCGTGTTGATCTGCAGGCCCGAGAAGTCGATGTGCAGCAGCCTGCGCGCGGCGTCGAGCTCGAAGCGCTGCACCAGCGGGCGGTTGAGCAGCTGCTCGCGCAGGCCCAGCGGGCCGGGCTCGAACAGGCGCATGTCCATGACCTGCAGGCCCGGGCTGATGCGCGGCGTGAAGGCCATGTGGGCCAGCACGTCGCGGTGCAGGTCGATGCCGGGCGCCAGCTCGATCAGCTCCAGCGCGCCGCCGCCGCCCTCCTCGCCCGAGGGCACCAGGCGGAACACGCAGCGCTCGGTGACGTACAGCACGCGCTGGCCGCGCCGCAGCGCCTCGGCGCCGCTGAAGGTGCGGTGCTCGACCTCGCGCACCAGCTTGCGCGCGCCGCCTTCGTGCAGGATGTGCAGGTGGCCGTCGACCGCCTCCACCTGCAGCGCCCCCGCCGTGAACGTGCCGACGAACACCACGGTCTTGGCGTTCTGGCTGATGTTGATGAAGCCGCCCGCACCCGCCAGGCGCGGCCCGAACTTGCTCACGTTGAGGTTGCCGTGCTGGTCGGCCTGCGCCAGGCCCAGGATGGCGATGTCCAGGCCGCCGCCGTCGTAGAAGTCGAACTGGTTGGGCTGGTCGATGATGGCCTGCGGGTTCACGGCCGCGCCGAAGTTCAGGCCCCCGGCGGGGATGCCGCCGATCACGCCGGGCTCGGCCGTGAGCGTGACCAGGTCGATGATGCGCTCCTCGGCCGCCACGTTGGCCACGCCCTCGGGCATGCCGATCCCCAGGTTCACCACCTGGTGCGGGCGCAGCTCCAGCGCCGCGCGGCGGGCGATGATCTTGCGCTCGGTCAGGGGCATCGCCTCCAGCGTGTCCACGGGCACGCGCAATTCGCCCGCGAACGCGGCGCTGTAGGGCTCGGCAAAGGTCTGGTGGTGGTGCGCGGGCTCGGTGGCCAGCACCACGGCGTCCACCAGCACGCCGGGCACCTTCACCTGCCGGGGGTTGAGCGTGCCGCGCTCGGCGATGCGCTCGACCTGCGCAATGACCACGCCGCCCGAGTTGCGCGCGGCCATGGCGATGGCCAGCGCTTCGAGCGTGAGCGCCTCGCGCTCCATGGTGAGGTTGCCATCCGCGTCGGCCGTCGTCGCGCGGATGATGCCGACGTGGATCGGGAAGGCCTTGTAGAACAGGTAGTCCTGCCCGTCGATGGGCAGGATGCGCACCAGGTCTTCGGTGGTGCGCGCATTGAGCTTGCCGCCGCCATGGCGCGGGTCCACGAAGGTGTCGAGGCCCACGCGCGTGAGCGTGCCGGGCTTGCCCGCGGCGATGTCGCGGAACAGGTGCGTGATCACGCCCTGCGGCAGGTTCCAGGCCTCGATCTGGTTGTCCACCGCGAGCTTCTGGATGCGCGGCACCAGGCTCCAGTGCCCGCCGATCACGCGCCTGAGCAGGCCCGCGTGGCCCAGGTGGTTGAGGCCGCGCTGCTTGCCATCGCCCTGGCCTGCGGCGTAGACCAGGGTGAGGTCGCGCGGGGTCTGTGTGGCCTCCCAGCGCTGGGCGAGCGCCACGGCGATGCTCTCGGCAAAGCCGATGCCGACGAAGCCGCCCGTGGCCACGGTGTCGCCATCGTGGATGAGCAACACCGCGTCGGCGGCGCTGACGATCTTGTTCTTGTAGGCTGCGTTCAGCGCGCCAGCGGCCATGGGTGCCTGCATGGGTTTGTCTCCCGGTGGGTTTGTTGTGTGCGCAGCGTAGTGGGTAACCGGCCAAAGCACCATTCCGGGCGACTACGGACGGCCACCAGTTGTGCGTAAAAGTCACTGGTTTAGAGATTTTCAGCGTATTTATGTGGGCAAATATTTGCAATACAGTCTGCCCATGGCCTGCTCATGCAGGTCCCGTTTTCTTTTTCATTGATCCACGTTTGCACAACTTTCTAGGCACCCCATGACCGATCGCACCAAAGTCCACGGCCTGCAAGTGGCCACCTCCCTGTACCGCTTTGTCGAAGACAAGGTGCTGCCCGGCACGGGTGTCGATGCCGCCGCCTTCTGGAAGGGCTTTGACGCTATCGTGGCCGACCTGGCCCCGCGCAACATCGCCCTGCTGGCCGAGCGCGACCGCCTGCAGACCGAGCTGGACACCTGGCACAAGGCCAACCCCGGTCCCATCAAGGACATGGTGGCCTACCGTGGTTTCCTGGAAAAGATCGGCTACCTGGTGCCCCAGCCCGCCGATGTGAAGGCCACCACCGCCAATGTGGACGACGAGCTGGCCACGCAGGCCGGCCCGCAGCTGGTGGTGCCCATCCTGAACGCCCGCTACGCGCTCAACGCCGCCAACGCGCGCTGGGGCAGCCTGTATGACGCGCTGTACGGCACGGACGCCATCAGCGAAGAAGGCGGCGCCGAAAAGGGCAAGGGCTACAACCCCGTGCGCGGCGCCAAGGTGATCGCGTTCGCGCGCCAGGTGCTGGACGACACCGCGCCGCTGGCTGCGGGTTCGCACAAGGATTCGACGGGCTACAAGGTGGAAGGCGGCCAGCTGGTCGTCTCGTTCGCCAACGGGAGCACCACGGGCCTGAAGGATCCCTCGCAGTTCAAGGGCTACCAGGGCAACGCCGCGGCGCCTTCGTCGGTGCTGCTGCAGCACAACGGCCTGCACCTGGACATCCAGATCGACCGTTCCACGCCCATCGGCCAGTCCGATGCGGCGGGCGTGAGCGACCTGGTGCTGGAAGCCGCGCTCTCCACCATCCTGGACCTGGAAGACTCCGTGGCCGCTGTGGACGCTGAGGACAAGGTGCTGGGCTACAGCAACTGGCTGGGCATCATCCAGGCCACGCTGACCGAGCAGGTCGCCAAGGGCGGCAAGACCATCACGCGCGGGCTGAACCCTGACCGCATCTATACGGGCCCGCAAGGTGGCGAGGTGCGCCTGCACGGCCGCTCGCTCATGTTCCTGCGCAACGTGGGCCACCTGATGACCAACCCGGCCATTCTCTGGACCGACGCGCAGGGCGCGCAGCGCGAGATCCCAGAAGGCATCATGGATGCAGTGGTCACAACGGCCATCGCATTGCACGACCTGCAAGGCCACGGCGCGAACGGTATCCGCAACTCCCGCAAGGGCAGCGTCTACATCGTCAAGCCCAAGATGCACGGCCCGGCCGAGGTGGGCTTTGCCAGCGACCTGTTCGGCCGCGTGGAGCAACTGCTGGGCCTGCCCGCCAACACCGTGAAGCTGGGCATCATGGACGAAGAGCGCCGCACCTCCGTCAACCTCAAGGCCTGCATTGCCGCTGCATCGAGCCGCGTGGCGTTCATCAACACCGGCTTCCTGGACCGCACCGGCGACGAGATGCACACCGCCATGCACGCCGGCCCCATGGTGCGCAAGGGCGACATGAAGACCAGCGCCTGGATCCAGTCGTACGAGAAGAACAACGTGCTGGTGGGCCTCTCCTGCGGCCTGCGCGGCAAGGCACAGATCGGCAAGGGCATGTGGGCCATGCCCGACCTGATGGCCGAGATGCTCAAGCAAAAGATCGCCCACCCCAAGGCCGGCGCCAACACCGCCTGGGTACCCAGCCCTACCGGCGCGACGCTGCACGCGCTGCACTACCACCAGGTCAACGTGGCCGAGATCCAGATCGGCCTGGAGAAGACCGACGTGAACGCCGAGCGCGACAACCTGCTGACCGGCCTGCTCACCGTGCCCGTGGCAGCCGCCCCCAACTGGAGCGACGCCGAGAAGCAGCAGGAGCTGGACAACAACGCCCAGGGCATCCTGGGCTATGTGGTGCGCTGGGTGGACCAGGGCGTGGGCTGCTCCAAGGTGCCCGACATCCACAACGTGGGCCTGATGGAAGACCGTGCCACGCTGCGCATCAGCAGCCAGCACATGGCCAACTGGCTGCTGCACGGCGTGGTGACCGAAGCGCAGGTGCGCGAGACCTTCGAGCGCATGGCCGCGGTGGTGGACGGCCAGAACGCGGGCGACCCGCTGTACCAGCCGATGGCGGGCCACTTCGCCACCAGCATGGCCTACCAGGCCGCCTGCGACCTGGTCTTCAAGGGCCAGGAGCAGCCCAGCGGCTACACCGAACCCCTGCTGCATGCCTGGCGCCTGAAGCTCAAGGCCGCACAGGCCACCTGATTCCGGGAGCGCCGCGCGCAAAGCGCGCCACGCTCACCTATTGATAGCTGCCAGCGCCTGCCCATCAAGCGCTGGCAGCTGTTTTTTTATGGATTGCCCTGGCTGCGGCGGGCCACGTGCCAGTGGTGCGCGGCACGGACCGCCCGCCGCGCATGGCACCGGCGCCCAGGCTTTCCCGCTGCGCGGAAGACGGGACGCCGCAGGCGCCTTACACTGGGCCCGCAGCCGCCTCCCATCCACAGCGGGCGCGTGCCGCCCGCCATCATGCCGCCCTCCAGTGCCCCGCCATCCGCTGCGCCGTCTTCCTCCCCCTCCTCCAGCTGCCCCCTGTGCGGCCAGCCGAACCAGTGCGCCATCGCGGCGGGCCAGCCCGCCGAGAGCTGCTGGTGCATGGCGCGGGTGATCAACCCGGAAGCGCTGGCGGCGCTGCCGGCCCCAGCACGGGGCCAGGTGTGTATCTGTCCTGCGTGCGGCGCGCGGGGCGCTCCAGCGGCGCCCCGGCCCGGCGCCCCTGCGGACGCGCCGGCGCCGATATGATTTCCGCTTTTGTTTTCTGCAACTATCTCCAAGGAGGCTGATATGCCCACGTACCACGTCGAAATGATGGAAGGCCGCACGGTCGAGCAAAAGCGCAAGCTGGTGGAAGAGATCACCCGCGTCTCCGTCGAGGTGCTCGGCGGTTCGCCCGAGTCGGTGGACATCCTGATCACCGACGTCAAGCGGGAGAACTGGGCCACGGGCGGCAAGCTCTGGTCGGAGAGGAGCTGACTGAGGCACTGGGCGCCTTCCCCCTGCTCTCGAATTGCTTTGCAGCAATCCGAAAAAGGGAGGGCCCGGTCCTCGGTGCGGGGCGGCCCGTCCCTGACTGCGCTGGCCTGGGGCTGCGCCAGCCCATTGAAGAGTCCGTGCTTCTTCGCAACTGAACGCCAGCCCACCGATCCATGACAACACAGCCTTCTTCTGGTTCCCTCGCCGCCCTGCGCGAACGCCATGGCGAGCGCTACCGCTGGCTGCTGCTGCTGTCCGTCATGGTCGGCACGATGGCGTCGATCATGTCGTCGACCATCGTGAACGTGGCCATCCCCGACATGAGCCACTACTTCACCCTGGGCCAGGAGCGCGCCCAATGGGTCACCTCGGGCTTCATGGTGGCCACCACGGTCTCGATGCTGACCACGCCGTGGCTCCTGTCCCGCTATGGCTACCGCGCCACCTATGTGGGCGCCATGCTCCTGCTGCTGGCCGGCGGCATCGGCGGCGGGCTGGCCCGTGATTTCGGCCTGGTGCTGGCCGCCCGGGTGGCCGAGGGGCTGGCGGCCGGGGTCGTGCAGCCCATTCCCGCCGTCATCATCCTCTACGCCTTCCAGCCCCACGAGCAAGGCCGCGCCAGCGGCATCTTCGGCATGGGCGTGGTGCTGGCGCCCGCCATCGGACCGAGCATCGGCGGCCTGCTGGTCGACTGGTTCGGCTGGCGCTCCATTTTCTTCATGGTCGTGCCGCTGTGCCTGGCCTCCCTCTGGCTCGCCTACAAATTCGTGCCCGTCACCGCGCCGGGCGGCGTGGCCGCCAACCGCCAGGGCGAGGCGCTCGACTGGCGCGGCCTGGCGCTGGGCACGGCCGGGACGCTGTGCCTGCTCAATGGGCTGGTGGCACTGCATGGGGGCACCGCATCGGAGGCCATCCTGTTGCTGGCCGGTGCCGTGGTCGCCACGGGCCTCTTCATCGGCTGGCAACGCCGGCAGCTGCGGCAGGGGCGCAAGCCGCTGATGGATTTGCGGTTGTTCCAGTACCGGCAGTTCGCCATGGGCAGCATCGTGGCGTTCATCTATGGCACGGCGCTGTTCGGCTCCACCTACCTGTTGCCGGTGTTCATGCAACTGGGGTTGTCGCTCTCGGCCTCGCACGTGGGCACCATCATGCTGCCCGCGGGCTTCGTGCTGGCCATCACCATCGCCCTGGTGGGACGGCTGGCCGACAGGCAGCCCACGCACCTGCTGGTGAGCATCGGCCTGGCCCTGCTGGCCCTGTCGTTCGGACTCATGGTGCTGGTGGGCCTGGGCTCCGCGCTGTGGATGCTGGTGGCTTTTGCGATCCTGGGCCGCATCGGACTCGGCTTCATCCTGCCGTCGCTCAACCTGGGGGCCATGCGGCCGCTGGACAAGTCGCTGATCTCGCAGGGATCGAGCGCCATCGGCTTCCTGCGCATGCTCGGCGGAGCCGCCGGCGTGAGCCTGTGCGGTATCGTGCTGGAGTGGCGCCTGGGGGCGCATGGTGCATCGCTGACCGCGGGCGCGAGCAACACGGCCCGCATCGACGCCTTTGGCGAGACCTTTCTGATGCTGACCGTGCTGTGCCTGCTGGCCCTGGTTGCCGCATGGCAGCTGCGCGAAGCGCCTGCGGCGCCGGCCGATACCTCCCCCCCTTCACCCCCGGCCTGATGGCCGATTGATCCGGACTTTGCTCGACCATGTGCCAACTGCTCGGTATGAACTGCAACACGCCGACCGACGTGACCTTCAGCTTCACCGGTTTCGCGCAGCGCGGCGGCAACACAGCCGACCATGCCGACGGCTGGGGCATCGCCTTTTTCGAAGACCGGGGACTGCGGCACTTCGTGGACCATCTGCCCGCCGTGAATTCGCCCGTGGCGGAGTTGATCCGTCGCTACCCCATCCAGAGCCGCAACGTGATCGCGCACATCCGCAAGGCCACCCAGGGTGTGGTGAGCCTGCAGAACTGCCACCCCTTCGTGCGCGAGCTGTGGGGCCGGTACTGGGTGTTCGCCCACAACGGTGACTTGAAGGACTTCCGCCCCCGCCTGCATGCGCATTTCCATCCGGTGGGGGATACCGACAGCGAGCACGCCTTCTGCTGGATCATGCAGGAGCTGGCCAAGTCCCATGCCAGCGTGCCCAGCATTGCCGAACTGACCATCACCTTGAAAGAGCTGGCCGCGCGCATCGCGCCGCATGGCACCTTCAATTTCCTGCTCTCCAACGGCCAGGCGCTGTGGGCCCATGCATCCACAGGGCTGTACTACATCGAGCGCAAACACCCGTTCAGCGAGGCACAGTTGTCGGACGAGGACGTGCGCATCGACTTCGCCACCCGGACCACGGCCACGGACCGCGTGGCCGTGATCGTGACGGCCCCCCTCACCACGAATGAGGAGTGGACGGCCTTCGGCAAGGAAGAACTGCTGGTGTTCGTGGACGGACAGCGGCAAGGCGGTTGAGCCACCGGGCTTTCGTGCAGGCCCTTCCCTCGATCCTCGGGGTGTACCGCCCGCGCCTGCCGGACTTAGCTTCGATAAACGCCAGTGGTGTCACGGAAGACGCACTACCCACAACGTGCTTTTCGCCATCCCTCAAAGCAAGAAACCCCAGTCATTGCTGACTGGGGTTTTCTGGGCTGTAAGAGCCTGACGATGACCTACTTTCACACGGGAACCCGCACTATCATCGGCGCAAAGTCGTTTCACTGT